>JAKPHK010000040.1 GCA_029550345.1 Pseudomonadota bacterium
GATCGCATCGGAACACCTCAGTCAAATTTGAATGGGTGCGTATGCTTCGTGCTTTTTTGCGCCCGCTGTCTTGGGGGAAAACATTGGAGTTGGAGCCACTCGCGCGGGTGAATGATAGGCTCAGTTACCGACAGTTTGGTCAGTCTGTCGGTGCGCCTTCCTCTGGAGCGGCCCACAGCGCCGCGAAATATTTCACGTAGGCGTCAACCTCCTTCCGTTCGGGAATTTGTTCGTGATGCCTGTGGCGGAATTCGTCGTTCATGAACTGCACAATCGCGCCGGGTCCCTTCTTAAGAATTTCGGGGTTTCTAGCCGCCTCGATTGTCAGGGCCACTTTCACTTCATCCCATTTCCAGACCTTTGGGTGCCCTTGCTTCCCGCGAATACGCAAAGCCAGTGCAACACTTCCCCACGCCTGCCATTCGGGATCTTCAACCAGCGCCAACAAGTGCTCGCGCGGGAAGTGCACTCCCCATGCAAACTGAGACAGGCACACCCTTTCGTTTTGCAGGCTATCAGCGCCTCGATCACGCAACCGATAGGGCAACTCGCTAACGGTCATCTCGGTAATGTGGGAGAGGTTGCCCACCGCAAAGACGCGTTTTGCATCCTCTGATAGGGCCATCTGGATGCGCCAGAAATCTCTCGGGATCGAACTGTATGTCTCTGGCGTCGCTCGGTAGGCCCCAACATCAGATCGATCGAGGCGAACATAGGACTCCTCGAAACGCTCAGCGTAGCCCTCCAATCCACTTTGATTTCCATAAAAGGCTGCACCGACCAGGAACTTCCTGATTGTTGCTGGCTTCGCGGTCTTATGGATTTGCGCGATAGTGGTGCAAGCATCACCCAAGGTAATGAACGTATCCGGGCAAAATCCCGGCTCGCAGCCTGTATTTGTGCTGCTCATCCCCGCCTCCCTCGCGGCTCCCATCGCAGGGAGGGGAAGCGCGTGGGATGCGCGCTTTTCGGCTGGCCGGCCTATCCCCGTCGCAATCGACAATGGAACGTTGTTTGCCTCGATAGCAAGCGCCACCTGTTTGCATTCCCACGGTAGCCCCGCATTTCTGCCAATCGCAGTCGACTCCCAGTCCCTAAACAGCGGTAGGGTTAGTTGCAGTTCAATGCAGTCTTATGCCGCTCAACTGGCCTCCCTGTCGGGAAACGGCACCACATCGGCACCTTTGCGAAGTGCGTCTAAGTGGTCACTCCACCATTGGGCCATTTCGACACGTTCTTTCCAGTGTGCGCCCCGGTGATAGGCTGCGCGCACCTTGTCATCATCGCCGTGGGCAAGAGCGCGCTCGATAGCATCCGGGTGCCACTTCCCGCTTTCATTCAGTAAGGTCGAAGCCATTGCGCGAAAACCGTGGGCCGTCATTTCATCGCTGGCGTATCCCAGCCGCCGCAGACCTGCATTGATGGTGTTTTCACTCATCGGTCGGGCACGGGTGCGGATCGAAGGGAACACGTAGCCAGTTGGACCACTGGCGGCATGCACCGCCCGTAACAATTCCACGGCCTGGCGCGATAGCGGCACAGCATGGGCCTTGCGCATTTTCATTTTCGCAGCGGGGATCGTCCATAATGCCCCCTCAAGGTCAACTTCGCTCCACTCGGCATGGCGCAGTTCACCGGGGCGGACATAGACGTGGGGGGCGAGTTGCAACGCCAGTTTGGTAAGGCCTTGCCCTTCGTAGCCATCGATCGCGCGCAGCAATTCGCCAACCCGCTTGGCATCAGTGATCGCGCCGTAGTGCGTCACTGTGGGAGCAGTCAGCGCCCCGCGCAAATCGCGTGTCGGGTCTGATCGCAATCGCGCAGTCGCCACGGCAAAGCGAAAGACCGCAGAGGCCAGTTGGAGCGTGCGCCGGGCGCTTTCGAGATTGCCTTTGGCTTCGATCTTGCGAATTGCCGCCAGCACGTCGGCAGGCTCTATCTCAGCAATCGGCAGGCGTCCGATTGAGCTGTTGAGGAGGGACAGCAGATATTCGCTGCGAATGGCCGTGCCAGGAGCCCAGCCCTTTTCACCGTCGCGTCGGCGCTTGGCGCAATACTCGTTGGCAATGGCGGTAAAGGTATCCGCCGCCTGAATACGGGATCGCACCTTGTCGCGCTGCTTTTCACGTGAGGGGTCTTTGCCTTGGGCGATGAGCGACCGCGCTTCCTCTCGGCGTTTGCGGGCGTCGCTCAAACCAACTGCCGGATAGGCCCCGATGGCAAGCAGCTTTTCGCGTCCGTCGATACGATACTTGAGCCGCCAAAGCTTTCCCCCGGCTGGTGTGACCAAGAGGAACATGCCCGCGCCGTCTGCCAGCTTGATCGGCTTCACGCCGGGCTTAGAGTTGCGGATAGCTACGTCTGTAAGCGCCATTTTGCCGCCAATCCTTCCGGAGCATTTGCGCCCCAAAATACCCCCAGCCGTGGGGGTATCGAATTGACCATTTGCAAATACCCCCCAATGATACCCCCAATCGAGTGCGATTGTATGCGGCACCATGCGAACGCATGCGAACGATCATGCGGCAAATATCTCTGTTTTTAGGGCTTTGTCCAGACGAATACGGACGTCAACGGACAGGGGAGTGGAGCGGGTAGCGGGAATCGAACCCGCATAGCCAGCTTGGAAGGCTGGAGCTTTACCACTAAGCTATACCCGCAATGCCACATCGGCGTGCCAGCAATGTCACTCGGCGTGCCCGCGCCCTATGGGGCAAGTGCGCGGTGCGGTCAATCCGCCACGATGGCTGCAAGTTAATCCAGCTTTACCCCTGCGCTCAAAGGGCGCAGCCTGCCCCTCACGTGCTTTTGGGCGCGCCAATTGGAGGGGACTATGACTGATACGAGAAAACTTGTGGCCGAACTGTTCGGCACCTTCTGGCTGGTGTTAGGCGGCTGCGGTAGCGCCGTTTTCGCCGCGGCCTATCCGGAACTGGGGATCGGCTTTGCCGGGGTCAGCCTGGCTTTCGGGTTGACCGTGCTGACCATGGCCTATGCCGTGGGCCATGTGTCCGGTGGGCATTTCAATCCGGCGGTGACGGTCGGGCTTTGGAGCGGCGGGCGCTTTGCTGCGAAGGACGTGCTGCCCTATATCGTGGCCCAGGTGGTCGGCGCGATCATTGCGGCGTTCCTGCTCTACTGGATCGCCAGCGGCAAGCCGGGCTGGGATCTGGCGACCAACGGCCTTGCCACCAATGGCTATGGTGAGCATTCGCCGGGCAAGTATAGCGAGGCGGCGGGCTTTATCGCCGAAGTGGTGCTGACCGCGTTCTTCCTGATCATCATCATGGGATCGACCCATGGCAAGGCGCCTGCAGGCTTTGCCCCGATCGCGATCGGCCTTGGCCTGACGCTGATCCACCTGATCTCCATCCCGATCACCAACACCTCGGTCAATCCGGCGCGCAGCACCGGTCCGGCACTGGTGGAAGGCGGGATCGCACTTGGCCAGCTGTGGCTGTTCTGGATCGCGCCGTTGATCGGCGGGGCGCTTGGCGGCTTCATCTATCGCAGCCTGATCGCGTCGAACGACTGATCCTGCGGCTCTGAAAGCGAAAGGCCCCGGCACTCGGATTGAGTGCCGGGGCCTTTTGTTTTGCCCGGTCGGGATCGAAGGGATCAGTGGCCCTTCTTCTCCGCCCAGATGTTGCGGTAGGACATATAGGCCAGGGTGGTGGCGAAGATCAGGAAGCCAATCCACCACAGGCCGGTCTGGTGGCGCTGCTCAAGCTCGGGCTCGGCAGTCCAGACCAGGAATGCGGCGACGTCCTGGGCCATCTGGTCCTTGGTCGCAACGGTGCCGTCCGAATAGGTCACCTGGCCGTCGCTGCTGATCGGCGGCGGCATGGCAAGGTTGAGGCTCGCGAAATAGGGGTTGTAGAACATCCCGTCCGGCGTCTTCGCATCTGGGAAGTGCTTCACCACTTCGGCCGGCTGGTTTTCATAACCGGTCAGCAGCGAATAGACATAGGCCGCGCCGCCATGCCGTGCCTTGGTGATCAGCGACAGGTCGGGCGGGGTGCCCTTGCCGGCATAGACCACCGGCGGGAACTTGTCGGCCGGAAGGCCCGGACGATCCTTCATTTCACCGGTCAGCGGATCCTTGGCGGTGATCGTCGCCTTGGCCGCGATCGCCTTCACTTCGGCCTCGTTATAGCCGAGCTTGCCGAGATCGCGGTAAGCGACGCGGCTGATCGAGTGGCACGAGGCGCAGACGTTCTGATAGACCGCGAAACCGCGCTGCAGCTGGGCTTCGTCGAACTTGCCGAAGATGCCGTTGCTGGCCAGGTCCAGATGCTTGGGGTGCTTGCCATAGACCTTTTCGGCGGTCTTGGCCGGCGGTTCGGTCACGTAGTTGTACGCGCCCGTACCGAAGGCGAACAGCAGGGCCAGACTGAAGAAGGCCCCGACGGCGAGAGAGATGATGCGGATCATGGTGGTCTCTAGTCCCTCTCTTGGATTCAGCCCTGGCCGCCCAGCGCGGCCTTATCGTCCGAGCCAAGGACGGCTTCGGTGATCGAATAGGGCAGCGGATCGGGGCGTTCGATCGAGGAAACGATCGGGACGATGATCAGGAAGTGGGCGAAGTAGTAAAGCGAAGCCAGCTGGCTCAGCATCACATAGGGTTCCTCAGCCGGGGCGCCGCCGCAGTAGAACAGCACGGCCATGGTCGGGATCAGACCGAACCAGAAGAACTTACGATAGAGCGGGCGGTAGTTGCCCGAGCGGACCGGCGAACGATCGAGCCAGGGCAGGAAGAACCACACCAGGATCGCGCTGAACATCGCCAGCACACCCATCAGCTTGGCTGGTACGATCAGGAAATCGACCGTGAAGGCGCGCAGGATCGCGTAGAACGGCCAGAAGTACCATTCGGGCACGATGTGTGCGGGGGTCTGCATCGGGTTGGCCGGAATGTAGTTGTCCGGGTGGCCCAGCGCGTTGGGCATGAAGAACACGTAAGCGCTGTAGATGATCAGGAACAGGCCGATCGTCCAGCCATCCTTACCCACGTAATAGGGATAGAACGGCACGGTATCGCTCTCACTCTTCACCTCAACCCCGGTCGGGTTAGACGAACCCGGGATGTGCAGCGACCAGATGTGCAGGATCACCACGCCCAAGATCACGAAGGGCAACAGGAAGTGCAGCGAGAAGAAGCGGTTCAGGGTGGCGTTACCCGGGGCAAAGCCGCCCAGCAGCCATTCGCGCAGCGGATCGCCGACCAGCGGGATCGCCGAGAACAGCCCGGTGATGACCTGTGCGCCCCAGTAGGACATCTGGCCCCAGGGCAGAACATAGCCCATGAAGGCGGTGGCCATCATCAGCAGGAAGATCACCACGCCCAGCAGCCAGATCATCTCGCGCGGGGCCTTGTACGACCCGTAATAGAAGCCGCGGAAGATGTGCAGGTAAACGATCACGAAGAAGGCCGAAGCCCCGTTGGCGTGACCATAACGCAGCATCCAGCCCCAGTTCACGTCGCGCATGATGTGTTCGGTCGAATTGAAGGCGACCGAGGCATCGCCGCCGTAATGCATCGCCAGAACCACGCCGGTAACGATCTGGATCACCAGCGCAAAACCGGCCAGGAACCCGAAGTTCCAGAAATAGTTCAGGTTGCGCGGGACTTCATAGCCGCCGCCAACCGCGTTGTAGACCAGCCGCGGAACCGGCAGCTTTTCGTCCATCCACACCATGAAGGGGTGGCTCGGCGTATATTCCTTTGCCCAGGGAAAGCTCATGTCGATCTACCTCAGCCGATCTTAACGACGGTGCCGTCGATTTCGTATTCGGGAACCTGCAGGTTCTTCGGGGCCGGGCCCTTGCGGATGCGGCCGGCGGTATCATAGTGCGAACCGTGACAGGGGCAGAAATAGCCGCCGAATTCACCCAGCACAGTATTGCCGTCAAACGGCCCGAGCGGGATGCAGCCCAGGTGAGTGCAGACGCCCATGGTGATCAGCAGGTTTTCGTGGCCTTCCTTGGTGCGTTCCTTCAGCGTCTGCGGATCGCGCAGGCTGGCCGCATCAACCTTGTTGGCTGCCTGGATTTCCTCAGGCTTCAGATTGCGCAGGAACACCGGCTGTTTACGGAAGATCGCCTTGATCGCCTGGCCGGGCTCAACCGCCGAAATATCGACTTCGGTGGAGCTTTCGGCCAGCACGTCGGCCGAGGCCGACATCTGGCTGATCAGCGGATAGACGACCGCGACGGCGCCTGCGCCGGCCGCGGAAACCGCTGCAATGTTGATGAAATCGCGCCGCCGAACACCCTCACCGTCACTGACGGCCGGAGTGTCGATGCTAGCATCATGTGCCATGGTCGAACCGATCCTGTTGTTCTGGCCGATCTGACGGGTGCTAATGCACGCGCCAGGAACGACCCCCTCAAATCCTGACTTCAGGAAGCCCCTATGCGAACCGCGCCCAGCCTGCAAGTCGCAAGCCAAAGGCACGGTTTGGGGCGCCTGATAGACGCTCACCCCGCGCCTGCCAACTGCGAATTTTCGCAGCGGTGTTGATGAAAGCGAAACCGACTCTCAGGGCAATCCGATAAGCGAAATCTGGCGGCCATAGTCGGGTTCGCGGCGATGGGTGGCGCGGCGAAAGGAATAGAACCGGGCCTCATCGCCATAGGTATCGAGAGAGAGCGGTTCGATCCGTCCGATTCCGGCGCGTTCCAGGCGAATCGCGACATAGCCTTCAAGGTCGAACTGGAAATGGCCCGGCTGCCCGGCGGCGAAGAACTGTGCGTTGCCGGGCGCATCGGCCAGCACCTTGTCGCGAAAACCCGTATCGACCTCATAGCTGGCCTGGGCGATGCACGGGCCGATCGCGGCGACGATCCGGTCGCGCCGTGCGCCCAGCTTCTCCATCGCGGAAATGGTGGAATCGGTTACCCCGGCCACGGCGCCCTTCCAGCCGGCATGGGCCGCGCCGATTACCCCGGCTTCCCGGTCGGCGAACAGCACCGGGGCGCAGTCGGCGGTCAGGATGCCCAGCAGCACGCCGCCCCGGTCGGTCACCAGGGCATCGGCATGGGGACGCTCGGCCTCGGTCCAGTCGCCCGCCACCACGCAGTCGGCGCCGTGGACCTGATAGACCCCGACCAGCCGCGCGCCCGGCAGCACCGCTTCGGCCGCGCGGCGGCGGTTTTCGCGGATTGCTTCCAGCGCCGGGTCATCCGGGTCCATGCCCCGCAATCCGGTGTCGAGGCCCGCCACAACGCCGCCCGAAACCCCGCCGCGTCGGCCCAGAAAGCCGTGCGGAATGCCAGACAGGACGGCGGCGGTGTTGACCTCGACCCCGTCATCCTGGCGAAGGCCGGGATCAGCCAAGGCTTTTGCTCACCTGTTCAAAGGTGTCTTTCGAAAGGCCCGGTGCGGCGACGATCCGTTCCAGCTCGGATCGCATCAGCGCCGCCCGGCCCGGCTCGATCCGCCGCCAGCGGCCCAGCGGCGCGACGAACCGCGCGGCGGTCTGCGCATTGATCGGATCGAGCGCCAGGATCAGATCGGCGATCATCCGGTAGCCTTCGCCCGAAGCTGCGTGGAACGCGCCCGGATTGACCGCCGCCGCCATATAGAGCGCACGGACCCGGTTGGGGTTGTGCATGGTGAAATCGGGATGTTCCGCCAGGACGCGGACATGATCCAGCACCGCCGGATGGAGCGAGCCGGCCTGGAGCGAGAACCACTTGTCGATCACCAGCGCATTGCCGGCATAGCGGGCGTGGAACTGCGCCAGCTTTTCGGTGCGGAGCGGGGTTTCCAGCCCGCACAGCACCATCAGCGCGCCTTGCCGGTCGGTCATGTTGTCAGCCGCGTCGAACTGCGCGGCGGCGAGCTGCGCGGCCAGCTCGGGCACCCCGGCGGCGAGCAGGACCAGCGCCTGGGTCTTGACCTTGCGGGCCCCGCGCGCCTCGGCCGAAAGGCTGTAGGGCACGGCGCTGACGCGGGTGTGGAGCGCGGTCAGATCGGCGTGCAGAGCCTCGCCCAGCGCCGCCTTCAGCCCTTCGCGTGCAATGCGGATCGCGCCCGGATCGGCCTGGGCGAACTGCTCGGCCAGATAGGCCTCGCCCGGCAGCGCCATCAGCTCGCCACGCATCAGATCATCCAGCGCCGGATCAGCGATGACCGCACGCAGCGCATCGGCAATCGCTTCGGCTCCGGCCGGATCGGCATTGCCGCCGGTTACCGCCAGCAGGTGCTGGACCGCCAGCTGCTGCAAGGCTTCGTACCGGCCGAAGGGATCGTCATCGTGGGCGGCAAGGAACATCAGGTCTTCGCGACTGGTGTCGGCATCGATCGCTACCGGGGCGGAAAAGCCGCGGTTGATCGAAAGCACCGGGCGCGCGGCAAAGCCGGGGAAGGCGAATTCCATCTCGGCCCGGTCCAGCACGACCAGCCTCTCACCCGTGTGGCTGCCGCTGGCGGGATCGAACAGCGCCAGCTTCAGCGGGATCACCATCGGCTGCTTGTCCGGTTGACCGGGGGTGGCGGGCACCTCCTGCTTCAGGGTCAGGGTGGCAACATCGTCGTGATGGGAAAGTCGCGCGGTGACCTTGGGCGTCCCCGCCTGCGAATACCACAGCCGGAACTGGGTGAGGTCGATTTCCGCGCCATCCTCGATCGCGCGCACGAAGTCCTCGCAGGTCGCGGCCTCGCCGTCGTGGCGCTCGAAATAGAGGTCCGTGCCGGCGCGGAACCGCTCAGGCCCGACCAGCGTGCGCATCATGCGGATCACCTCGGCCCCCTTGTTATAGACCGTGGCGGTGTAGAAGTTACTGATTTCCTGATAGGAATCTGGCCGGATCGGATGTGCCAACGGCCCCGAATCCTCGGGGAACTGGGCACTGCGCAGCACCCGCACATCCTCGATCCGTTTGACCGCTTCGCTGCCCATGTCCTGGCTGAACAGCTGGTCGCGCAGCACGGTGAAGCCTTCCTTCAGGCTCAGCTGGAACCAGTCGCGGCAGGTCACCCGGTTGCCCGACCAATTGTGGAAGTATTCGTGGGCGACCACGCCTTCGATCCCGTCATAGTCCATGTCGGTCGCGACGTCAGGATCGGCCAGGATATAGCGGGTATTGAAGACGTTGAGGCCCTTGTTCTCCATCGCCCCCATGTTGAAATCGCTGACCGCGACGATGTTGAACAGGTCAAGATCGTATTCGCGGCCGAACACTTCTTCGTCCCACTTCATCGAATCCTTCAGTGCCTGCATCGCGTGGTGGGTGCGGTCCTGATCGCCTTCGCGGACCCAGATGTTGAGATCGACCTTGCGGCCGCTCATGGTCGTGAAGCTGCTGTGGTTGGCAACCAGATCGCCCGCGACGAGCGCAAACAGGTAGCTCGGCTTGGGCCAGGGATCGTGCCAATCGGCAAAGTGCCGGCCATCGGGCAGATCGCCGCTGTCGGTGCAGTTGCCGTTGGATAGCAGCACCGGAAACGCCTCTTTGCTGCCCTCCATCCGGACGCGGTAGGTGGACAGCACGTCGGGCCGGTCGGGGAAGAAGGTGATCCGGCGGAACCCTTCGGCCTCGCACTGCGTGCAAAGCATCCCGTTCGAGGCGTAGAGCCCCATCAGCTGGGTGTTGGCGGCCGGAGCGATTTGGGTTTCGATCCCCACTTCATGCTCTGTACCGGACAGCGGGACGATCAGGTCGTCGCCGTCCATCGCCCAGTCGTTGGTCAGCACCCCGTCGATCCACACGCCGAGTGCAGTCAGCCCGTCACCCTTGAGCCGCAACGGCGCATCGCCGGGTGCGGCGGGATTGCGGCGAACGGTAAGGTCGGCGCGGACCCTCGTCTGTTCAAGCCCCAGTTCAAAGTGCAGCCGGGTTTCCGGCACCAGCCATTCGGGCGGGCGATAGGCTTCGCGGCGGATCACGGGCGGGGCGGCTTCGGGGGTGGCTTGCATATCCATGCCCTCTATCTAGGCCGTAAACTCATAGATGCCACCATCGAGGCGTCCAAATGGCGAACATATCGGGCAAAGCTGCCCGCCGGGAAGGCTGGTTGCCTTTCCAAGGGCGGCTTTGGCCGAGACGGAAGCCATTTGGACGTCCCGCAGGGATTTGTTCAAAATGGCCCATTGCTGCGTCGAAAAGGCTGGAAATATCGACATATTCCTGCGCCTTTTTTCCTGGCACTGAGCCATTTTGACTCAAACCTCGATGGTGGCATCTATGAGTTTACGGCCTAGCCATACCGCTTCCGATTGCCAGCACCCCGGCCTATGGAATCGGGCGATGCGACGGATTTTCATCTTTGGCCTTGGCTATACCGCCAGCCGGATCGCCACCGCGCTGGAAGCGGTTGGGTGGGAAGTGATCTCCACCGGGCGAAACGGGACCCTTGCCTTTGACGATTCGGGGGCGGTCAGACTGGCGCTGGCCGATGCCGATCAGGTGCTGTCTTCGGTTCCGCCGGGCGGGGAGGGCATTGATCCGGTGCTGGCCAGCTATGGCGCCGATCTGGGCGGCAAGGGGCTGATCTACCTTTCATCCACCGGGGTCTATGGCGATTGCGGCGGAGCCTGGGTCGATGAAAGCGCCCCCACCGGAACCGGGCGCCGAACCGCGCGGGCAGAGGCCGACGCCGCCTGGCTGGAACGCGGCGCGCGGGTGCTGCGGCTGCCGGGTATCTACGGCCCCGGCCGCTCCGCGCTGGAACGGGTGGAAAGCGGCACGGCGCACCGGATCGACTTGCCCGATCAGGTATTCAGCCGGGTTCACGTGGACGATATCGTTTCGGCTGCGGTTCTCGCGCTGGCTGTGCCGGGCGGGGCCTATAATGTCGCGGATGATCTGCCATGCAGCCAGAACGCAGTGATCGAAGAGGCTTGCCGTCTGCTCCGGCTTGAACCGCCGCCGCTTCTCAGCCTCGATCAGGCAGGCCTCTCACCCCAGGCCCGCGCCTTCTATGCCGAAAACCGCCGGGTTTCGAACCGCAAGGCCCGGCGTGAACTGGGCTGGAAGCCGCGTTATCCGAGTTATCGTGAGGGGCTGGCGGCGCTATTTGCGGCCCGATAGCGCGATCAGTAGGCCCACTATGGCGAGCAGTCCGCCCGCTTCCGCCAGAAAGCTCCAGCGATAGCCTTCGAACAGGGTTGAAAGAACCATGGCGACAACGGGCACGGCAACCGCATTGTAGGCGGCCTTCCCCGGTCCCCATTCGCGGATCAGCTGAGAATAGAGCGGAAAGGTCAGGACCGATCCGATCAGCGCGAGATAGCCGATCCCACCGAGATAGGCGGGGCGCGGATCGAACTGTGGCGCACCGACGAATGCGGCCGCGAAGGCGAAATTGAAACCCGTGCCCCAGACCATGCTCCAGGCCATCAGGCCAAGTACCGGAATGCTTCGCGCGGTCGATGTCGCCTGCAGAAGATTGCCGACCGCAACCGACAGAATCGCCAGAGCGACCAGCGCTCCGCCGATCACAACTCCGTGGTCGAGCGCGGCGATCCGATACTCGTGCAGCAGCAGGAGCGCGATTCCGCACAGCGCGATACCGGAACCGGCCAGGAACCGGCCCCCAACCGGCGTACCCAGCACGGCCCGCGCCAGCAGCGCATTGGGCAGGATCATCAGCCCGAACATCACGGCGACCAGACCGGAGGTCAGATAGCGTTCGGCCTGATAGATCAGCTGGAAATTCACGCAGAACTGGAAGAGGCCGATCGCGGCGGCAAGCAGGTGTTCGCGGCGTTCCAGGCGCAGGCGAATTCCACGAAAGCCTGCCAGCGCCATGATTGCCGCCGAAGCCAGGATGAACCGCCAGACAACGGACCATGCCGCCGGAACCGCGCTGACCTGATCCTTGATCACTAGCCAGGTCGATCCCCAGATCAACGTGACAAGAACGAAGGACCCGAATGCGCGGGTCTGGCTTTGGGTGGCAGGGGCGTTCACAGCGTGGCGATCGCCCTGGCCAGCGCACCGACTGCGGTCGGATCGCTGTTCCACGCCGTTACCAGCCGCGCCGCATCGTCACCCCAGTCATAGAACGAGAAGCCCTGCTTGCGTAGCGCCTCGCGCTCGTTCGGGGAAAGGCGCAGGAACACCTCGTTCGCTTCAACCGGGTGGAGCAGCCGTTCGCTTGCCGCACCGGCCAATTCCTGGGCCGCGGCATTGGCGGCGCGGGCGTTCTCAAGCCACAGGCCGTCTTCGACCATGGCCAGGATCTGCGCGGCCAGGAACCGGCCCTTCGATTGCAGATGCCCGGCCCGCTTGCGGCGCACCCGCGCGAGATCGGCCAGACCCTCGTCGAAAAAGACCAGCGCCTCTGCGCTCATCCCGCCGTTCTTGACGCAGCCGAAACTCAGCACCGTAGCTCCCTGACAGGCCAGCCACGGATCGCAGCCCAGATGGGCCACGGCATTGGCAAAGCGCGCGCCATCGACGTGTAGTTTCAGCCCGTGCCGCCGTGCGGTTTCGGCCACCGCGGCCATTTCGTCGGGGCGGTAACAGCGTCCGTATTCGCTCGCCTGGGTCACTGAAACGGCCTGCGGCTGGACCTGATGGACATCTTTGCGGATCGCGCCGATTGCAGCGTCGATCCCGGCGGTGTCGATCTTCGCACCGTCGCCATCGATCAGGATCAGCTTGGCGCCATGGGTGTAGAACCCCGGTGCGCCGCCCTCGTCGGTTTCGATATGCGCCTCGCGGTGGCAGATCACCCCGCTGTGCGGCGGCACCAGCGTTGCCAGAGCCAGGCAATTGGCCGCCGTCCCGGTTGCCACCCACAACACCGCGCAGGGCCGCCCGAACAGATCGCTGAAGGCTGCGTCCAGCCGCTGGCTCAAGGCATCGCTATCATAGGGTGGCTGCGGCGCATCGGCGGCGCGCATGGCGTCCCACACCCGGGGATGGACAGAAGCGGCGTTGTCGGAGAGGAACTGCATGGCGCGGTGCATGGTGTGCGGCGCAGGCAGCGTCAAGCGGGAGCGATGATTTGGATGAGGTGACCATTACCCGCCACGGCGGCGGTAGCAGCGGCGAATATCACGCCCAGCTTTCCGGCCATCAGGCAATCGGGCGATTGACCTGGAAGCTGAGAGGCACGGCCCGGGTTGCCGATCATACGCTGGTTCCCTCCGCGATTGGCGGGCGCGGGGTGGCGGCTCGGCTGGTTGAAGCCATGGTGGCCGATGCCCGCGCGGAAGGGTTCAGGATCGTGCCCGAATGTTCCTATGTCGCGGCACTGTTCAAGCGCCATCCAGACTGGGCTGACCTGCTGGAACAGGGTTAAGATCGGCTTACCACCTGCGCAAACCCGCCGTTCACATCGCCGGACGATTCTGCTGATCGACCAGGGACACAAGCGATGGAGTAAGCCATGCGTTATGTCTTCCTTGCTTTTGCCATGGCCGCGGCGGTCATGGTCTGGGCCAATGTCAGTGAGAAAGGCCGCAGCGTAAAGCGGCATCTGTCGGAGCATCCGACCGATGCGCGCTGGTCTAGCTGACCGGCTGGGTCAGGAAAGGTCGAGCGCCTTCAGCACCGCGGCCTGATCGAAGAATGGCCGCTCGCAGACGATCTTGTCGTTGCCCTTGGCGAATTCGAATGCCGCGGCCATGCGCAGGCGAAAGGCGCGCCCGGTCGGCTCGATCGTCCGACCGCCGACGTTCAGCGGGCCAAGGTGCGTTCCGGTCAGCCAGAATTCCACCAGCACCGTATCGGTTTCGGGGTCGGCTGCGATCGCGATCACCTCGTTGCCCTGATCGGGGAAGGGAATGCGCGACAGCTCGAAATAGCGGCGAACCTCTTCCTCACCGTCGAAAACGACGCCGGGGCCGTACAGTTCATAGCGGGGATGTTCGAACGTTGCGATTACCGCATCCCATTCGTGGGTGATTTCCAGCGCCATGTGGCGGCGGACCGTTTCGATACGGCGAGCCTGCAGATCCTCTTCCATAGAGCGCAGGTTAGTTGGGCGGACCTGCCGAAGCAAGCCCGCCCTGCCCCCGGCGCGCACGGATGATCGCGCGCAGCCTGGGGCAGGGACATACACCTATCACCCACGCAAAATTGCATGGACGCGACAGACTCCCGTCAGGTGGCAATATTGTCGATCAGCCGGGTTCCGCCGATCCGCGCGGCCACGAACAGCCGGGCCGGGTTATCACCGGGGGTGGTGATTTGCTCCAGACTGTCGGCATCGCGGACCTCGGCATAGTCGATGCTGGTAAAGCCGGCCGCCAGTAGCGCGGCCTTCAGTGTGGTCATGGCATCGGCAATTGTGCTGCCGCCCCGGATCGCCGCCACCGCCGCCTGCATCGCCCGCGGCAAGGCGGCGGCATTGGCGCGGTCGGTCGCGGAGAGGTAGGCGTTGCGCGAGGACATCGCCAGGCCATCGGCCTCGCGCACGGTCGGGACGCCCAGGATCGCATCGACATGGGGCAGGGTCAGATCAAGATCGCGGGCCATGCGCCGGATCACCGCCAGCTGTTGCCAGTCCTTTTCGCCGAACAGCGCCAGATCGGGCCGAACCTGGTTGAACAGTTTGCAGACCACTGTCGCCACCCCGTCAAAATGGCCGGGCCGGCTTTCCCCGCACAGCCCGTCGCTGACCCCGCTGACCGAGATGTTGGTGGCATAGCCCGCCGGATACATCGCCTCGACATCGGGCGCCCACAGCAGGCTTACGCCTTCGGCCTCAAGCTTGGCCTGATCGGCCAGCAGCTGGCGCGGATACTTGGCCAGATCCTCGTTCGGGCCGAATTGCCGGGGGTTGACGAAGATCGAGGCAACCACATGGGCGGCGCGCTGTTTCGCCTCTCGAACCAGGGTCAGGTGCCCTTCGTGAAGCGCGCCCATGGTCGGGACCAGCGCCACCGTGCCATCGCGCTTCAACTCGGCAATTGCACTGCGCAGTGGATCAAGCTGCCGGACCGTTTGCACGGGCAAATCCCCTCCGGTAAAGCCGCAGCCGCGGCGAAAGACCGCCTGCCCTTAGGCTGCGGTGCAGCGGGCGGCAACCATTCTTGAGCAGGTGAAACAGGTACAGTGTCCTCCCATTCCGGCCCCCATCGCATTGTCTTCGCCAACGAAAAGGGCGGCACCGGCAAATCGACCACCGCGGTCCATGTCGCGATTGCCCTGGCCTATCAGGGCGCGCGGGTGGCTGCGCTCGATCTCGATCCGCGCCAGCGCACCCTGCACCGCTACCTTGAAAACCGGGCCGAGACAGAGCGGCGGCGCGGGATCACCCTGCCCAATGCCAGCTTCGCCGTGTTCACCGGATCGACCGTGGATGAGCTTGAGACGCAGATCGCCGAGCTGTCCGAAGGTGCCGATTTCCTGATCTTCGACACGCCGGGGCGTGACGATCCCTTTGCCCGCCACGTCGCCACCGCGGCCGATACCCTGGTCACGCCGCTCAATGACAGTTTCGTCGATTTCGACCTGATCGGACAGGTCGATGCCGAAAGTTTCAAGGTTCGGCGGCTGTCGTTCTATGCCGAACTGATCTGGGAAGCGCGAAAGAAGCGGGCCATGGCGACGATCAAGGATCAGCGCCGCGAAATGGATTGGGTGGTGGTCCGCAACCGCACCCAGCATACCGAGGCGCGCAATATGAAGCGGCTCGATCAGGCGCTCACCGAACTGAGCAAGCGGGTCGGGTTCCGGGTCGCCAGCGGTTTGTCAGAGCGTGTGATCTACCGCGAGCTGTTCCCCTCGGGCCTGACCCTGCTCGACAAGGGGCATCTGGGCGAACTGGGCACCAGCCATCTGGTCGCCCGGCAGGAGCTGCGCGCACTGGTTGCGTCGCTGGCCCTGCCGATGCCGACGGGCCGCGCGCCGGAACTGGCGCTGGCCGCTTCGGCCTGATAGGGCGGCGGCATGGGCCGCGTGCTGTTCTTCGCGATCGTCATCTGCGTGGGTCTGCGCGTGGCCACCGGCAAATGGCCGTGGCAATTGTGGGCCCTGTCCGAACGTTCGCAGGATGAGGTGCAGGCCCGTAACCTGCTGGGCGTAAACCGGAATGCAACCCGCGATGAGATAGCGGAGGCGCACCGCCGCCTGCTGATGCGGGTCCATCCCGATCATGGCGGCAGTAATGAAGCGGTTCACCGCGCCAACAAGGCCAAGGAAGTCCTGCTCGCGCGCCTCGCGCGGGCCGAAACGGAGCAAGCATGAGCCATCAGTTCCATTCCACCGTGCTGCGCGAATACGATATTCGCGGGATCATCGGCGAAACCCTGGGCGAGGCGGATGCCTATGCCATCGGCCGCGGCTTTGCGACCCTGCTCGGCCGCGCCGGGGGCAGCCGGGTCGCGGTCGGCTATGACGGGCGTACGTCCTCGCCGATGCTGGAAGAGGCGCTGGTCAGGGGGATCAACGATGCCGGGCTGGATGCGGTGCGGATCGGCCTGGGGCCGACCCCGATGCTCTATTATGCCGAGGCGTCAGCCGAAGATGTGCAGGGCGGCATTCAGATAACTGGCAGCCACAATCCCGCCAATTACAATGGCTTCAAGATGGTATTTCTTGGTCGGCCGTTTTTCGGCGAGGATATCCAGAAGCTCGGCGTGATGGCTGCCGCCGGGGACTGGGCCGAAGGCACCGGCACCAGCGAGAGCCGCGCGGTCATGGATGCCTATATCGCGCGAATGCTCGAGGGGCTGGCCGGGATCGACCGGGATGCCCTCGGCAAGCTGCGGATCGGCTGGGACGCGGGCAACGGGGCCGCCGGCCCCGCGCTCGAACTGCTCACGCAAAATCTTCCTGGCGAACACCATCTGCTCTTCACCCAAGTGGATGGGACGTTCCCGAACCATCATCCGGATCCCACTGAGGAGAAGAATCTGGCCGATCTGAAGGCACTGGTCGCGGCCAAGAAGCTCGATTTCGGCGTGGCTTTCGATGGCGACGGTGACCGGATCGGCGCGATCGACGGCACGGGGCGGGTGATCTGGGGCGACCAGCTGCTCATGATCTACGCCGAAGACCTCCTGAAGATGGAACCTGGCTCCGCGATTATCGCGGATGTGAAGGCATCCCGGGCTCTATTCGAGAAGGTCTCTGCGCTGGGTGGACGGCCGACTATGTGGAAAACCGGACACAGCCTGATTAAATCCAAAATGAAGGAGATTGGCGCGCCGCTGGCTGGGGAGATGAGCGGCCATGTGTTCTTCGCGCACCAGTACTATGGCTATGACGATGCGCTCTATGCCGCGATTCGGCTGATTGCAGCCTCTGCCCGGCTCGGCAAATCGGTGACCCAGCTGCGCGGCGAAATGCCCGAGCTGGTCAATACGCCAGAACTGCGCTTTCAGGTCGATGAAAGCCGCAAGTTTGCGGTGGTGGACGAAGTGAAAGAGCGGCTTTCCGCCGCCGGGGCCGATGTCGATGCCACCGATGGCGTCAGGGTTTCAACCGAAGACGGCTGGTGGCTGCTGCGCGCCTCCAACACCCAGGACGTGTTGGTCGCCCGCGCTGAAAGCGAGAGCGAGGCGGGGCTGGACCGGCTGATGGCGCAGATCGATGCCCAGCTCGCCGCCAGCGGGCTGGAGCGCGGTCCGCAGGCGGGGCATTAGAAAACCACAAGCACTCCGCCGCCCAGCGCCACCAAGCTGGCCAGCATCGCGCTGGCCCCCGGCCAGGCCTTGCGCCATCCGGCCAGGCCGATCAGCGTCGCGGTCTTGAACAGGGTGTTGAGCACGACCGGCACCGCCAGCACCAACGCGGCGGTCCGCGCGGTCAGCGTGCCGGGGGGCAGGTTGCCCATGGTGATGATCGCCGAATCGACATCGACCGTGCCCGATATCGCCAGCACCAGCGCCAGCCCGGCATCGCCGTAAACGTCCAGCACCCAGCGTGCCGCAAGGGTCAGGGCCATGGTCAGCCCGGCCAGCAACAGCGCGGGCGGAAGGTCGAAGGGGTTGCGCAGGCTCACGGCGGAATCAGTGCTGGTCCCGGCGGGCGCCGCCTTTCGCAGGATCAGCCAGCAGGCGGCAAGGCTCACCATCATCCCTGGCGCCGCGACAGTGGCGAAGCCGGGCAGGGCAAACCGTGCCAGCGCGGCGGTAAGCAGCATGACCCGCAGGAACATCGTCGCGCTGGCCAGCGCCACGCCGGCGTTGAGCAGCATCGGATCGCCCGACCCGTCGCGCAGCTTCCCGGCCAGCGATGCCGTTACCGCGGTTGAGGATACCATCGATCCCGCCGCCGCCGTTGCCAGTACGCCGCGGGCCGGGCCGAGCAGTTTGACCGCCGCGTAACCCGCAAAGGAAAAGCCCGATACCAGCACCACCACCAGCCACAGCTGGCGCGGCCGCCAGGCGCCATAGGGGCCGATCGGGCTATTGGGCAGCAGCGGCAGGATCACCAGCGCGATCAGCGCAAACCGCGCGATCGCCAGCATCTCTCGCTCGTCGATATGGGCCAGCCAGTGGTGCCAACGGCTGCGCTGCGACAGCACGACCACGGTGGTTCCGGTCAGCGCGCTGGCCAGGGCATAGTCACCGCTGCCGGCCAGAAAGCCGCAGGCCAGGGTGATCAGCCCGGTCAGCGTCGCGGTGCCGCTGATTGACGCCTGCCCACGGGTGCTGCGCCAATATCCCATTACCACCAGCGCCGCGCTGGCGCCAAGCAGAACCGCCGAAAACACGGCCGCGCGGCCCTGAAGCGCCCCGGCAATCCCACCCGCCAGCCCGAACAGCGCATGGGTGCGGATTCCGGCAAAGCGGCTGCCGGGCTTTTCATCCCGCGTGGCCCAGCCGCGCTGCACCCCGATCAGCAGGCCCAGCGCCAGAGCAAGGCCGATCGCGGTCAGTTCGGGCAGGTTCAGGCTCTGCATCAGGGCGGTCTTGGCACCGTCGCGGGCGGCTGGGAAGACCGAAACGTGCGCGGGATCGGAAACCGTGCCAAGAAGGCGGCGATGGCAGAGCGGCTGCTTCCCCCCGAACTCGATGCGTGGTTTGCCGCGCGCGGCTGGCGGCTGCGTCGCCACCAGGCGGAAATGCTGGCGGTAGCGCAAGATGGCGACCATGCGCTGCTGGTGGCCGATACCGGGGCGGGGAAGACGCTGGGCGGGTTCCTGCCGACCCTCGCCGATTTCTGTCCTTCGCGTCTGGCCGGGTCGCCACTGCCGGATGGATTGCACACGCTCTATGTCTCGCCGCTCAAGGCTCTGGCGCATGATGTTCAGCGCAATCTCCTCACCCCCGTGGCCGACCTTGATCTGCCGCTGCGGATCGAGGTGCGCAGCGGCGATACCCCGTCAGAACGCAAGGCGCGCCAGCGCGCCCGGCCGCCGCAGATTCTGCTGACCACGCCCGAATCGCTCTCGCTGCTGCTGTCCTATCCAGAGGCGGAGACGCTGTTTTCCGGACTGAGGCGGGTGGTGATTGACGAGATTCACGCCTTTGCCCCAACCAAGCGCGGTGATCTGTTGGCCTTGGCGCTGGCGCGGTTGCAGCGCCTGTCTCCGGGGCTGCAACGGGTCGGCCTTTCGGCCACGCTGGCCGATTCGCAGGCCTTCGCGCGCTGGCTTTCGCCCAGCGGTATGGCCGAACGGGTTCGTGTGGTTAAGGGAGAGAAGGGCGCCGATCCGGAGCTTTCGATCCTGCTGCCCGATCAGGCGCGGGTGCCGTGGGGCGGCCATGCCGCAGCCTGGGCGGTGCCGCAGCTCTATCAGGCAATCCGCGATAACCGCACCACGCTGATCTTCTGCAACACCCGGTTTCTGGCCGAATTCATCTTCCAGAAGCTGTGGGACGCGAACGAGGATGTGCTGCCGATCGGGATCCACCACGGATCGCTGTCAAAAGAGGCGCGGCGCAAGGTTGAAGGGGCGATGGCGCGGGGCGAACTGCGGGCGCTGGTCGCCACCTCCAGCCTCGATCTCGGGGTGGACTGGGGCGATATCGATCTGGTGGTGCAGATGGGCGCGCCCAAGGGATCTTCGCGGCTGCTGCAACGGATCGGACGGGCGGGGCACCGGCTTGATCAGGCCAGCCGCGCCCTGTTGGTTCCGGGGAATCGTTTTGAATTTCTTGAGGCTTTCGCGGCTGAACAGGCGGTGGAACAGGGCCAGCGCGATGGGGAGAGCTTTCGCCCCGGCGGGCTTGATGTTCTGGCCCAGCACGTCATGGCCTGCGCCTGCTCTGGCCCGTTCGATGGTGATGTCCTGTGCGAAGAGGTGCGATCCAGCCCGCCTTATGCTTGGGTGGATGACACGGTCTGGGGCCGGGTTCTGGCCTTCGTTGCCACCGGCGGTTACGCGCTGCGTGCCTATGACCGGTTTCAGCGGATCACCTTGGGGCGCGACGGACTGTGGCGGCTGACTCACCCCGATCACGCCGCGCGCTTTCGGCTCAACGCCGGGATCATCGTCGATAGTGAAATGGTTGAAGTGCGGTTTCGCAACGGCCGATCGCTCGGCCGGGTCGAGGAGCATTTCGCCGCTTCGATGCGGCCGGGCGATACGCTGCGGTTCGCCGGGCTCGACCTTGAAGTCGAATCGATGCGTGAGACTGAACTGGTGGTGCGCGCCGCCAAAAAGACCGGGCAGATCCCCAGTTACATGGGCCAGCGAATGGCGCTCACCACCCACCTGGCGGGCCGGGTTCAGGCCTTGCTGGCCGATCGGACGGGCTGGGCGCGGTTTCCCGATGACGTACGCGAATGGCTGGAAGTACAGGACTGGCGATCGCAGCTTCCGGAACCGGGGACACTACTGGTTGAGAGCTTTCCGCATGAGGGCAAGCATTTCACGGTGTTCTATTGCTTTGAGGGCTGGCCAGCGCACCAGTCTTTGGGGATGCTGCTGACCCGGCGGATGGAGCAGCGCGGACTGGCGCCGATGGGCTTTGTCGCCAATGACCATGCCCTGGCGGTGTGGAGCCTGCGCGCGGTCGATGATCCGGCTGCCTTGCTTTCGTCCGATATTCTTGCCGATGAATTCGTCAGCTGGGTTGAGGACAGCTACTTGCTCCGCCGCGCCTTTCGCGAGGTGGCGGTGATCTCGGGGCTGGTCGAGCGGCAGCAACCGGGCCAGCGCAAGACCGGGCGGCAGGTGACCTTTTCGACCGACCTGATCTATGACGTTCTGCGCAAGCATGAGCCTGATCATCTTCTGATCGAGGCGGCCTGGGCCGATGCCCGGGCGCGGATGACCGACGTGGGCCGGCTTGGCGATCTGCTCGACCGCGCGGCGCGGGAGGTGCGGCATGTCCTGCTCGATCGGGTCAGTCCGCTGGCGGTGCCGGTGCTGGTGATGATCGGGCGGGAAAGCCTGCCGCAGGGTCAGGCCGATGATGAGTTGCTGCTTGAGGCAGAGGGTCTGGTCGGAGCGGCGATGCGGATCGACCGGGCGGAGGATCCGGTCTGACCGCCGAAGGCATGAAAAAAGGGGCGGATCGCTCCGCCCCTTGATTCTCTTGTGCCGGACTCGCCGGGGTCTAACCCAGGGTTACTGGGCGTTTGCCGCCTTGCCGAAGCCGCCGTACTTCTCGTTGCCGACGAAGCCGAAGGCGGTCACGCCCGAACCCTTGATGATGTTGAGCGCCTTGGCGGTCACGTCATAGGGGGCCTGGGCATCAGGCTCAAACTGCAGTTCCGGTTCGACCGGGTACTTCAGCGTTTCCTGCAGCTGATAGAGCAGGCCGCCGTTGTCCACCGCCTGGCCATTCCACTGCACGATCCCTTCGGGCGTGATGTAGACCTTGTTCTTGTCCCGCTTGGGCGGGGGAACGTCGGACGGCGGCGTCGGGGCCGGCAGGTCGATGTTCACGGCGTGGGTCGCCACCGGGATGGTGATGATGAACATGATGAGGAGAACGAGCATGACGTCGATCAGCGGCGTCGTGTTCATTTCCATCATCGGCTCGCCATCGTCCTTACCGCCTGACATTGCCATGTTGGGTTACTCCTGAATTGCGCGAGCCCGGATCAGGACTCGGGATCGACCGGGGTCGAGATGAAGCCAACGGTCGGATAACCGGCTGCCTGCACGTTGTAGATCGCACCGGCGATGCAGCGCCACGGCGCATTCTGGTCACCGCGGATGTGGACCTGCGGGATCAGATCCGGGTTGTCCTTCAGCGCATCGGGGCCACCGGCCCGGTCCACGATGGTCTTCAGACGGTCATAGGCCTTCTTGGCCAGCTCGTCTGAATCGACCGGGGTGATGTTGTTGAAGTAGACCCGGCATTCGCCGCCCAGGGTCGCCCCTTCATAGCCCGGATCACCAGCACTGCGGCCTGCACTGTCAGTGGTGCTGACGGTGAGAAGCAGATTTTCGACCTTGTTCTTGGATTCCTGCGAATAGATCACCGGAACCTTGAGCTTCTGGATCGTCTGGATGGCAACCGGAACCGCGATAAGGAAGATGATCAGGAGCACCAGCATCACGTCGACGAGCGGCGTGGTGTTGATGTCCGACATCGGCTTTTCCTCGCCGCCGCCTCCCATCGAAATCGCCATGGGTTAATTCCTATCCTAAGCGTTGTCCGGACGGTCTGCGCGGTTGAACCACGAGGCGCCGTCCGGCGGAAGTCCGATCCGGCCCCGGCAAAGCGCCGCGGGGCCGGAGCCGGTTGGCGGCTTACTGCTTGGCGGCCGGAGCGGCAGCAGCAGGCTTGGCGGCCGGAGCAGCCGGAGCAGCCTTGACGGCGGGCTTCACTGCACCCTTCGAGTTGATGTTCGCCAGAACGTCGGTCGAGAAAGCCGAGAGCAGTTCGCCGATCCGCTTGTTGCGGCCCTGGAGGAAGTTGTAGGCGAGCACCGCGGGAACCGCGACCAGCAGACCGATGGCGGTCATGATCAGCGCTTCACCGACCGGACCGGCGACCTTGTCGATCGAGGCCGAACCGGCGATGCCGATGTTGATCAGGGCGCGGTAGATGCCGACCACGGTACCGAACAGACCGATGAACGGAGCGGTCGCACCGGTCGTCGCCAGCCAAGCCAGGCCCTTGTTGAGGTAGGAATTAATCGAGGCTTCCGAACGGGCCAGCGATCCGTGCAGCCAGTCATGGGCGTCGGTTTCGTTGACCATCTTGCCGTGCTGGTCTTCGGCGGCGAGGCCGTCGTCAACGATCTGGCGCCATGCGCTGTCCTTCTCGAGCTTGGCAGCGCCTTCCTTCAGCGACGGTGCGCGCCAGAAGGCTGACTTCATTTCTGCGTGCTGCTTGAGGATCTTGTTCTGCTCAAGATACTTGGTGAACAGGATGAACAGCGAACCGAACAGCATGATGACCAGAATCACCAGCGTGATGATACCGATCCAGTTCGGGTCGCCACCTTCGGGAAGCAGCGCTTCCTTGATGCCGAACTTGGTCTGCGGAGCCGCATCCTTCGCGGCAGCGGCAAGAAGTTCAAAAATCATGCGATAGTCCTCTCAAGAGAAAGAAGGTTGAAAAGAGTTGGCCGAAACACCGGCCGAATTGGAATGACTTTGATTTAATCCTTCGGGATCACCCAGCGGATCCGGCCGTCGTAGGAACCCGAGGTCGGGTTGCCTTCGCCGTCGGTGGCCGGGGTGAAGCGTGCCCGGCGCGTGACGTTGGCGCAGGTCGCGCTGTCCAGATCGTCGCTGCCGCTGGATGCCGTCACTGAGCAACCAGTAACCCGGCCGTCGGGACCGACAGTCACGCGGAAACCGGTCGATCCTTCGCGTTCCTCACGCAGGGCGCGGGTCGGATAGTCGTTGGTGGTTGCCCAGCTGCCCGGATTGTTCTTCGGGGTTGCACGCTTGGGCGTGAACTTGGGCGGCGGGGGCGGCGGCGGCGGCGGGGCAGCAGCCGGGCCCGGAGGCAGCGGTAGCGGAACCGGCGGCGCGGGCGGCGGCGGCGTATCGACCGTCGTCACCGGCGGCGGGGCCACGTTAAGGTTGACCTTCACCGGCGGGGCCACGATCGGCGGCGCTGCCGCGACCTTCTTCGGCGGTGGCGGGGGCTCCTTCTTCGGCTCGTCCTTCTTGATATCGACGGTCGTCACCTTTTTGATGATCGTCTTGAATCCTTCGGCGGCAAAGGCTGTCGCCAGACCGAAGACAAGAAGGCCCAGCAGCACGCCGGAGGTTACCAGCCCGACAGTGTTCTCTGCCGTTCTATCACGATCTGCGTAAGACATTCAGCCGCATCACTCCTCAATCAGTCCCACCGGGAACAGGCCCGGCACAGAACGCCCACCAGACAGCGAGAATCGCTTTCAGGCAGACGCCCAGATTGTAAACTTCCACCCTGCGGGTCAATCCGTGAAATCTTCCAGGCGCCCGACGCCCAAAAAAGTTCAGATCGCGGGCCTTTTGGTTTTTTTGGCCCGGTTTTCGGGTGCTTTAACCGCCCCGGCGGCGCGGCGCAACGCTTTATCCATTAACCGTTGATTCACACCAGAACTGGTCAAACCCTAAGGGAAATCGCTTGATTCCGCGGGATCAAGCGCCTTGCCGCCCTACTATTTTCCGTGCACCTAGTGACCATGTCAGACACTCTTGCTCCGCTTTACCGAATTTCGCTGCCCCTGATGCTGGGGATCGTCTCTGCGCCTGTTCTGGCCGATTCGCCGCCCGTCCAGCCGCCTGCCAGCGCGGTGTTCAGCTATGCCGATCTGGCAGATCTGGCCGATTCGGCCCCGCTAGTGGTCCGGGCACAGCCGCGCAAAGTGGTCGCGGTCGAACCTGAGCGGGCGCGCGGCCTGAAGCCTGGCTGGGGGCGATTCTATGTCGAGGCGCGAACCGAAGCCGTGATCGCGGGGACGGTCCCGCTCGGCGGCGATTTGCGGTACCTGGTGGACCTTCCGCTTGATGCCAAGGGCAAGCCGCCGGCGTTCAAGAAGAAGAGCGTGGTGCTGTTCGCACGCGCGGTTCCTTCCCGCCCGGGTGAGTTGCAGCTGGTCCGTCCCGATGCTCAGCTGCTGTGGGACGGTGCGCTTGATATCCGGCTGCGCGGGATCCTGAAGGAGATCTACGCGCCGGGCGCTCCGCACCGGATCACCGGCGTGCGCGAGGCGATCCACGTTGGCGGCGATCTGGCGGGCGAAGGGGAAACCCAGCTGTTCCTTTCGGCCGCCAATGGTGAGCCGGCGGCGATCACGGTCAGCCGTTCACCCGGCCGACCGGTGCGCTGGGCGGTTTCCTTTTCCGAAGTCGTGACGGGTGATGCGGTGCCGCAGCGCGACAGCCTTGGCTGGTATCGGCTGGCCTGTTTCCTGCCCGCACAGCTGCCCGCCGCGGCGAATATTTCCCCGGCAGCAGCCGACCGGACCGCGGCGGCACGCGACTATGCCTTCGTGATGCAGCAACTTGGCCCCTGCCTACGCAATCGCAAATAGTCGGCGCCAATAGCGGGAATTTCCGCGATTCCGATGCTTGCCCGCGGTCGCGCCTCCCCCTAAGGGCCGCGACGAAGGGATTGAAAATGGCCGAACCGCTCAGAATCGCGCTTGCCGGACTTGGAACCGTTGGGGTCGGGGTGATCCGTCTGGTCGAGGCCAATGCCCAGCTGATCGCCCGCCGGGCGGGTCGGCCGATCCAGATCACCGTTGTGTCCGCGCGTGATCGCAACAAGGCCCGCGGGGTCGATCTTTCGGCCTATGCCTGGGAAGACGACATGGTGATCCTGGGCGAACGCGCCGATGTCGATGTGGTGGTGGAGATGGTTGGCGGATCGGATGGCCCGGCGCTGGCCCTGGCCCGCACCACGATCGAGGCGGGTAAGGCGCTGGTCACCGCCAACAAGGCGATGATAGCGCACCACGGGCTTGAACTGGCCGGAAAGGCCGAAGACCAGAAAGTTGCGCTGAAGTTCGAAGCGGCGGTGGCCGGGGGTATCCCGGTGATCAAGGCCCTGCGCGAGGGCGCTGCCGCGAACGAGATCGAACGAGTTTACGGGATCCTCAACGGGACCTGCAACTTCATCCTTTCGACCATGGAAGACACCGGCCGCGATTTTGCCGATGTCCTGGCCGAAGCCCAGGCCAAGGGCTTTGCCGAGGCCGATCCGGCCTTTGATGTTGAGGGGACCGATGCGGCGCACAAGCTCTCGATCCTGGCGGCGATCGCTTTTGGCGCTAAGATCGATTTCAGCTCGGTCGATACCGCCGGGATCACCCGGCTGCGCGCTGCAGACATCGCCCAGGCCAGCGCACTTGGCTATGTCATCCGCCTGATCGGCATGGCCGAGACCGAGGGAGGGAACGGCAAGACCGCGCTGTTCCAGAGGGTCCAGCCGCACCTGGTGCCGGTCGATCACCCGCTGGCCCATGTCGATGGCGCAACCAATGCCGTTGTGGCCGAAGGGAATTTTTCCGGGCGGCTGCTGTTCCAGGGCGCGGGCGCGGGCGATGGGCCGACGGCCAGTGCGGTCGTTGCCGATCTGATCGACATTGCCCGCGGCGAAGTGGGGCCGGCCTTCTCTATGCCGGTCGGGGAACTGGAGGCGCTGGGGCCGGCGGCCACCGGCCACCGCCAGAGCCGTGCCTATGTCCGCTTCATGGTCGCCGATCGTCCCGGAGTGCTGGCCGAGATTACCGCCGCCCTGCGCGATGCCGGGGTCTCAATCGAAAGCCTGATCCAGAAGGGCCGATCTGGCGATGCGGTGATGGTTGCGATGGTCACCCATGAAGGGCCGGAAAGCGCGATCAGCAAGGCGCTTGAGCTGCTCGAAGGGTCTGAAAGCCTGACCGAGCCGCCGCTGGTTCTGCAAATTCTGGGCGAATGAGCCGCGCTCAGGGCGCAGCCATCTCACCCTTGGCGATCTTGTCCGCGTCCGATCCTTCGGGGGCTTCGGGCAGCTTGCTGACATCGACATAATAGACCGGCGGCGGCGCCCAGCCCATCTGGATGCAGGTGCCGCGCGGGTGGGTCCGACAATCGAGATCGTCCAGGTCCGGCGCCCGGGGAACGCCCCCGTTCAGCGCTTTCCGGCCTTCAAGGGTATTGCGATCGGGTTCGCCGGTTCCCATCCGCTGATCCTCGCCGCGATCGACGCAGACGACGATTTCGCCCTCGCTGGTCGGTCGGCAGCGCAGGCGCGGATCGGGTTGACCATATATCTTCTTCGTCGCGGCAAGCCGCTCCGCCACCTGGCGGTCCAGCTCGTCCGGATCGCTCTGGGCCAGGGCGGGTGTCGCGGGGAGCAGCAGCAATGCCAGGGCCAAGCGCCGCAACCTTCGATTCCTTTCATGAACGAACCCGGCCAAGGACCGACCTGGCGCTTAATCGCCGCTGAACAGGTCCCCCTCGACAGGGCAGGCCGGGAAGTCTAAGCGCGCGCCAACATACCTATGCAGCCGGAGTTATTTCAGCGCCATGACCAAAACCGACACCCCCGTTTCGCAGGTTCTTGACCGTGTACTGGTACTCGAAATGGTGCGCGTGACCGAAGCTGCGGCGATCGGCGCGTCCAAGCTGGTCGGTCGCGGCGACGAAAAGGCCGCCGATGCCGCTGCCGTCGAAGCGATGCGCGCCGCGCTGAACGAGCTGGCGATGGACGGCACCGTGGTGATCGGTGAAGGTGAGCGCGATGAGGCCCCGATGCTGTTCATCGGGGAAAAGGTCGGCTCGGCGCAGGGCACCGGCCCGAAGATCGACATCGCGCTCGATCCGCTGGAAGGCACCACGATCACCGCCAAGGCCGGTCCCAATGCTTTGGCCGTGCTGGCCGTTGCCGAAGAAGGCAACCTGCTCAACGCGCCCGACGTCTATATGGACAAGCTGGCGGTCGGCCCCGGCTATCCCGAGGGGATCATCGATCTGGCCAAGAGCGCGACCGAAAACGTCAAGGCTGTGGCTGCGGCCAAAGGTGTCGATCCCAGCGACATCATCGTCTGCGTGCTCGATCGGCCGCGTCATGCCGATCTGATCGCCGAACTGCGCGGCCTGGGCTGCGGCGTGGTGCTGATCGGGGACGGCGATGTGGCGGGCGTCATCGCGGTGACCAACCCGGAAACCACGATCGACCTTTACATGGGTTCGGGCGGGGCACCCGAAGGGGTGCTGGCTGCTGCCGCGCTGCGCTGCGTCGGCGGGCAGTTCAACGGCCGCCTGCTGTTCCGCAACGACGATGAACGCGGCCGCGCCCGCAAGTGGGGGATCGAGGATCTGAACAAGATCTACACCCGCGACGAGCTGGCCAAGGGCGATTGCATCTTTGCCGCCACCGGGGTGACCGACGGTTCGCTGCTGAAGGGCGTAAAGCGGATGAAGGACGGTCTGATCACCACCCATTCGGTCGTGATGCGCGCCAGTTCGGGCACGGTCCGCTGGGTCAGCGGCGAACATCGCAACAAGAGCTGAGGCGGGGCCGGGCGGCGCCATGCTTTCAGCTAACGCCAGGTCGCCAGTGTGAACGCATCACCGCCTGCCGAAGGTGGAGGGCAGCTCCACAGCCGCCTTGAAGATTTGCTGGCGCTGGCCTTCGGCTGCGTTTTTGTTGCCACCGGGCTGGCGATCCTGCGCGGCGGTGGGCTGGTGACGGGCGGCATGGCCGGGCTTGCCTTGCTGGCCACCCATTTCGTGGCCCTGCCGCCGGGTCTGATGCTGGCGCTGCTCAACCTGCCATTTCTGGCGCTGGCGTGGCGGGCGATCGGCCCGCTGTTTGCCTTGCGAACCGTGCTGGTCAGCATCGGCATCGCGGCGATCTCTGCTCTGGCGCAAAGCTCGATCCGGATCGGTATCGACAGCCCGGTAATCGCGGCGATTTCCGGCGGCGCCCTGCTGGGGCAAGGCGTGCTGACGCTTGTCAGGCACGGGTCCGGTCTGGGCGGACTGGGCGTGCTGACAATCTGGTTCAACCAGAAGTTTGGCTGGCGGCTCGGCCGCTCGCAAATCACGATCGATGTCATTATCCTGGCGCTCAGCGGCTTCATTCTTGAACCGGCACAACTGGGCTGGTCGGCGCTCAGCGCACTGGTGATGGGGGTTGAGGTCTATCTCTGGCACCGGCCCGGCTTGTACACGGGCTATTCGCAGGTTCGCTGGTAAGCCGCGAAACCGCGCAAAGGGTGCGGATTGCGTGACCTGGGCTGTTGCAATCCGGTCATGCTTTGGCCAAGGCCCGGCAAGGGCTGATTCTTGCGGGGAAGGGCGACGCACATGAAAATCCTGGCCGGAAATTCCAATCTGCCGCTGGCGCGGGCGATTGCGGGTTATCTCGAAATGCCGCTGACCAATGCCGATGTCCGGCGGTTCGCGGACCAGGAAATCTTCGTCGAGATTCACGAGAACGTGCGAGGCGAGGACGTGTTCGTGATCCAGTCAACCTCGGCCCCCGCCAACGACAACCTGATGGAGCTGCTGATCTGCATCGATGCGCTGCGGCGCGCCTCGGCCAAGCGGATCACGGCGGTGCTGCCCTATTTCGGCTATGCCCGGCAGGATCGCAAACCCGGCCCGCGCACGCCGATTTCTGCCAAGCTGGTCGCCAACCTGATTACCGAGGCGGGGGCCGACCGGGTCCTTGCGGTCGATCTTCACGCCGGCCAGATTCAGGGCTTCTTCGATATTCCGACCGACAACCTCTATGCCGCACCGGTGATGGCTGCGGACATTCTGCAGCGCAACGGCGGCGGCAACCTGATGGTGGTTTCACCCGACGTCGGCGGGGTGGTCCGCGCCCGGGCCCTCGCCCGCCGACTCGACAACGCCCCGCTCTCGATCGTTGACAAGCGGCGCGACAAGCCCGGCGTGTCGGAAGTGATGAACATCATCGGCGATGTCGCGGGCTGGGATTGCATCCTGATCGATGACATCATCGATTCGGGCGGGACGCTGTGCAACGCGGCCCAGGCCCTGATGGATGCGGGAGCGAAGAGCGTGACCGCCTATCTCACCCACGGGGTACTCTCGGGCAAGGCGGTCGAACGGGTCAACGGTTCCGCCCTCAAGGAGCTGGTGATCACCGATTCGATCCAGGCGGGCGAGGATGCTCTGGCTGCGGGCAGCAAGATCCGCGTCCTCTCGATCGCTCCCCTGGTGGGCGAGGCGATCCACCGGATCGCTGAGGAAAGCTCGGTTTCTTCGCTGTTCGACTAATCGCTGCGCGGCGCGATCCAGGGCCTGTCCTGGCCCGGACCCAGCCGGTCTAGCACTGCCAGTCGGCGCGCCTGGCGGCTTTCCAGCGCCAGCGTCATCAAGGGCTGCGGCGTTGCGACGAACTGGCGCGGCGACATCCCGAACAGCTGGGTGAATTCCCGGATCATGTGGCTCTGGTCGTAATAGCGCAGCTCAAGCTCGGCCGCTTCCTTCCGGTCCGCCACCCCGCGCAGGTGGCTGGCCATGTCGATCGCGCGGGCCCGGCGCAGCACCTGCTTGGGCGGGAGGCCGAAATCACGGCGGCAGATCCGTTCCAGCTGCCGCTGGCTGACCCGGCATTCCTCGGCGAAATCGGCGATGCTGGCGGTCGGATCGGTCAGCGATAGCATCTCGAACCGTGCGGAAATCGGGTCCGGCTCTTTCGCACCGGCCATCGCCAGCACGCCGCGGACCAGCCCTTCAAGCACCTGCAGCCACTCTTCCGGCGAGGCATCGGGGCGGAGCATTTCGAGCGCGGCGGCACCCGGCAGGCCAAGGTCATCGAGCGAGACAATCCGGTCAAGAAAATCCGAGGCGGGAAGCCCGGTCACCGTTACGCCCGCCCCCGGTTTGACCGCCAGGCCGACGCTGGCGAAACTGCCGCGCACGGCGATCGGCATGGCCTTGCTCTGCGGCCCGCAATAGACGGCCTTGCGGGCATGGTTCAGCGGCCCGTCGCGGGTCTGGGCGGTCCAGTCACCGGACAGCTGAATGCGGATCATCGCGGTATCGTTGAACAATCCGCATTGCAGCTGATAGTCCGCGGGCATTTCCACCGAAGCGACATAAAGCCAGGCGACCCACGGCTCGAGATCGGGCGCGGGCAGGCGGTTGTAGGACAGCGGCTGGCCATCGCGCGAGACACCAAGGCGCGGCTCGAGGGCGGGATCGATCCCCGGACTCGTCGATCGTGACACTATCTTGCTGCCCCCCTGGCGTTGCGACCAAGCTGGACCCGTATGTTTTTATTCTTGCTGTGCCTAATAGGCCAGTCTGCCTGCAGTTCAACCCTTGCGCCCCGCTTAGACAGGTTGCGGTGGGCTTGACGCGCTGCGATCGTCGCCCGAAGGAGGGGTCATGAACCTCACGGCTGAAATCGCCCTTGTCCACCGTCTCGCCGATGCGGCGCGGGTGGCCATCCTGCCGCACTTCCGGTCTGGTGATCCGGCCGAGCGCAAGGCGGATACCACCCCGGTGACGCTGGCTGACCGTGCTGCCGAAGAGGCGATCCGGGCAATCCTTGCCGCCGAAATGCCGGACGATGCGATCCACGGTGAGGAATTCGGCGCCACCGGCGGAAGCTCCGGGCGAACCTGGGTGATCGATCCGATCGACGGGACCACCGCTTTCCTGGCGGGGCGTCCGCTGTTCGGCACCCTGATCGCGCTGGTGGTGGAAGGCTGGCCGGTGCTTGGCCTGATCGATCAGCCGGTGCTGAAGGAGCGCTGGCTGGGCGTGGCCGGGCAGCCGACCACGCTCAATGGGCAGCCGGTCCGCACGCGGAGCTGCCGCGCCTTGTCCGACGCGGCTATCGCTACCACCGGGCCGCATTACTTCGATCAGCATGACGGCGACCATTTCATGGCGCTGGCGGCCAAGACCGATCATCGCCGGATGGTGATGGGCGGGGATTGCTATAACTATGCGATGCTGGCCACCGGGCAGCTCGACATCGTTTGCGAAGCCAACCTCAAGCTGCATGACTGGGCCGCGCTGGTGCCGGTGGTTGAAGGGGCGGGCGGCACGATGTGTGACTGGAACGGCGAGCCGCTCCACGCCGCCAGCGATGGGCACGTGCTGGCGCTGGGCGATCCGGCCCGGCTTGATGACGTGATAGAGGCGCTGGCCTGTCACCACTGACCGGCCATGCCCGGATCAGGCCATAAGGGCTGCCTTCACGAAATCGGCGCAGCGTTCGCCGATCATGATCGATGGGGCGTTGGTATTGCCCGAGATCAGCCGCGGCATGATGCTGGCATCGGCCACCCACAGCCCGTCCAGTCCGCGCAGTTTCAGGGTCGGATCGACCACGCTGTCCGCATCGCTGCCCATCCGGCAGGTGCCGACCGGGTGATAGATGGTATCGGCGCTGGCTCTGATCCGGGCATCGAGCGCGGCATCATCATCGTAATCGACCGGATTGCGATCACGGCCGTTGTAGGCGGCAAGGGCCGGAGCTTCGCAGATCCGCTGCATCAGCCGGGCGGCCTTGCGCAGCAGGACAAGATCGCGTTCGTCCGAAAGGAAATTTGGGTTGATCCGCGGGGCGCTGGCCGGATCGGCATCGCGCAGCTTTACCCAGCCACGGCTTTCCGGGCGCAGCACGCAGGCATGGACCGAAAAGCCGTGCTGGCGGATCTTGTCGCGGCCGTGGTTCTGCACGATCCCGGGGATGAAGTGATACTGAATGTCCGGCGCCGGAGAGGCGGGATCAAGCGTCCAGAAACCGCCCGCCTCGGCAAAGGGCGTGGTCATCGCGCCGGTGCGGTGGCGGACATATTCGACCAGCGATTTGCCCATCTGCCACATCCCCGCGAGCGACATACCCATCAGCTCACGCGAATCCGCCTCATAGGACAGGATGAAGTCGCAGTGATCCTGCAGGTCCGCGCCAACCGCCGGGCAATCGCGCTGCACTGCAATCCCCTGTTCGGCCAGCTCGGCCGCCGGACCAATCCCGGACAGCATCAGCACCTGCGGTGATCCGAAAGCCCCGGCGCTCAGCACCACGCCGCCACTGGCCCGCAGTTCGGCGCGCTGACCGCCCTGCCGGATCGCCACGCCGACGGCGCGGCCATCCTCGATCAGGATTTTTTCGACCAGAACTCCGGTGCGGACATCCAGGTTTTGGCGGGACCGGGCCGGTTCGACATAGGCCCGTGCGGCGGACCAGCGTTCGCCCTTGCGCTGGGTTACCTGATAAAGGCCGAACCCGTCCTGTCTGGCTCCGTTGAAATCGGTATTGGCGGGCAGTTGCAGTTGGGTCGCCGCCTCAACGAAAGCGCGGCTGGCAGGGGATGGCCAGTGCTGATCGCTGACCGAAAGCGGACCGTCCGCACCGTGAAAGGCATCACCGCCGCGCTCGTTGCTTTCGGACCGTTTGAAGTAGGGCAGGACATCGTCATAGCCCCAGCCGGTGCAGCCCAGCGATGCCCACTGATCGTAATCGAAGCGGTTGCCGCGAACATAAAGCATGGCGTTGATCGCGGACGATCCGCCCAGCCCGCGGCCGCGCGGCTGATAGCCGATCCTGCCGTCCAGCCCGTCCATCGGCTCGGTATCGAAGGCCCAGTTGGCGTCCTTGGGCAGGGCGACCAGCATTCCAGGGGTCTTGATCCGGAAATTGTCGTTGCTGCCGCCCGCTTCCAGCAGGCAGACCCGGCGGCTCGGATCTTCGCTCAGGCGCCCAGCCACCGCGCTGCCCGCGCTGCCGCCACCGATAACGATGATATCGAACTGATCCACACCCATTCCTCTCACCTTGCTCCCGAGCGGGAAGGTTAAGCGTCCGGTTCAATCAGCGCAATCCTATTCCGGCGGATTTTCGCCCCGCGGCTGGTTCCTGGCCGCGATCCACCTGGCGCGTAGGCTGTCCGATGTATCGCGGCTGCCGTCGTGGCTCCAGCCGGGCGGGCGCCAGACATAGCCCAGCTTTGCACCCCACGGTGCGTTCCAGACATCGCGGGCGATCCCGATCCATTCGTGGAACGCCACCCACAGCAGGTTGAAGCTGCCCAGCTGCCGGACGATGCCATAGTGAATCTTCTCATCGCGCAGTTCGCCCTGAAAGGTGCCGAACAGCCGGTCCCAGATGATGAAAACACCGGCATAATTGCGGTCCAGATAGACCGGATTGGTGGCGTGATGGACGCGGTGGTGGCTGGGGGTGTTGAACACCGCTTCGAACCAGCGCGGGCATTTGTCGATCGCCTCGGTGTGGAACCAGAACTGGTAGATCAGGTTCAAACCGCCGCAGAACGCGATCATGGCCGGGTGAAAGCCGATAAAGGCGGGCCAGATCCGGAACAGGAACGACAGGGCGATGAACCCGCTCCAGGTTTGCCTTAGTGCGGTCGAAAGGTTGTAATGCTGGCTGGAATGGTGGTTGACGTGGCTGGCCCAGAACCAGCGGACCCGGTGCCCGGTGCGGTGTGCCCAGTAATAGTTGAAATCGTCGAGCACGAAACAAGCGATCCAGGCCGCCAGCCCCCAGCCGAGCGTCGCGACCCGGTGATCATAGAGCCAGAACGCCGCCAGCGCGACCACCCCGGCCAGCGCCGCGCCGACCACCGTGCTGCCCAGCCCCATCGCCAGCGACACCAGCGTGTCGCGCGGCTCATAGCTGTCGGGGGAGCGGCGATGGGCCCAGACCAGTTCGATCAGGACCAGGATGATGAAGCCCGGGACTGCATAATCCACCGGATTGAAGCTCGGCTCCATGCTCACGCCTCCAGCCGACGCAGGCTTGAGGCCCAGACCTGGGCCTTGGCGCCAAGGTCCAGGGTGACCTTGCCAAAGCGCGCTTCGCCGGTGCCGATCGTCAGGAAATTGCGATCGAGCCGCGCATGGGCATGGCTATCGAGCAGGCGCGAGACGAAATGGGCGCCGTGGCGGCGCAGTAGCATGACCCGGCCCTGATCGTCGCGCAGCAGGGCGCCGATTCCGGCCCGATCGAGTGCAAGGTCAACCGGGGTGAAGCCGAAGACTGCGGCCTCTGCAAGGTCGCGGGCCTGTTGCTCATCGCTGATCCGCACGTCGGTTCCCAGCCCGAGCTTGGCCGTCAACCAGGCAAGCAAGAGGATCGCGACGAGTGATCCGGCGGTCTGGATCAGCAGCATGGTCATTACCGAAGTCAGCTCCGGCCTGCCGCCAGCATATCAAGCAGCGCGCGCACCGGCGTCACGTCATAGCCTGCGGCAGCCGCGGCATCGGCAAGGGCCTGCGGGCTTTCGCCCTCGCTCGCCCGGGCCAGCGCCCAGAGCAGGGTCGAGCGGGTGCCCGACCGGCAATAGGCCAGGATCGGCGCCTCGGTCGAAGCCAGGGCGGCGGCCATGGCCTTGACCTGGGGTTCGGAAAATCCCGCGTGCGTGACGGGAATGGCGACATAGTCCATCCCCGCGGCACGGGCGGCGGCCTCAATCTCGGCCCCGGGGATCTGGTCGGGACTTTCCCCGTCGGGGCGATTGTTGATGATCAGCGCAACGCCCCGCGCCGCCGCCTCGGCCACTTCTTCCGGGCCGATCTGCGGGCTTGCCAAGACGCGTTCGGTCAATTGTCGAAACATGATGCCTGATCTCCTCCCGGCCGCTCTGCCAAGCCCGGGCGACGGAGGCAAGCACGGCGCCTGCTTCGATGCGGCGGAAGTGTGGGAGAACCGCGCGGCAAGGCGTTTTTCTGTGCAGAAATGTCACACCGGACCTGCCGGATCGGTCGATTCATGAATCGATTCGCCTTGGCAGAACAAATCGGCTATGTGGAAAAGTGCAGAGGAGGGGGCCCTGTGGCCGTTTGCCCTGTCGTCCGGTGCGATTCGTCCGCGCTACCGGGCCGCGTTCAAGGGGCGAAACGAAGGTATACGTCGGTTTATGGGTTTTGATAGAGGTCGTCGCGGCCGTGGGCGCGACAAGCGGGACGGTTTCGGAGAAGAAGGTTTCGATCCCTTCATGGGCGGTGGTGATCGCGGCGGTTTCGGCGGCGGGGACCGCGGAGGCTATGGCGGCGGATCGCGCGGCGGCTACGGCGGTGGTGACCGCGGTGGTTTTGGCGGCGGCGATCGCGGCGGCTTTGGTGGCGGCCCGCGTGGCGGCGGTGGTGGCGGCTTCGGCGGCGGACCCCGTGGCGGCGGAATGCCGGCCCAGGTCGTTGGCGAAGGCAGCGGCACGGTCAAATTCTTCAATTCGAGCAAGGGCTTCGGCTTCATCCAGCAGGATGGCGGCGGTGAGGACGTGTTCGTCCACATCAGCGCGGTTGAGCGCGCCGGGCTTGAAGGTCTGGCCGAAGGGCAGCAGCTCAAGTTCCAGCTGGTCGATCGCGGCGGCAAGATTTCCGCCAGCGATCTCGAAGCTGTCGGCGATGTGATCGCGGTCGAAAAGCGCGAAGCCGCGCCGCAGCGTCAGCTGACCGGTGAGCGTGCGACCGGCACGGTCAAGTTCTTCAACGCGATGAAGGGCTTCGGCTTTATCACCCGCGATGATGGCCAGGCCGATGCGTTCGTCCACATCAGCGCGGTTGAGCGTTCGGGTATGGCCGGGCTCAACGAAGGTGACCGGGTCGAGTTCGATATCGAAGTCGATCGACGAGGCAAGTACTCGGCGGTCAACCTGGCGCCGCGTCAGGATTGATCCCGATCGCATCCGTTCCGGGGGTTGTCCCGGAACCTGCCAAGTTCTAAACGCGTGCAAATGGCGGCCCTTAAGTCCCTCGGGACTCTGGGGGCCGCCATTTGTCGTTTTCGTTTTCCCGTTATTCCAGTGAAGCGAAGGAAGCTCTCATGTCGATTACCCCGCTGATGCCAGTCTATCCCCGTTGCGGCTTTCGGCCGGTGCGTGGCGAACACTGCCACCTGATCGGGGAGGACGGCCGACGCTATCTTGATTTCGCGGCAGGGATCGCAGTGAACCTGCTGGGCCATTCGCACCCCGGCCTGATTGGCGCGATCCAGCGCCAGGCCGAAACGCTGATGCACGTGTCCAACCTCTATGGCAGCCCGCAGGGGGAAAGCCTGGCCCAGCGGCTGGTTGACCTGACCTTTGCCGATACGGTGTTCTTCACCAATTCAGGTGCCGAGGCGGTCGAGTGCGCGATCAAGACTGTGCGCGCCTATCACCAGTATGGCGGCAACGATCACAAGTTTGAGATCATCACTTTCCGCAATGCTTTCCACGGCCGGACCATGGCGACGATCAGCGCCTCCAACCAGGAGAAGATGCACAAGGGCTTTCTGCCCCTGCTGCCAGGCTTCAAATACGTCGATTTCGATGATCTGGAGGGCGCCAAGGCGGCGATAGGCCCCAACACGGCGGGCTTCCTGGTGGAGCCGGTTCAGGGCGAGGGCGGGATTCGCCCGGCCAGCCAGGAATTCATGGCCGGCCTTCGCGCTCTGGCGGATGAGCATGACCTGTTGCTGGCGCTGGACGAGGTGCAGTGCGGTGTGGCGCGCAGCGGCACGATGTACGCTTATGAGCAGTACGGGATCGAGCCGGACGTGCTGGCCACTGCCAAGGGACTGGGCGGCGGCTTCCCGATCGGGGCCTGCCTCGCCACCGAAAAGGCGGCGCGCGGCATGGTGATCGGTGCCCACGGATCGACCTATGGCGGCAACCCGCTGGCCATGGCGGCAGGCGAGGCAGTGCTCGATGCGGTGGCCAATGACGAGTTTCTGGCTGAAGTGCGCGCCAAGAGTGAGCGCCTGCGCAGCCGGCTCGAACAGTTCATCGGCAACTATCCGGAACTGTTCGAAAGCGTGCGGGGGATGGGGCTGATGCTGGGCATCAAGCTCAAGATGGAGCCACGCGGGCTGGTTGCGCATCTGCGCGACAATCACCAGCTGCTGACCGTGGCGGCCGGAGACAACACCCTGCGGCTGGTTCCGCCGCTGGTGATCGACGATGGCCATATTGATGAATTCTTTGAAAAGCTCTCGGCAGGGGCGGCCAGCTACCAACCTCCGGAAGGTGCGTGATGACGCGGCATTTCCTTGAACTCAGCGATGCCGGGGGCGATGCCCTTGCGGCGATGATCGGTGATGCGATCGAACGCAAGGCCTGGCGCAAGGACGTGCCCAAGGGCGCACCCGATGGCGATGCGCCGCTGGCCGGGCGCGTGCTGGCGATGGTGTTCGAGAAGAACTCCACCCGCACCCGCGTTTCATTCGACATGGCGATGCGCCAGCTGGGCGGATCGGCGATCGTGCTTGATGCCGGAACCACCCAGCTCGGCCGGGGGGAGACGATTGCCGACACCGCCCGGGTTCTGAGCCGTATGGCCGATGCGATCATGATCCGCACCGATGACCACGCCAAGATCGAGGAAATGGCTGCCCATGCCTCAGTCCCGGTGATCAACGGCCTGACCGACCGTTCGCACCCCTGCCAGATCGTCGCCGATCTGCAGACCGTGGTCGAACACGGCAAGGCGCTGCCGGGGCTTGAACTGGCCTGGCTGGGCGATGGCAACAATGTGCTGAATTCAATCGTCGAGGCGGCAGGCTTGCTGAAGTTCAACGTCCGCATCGCCGTGCCCGAAGGCTATGACAGCGATCCGGCCTATATCGAACGCGCCCGCGCGCTCGGCGCGCGGATCACCGTGACCCGCGATCCGCGCGAGGCGGCCAGCGGGGCCGATGTGGTGGTTACCGACACCTGGGTTTCGATGGGACAGCAGGGGGCAGAGGCGCGGATCGCAGCGATGACCCCCTATCAGGTCAATGCCGAACTGATGCAGCAGACCAGAGCCGATGCGCTGTTCCTGCACTGTCTGCCCGCGCACCGCGGCGAGGAAGTGACGGACGCCGTGATCGATGGACCGCGCTCCGTGGTCTGGGATGAGGCGGAAAACCGCATTCACGCCCAGAAGAGCGTGCTGCGCTGGGTTTTCGGGCAGCTGTGAGCGCGCCTGAACATATCGCCGAGGGCGAGACCGGCTACGACCGGGTGCTGGGCTTCACCCTTCCATCGCGCGATGCGCGCGGGCGGGCGGTCCGGCTTGGGCCGACGCTGGAAACGGTCCTGGCCGCGCACGATTACCCGACCCCGATCCGGCACCTGCTGGCCGAGGCGCTGACCGTCACCGCATTGATCGGTTCGCTGCTGAAAGAGGGGGATGGGCAGCTGACCATGCAGGCCCAGTCCGAAAAGGGCGTGGTCGATCTGCTGGTCTGCGACTACCGCGGGGGGGAATTGCGCGGCTATGTTCGGCACGATGCCGAGCGGCTCGCCATGCTGGGCGCCAATCCATCGCTTTTCGCGATGTTCGGGGCCGGGGCCTATCTCGCCATCACGTTCGATATGGCGACCACCGGTGAGCGGTATCAGGGGATTGTTCCGCTGGAAGGCGCCTCGCTGGGCGAGGCCTGCGAAAGCTATTTCGTGCAGTCCGAACAGGTGCCGACCCTGATCCGGGTCGCGGTCCGTTCAGGCAGTGGTGGCAGCGTTGCCGGGGGATTGCTGGTCCAGCACCTGCCCGAAGGCGAAGAGGGGCGGGAAAGGCTCCACGTCGCGCTCGACCATCCGGAATGGGAACACGTTGCTGCCCTGGCCGGATCGACCCGTCACGAGGAGCTGGTCGATCCAGACCTCTCGATCGAGAGTCTGGTCTGGCGGCTGTTTCATGAAGAAAGCGAGGTTCGGGTGGTGCGGTTCGGCCCGGTCAGCCGCGGCTGCCGCTGCACGATCGAGCACTACCAGTCGATCCTCTCGCAGTTCCCCGAAAGTGACCGCGCGGAAATGCGCAACGAGCTGGGGCAGATCGTGGTTGACTGCGAATTCTGCTCAAGGAAATTCGAGATCGAGGCCTAACCCCTCAATTCATCGACAAAAATGCACGCTTGGTCGCTGTCTGGCGATGTGGTACAAGCGTTGCGCGTGGCCGTACCTAGATCGCGGCTCCGCAGTTGGAGGAAGATTGGTCAAGTGGCACGCAGGTTTCGCATTGTCGGGATGGCCGCAATCGCGGTTGCCGCTCTTGCTGCGCCGGCCTTCGGGGCGGGCGGCGCGCTGGCCATGCTCGATCAACTCGACTCCGGTCGATGGGAAATCCGTGTGCGTGAAGCCGGAGCTCAGCCGCAGCGGGTTTGTCTGGCGAGCGGCCACAAGCTGATCCAGCTGCGCCATCCCGATGCCGCCTGCGAACGGTTTGTCGTGCAGGACACGCCAAGTGAGGTGGTGGTGCAATACACCTGCAAGGGTCGCGGCTATGGCCGGACCCACATCCGCAAGGAAAGCGGCCGGCTGGTTCAGATCGACAGCCGCGGCATCGCCAACGGACTGCCCTTCGAATTCAGCGCCGAGGCGCGGCGTGTGGGGGAATGCCCGGGCCTTTGATCCGGTTGCCATGGCCGCGTGCAGCGGCTAGCCCGATGCAATGCAATTACTTCCCGACGGAAATGGGCGGAAGGCCGTGGTGCTGCTTTCGGGCGGGCTTGATTCGATGGTCTGCGCCGGCCTGGCAAAAGAAGCCGGGTATGAACTCTGTGCCCTGACGATCGATTACAACCAGCGCCATCGCCGCGAGCTGGATGCCGCACGGGCGATCGCGGAAAGGCTCGGCGCGGCGCGGCACGTGGTGCTGCCGCTCGACTTGCGGCAGTTCGGCGGTTCGGCGCTGACCGATGATATCGCCGTGCCCAAGGGCGGCGTGGCAGAGGATATTCCGGTTACCTATGTCCCGGCGCGGAACCTGGTTTTCCTGTCGCTGACCCTCGCCTGGGCGGAAGCGCTTGGCGCTCGTGATGTGGTGATCGGGGTCAATGCGCTCGATTATTCAGGCTATCCCGATTGTCGGCCCGAATTCATCGCTGCCTTCGCCGATCTGGCGCGGTTGGCCACCAAGGCGGGAGCGCTGGGCGATGAATTCCGCATTCATGCGCCGCTGCAGTTTCTTGGCAAGGCAGAGATTGCGACCGAATGCGGCCGACTGGGCTTCGATCCGGCGCTGAGCTGGTCGTGCTATGATCCGCAGCCTGATGGCTCGGCCTGCGGGCTGTGCGATTCATGCCGTTTGCGCCGTGAAGGCTTTGCCAAATCCGGGATCACGGATACCACTCGATACGCGAATTAGATTTCAGGGAGAGTTCCAGGTGACAGATCAAGACCGTGCCCCCGCGGCCGAACCAAAGGCCAGCGGATACAGCTGGTATGTCCTGTCGGTTCTGGTGCTGGTTTATATCCTGAATTTCATCGACCGGCAGATCGTTTCGATCCTTGCAGTCGATATCAAGCGCGATCTTGGGCTGACCGACGCTGACCTCGGCTTTCTGGGGGGTGCGGCATTTGCGGTGTTTTATGCGTTGTTCGGCGTGCCGCTGGGCCGTCTTGCCGATAACTGGAACCGCAAGAATCTGTTGGCGGTTGGCTTGGCGTTGTGGTCCACAATGACCGCCCTTTCCGGCTTTGCCCGTAACCAGCTGACCCTGTCATTGGCGCGGATGGGGGTGGGTGTCGGTGAAGCCAGCGCGAGCCCGACTGCCTATTCGTTGATCTCGGACTATTTCCCCAAGAGCCAGCGGGCCACCGCGCTCGCGATCTATTCCTCGGGGCTCTACATCGGCGGGGGGGTATCGCTGCTGATTGGTGCGAAGATCGGCCAGAGCTGGAACGCTGCCTATCCCGGCGGCGGACCGCTTGGCTTGGTTGGCTGGCAAGCCGCCTTTCTGGCCGTGGGCCTGCCGGGACTGCTGATGGCGCTTTGGGTGGCCAGTCTGCGTGAGCCGGTACGCGGGGCAATGGACGGTATCGCCAGCCCCAGTTCGCCAACCCCGTTCGCTGACTTCTTTGCCGATCTCTCCACGATCGTTCCGCCGTTCACGCTGATCGGCGCGCTGCGTCGCGGGCCGGTGGCGCTGGCGCTCAATGTGACAGCGGCTGGGTTGATTGCCCTGTTCGCATGGGTGATGATCGGGCTGACTGGCAATGTCCCGCAGTGGGTATCGATCGGCATCGGCTACTACGCGGTCTTTTCCTGGGCGAGCGCCCTGAAGGCCCGCGATCGCGCGACCTGGAAGCTGATCTGGGGGACGCCGGCCTTTATCGCCACAACGCTTGGCTACAGCCTGGTATCGATGGTGGCCTGGGCGCTCGGCTTCTGGTCGGCACCCTATGCCGAAACCGTGCTGCATCTGGACAAGCAGGATCTTGCGTTCGTCCTGGGCGCCAATGGCGCGGTCAGCGGATTTCTGGGCGTTATTCTGGGTGGCCGGGTGGCAGACAGTCTGCGGCGGAAAAATCCGGCCGGCCGGGTGCTGGTGATCATGTTCGGGGTGGTTGCCCCGATCCTGCCGATCCTGATCGGATATTCGACTGAAAACCCGATGCTGTTCTATGCCATGAATTTCCTGGCCGGAATGTGCGGGGCGACCGCCCTTGGCGCTGCGGCCGCGACAACCCAGGATCTGGTTCTGCCCCGGATGCGCGGTACGGCAACCGCAGCGTTTTTCCTGGGGACGACGCTGATCGGGCTGGCGTTCGGGCCCTATCTGGTCGGGCAAATCTCCGATCTCAACGGGTCGGTGGTAAACGGAAAGTTGGTCGGCGATTTGCGCACCGGGATTCTGTCGCTGATCGGCGTGGCTCCGGTCGCGCTGGTGTTGCTGATTTTTGCCTATCGTACGGTTCCCGCAGCGGAAGCCACGGTGGTCGAGCGCGCCGAGGGGTAATCGTTCAGCTGCGCTGCAACACGCCGCAAGCAATCCGGCCGCCGCTGTTTCCGCTGGGGTCGGTCTTGTAATCGTCCGGTCCGGCATGGATGACGATCGCAGTGCCGTCGGCATCGAACAATGCCGCTTCCGCTTCGGCGCGTGTGGCAGTGAGGTCGGCCGTGAAGGTTCCGGTGCCGTTCGTGTCGATCGAAAGGTTGGGCAGATCCCCGAAATGTGGGCCTGCCGGGTTTTGCGTGCCGTGCTGATGAGATGTGGGGTTAAGGTGCCCGCCCGCAGTCGTGAAACCGGGGGCCTCGCACTTGCCGACCATATGCAGGTGTGTCCCGTGCAGGCCTGGGGCCAGTCCGGCCACGGCAACCGTAATCGTCAGCTTGTCCCCGGCTGCGGTGATCACCGCGGTACCTGCCGGGGCACCGTTCGCTTGTTTAAGCGTTGCCGTGGCGAGCTTTGCCGTCGGGATATCGCCAAGGGTCGTGCAACCGGCCAGGACCAGAACGGCGGTGGATGCAATCAGGAACAGTCTCATCACGAACTCCTTTTTCGATTCGGATGAGACCATAACAAAAAGGGGGCCGGATTGCTCCGGCCCCCCAATCGTTTTGCCTGTTTGGCAGGCTTACATGCCGGAACCCGGACCGTAGGTGATTTCCACCCGGCGGTTCTGGAGTTCACGCACGCCGTCCGCAGTGGGGACGCGGTTGTTGGTTTCACCGAAGCCCTGGCTGGTGATCGCCGAACCCGGGATCCCGTGCGAGGTCAGGTAAGACGTAACCGAA
>JAKPHK010000003.1 GCA_029550345.1 Pseudomonadota bacterium
CATCGGGCATTTCCCTTGGTCAGCGCCGAGCCTCCCCACGGGAGCGTGCCCTATCCCCACGGAAGGCCCGGCTATTCAGGCTCCGCTATCGGCAAAAAGGGTGAACATTGCGTTAGCCTTGTGTGCAGATTCGGTGGCGAACGGCCCCCGGTCCCAAAGCGGGACAGTGCACCAAGCAGGTGTTAAACCAGCATTTCCCGCGCTGGCCCCTGCCCCAGGAACATGGCCGGGCTGGCACTGGCGCCATAGGCTCCGGCGCAGAAGACGGCGACCAGATCGCCCACCTCGGCGCGCGGAAAACCGCCCTTGTCGGCCAGCCGGTCGAGCGGAGTGCACAGGCAGCCGACCATGTTGGCCTCTTCCTCAACCTCCGCGCCAAAGCGGCTGGCGATGGCGACCGGATAGTTGCGGCGCACCACCGTGCCGAAGTTGCCGCTGGCCGCGAGCTGGTGATGGAGGCCCCCGTCGGTAATCAGGTAAAGCTCATCGTGGCTGACCTTGCGGTCGACGATTTGGCAGAGATAAACCCCTGATTCGCCAACCAGATAGCGCCCCAACTCGATGCAGAAGGCGGTACCCTGCAGCACGGCGGGAAGCTGCTCCATCCGCTCGCCCAACGCGGCTCCCACGGCGGCGAGATCGACCGGCGTGTCGCCGGGGAAATAGGGGATGCCAAAGCCCCCGCCAAGGTTGCAGTGAGGGAGCGGCGCGCCGCTTTCTTCCGCAAGGCGCGCGGCAAGGTCCAGCGTCTGGGCCTGGGTGTGGATGATCGCCGCCGCATCCAGTGCCTGGCTGCCGGCGAAGATATGGAAGCCGCGCCACTCAGCCCCCACGGCGATGATCCGCCGCGCCAGCGCGGGGACGCGTTCGGCGTCGATCCCGAACGGCTTGGCTCCGCCGCCCATTTTCATGCCCGATCCCTTGAGATCGAAATCGGGGTTCACGCGGATCGCCAGGCGTGGAGTCTCGCCAAGGCGGCTGGCAATGGCGAGGGCGCGGTCCGCCTCGCCTTCGGATTCAAGGTTGAGCGTCACTCCGGCGGCGATCGCGGCCTCCAGCTCCGCGTCGCGCTTGCCCGGGCCGGCAAAGCTGACCCGCGCCGGAACGATCCCGGCGGCACGGACCATTGCAAGTTCGCCGCCAGAGGCGATATCGAAGCCGTCGACAAGGCCTGACATCGCCTCGAGGATTGGGCGATAAGGGTTTGCCTTCACCGCATAATGCAATGCCACCCGCTGCGGCAGGGCGCTGCGCAGCTGGGCCACGCGCTGGCGGATCAGGTCGGCACAATAGACGAACAGCGGGGTGCCGCCCGCCTCCTCAACCAGCGCGCTCGCCTTGCGGCCGCCGATGGCAAGCTCGCCGTCGAGGGCGGTGTAACCAGCGGGGATCGGGCCAAGCGGCTTCATGCGGTGAGTTCCTGATAGAGCCCGGTGCGGTCGAGCTTGC
>JAKPHK010000139.1 GCA_029550345.1 Pseudomonadota bacterium
GACGGCCAGTGCAGCTGCAACATCTGCCCCTACATGGCGCTCAACACGCTGGAAAAGCTCTACCTCGCGCTGCGTGACCTGAAGCCCCAGATCCACATCGAGGAGACCCTGCGGTTGGCGGCGAAGAAGAGCCTCGACCGGATGCTGGAAATGGCTGGCGGGACGGTGGGCAAGGGCGACCTGGGGGCAAGGTAACCCCCCTCCTTCCCAACACTTCGTTCATTGCGAGCGTAGCGAAGCAATCCAGGAGCGGCTTAAACCGCCTCTGGATTGCCGCGGGGCTTCGCCCCTCGCAATGACGAAACAGGGGAATGGGAAGCGAGTGTGATGACGAAACGGTGAGGTGGGAACCTCAGCGGGTGATTTCCGGCCACAAGTCCCGCCACAACGGGTTTTCCCGCTCGATCAGCGCCACTTTCCGCGCCCGCGACCCGGCCTTGAGCTGCTTTTCCCGCAGGATCGCGTATTCCATCGTCGCGTGCTGTTCGAACCACACCAGCACCCTGCAGTCATAGCGCGCGGCAAACCCGCCCTGCCCTTCGCGGTGCTGCCACACCCGCCGGACCAGATCAGAGGTCACCCGGCGTAGACCGTCCCGTTGCGGCGGCTGGCCATCAGGTAGGCGCAGGGCTGGAAGTCCCGGCCCAAGCCTGATCCTACGCGCGCACCGGCAGGGCCAGCACCGGCACCCTGGCATCGGCCAGAACCCGCTCGGTCGTGCTGCCGCGCAGGGCGTCGAGCAGGCCGTGGCGGCCGCGCGTGGGCATGGCGATCAGCTGGGCGCCTTCGGCTTCGGCCAGGATCGTCTCGACCACCGAACCCGTCAGTTCCCGCACGGCCATGTGCGGGATCACCGGGCCGACGCTGCCGACGTGGACCGGATCGAGCGCCGCGCCATGGGCCGCGTTGAACGCATCCAGCGCGTCGAGCGCGGTTTCCGGAGCGGGATCGTGGTCGATCGGGACCAGCACCCTGGTCAGCGCGATCGCGCCGGTTTCGGCATCGACGAAGGGCCGCG
>JAKPHK010000009.1 GCA_029550345.1 Pseudomonadota bacterium
GGTCGGCGGCCATATCAAGCCAACGGTGCAAGTGTTCATTTTCCGGGAACAGCTTTTTCATCGCGGCATCGGTTTTGTAGATATCGTCGGGGTCGCCGGACAGCGCCACCCAGCGGAACGGACCAATGCCCTTGCAGAACAAGGGCCGGATATAGGCCGGCACAAAGCCGGGGAAGGCAAAGGCGTTTTCAAGCCCTTCTTCCTGCGCGACCTGCCGAATGTTGTTGCCATAATCCAGCGTCGGTACGCCCGCATTCCAGAAATCCACCATCGCTGCTACATGGATGCACATCGAGGCGCGAGCGGCCTTTTCCACCGCCTTCGGGTCGGTTTCCTGTTTGGCCCGCCATTCGGCAACGCTCCAGCCTTGCGGCAGATAGCCGTGCAGCGGGTCATGGGCAGAGGTCTGGTCGGTGACGATATCAGGACGTGCGCCGCCTGCGTTCATCCGGCGCACCAGTTCGGGGAACACATCGGCGGCATTGCCCAAGAGGCCGACCGACCTTGCCTCGCCCTTGGCGGTCCATTCGGCGATCATCGCCAGCGCCTCGTCCAAAGTCCGCGCTTTGGCATCGACATAACGGGTGCGAAGGCGGAAATCGATCCGCGTCTCGTCGCATTCAACGGCCAGACAGCAAGCCCCCGCCATCACAGCTGCCAAGGGCTGCGCCCCGCCCATGCCGCCAAGGCCACCCGTCAGGATCCACTTGCCCTTGAGTGATCCGCCAAAGTGCTGACGGCCCGCCTCCGCAAAGGTCTCATAGGTACCTTGCACGATACCTTGGGTGCCGATGTAGATCCACGACCCGGCGGTCATCTGGCCGTACATCATCAGGCCCTTTTTATCGAGCTCGTTGAAATGGTCCCAGGTCGCCCAATGCGGCACGAGGTTGGAATTGGCGATCAAAACGCGCGGGGCATCCTTATGGGTGCGGACCACCGCGACCGGCCGGCCGGATTGCACCAGCAGGGTTTCGTCATCTTCAAGGTCTTTCAGCGTGGCGACGATCCGGTCGAAATCGCCCCAAGACCGCGCAGCGCGGCCAATGCCGCCGTAAACCACCAACTCATGCGGGCTCTCGGCAACGTCAGGATGCAGGTTGTTCATCAACATCCGCATCGCGGCCTCGGTCTGCCACGATTTCGCGGTGATTTCAGTGCCGGTGGCGGGATAGATGTCGCGGCTGTTCTTGCGATCAAGCATGGAAGGCTCCTTCATGGGTGAGCACGCCCGAGCGGGCAAGGGTGTCAAGGGATTGTAGAATTTGCCCAAGAACCGCGCGCAATGGCGCGGCGATCCGGGGGGCATAGGTCCAAGGTGCTGCCTCGGCGGCGAGATAGGCGCGCTGGGCCAGTTCCATCTGGATGGCATGAACGCCCGTGCCGGGC
>JAKPHK010000015.1 GCA_029550345.1 Pseudomonadota bacterium
CGCCTGCGGCTCGGGGCGGATGAAGCGATAGCGGCCATAGCGTTCCAGCTTACGCCCGCCGCCACTGTCGATCAGGCCGAAATCGGCCCAGGGTTCGCCGACGAGCGTCGTCAGCGCCATCGTTCAGCGGCCCGCATTGGCCAGCACGAAATCGCGCACCGCCGCATAGTCGCCGGGCAGGCTGACGCAGCGCTCCTCGCGCTCGAACAGGCTACCGACGCGGGCGGGCAGCGCCGGGCGGCGGCCGGTCGCGCGCTCCACCGCGTCGCGGAACTTGGCCGGATGCGCCGTGGCCAGCGTCACCATCGGGATCGACGCATCACCGTCGTCCACGCGCGCGGCGGCTAGGCCGACGGCGGTGTGCGGATCGATGATCTGCCCGGCATGCTCCCACGCCCAGCGCATCGCGTCCGCCATGCCATCAGCTTCGACGCGCGCGCTGGTGAACAGCCGCGCCGCGCCTTCGCGCTGGGCGTTGGTCAGCCGCATCGCCTTGGTCGCCTCGAACCCGCGCATCTGCTCCGCCATCGCCGCGCCGTCGCGCCCGCCGGCATCGAACAGCAGCCGCTCGAAATTGGAGCTGACCTGAATGTCCATGCTCGGCGTCGCGGTGGGCACCACCTGCCCCGCGCTGTAATCGCCGTCGCTCAGCGCGCGGTAGAGAATGTCGTTGACGTTGGTGGCAACCACCAGCCGCGCCACCGGCAGGCCCATCTGCGCCGCGACATAGCCGGCGAAGATGTCCCCGAAATTGCCGGTCGGCACACTGAAGGCGATCTTGCGATGCGGCGCGCCAAGCTGCACGCCGACCGCGAAGTAATAGACCACTTGCGCCATCAGCCGCGCCCAGTTGATCGAATTGACCGCGCTGATGCGGAAGCGGCCGGTCATCGCCGTGTCGCCGAACATGCGCTTCACCATCGCCTGCGCGTCGTCGAAGCTGCCGTCGATGGCGATGTTGTAGACGTTGGGCGCCAGCACCGTGGTCATCTGCCGGCGCTGGACGTCGCTGACGCGGCCCTTGGGATGGAGCATGAAGATGTCGACCCGCGCCCGGCCCGCCACCGCGTCGATCGCGGCCGAACCGGTATCGCCCGAAGTGGCGCCGACGATGGTCAGCGGATCGCCGCCGCGCCCGAGGAACTCTTCGAACAGCAGGCCGAGCAGCTGGAGCGCAACGTCCTTGAACGCCAGCGTCGGGCCGTGGAACAGTTCCAGCAGCCACTGCTGCTCATCCAGTTGCTTGAGCGGGGTCACCGCCGCGTGGGCGAAGCGGCCATAGGCCTGGGTGGTCAGCTCAAGCAGACGCTCGGGCGTCAGGCTGTCGCCCACGAAGGGCTGCATGATCCGCGCCGCCAGCTCGGCATAGGACAGCCCGGCCATGGCCGCGATCTCGTCCTCGCTGAAGCGCGGCCACTCGCGCGGCACGTAGAGCCCGCCGTCGCTGGCGAGGCCCGCCAGCGTCGCGCCTTCGAAATCGAGCGCCGGAGCGCTGCCACGGGTGCTGATATAGTCCATCAGGCGGGCCGTTACCCCCGGTGGCGCAAAAATGAAACCCTGCGCGGGAATGGGGGGCAAATTTGGGGGCTTGCGAGAGCGCCCGCGCCCACATCAGCCCTTCAGACGCTTGCGCAGCACCAGCGCGTAGATCGTCAGGGCGACGCCGGCGAACAGGAACCACTGCACCGCATAGGACCAGTGGTTGTTGGGAACGCTGCGCGGATCGGGCGCGGCGTTGGCATCCAGTCCGGCCAGCGGAGGATCGGCGACGAGCCGCACGGCCTTCCCCGCCCCCGGGGCGATCGTGCCGGCGGCCATGCCCCCGGCCCATTGGCGCGGAGCCAGATCGCGCGCCCAGCCCAGCACCAGGTCGGCCTTCTGCCCGCCCGGCAGCACGCAGGCCTGGACATGAGCCCAGCCGGTTGCGCCGCGCGCGTTGTGGCCAGCCATCGGCTGCGGTGCCCCGTCGGGCCGGCAATCGAAGCGGCTGCGCCGGAACAGCAGGTCTTGCGCGGCGGCAGGATCGGCAGGCCAGGCCACCTCGCCCCCCTGCCCCTCGCTGCTGGCATAGCGGGCGAGCAGCGCTTCCTTCTGGTGCATCCGGCCAAGCTGCCAGAAGCCCAGCGCAATCATGACGGCCACCGCGCCCAGCACGATGATTGTCGGCAGGATGGGAATCCGCCTGGCGGTCATTCGCCGCGCACGTCCTTGTCGGTGGCCTCGCGCGCCTTGCGCTGGAACTCGGCGGCCAGCAGCGCCGCCTTGGTCACGCGCAGGCCCCACAGGGTCGACCCGAACACCATCGGAATCCACAGCAGTGCGTGGACCCAGACCGGCGGGTGAAACCGGAATTCGGTCCACAGCGCCAGGCCGACGACCACAGCGCCGATCACCATGGTCAGGAAGGCGGCCGGGCCGTCGCCCACGTTGAACTGAGCATTGTCGAGGCCGCAGGCGCGGCAGCGCGGCGCGAACTTCGCATAACCCGCGAACAGGGTCTTTGCGCCGCACTGGGGGCAGAGACCGAAAAGGGCAGCCTCGGCTAGGCCGGGCTGCCCCTTCGAACCGTTACCGGTGTCGTCCATCGATCAGTGAACCGGATAGCCCCATCCGCCCCAGACGTAGACTGCGACGAACAGGAACAGCCACACCACGTCGACGAAGTGCCAGTACCACGCGGCAGCTTCGAAACCGAAGTGCTGGCGCGGGGTGAAGTCGCCCTGGTACGAACGCACCAGGCAGACGATCAGCATGATCGTACCGACGATGACGTGGAAGCCATGGAAGCCGGTCGCCATGTAGAAGGCCGACCCATAGGTGTTCTCGCCGAAGGGGAACGGCGCGTGCATGTATTCGTAGGCCTGGATCGCCGAGAACAGCAGGCCCAGCACGATGGTGGCCCACAGGCCCTTCTTCAGGCCTTCGCGGTCACCGTGGATCAGCGCGTGATGCGCCCAGGTGACGGTGGTGCCCGAAGTGAGCAGGATCAGCGTGTTGAGCAGCGGCAGGTCGAACGGATCCATGACCGCTTCGATCGCCTTGGGCGGCCACTGCCCGGCCACCGCGTCCGACAGTTCGCTGGGGAACAGCGAGAAGTCGAAGAAGGCCCAGAACCAGCCGACGAAGAACATCACTTCCGAAGCGATGAACAGGATCATGCCATAGCGCTGGTGCAGCTGCACCACCGGCGTGTGATCACCGGCGCGCGCTTCGTGCACGATCTTGCTGAACCACTGGTACATGGCGAACAGCAGCAGTGCGAGGCCCGCCCAGGGGACGACGTGTCCGCCCGGCAGCTTGTGCATGAACAGCACCATGCCGCTGGTGAAAGTCAGCGCGCCGATGGTGGTGGTCAACGGCACGAGATCGGGCGGCAGGATGTGAAAATCGTGGTTCTTGGTACCGGCCATTATGCTTCAATCCCCGTTTGTCCCTGCCCGGCAGCGCTGGCCGGAGGCGAAAATTCGAGTTGCCCTTATCGCGCCGGACCGGACCGGTCCAGTGCCTTTCAGTCCTGATCCGCAGCCATGTGGAAGGTATAGCTCAGCGTGATCTGTTCGATGTCCTTCGTGTCCGGATCATCAAGGATTGCCGGATCGACATAGTAGATCACCGGCATGTCGACCTTCTGCCCCGGCTGGAGCGTCTGCTCCTGGAAGCAGAAGCAGTCGATCTTCTTGAAATACTTGCCGACCTGATCGGGCGAGACGTTGAAACTGGCCACGCCCTTGATCGGCTTGTCGCTCAGGTTCTCGGACCGGTAGAAGGCCTGCTTGCGTTCACCGATGCGCATTTCCTGCGTCACCTGCTCGGGCGCGAAGGTCCACGGCAGATCGCGGTCGATGTTGGCATCGAAGCGCACCGAGATCGTGCGGACCGCCGTCTTGACCGTTGCCGCCTCGGCCGCGCTGGCGCGCATCGTCGTGCCGCCGAATCCGGTCACCTGGCAGAAGATGCGGTAGAGCGGCACCGAGGCGAAACCCAGCCCCAGCATGGCCAGGGCCCCGCCGGCCGCCAGGACCGCGGTGCGCGCCTTGGGGTCGTTCGGAAGAAAGGCTGCAAGCGCCATGGCTATGCCCTCACCCTCGCGATGGTGATGAAATAGAACAGCACGACCAGGCCCAGCAGCAGCAGGCCAACCGCGATGTTCCGCCCGCGCTGGATGCGCTTGCGCTCTTGTTCGGGATCGGGCGTCGAAGGCAGTGTCATCGGATCATCCCACCAGATAGCGGTCCGCCACCAGCGCGGCGAACAGGGCAAAGAGGTATAGCACGGAATAGGCGAACAGGCGCTTTTCGGGGCGCATGTCCATGTCCGCCGCGCCGCCGCGGAACACCGCGACGCGCAGCGCCAGCAGCAGGAACACGCCCGACAGCAGCAGCGCCGAGGCGCCATATAGCCAGCCCGCCACTTCCAGCCAGAACGGCGCCAGGCTGATTGGCAGCATCAGCACGGCATAGACCAGGATCTGGCGGCGGGTGGACTTGTGCCCCGCCACGACCGGCATCATCGGAATGCCGGCCGCCGCATAGTCCGTCTCGACAAACAGGGCGAGCGCCCAGAAGTGCGGCGGGGTCCAGAAGAAGATGATGGCGAACAGCAGGATCGGCATCAGCGTGATCTCGCCGGTCGCCGCGATCCAGCCGATCATCGGCGGAAATGCCCCTGCCCCGCCGCCGATCACGATGTTCTGCGGCGTGCGCGGCTTCAGCCAGATAGTGTAGACCACCGAATAATAGACGATCGACAGCGCGAGGATCACGGCGGCCAGCCAGCCCACCGCGACGCCCATGATCAGCACCGACGCGGCGCCCAGGGCGATCCCGAAGTCCCGCGCGGAGGTACGGTCCATCCGCCCCGCCGGCAGTGGCCGGTTGGCGGTGCGCTTCATCTTGGCGTCGAGGTCGGCTTCCCACCACTGGTTGAGCGCGGCCGACCCGCCCGCCCCCAGCGCGATGCACAGGATCGCGGTGAAGCCGATGATCGGATCGACGTGGACCGGCGCGGCCAGCAGGCCGCACAGGCCGGTGAAGATCACCAGGCTCATCACCCGGGGCTTGGTCAGCGCGAAGAAATCGCGCCAGTCGGCCGGAAGCGGATGGGCGGCAGGGGCAGCGGAAGCAGTCATGTCGCGCGCCCTATAGGGCCTGGTCAGAGTCGCTTCAACCAGTCGATCAGCAAAGCGTTCACTTCCCTTGGCCGTTCCTGCTGGGTCCAGTGGCCGCAGCCTTCCAGAATGTGCCCTTCGACGCGCGGCGCGAACAGCCGCATCATGGCAACCGGGTCGGTCACGCCGCCGAACAGGTTGGTCGCCGGATCTCGGCTGCCCCCGATGAACAGGCACGGCTGTTCGAGCTGCTTTCCGGCCCACGCCCTGAGATACTCGTAGTCCGCCTCGTGGTTGCGGTAGCGGTTGAGCGGGCCTCGAAAGCCCGAGGCCTTGAACTCGCCCGCATAGAACGACAGGTCGGCATCGTTCAGCCAGAACGGCAGCCCTTCCGGGTCGGCAACGTCGGGCAGTCCTTCCAGGAAGGTCGCTCCGGCGGGCTTCGACCAGTAGTCACCCTCCGGCACGTCGCCCGAAATCGAATACATCATCCGCCGCACGAAAGCGCGCGGGTCGGCCTCGGCCTCGGCTTCGGCAATGCCGGGCTGCTGGAAATATTCCTGGTAGAAGAACCGGCCCTTGGCGGTGAAGGCTTCGCGGAACACTTCGGTAAAGGGACGCTGCGGCGCTCCTGCAAACGGCACCGACAGTCCGGCAACCGCACGGAACCGGTCGGGGCGGGTAAAGGCCGAATTCCAGACGATCGGCGCGCCCCAGTCATGCCCAATCAGCACCACCGGCTCACCCGGGGACAGGACATCGGCGAGGCCGACGAGGTCACCGATCAGCCGCTCCATGGCATAGGCCGCAACCGGCTCGGGCTTGTCCGACCCGCCATAGCCGCGCACGTCGATCGCGCAGGCGGTGAAGCCGGCTTGGGCCACCGGGCCGATCTGGTGGCGCCACGAATACCAGCTTTCGGGAAAGCCGTGGACCATGATCGCCAGCGGGCCGGAGCCTTCGATAGCACAGCGCAGGGTCACTTCGCCGACGTCTATGGTGCGAAATTCGGGCATGGCTCTCTCCTCCTCGTCGTGCGGGATTTCAGATCCCGTCATCGCGGTCCGCGTCGGCAATGCGGGCGGCGCTGCCGCGCACCAAATTATTCCGTTCGCTCGCCCCTGATTGCTTAGCCGCCGCACTCCTAGCAACGACGAAATGCAATCCGGCAATTGAAATGCCCTGCCCAACGCAAAACGCCCCGGCTGTGGGCCGGGGCGTCTCGTTGTTCGGTGGCTACCGATCCAATCAGTGGTGAGCCTTGTCGTCGATGACGGGCAGGGTCTCGAACTGGTGGAACGGCGGCGGGCTCGACAGGGTCCACTCGAGCGTGGTCGCGCCTTCGCCCCAGTAGTTGTCGTCCGCCTTCTTGCCCACGGTGTAGGCGTAGATGATGTTGATGAACCACACCACCAGCGAGGCCACCATGACCATGTAACCGATGGTCGCGATCTCGTTCCAGTAGGCGTAGGCCGGGGTGTAGTCCGGATAGCGCCGCGGCATGCCCTGGAGGCCCAGGAAGTGCATCGGGAAGAAGATCAGGTTCACGCCGACGAAGAACACCCAGAAGTGGACGTGGGCGAGGAACTCGGAGTGCATCCGGCCGCTCATCTTCGGGAACCAGTAATAGAAGCCCGCGAACAGGCCCGTCACCGCGCCCAGCGACAGAACGTAGTGGAAGTGACCGACCACGTAGTAGGTGTCGTGCAGCACGTCATCGACGCCGCCGTTGGCCAGGACCACGCCGGTCACGCCGCCCACGGTGAACAGGAAGATGAAGCCCAGCGCCCAGACCATCGGCGACTTGAACTCGATCGAGCCGCCCCACATGGTCGCGATCCACGAGAAGATCTTGATGCCGGTGGGCACCGCGATGACCATGGTCGCGGCGGTGAAGTACATCTTCGTGTCGACCGACAGTCCGGTCGTGTACATGTGGTGCGCCCAGACGATGAAGCCGACGACACCGATGGCGACCATCGCGTAGGCCATGCCAAGGTAGCCGAACACCGGCTTCTTCGAGAAGGTCGACACGATCTGGCTGATGATGCCGAAGGCCGGCAGGATCATGATGTAGACTTCGGGGTGGCCGAAGAACCAGAACAGGTGCTGATAGAGGACCGGATCGCCGCCGCCGGCGGGATCGAAGAAGGTGGTGCCGAAGTTGCGGTCGGTCAGCAGCATGGTGATCGCGGCGGCAAGCACCGGCAGCGCCAGCAGCAGCAGGAAGGCAGTGACCAGCACCGACCACACGAACAGCGGCATCTTGTGCAGGGTCATGCCCGGCGCGCGCATGTTGAGGATGGTGGTGATGAAGTTGATCGCGCCCATGATCGACGAGGCGCCGGCGAGGTGGAGCGAGAAGATCGCGAAGTCCACCGCCGGATTGCCGATCTTGTCCTGGGTCGACAGCGGGGCATAGGCGGTCCAGCCGATGCCGGCGCCGTTGCCCGCGCCGCCCGGCACGAAGGCCGAGATGAGCAGCGAGATGAAGCCCGCCACGGTCAACCAGAACGAGATGTTGTTCATCCGCGGGAAAGCCATGTCGGGTGCGCCGATCATGATCGGCACGAACCAGTTTCCGAACCCGCCGATGATCGCCGGCATGACCAGGAAGAACACCATGATCATGCCGTGGGCGGTGATCAGCACGTTCCACAGGTGCAGCTGGGCTTCGAAGCTGGGGTCCTTGGTCCCCAGGAACGAGGCGACCGAGCCGAGATACTGGATCCCGGGATGGGCCAGTTCCATCCGCATCACGCCCGAAATCGCACCGCCGACAAGACCGGCGAAGATCGCGAAGATCAGATAGAGCGTGCCGATGTCCTTGTGGTTGGTGGACATGAACCAGCGGGCAAAGAAGGCCGGCTTGTGATCATGATCGTGGTGACCATGTTCTTCGTGAGCCTGGAAGTGTTCGGCGGTGGTAGCCATGAGTTGCGAACCTCTGTTCGTGTAAATCTATCGGGATCAGGCGGCGGGCTTAGCTTCGGCAGCGGGAGCGGCCTCGGCTGCGGCAGGCGCTTCGGGCATACCGTCAATCTTGCCGCCCTGTTCCAGAACCCAGCGGTTGAATTCGGCACGCGGCAGCGCCTCAACCACGATCGGCATATAACCATGCTTGGCGCCGCACAGTTCCGAGCACTGGCCGTAATAGACGCCCGGCTTTTCGATGAACAGCATACGCTCGTTGATCTTGCCCGGAACAGCGTCGATCTTGAACCACAGCGAGGGCACCGCGAACGAGTGGATCACGTCGGCCCCGATCACCTGCAGACGGATCGGCTCACCGGCGGGAACGACCATGCGGTTGTCCACCGCCAGCTGGCGCGGTTCGCCTGCGGCATCGGCCTTTTCATCGGAAAGGATCGTGGAGATCACTTCGACATCGCCGTTGTCAGGGTACTTGTAGGTCCACAGCCACTGGCTGCCGGTAACCTTGACCGTCACGGCGTCTTCCGGGGCCGGTTCATACTGCTTCTTGATCAGCGCGACCGAGGGGACGGCAATGACCACCAGGATCAGCACCGGAATCCCGGTCCACAGCACTTCCAGCAGGGTGTTGTGGCTGGTCTTCGACGGGACCGGATTGGCCCGCTTGTTGAAGCGGATCATGACATAGAGCAGCAGGACCAGCACCAGAATCGTGATGGCGATCATCACCGGCATCAGGAAAGTGTCATGCATCGCCTTGGCCTGGTGGCCATTGGGCGAAAACTGTTCCTGCAGGCCGATGCTGCCGGGAACCGGCATACCCTTGCCGATGGTCGGCTTCATCGGGGTGTACTTGCCCGGAGCAACCTTGAACTTCGGATTGTTGGGATCGACCTTGGCCGTTTCCGCAACCGGAGCGGCAGCCGGCGTCGCAGCGGCAGAGGCGGCAGGAGCCGCAGCCGCGGCGTCGGTGGCGGTTGCCTCAGCCGGTGCCTTTTCAGCCGCCGGCGCCGTGCTGGCAATGGCCGGCGCGGCAAACAGGGCCAGCGACAGCCCGATTGCCTTGATCGCACGTTCCGCGTTGCGGACAGTCTTGCCGATAGTCATCGTTCCCCTTGCTCTATGCTGTCCCGGCCGAAGGAAGCCCCATAAACGCCCCCTCCCGCCCCCATGGGAGATTTGGATTCCCCGGGCCTATACGCGCGCTTTACGGGCACCTCAAGCGCCTCTAGGGGAATTTTTGACAGACCTCAATGACACGGCGTTCTTGAGGCTCCCGATTTTGACAAGAGGTAAGCACACAAATGCAGGATGAAGAGGTTCTGGCTGAATTCCGTGCCAGCAAGGCATTGCTGGAAGGGCATTTTCTGCTCTCGTCCGGTCGGCACAGCGCACATTACCTGCAATGCGCGCGGGTCCTGATGGATCCGATGCGGGCCAGCCGCCTGGCCGCGGCGCTGGCCGCGCGTATCCCCCGCGAACTCAGGAAAGACATCGTCAAGGTGGTCTCTCCGGCGATGGGCGGGGTGATCATCGGCCACGAAATGGGCCGCGCGCTGGGAGTCGAAGCGCTGTTCGTCGAACGCCCGACCGGAACGTTTGAGCTGCGCCGCGGCTTTGAACTGGAACCCGGTGAAAAAGTGCTGATGGTTGAGGATGTTGTGACCACCGGTCTCTCCGGCAAGGAAGCGATGAAGGCCATCGCGGAGGCCGGCGGAGAGGTGATCGCCGCCGCGTCGCTGGTCGATCGCTCCGGCGGTTCGGTCGACATGGGGGTGCCTTTCTTCCCGCTGATCGCCATCAATTTCCCGACCTATGCACCCGATGAACTGCCCCCCGAACTGGCCGGGACCGAGGCCGTGAAGCCCGGAAGCCGCGCGAAGCCCTGATGACCCAGCGTCTGCGCCTTGGCGTGAACATCGATCACGTTGCCACGATCCGCAACGCGCGCGGTGGCGATCATCCCGATCCGGTCCGCGCGGCGGAAATCGTGGCGGCCTGCGGCGGTGACGGGATCACCGCCCATCTGCGCGAAGACCGGCGCCACATCCGTGACGAGGACCTGGCCCGGATCCAGGCCGCGACCGACCTGCCGCTCAACCTGGAGATGGCCGCGACCGAGGAAATGCTGGCAATCGCCCTGCGCCACGCCCCTCACGCCGCCTGCATCGTTCCCGAACGCCGCGAGGAACGGACGACCGAGGGCGGGCTCGATGCCGCAGGCCAGCACAACCGGCTCTACCCGCTGGTCCAGCGCCTGTCCGACGCCGGGATTCGCGTCAGCCTGTTCATCGCCCCCGAAGAGCGCCAGATCGAAGCCGCGATCAAACTGCGCGCGCCGGTGGTGGAGCTGCACACCGGCGAATATGCCCACGCCACCGGGGCGGCGCGCGAAGCCGAACTGCGGCGCCTGATCGCCATGGCCGAGCTGGCTGCGGCGGAGGGGATCGAGCCCCACGCCGGGCACGGCCTGACCTATGACAATGTCACACCCGTGGCGGCGATCCCGCAGCTGGCCGAACTCAACATCGGCCACTACCTGATCGGCGAGGCAATCTTCTGCGGGCTGGAGCCAGCCGTGCTAAAAATGCGCGAACTGATGGATGCGGCGCGCGCATGATCCTCGCCATCGGTTCGGACCTCTGCAATATCGAGCGGATCGCCGCCTCGCTTGAGCGCTGGGGCGAGCGGTTCGAGAACCGCGTCTTTACAGAGATCGAGAAGGCCAAGGGCAATTCACGCCCCTTCACCAAGGCCGGAACCCTGGCCAAGCGCTTTGCCGCCAAGGAGGCCTTTTCCAAGGCGGTCGGCACCGGGTTCAAGGCCGGGGTCTTTATGAAGGACATCGGCGTGATCAATGCCCGTTCCGGCGCGCCGACGCTGAAGCTGACCGGCGGCGCCGCCGCCAGGCTGGCCGCCATCACTCCCGCCGATCACGAAGCCGTGATCCATCTGACGTTAACCGACGACCACCCATGGGCGCAGGCCTTTGTCGTCATCGAGGTCCGCAAACTGTGAGCGAAGCCGTTACTTCCGAAAACGCCCCTGAAGCCATGCCGGAAACCGCGCCGGACGAAACCACGCCGCCGCCCGCCCCGGCTGCGCCGCAGGCTGAGGTGATCGACTGGATCGGCGAGATTCGCGGTCTGGCGCTGATGCTGCTGGCGGTGCTGTTCTTCCACAGCGTCGTGGCCAAGCCGTTCTATATCCCTTCGATCAGCATGATGCCCAACCTGTTGGTGGGGGACCGGCTGGTGGTTTCGAAGTTCCCCTATGGCTGGAACTGGGCCTCGGCCAGCTTTCACGTCCTGCCGCGCGGCACCTGGCGGGCGCTGCCCGGCACGCCTGACTATGGCGACATCGTGATCGTGGTCCCGCGCGACCGCACCGACGATCTGATCAAGCGCGTGGTCGCCCTGCCGGGGGACCGGATCGCGGTAGTGAACGGGCAGATCGTGCTCAACGGCAAGCCTGTGCCGCAGACGATCGAACCGAACATCCAGCTGCCGGTCGATCCCAAGCTCTATTGCACCGACCGCAAGATCCCGAAGCACTGCTATGACGATTTCGGCCACTATAAGGTGCGCCTGGCATCGGGCCGCGAAGTGCTGGAGCTGCCCACCATGCGCGAGGTCATGCCCAATGGCGCGACCTATCAGATCATCAAGGACGGCAGCCGCTTTGATGTGGACAACATGGCCGAGGTCAAGGTGCCAGAGGGCCACGTCTTCCTGATGGGCGACAACCGCAACCATTCGGCCGACAGCCGGGTGCCGATCGGAGAGGACGGCCTGGGCGGGCCGGTGCCGCTGTCCGACGTCGGCGGGCGAGCCGAATTCATCACCTTCTCGCTCGATGGCAGCCAGACCTGGAATCCGCTTTCCTGGTGGAACGCCTTGCGTTCGGGCCGATCCTGGACCAGCCTGCGGCCGGTACACCTGACCAAGGACAAGTAATGGCCCGCAAACCCGCCCCGTCGGCTGAGCCCGCCCCTCCTCCACCGCCCGCGCGGCACACCGGGCCGACCGACATTTCCGACCCGCTGCTGCGGACCGAGGCCAAACGCGCGGCGGTCTGGATCGGGATGGCCGCACTGCTGGCACTGACAGTCTATCTGGCCGAGCCGCTGCTGGTGATCTTCGGCGGGATGGTCTTTGCCGCGATGATTGATGGCGGCGCCCGGCTGCTTGGCCGGGTCCTGCCGATCGGGCGCGGCTGGCGGGTCACGCTGGTGCTGCTGCTGACCCTGGCGTTCTTTGCCTGGGTGGTGATGTTCGCCGGATCGCAGATCGCCGAACAGGCGGCGCAACTGCCCGGCACGATCGAATCGCAGACCCTCAAAGTCCTTGCCTGGCTCAAGCTGCAGGGCGTGCATTTCGATATCGAATCGATGCAGGGCCTGATCGAAAAGGCGCTGGGCGGCGTCGGCCAGATCACCAGCGCATTGGGCGGCGTGATCGGCGGGTTCACCACGGCGTTCCTGATCGCGGTGATGGCGATCTATTTCGCGGCCGAGCCGCAGCTTTATCGCCGCGGCTTTGCCTGGCTGCTGCCGGCGGAACAGCGTGAACACTTCGAAGGCACCGCCACGATCATGGGCCGCACCCTGCGCCGCCTGCTGGCCGGGCGCCTGCTGGGGATGGCGGTTGAAGGGATCAGCACCTGGCTGCTGCTGGCCGCCTATGGCGTGCCGATGGCCGCGCTGCTTGGTCTGCTGACCGGATTGCTGGCTTTCCTGCCCAACATCGGTGCGCCGATGTCGGGCGCGCTGATGATCATGGTCGGCTTTTCCGGCGGGGTCGATATGGGGATCTACTGCATCATCGTCTATGTCGTGGTGCAAACGGTGGACGGCAACATCATCGTGCCGATGGTCGCCAAGAAGACCGCTGATCTGGCCCCGGCGTTGGTACTGGGCGCGCAGCTGATCATGGGCGCGCTGTTCGGCCTGCTTGGACTGCTGCTGGCCGATCCTCTGGTGGCGATGATCAAGGTTGCGCTCGAACGGCAATCACACAAGAATGAAAGTGCCTGAGCCTTGGCCCGCAAGTTCCTCTATTTCATCGCCTTCTGCATCCTTCTGTTCATCGCCGGGCGGCTTGCCCTGGCCTTCTATCCCGAGCAGTTGACCCGCGCCGGGTTCACGCCCGGCGGCAAGTTTGAGCCGCAGGCACCGCTTCAGACCAACGCCTATGCCGATCCAAAACTGTGGATCGCCCGGCCCGACATGGCCGGGGACAATCCCGCCAGATGGCTGCCGCAAGGATACCGGCCCGATGCGGCGCCGGTCGATGCCGCGGTGTTCTTCGTTCACCCGACAACCTATCTGAAAAAAGCCCACTGGAACGCACCGCTTGACGATGCGGACGCCAACCGGATCGCCGGTGTGATCACCCGGGCCACGGCCAGCGTGTTCAACGATTCCACCGATATCTGGGTGCCGCGCTATCGCCAGGCGACCTTTGGTGCCTTCGTGACCGAGGCACCCGAAGCACGGCAGGCCCACGATCAGGCCTATGCCGATGTCGCCCAGGCCTTTGACGCCTTCATCGCCGCGCAGCCCGCGGACCGCCCGATCGTGCTGGCCGGGCACAGCCAGGGCTCCTTCATCATCAAGCGCCTGCTGAAAGAAAAGATCGCGGGCACGCCCCTCGCCCGGCGGATCGCGGCGGCCTATGTGATCGGCTGGCTGGTCGATACCGACCGCGATCTTCCGGCCATGGGGCTTCCCGCCTGCGCCGCGCCCGATCAGGCCGGTTGCGTGATCAGCTATCTGTCCTTCACCGACGATGGCGATACTGCGATCATGCGCGATGCCTATGAACGCTTTGCCGGAGCAGGCGGCAGCGCAGCCCCGCATTACCTCTGCTCGAACCCGCTGACCGGCAGGATCGGCGGCACCGCACCGGCTGCGCAGAACCAAGCAACGCTGGTGCCCGATGCCAAGTTCGAAAGCGCCAGCCTGGGCAAGGACCTGGCCGGTGCGCGCTGCGCCGAAGACGGCACGCTGCGGATCGGCGCAGGGCCCGATATGGGGCCGTTCGTGATGCCCGGCGGCAATTATCACGTCTATGACTACGCGCTGTTCTGGGGCGCCCTGCGCCAGGACTTCGCCCGGCGGGTGGCGGCGTGGCACAAGACGCACTGATCACCGCCAGCGCGATCGATTTCCGCGCTGCGCTCCCTCAGGGCGGCGCACTTCTGGGGCTGGATCTGGGAACCCAGACCATCGGCACGGCCTTTTGCGATGCCGGCTGGCGGTTCGCCTCGCCCGGCAAGACGCTGAAGCGCGGCAAGTTCGGCGCCGACCGCGAGGCGCTGGCCGCCCTGATTGCAGAGCGCAGCATTCGCGGCATCGTCCTGGGGCTGCCGCTCAACATGGACGGCAGCGAAGGGCCGCGCAGCCAATCGAGCCGAGCCTATGCCCGCAACCTTGCCGCCGCGCTGGGCCTGCCGGTGCTGCTGTGGGACGAGCGCTGGTCCACCACCAGCGCCGAGCGCGATCTGATCGGCCAGGACATGAGCCGGGCCAAGCGCGCAACCCGGATCGATTCGGCCGCCGCCGCGGTGATCCTGCAGGCCGCGACCGACGCGCTGGCGGGCGGGTTCGGCTAGACCAGCTCGGCCCGCCGCGCTTTCGCTTCCATCGCCACCAGTCTGCTGCCTGAGCCTTCGGCGGTTCGCCACAGGGCTTCCCTTAGGGCCGGATCATTCTCACGCGCGGCAAGTGCGTCCCACGCCGTCAGCCGCAGCCGGTCGCTCGGGTGATTGCGGGCGAAGCGGTGCGCCAGATCCAGCGCCTCTTCCCCGCCCAGCCCGACCGCGACCCGCAGGAACGCCTCGCTCGGCCCGGGCGAGATGATCGCGGCGATCTCCCTGCGTTCAAGGTCGAACCGGTACTGGTCGAGCCAACCCTGTGCGCCGCTGGTGTGCATGATGTTGAGCGAGACCGAGAGCGCGTCTGCCGCACCCTGCGCATGAACATCGCGGTGCGCGCGGTAGAGCATGATCTTTCCCTCCTCCAGCCGCGCCCGTTCGATGAATTTCAGCGAAGGGACCGGTTCGCCGCGATAGCCGGTCACGGCCTCGTAATCGTATTCGTAATAGTCGCTCCAGTATCCCGGCCCGAAATAGCCGAGCGTCAGGAAGCTGAAGTTGTGATCGTGCGGCAGGCCAAGGACAAAGGCATCGCCGCCGCTGGCCCGGATCATGTGATCGTCCAGCGCGGGCCAGATGTTCGCGCGGATAAAGAACTGCCCGTTGGGCGGGGCCAGCATCATCACCTGCGGGCCATAGGCGCTGTCCAGTCCCAGGTCGCGGTTGCGCCGGGCCAGCTCCTCGATCAGCAGGTCGCCCAGGAAGGTCTTGTTGTTGCCCAGCCGTCGCAACCACCTGGCGGCGTGGTGCAGGCTTTCGTCATCGCCGGGATCGAACCCGGTGGCAGTCAGCGCCTCGACACATTCGTCCAGCGAGGCGCGGCGGTTGTCAGCGATTTCGATCACATGGGGCATGGCTGCACTCCGGCCAGTTGGGGATAGGTTTCAAGCAGTTGTGCCCGCAGCGCGCCGGCCGGGGCAGCCAGCGGATCGTCCGCGCGCGCCGCGATCCGGCACAGCAGGGCAAAACCATGCGCCGTATCGAGCGCCAGACATTCGCGCAGCGCCTGCCAGCGCAGCCCCTCGCCCGCCTCCTCCTCGGCCATGGCCGCCAGCAGCGGGGCGGCATCGCTGCGGCCCATCCGTCCAAGCAGCGCCGCGGCCAGTTCAAGACGGCTTTCACGCGGGGTTCCGGCGGACTGGTGTACCAGCGCTCCGTCGCTCAGCCGGTATTCCCGCGTCGCAATTGCGGACGCGGTCCGGCGCTGCAACTTCAGAGTGACCAGACTGCCAGGGACGGAGAGCAGGAACTGGGTCTGATCGAGCCCGATCCGGTGATGAACCGGACCCGGCGCAAGCGTGGTATCCTGCCCGCGCAGTTGTGCCGCGGCGGACCGCTGCCCGGTGATCGTGACCCGCCTGGCCAGCCCGGTTCCGGCCAGCACTCGTTCATAGGTTTCAACCGCGGCAAAACTGACCGATACCGGGGCCGGTCTGCGCGCCAAACCGCTGCCTTCGACCGACTGCAACAGCAGCGTTGCGGTATCGTGGCGGGCCAGAACCAGCGAGGCGATGGCATCATCGGCGGAATAGCGCAGCGGGGCCTGCCCCAGCGGATCACCCGCCAGTTGCGCCAGCAATCGTTCGACCAGATCCATCACCAGCCGCCGCGCGCTATCCCCTTCCGGCGCGAACAGCGCGGCCAGCATCGGCAGGTCCTCCAGCACCGCGCCTTCGGCGAAGGCGGCCATTTCCGTATCGAGACCCGCCGCCAGCCCGGCGCGGCGCCAGGTTTCGTAAACCGCCCCGATCGCCCTCTGCGCTTGGCGCTGCGGAGTATCGTCCCCCCGCAGCGCCCGCAGTTCCGGTCGAATGATCATCCGGAACCTCCTGCGTCAGGAAACGAGAACGTCATAGATATAGACCATGATGACGATCGCCGTGTCATCCGACCCCATGGCGCGAGCCGGATAGGCCATGCTGCCGAACATTCCGGTAATCGTTTCAAGATCAGGCAGCGCCGAGATATCAATCTTGGGCAAATTCATGGCAATTCCCCTTGCTGAGCCGCAGGGCACTGTGCCCCCCGGACCACCTGATCCCGCCGCAATCGGGGCAAATGGGGAAATTAAAAGATTGTAATCGTGGCCAGCGCGCCGCACAGAACCGCCGATGAGTGAGCCAAAAAGCCTGTACGACGCCCCGCCGGATTTCGTCTTCGATCTGTCCCGCGGCGCCAAGATGATGAGCCGCCATGGCCACGGCGGCTGGCTGGGGCTGGACTATCACGCCCATGGGCCGGACTGGGTTGAGCTGTCCTTGCCGTGGCGAGAGGATCTGGTCGGCGTGCCCGAAACCGGGGTGCTGGCATCGGGCCCGATCATCAGCCTGATGGACAACGCCACCTCGATGTCGGTCTGGGCGCTGTGCGGCCGCTTCGTGCCCCATGCCACGCTTGACCTCAGGGTTGACTACATGCGCTCGGCGGTGCCGGGCAAAACGGTGATCGGCCATGGCGAGTGCTACAAGCTGACCCGGACGATCAGCTTCATCCGCGGCATCGCCCACGATGGCAATCCCGACGATCCGGTCGCCCACGTCACCGGCACTTTCATGGCAACCCACGGAACCTATTTATGATGGGCATCGGCATTCCGCCCTATTCTGACGCGATCGGCGTTGTGGTTGATCACGAAGAGGATGGCCGTCCGGTGATGGCGATGGATTTCGGCACGCAGGTGATGGGCCGCCCCGGCTATCTTCATGGCGGGGCGATCAGCGGGCTGATGGAAATGGCCGCGGTTGCCGCCCTGCGCACCGAGCTTGAGCGCCGGGGCGAGGCGATGCGACTCAAGCCGGTCAACATCCAGGTCGAATTCATGCGCGGCGGCACCGAACAGCGGACCTTCGCGATGGGTCAGGTGACCCGCGCCGGACGCCGCGTCGCGCTGGTCAATGCCGAGGCCTGGCAGGAAGACCGGACCCGTCCGATCGCGCTGGCGCAGATGAAGTTCCTGCTCAACCCCGCCGAATAACCACGGTTAGTGGATAGCTGCCGGTCGGCGGCTCCTCTCCGGTCAGGCAGCGCGCGGCATCGGCGCGCGCCAGGGCCAGCAGCGCGGCGGGCACATCGCGGTCATGGATCACCAGATCGGCGTTGGCCAGATAGCGCGCTTCGCCCACGGTAAGATCGTCGGGATCATCGCTTTGCAGGCCTATCTCAAACCTGGTGGAGGCCCCGAACAGACCGCCGTGTGCAGCCGCTTCCAGCCACTCCGCAAACCGCTCTGGCGCGGGATCGTTCAGCGGATCGAGCGGACCGCCGGGCGACAGGGCAGCGTCAATCGCCTTGCGCCGATCCTGCGCCTGCGGCCAGATCCGCCGCAACTGCTCACGCGCGCCGCCCAGCGCCTCGGCCAGCGCCCCCAGCGATTGCGGCAACAGCGCCTCAAGCCGCATCCGCAGCGCCTTGGCCAGCCCGGCCGAAACCCCGCCGGTGCCCACCGCAATCAGCACCGGTCCGCGCTCAAGGATGCTGGGCACGGTAAAGTCGCACAGGTCGGGCCGGTCGGTCACATTCAGCAGCAGCCCGCGCTGGCGCAGCCTTCGGGCAGCGGCTTCGGGATCGGCCAGCGCGATGAAGGCCAGCCGCGCCCCGGCATCGCCTTCATCAACGATCCGCGCCCCGGCGCGCTCCAGCAGCCGCCGCTTTGCTTCCCCGGCCTCACCCTCAGCCAGCAGGATCACCTTGGTGTCCGCCAGCCGGTGGTACAGGGGAAGCGAGTGCATGGCGATCAGTCCAGAAAGTCCGGCACCCGTTCGGCCGCGGTGATCGCTTCGGGCAGGATCCGGTCGGCCACCACCGCCCACTTGTCACCATCGACCATCACTTCGGCCACGAATCCGCGCGAGTTATAGGAACTCGCCATGGTCGCGCCATAGGCCCCGGCAGTGCGGAACACCGCCAGATCGCCCGCCGCCACGGCGTCAATCTCGCGGTTCATGGCAAAGGTATCGCCGGTTTCGCAGATCGGACCGACGAGATGGGCGGTCATCCGCTCACCCGTAGGCGCAACCGCATCAAAATCGTGCCAGGCGCCGTACATCGCCGGGCGGGCCAGATCGTTCATCGCGGCATCGACGACCACGAACGGCACCTGGTTCGAACTGCGCTTTACCCGCACCACCCGCGTCAGCAGCACCCCGGCATTACCGCAGATCACCCGGCCCGGTTCGAACATCAGGGTAACGTCCCAATCGGCCGTGGCCCGCGCCACCATTGCGGCATATTCTTCCGGCGACGGGAACACCTCGCCCTGGCGATAGGGTACGCCTAGGCCGCCGCCCAGATCGGCGTGGGTCACGCTCTGCCCGGCAGCGCGCAGGTCCGCGATCAGATCACCGACCTTGGCAAAAGCCTCTTCGAACGGCTCAAGCTGGCTGAGCTGGCTGCCGATGTGGACCGCAATGCCGCGCATTTCGATCCCCGGCAGAGCGGCCATACGGCTGTAGATTTCTACCCCGCGATCGATCGGCACGCCAAACTTGTTTTCGGCCTTGCCGGTGGAAATCTTGGCATGGGTGCGGGCATCGACATCGGGATTGACGCGCAGCGCGCAGTGCGCGGTGAGGCCGCGCTCGGCCGCCAGTGCCGCCAGTTCGATCCCTTCTTCCTCGCTTTCCAGGTTGAACTGACCAATCCCGGCTTCAAGCCCGGTGATCATTTCCCGGTGCTGCTTGCCAACGCCGGAGAAGACAATGTCCCCGGCTGGCATCCCGGCGGCCAGGGCGCGGGCCATTTCCCCGCCCGAGACGACATCGGCGCCGAACCCTTCGCGCTGCATCACCCGCAGAACGGCCAGGTTGGGATTGGCCTTGATCGCGAAGGCGATGTGCACCCGCGGCAGGATCGCAAGCGCATCCCGAAAGGCCCGCGCGTTGCCTTCCAGCAGGGCGCGCGAATAGACATAGACCGGAGTGCCAACGGCATCGGCAATCGCGGTCAGGGGCAGGTCTTCGGCGTGGAGGACGCCGTTCTTGATGGCAAATTGATCCATGGAAACTTACTCTTCGTCGGTGGGAGGCAGGTCAAACGGGTCTTGGAGGCGTTCCTCCGACCGTTTTCGAAGCTCGACGCTGCGTTCCGGCGCCGACTGCGGCCCGGATTTGAGAAGGTTCGGGGCGGTTTCACGCCCCTCGCGGCCATAGGGTGCGACCGGCAATTGCTGCCCCGCGGCCGGTTTCAGCGGCGCACTCTGTCCGCAGGCGGCGAGGGCGAGAAACAGGGCAGAAGCGGCAAGGCGGCGCATCGGGATCACTCCAGGCCCAGCGCCAGGCGCGCTTCGGCCACGCGGGCCCTTACCTGATCCGGCGCAGTTCCGCCATAGCTGGCGCGCGCCGCGACCGAGGCCTCCGCCGACAGCGCATCATAGACCCGCTCGTCGATCCGTTCATCGATCGCGCGCAGTTCAGAAAGCGGAAGACGATCAATCGCCAGCCCCTTGCTTTCAGCCAGTTTTACGGCCGCACCGGTGATGTGGTGGGCCTCGCGGAACGGAATGCCCGCCTGCCGCACCAGCCAGTCGGCAAGGTCGGTCGCGGTGGCATAGCCCAGCTCTGCCGCGGCGCGCATCCGGTCGGTGCGGAAGGTCGCCCCCGCGACCATCCCGGTCATCGCGGCCAGGCACAGGGTCAGCAATCCGGCAGCTTCGAACACTGGCGGTTTATCGTCCTGCATATCCTTCGAATAGGCCAGCGGCAGGCCTTTCATGGTGATCATCAGGCTGGTCAGGCTGCCCACGATCCGCCCGGCATGGCCGCGCACCAGCTCTGCCGCATCGGGGTTCTTCTTCTGCGGCATGATCGAACTGCCGGTCGAAAGGCTGTCCGGCAGAGTGACAAAGCCGAACGGCTGGCTGGCCCAGATGATGAACTCTTCCGCCAGCCGTGAAAGGTGCAGCGCGGTCTGCGCCGCCGCCATCAGGTAATCGAGCGCGAAATCGCGATCCGATACCGAATCGAGGCTGTTGCGGGTCGGTTCGGCAAAACCCAGCGCACGGGCCGTGGCCTGCCGGTCAATCGGAAAGCCGGTTCCGGCCAGCGCGGCTGCACCCAGCGGCGATTGATCGGCCCGCGCCCGGGCATCGGCAAAGCGTGAACGATCGCGCGCCGTCATCTCGTAATAGGCCATCAGGTGATGCCCCAGCGTGACCGGCTGCGCGGTCTGCAAATGGGTGAAGCCGGGCATGATGCTGGCGGCGTGTTCCCCGGCGCGGGTCACCAGCGCGATTTGCAGCGCCTTCAGCCCGGCATCGGCCTGATCCATTGCGTCGCGGACCCACAGCCGAAAGTCGGTCGCCACCTGATCATTGCGGCTGCGCGCGGTGTGCAGCCGCCCCGCCGCCGGTCCGATCAGCTCGGCCAGGCGGCTTTCGGTGGTCATGTGGATGTCTTCAAGGTCCCAGTCTTCGGGCACGCCTTGCTGTTCGTATTCGGCGGCAACCTGATCGAGCCCACCGGAAATAAGCGCGGAATCCTCCGCCGAGACGATACCCTGCGCGCCAAGCATCGCGACATGCGCCTTGCTGGCGGCGATGTCCTGCCGCCACAGCGCCTTGTCGAACGGGATCGAGGCATTTATCTCACGCATGATCGCGGCGGGCCCTTCGGCGAACCGCCCGCCCCACATCGAATTGGAGCCACCCGTGCTGTCTTCCCGCTTGCTCAACGCCGTAATCCTTGGCTTTGCCGTGCTTGCCTCAGGGTGCGATAGGCAAAGCGGGGAAGCCGCGCAACCGCAAGCATCAACGAACGCGGCCAGCACCCCTGCCCCGGCCGGAACGATTGACCGTTCGCATAAGGGCAGTGAGATGCCGGACTTCACCCTGACCGATCCGGCGGGCAAGGAACTGCACCTCAAATCGCTGAAAGGTCAGCCGGTGCTGGTCAACCTCTGGGCCACCTGGTGCGCGCCCTGCGTTGCCGAACTGCCCGCGCTCGACAAATTGGCCGAGAGCCAGGCGGGCAAGCTCAAGGTGCTGACGGTCAATCAGGATTCGGGCGCACCGGAAAAGGCCGGAGCCTTCCTCAAACAGCGCGGCGTAACCCGGCTGGAGCCGTGGCTCGACCCCAAGGGGGATCTGGCCTTTCACTACGAAGCGCCGAGCCTGCCGATGACCGTGCTGTACGATGCGGCCGGCCGCGAGGTGTGGCGGATCGCCGGCCCGCGCGAATGGGGCGATGCCGAGACGGCAAAGCTGATCGCCGAGGCGCAGTGATTTGAAACGGCGCTGGCCGAAACCGGGATTTGAACGCCATAGCGTGCCCCTTCGCTATCGCTCGGGAGTTTTCGGGAAGACGTCCCCCGGACGTCTTCTGATTCCGAAAACTGGTGGGCGCTAACGGGCTCGAACCGCTGACCCTCTCGGTGTAAACGAGATGCTCTACCAACTGAGCTAAGCGCCCCTCGTAAAGGGAGCGCGCCCCATGCCCCGATTGGGATCGCTGGTCAAGCACCCGAACCGATAGCGGTGCGCGGTTGACGATTGTTGCGGCGGCCGGTTGGCTAACCAGCCAAGTGTGAAACGCCAGCACGGGACATAGGGTTCACGCAGAGGCCGCAGAGAAGAAAGAGAGGCGCAGAGATGCTGCGCGAAGCCGCAGGCTTCTTCTACCATCCCGGCGGTGCGGCAATCCGCGCCGCCGGAGAGTGAAGGCGGCTTCGCCGCAGGCGCTACGCCTCTGCGTCTCTCTTTCTTCTCTGCGGCCCCTGCGTGAACCCCATCACACTACGCCAACCCGGCAAAGCGACGCCCGCGATCACACCAGCCGCGCGGCCTGGCTGCCGATTTCAGCAAAATAGCGGGCCATGGCATCCGCCGCCTTGTCGGTCAGGGTGATGAAGGCGCGGCGGCGATCGGCATCGTCCTCCACCCGTTCGAGCAGCCCGGCCTCGATCATCTGACCGATCCAGCGCAGTGCGGTGGTGGGCGGCACGCCCGATGCGATACACAGGCTGGTCACCGAAACGCGGGTGTGCTCAGCCCGCGCCGCGGTGAGGTCCAGCAGCATATCCCAGGCCGGATCGGCGAACAGATCGCCATCGAAGAACCGCGCGCGCAGCTGCCGCTGGCGAATGATCCGCCGGACCAGCCGCGGATCGGGCAGTGCCGGACGGGTCGCGCGGACCAGCCAGTCTCCCTGATCGCCATCGGGTGCACCGGCAAAGGCCGGACGCGGACTTTCGAACCGGAAGGCGCTGCCCTCCGTCCCTCCCCCGCTGGCGTCGCTCGGCGGCGAAAGCCGTTCGAGCCGCGCGGCGATCTGGCTGACCTGTTCGGTCAGGCGCAGCAAGGCCAGCCGGTCCTCATCGGAGAGTTCCCGCACCCGCAGGTTCGGCACCCGCGCCAGCACCCGGCCCAGCGCCAACACCCGCTCTGCCCGCGACGGACCGACCAGGATCTGCGCGCCGGACTGATCGAGGCAGCCAAACACGTCGTCGAGCGCTGCGACGGTGGTGGAAACCACCAGCTGCGCCCCGGCATGGGCGACCCGCATATCGAGCCGCGCCAGCGCGGCCAGCGATGCCCCGTCCACCTCCGGACAATCGAGCAGCACCACTTCACCCAGTGGACGCGCCTCTCCTTCCAGCAAGGCCCCGATCCCTGCAACCTCACCAAGGCGGAACCCCGCCGCCTCCGCATCCTCACGCATCAGCGCGCGGAGGTGCGGGCGATCGGCATAGACCGCCACGACCAGCGGCAATTGTGCAGTACCAATGGAATAATCGAGCTCAGCCAAGACCATGATTCCCCCATGTAACATTGGAACAAATACGGAACACAGTACGCTCTGTCAAGCCGGATTGGCATACCACCGGCCTTTATCTTTCAGACGCTGGTCATTGCGCCTGTCTTTCCAGTCTGCGAACTTGGGTTATGGCGGGCGTGGCAACGCCAGATTGATAGCAGCTCAAGTAACGCCCCCGCAAACTTGAACCCTCCGGAGCTATGGCTAATCCGCCTCATTCGCCACACCAGCTTGGACGGCGATGCGATGGCGGTCCACGCGTTCCAGTCGATTAGGCAATTTACCTAGGCAGTGCGGAAATCGGCAAACGCCCAAAATATCCCATAGTGCAATTTTGTAATTTTCTGCCTACAAATATATCCATTATGGGGGCATTCTCGCAAGATATCAATATTATTCAACAAGTTTATGCACTTAGCTTGCGGCAGCGGCAGTGCATGACGCTGGTGGCGAAGGGGTTCACGTCGAAGGAGATTGCCAAAGATTTGGCCCTGTCTCCGTCAACCGTTGATAACCACATTCGCGCCGTCGTTGACAGGTTGGGCGCTGCAAATCGGATTGAGGCCGCTCGATTGATTCAGCTTGTCGAAAGCGGTGCGTATGCGGCAGTGAATCGGCCGGAAATCTCGGCAAATTCGAGTGCGATCGAAACTGCACGGAACTCGTCACATCAGCCGTCACAGTCGGGGATTCTTCCCCCGCTCGGCGGTCAGTCAAACCGATTGTCTGCAGGGGCTCGAATCTTCGAGGTATTGAAGATCGCATTGCTTGGGACGATGATTTTCGCCGCGATCACCGCAACCATTGCGGGTATAGTTAGCCTGTTCCAGCGTTAGCCGGTGCGTCAAGAAAGGGTCACCGCCAGCCCGAGGCGGTGCTTCTTAGGAGTTATGTCCATGCACAATATCAAGCAGCGAGTTGGTGAAGTTGTTGCTGCCGATACTCAAGCCTCTGTTGCCGCGCTCGATTCTGCGGTGCTGATGCAGACCCGGCTTTGCGCAAGCACAATCGAAGCATCGTCCGATTCAAAGATGCCGATCGCCGCCACGCAGGATCTGCTGGAATCGCTGTCGGCCGGGCTCAACGGCCTTGTCCAGAGCCGCGCCGAGCTGGTCAAGGCGGTGCGCCACATCAACCTGATTCAGGCAAAAAGCACTCTGCGAACCGTGGGCTTTGGTTGCCCGAATGGATTGCAGCCTATCGGGTACAAGGACGATGTTGCGACCGTCAACGCGTGATACCATGATGCTGCTGGCAGGGACCGCTAAATGATCGTCGTGATCTCCTATTGGCTGTTCCTGCTTTCAGCCTGCTTGACCATGATGATTTTTGGTCAGACCCTGGAACGTTGGTTTGCAGCCACGATAGTGGCAGCCACGGTGTTGAGCTTTGTGCTAAACAACTGGCTGGGCATGATCACAGCCTCCCCCTTCATCGTCGCAATTGATGTGGTGATTTGGGGCATTGCGATTACCCTGGCGCTTGCAGCAGACCGCTATTGGCCAATCTGGTTTGCAGGATTCCACTTGAATACCATAGCAACCGAAGTCGGATCTATAGTACTACCAGGGACTATCCCAGCGCTTTACGCAAACCTGGCTGGCGCTTGGGCGTTGCCTGCACTTGGCTTCGCCGCTGCAGGAGTCGCACGTGACTTCAAGGCCAGACAATCTGGCTATTATTCCGCGACAAACTGATGGATCGGACATCGGGTTCACCCCGCATTTCCGGACAAGGATGAGCTGGAAAACATGGCCTCCTCGCACTCGCACAAGCACTTGGTGACACCAAGATTGTTTGCAAGGCGCGTTTTCCAAGCCAGCGGCCAGGCCAACTAAGGCCGGATTTCGATCGGGGTGCCATCGGCAACCGCTTCCCATAGCGCTTCGATCTCCGCATTCGAAACGGCGATGCAGCCATCGGTCCAGTCGCCCGGCACCCGGCCTGCGGGCAGACTGTTAGGCTGGCCATGGATCATGATCATCCCCCCGGCGCTCCGCCCCTGTCCCTCGGCAAAGGCGCGGTGACTGGCATGGGGGTAATCGATGTGCAGCGAGAGGTGATAGGCGCTGTTGGGGTTGCCATAGTCGATGGTATAATGCCCCTCGGGCGTCTTCTCATCGCCTTCGAACTGCTTCGCACCGACCGGCGCATCGCCCAGCTGGATGCCCGGAATCACCGTGACCGAGCCATCCACACCGTAAAGCGTCATCCGCCGCGCGGCCTTTTCAACCAGGATGTGATCGACTGCGGGATAGGCCAGCGGCGGCGCAGGGGTGGCTGCGCCTGTCAGGAGCAAGAGGGCCAGAGCCAGAAGACGTGCGCCGCCCAACCTCATCAATCCACAAACGGATCGCGGACCAGGATCGTATCCTCACGCTCGGGGCTGGTGCTGACCAGCGCGACCGGGGTTTCGATCAGTTCCTGCACGCGCTGGATGTATTTGATTGCCTGGGCGGGGAGATCGGCCCAGCTGCGCGCACCGGCGGTGGTCTGTCCCTTCCAGCCTTCCATCTCTTCATAGATCGGCTCTACCGCGGCCTGATCGGCGGCGTGGGCCGGGAAATAGTCCATCTCGGCCCCGCGCAGGCGGTAGCCGGTGCAGATCTTCACCGTCTCGAAATCGTCGAGCACGTCGAGCTTGGTCAATGCAATCCCGGTCACCCCGCTGATTGCGCAGCTTTGCCGGGTCAGGACGGCATCGAACCAGCCGCATCGCCGCTTGCGCCCCGTCACGGTGCCGAATTCGTGGCCACGTTCGCCCAGGCGTTGGCCGGTCTCGTCCTCAAGTTCGGTCGGGAACGGGCCTGAACCGACCCGGGTGGTATAGGCCTTGACGATCCCCAGCACGAAGCCGGCCTGGCTGGGGCCCAGCCCCGATCCGCTGGCCGCGGTGCCGCTGACGGTGTTGGAGCTGGTGACGAAGGGGTAGGTCCCGTGATCGACATCGAGCAGCACGCCCTGCGCGCCTTCGAACAGAATCCGGCTCCCGGCCTTGCGCGCATCGTTCAGGGTGCGCCACACCGGCTTGGCGAAGGGCAGGACGGAGGCGGCAATGTCCCACAGGTCCTTCAGCAAGCGCTCGCGGTCAATCGGCGGCTGGCCGAACCCGGCGCGCAGAGCATCGTGGTGAGCGCAGATCCGGTCAAGCTGGGGGCCAAGGTCATCAAGGTGGGCCAGATCGCAGACCCGGATCGAGCGGCGGCCGACCTTGTCCTCATAGGCCGGGCCGATCCCGCGCCGGGTCGTGCCGATCTTGCCCGCGCCGCTGGCATCTTCACGCAGGGCATCAAGATCGCGGTGGAACGGCAGGATCAGCGGGGCATTTTCGGCGACCTGGAGGTTCTGCGGGTTGATATCGACCCCCTGCCCCTTGAGCTTCGCCACTTCATCACGGAAATGCCACGGATCGAGCACCACGCCATTACCGATCAGGCTGAGTGTGCCGGTGACGATCCCACTGGGCAGCAGGCTGAGCTTATAGACGTTTTCGCCCACCACCAGCGTGTGCCCGGCATTGTGTCCGCCCTGGAACCGGACCACGGCATCGGCGCGGCTGGCCAGCCAGTCAACGATCTTGCCTTTGCCTTCATCGCCCCACTGGGCGCCGATCACGGTAACGTTTGCCATGGATAGAGTCCTACCCCTGCCGGGGTGATCCGCAAGCGCCCTTCGACAGGACTCGGCGCAAGGGACGGGCCGTGGGGCCGATCTGGCCCGATGTGCGGGAGCGCCCCTAGGGGCAGCAATGGGGCCGAGTCAAGGCAGCCATGCGACAATGCGCGACAATTTGCGGCTGGAGCCGCAAGATTCCCGCAATAATCTCTCGGGCATAGGGAGTGCATCATGAAGAAAGCCATCACCTTTTCGATCCTGACCGCGGCCTTGCTGGCCGGAACCATTGCCCAGGCCCGCCCCGGAGATCGCTGGCGCGACCGGATGGCCCAGCGCCAGGCAGACTCCGGCGCCCCCAAGGCCGAAGGCAAGCAGACCATGTCCTATGGGCCGGACCGGCTTCAGGCGCTGGATTTCTATCCGGCGGCCAGCGGCAACAAGCGCGCGCCGCTGGTGGTGTTCGTCCACGGCGGCGGGTGGAAGCGCGGTAGCAAGAACACCGCCGACGGCGGCTGGAAAGCCCCGCACTATACCCAGGCAGGCTATGCCTATGCCTCGATCAACTACCGCCTGGTGCCCGAAGCCACGGTTGAGGACGAAGCAAGCGACGTCGCCCATGCGGTACGCTACCTGATCGACAATGCCGCGCGGCTGGGTTTTGACCCGAACCGGATCGTGATCATGGGCCACAGCGCCGGCGCGCATCTGGTTTCGCTGGTCGGCACCGATGAGCAGTACCTTAAAGGCGCGGGCCTCTCCTTCGCCAATATCGACGGCGTGCTGCCGATCGACGGGGCCGCCTATGACGTGCCCCGCCAGATCGCCGATGGCAATGCCTTCATGCACGATACCTACTTGCAGGCTTTCGGCACCGATCCGGTCCGTCAGAAGGCGCTTTCACCCACCCTCCAGGCCGCCGCACCCAATGCCCCGGCCTTCCTGATCATCCACGTTCAGCGCAAGGACGGGGTTGCCCAGTCAAAGGCCTTGCAGGAGGCCTTGCGCAAGGGCCGGACACCTGCCGAACGGCAGGAATTTCCCGGACAAGGCCTGCAAGGCCACGCCGAAATCAACCGTAGTCTGGGCGATCCCAGCTATGCCGCCACCCCCGTGGTCGATGCCTGGCTGAAGAAGGTGTTCGGAGGCTAAAGCCGAACCGCCTCACCGGCTTCAAGCCGGTGGGTGCAGCCCAGCGCCGACGCATCGTCAGCGTCGGACAGCGCGGCCAGGGTCCGCCAGCCAATCGCACGCAGCCGCTCGGCCTGGGCCGGATCATGGCCCAGCGGTAGAAACAGCGTGTCGCGCCGTGCCTCGGTTTCGGCCAGGCCGTCAATCAGGGCATCGGGGAACAGCGAAAAGCCGATCGCCGGTTCATCGAGCCCGAGAATGCGATAGGAACCACCCCGCCCCAGCGTGCCCGGCACCTTGTCGGCATAGATCGTGAAGCCGAACCACGACTGGTATTCGAAGCCGTGGCGTTCGCTGGGATCCAGCGTCAGCCGCGCCTTTCCGCCAACCCGCGCGGCGACTTCGCGCAGGCCCGCGATCCGTGAAGACAGCGCCCCGCCCGCGTCGATCGCGGCGAGCCGCTCGATCGCGGTTTCGAACGGGCCGATCGCGGTCAGCAGCGGCAGATAGGCCTCGCCCCCGGCATCGACCAGCCCGCCAGCATCCTTGGCGTCAAGTTCGCGCCGAACCGCCTCGATCCGTTCGGGGGCAAGCGGCAGAGCCTTGGCGGCCAAAGTATCGACCAGATCCGGCAGCGTGAAATCGACCGAAAGCCCGGTTACTCCGGCAGCACTCAGTGCCTCGATCGCGACCGCCACGATCTCTCCGGCGGCGGCGACGCTATCGCTGCCGATCAGTTCCGCGCCAAGCTGCAACCTCTCGCGCGTGGGATCGAGCCCGTCACCCTTGATCGTCACCACCTGCCCGGCATAGCACAGCCGCAGCGGGCGGGCCGCGCCGGACAGGCCGGTCGCCGCGATCCGCGCGACCTGCGGGGTAATATCGCCGCGCAGCGCCATCATCCGCAGGCTCAGCGGATCGGTAAAGCGGAACATCCGGCGGGGCTGGACCCCGGCCATCCGGCTGGCGAGCGACTTTTCAAATTCGATGCTCGGCGGCTGGACCCGGTTGTAGCCATTGGCGTCCAGCACATCGATCACCGCCCGGGTCACGCGCGCGGCGGCGGCGGCGGCGGCTGGGAGCCGGTCTTCAAGGCCTTCGGGCAGCAGATCGCGGTCGGTGTCCATCATTCAAGCCCCGAAGGTGGCTTCCCCCTGTCCCCCCTCCCGCTGGCGGGAGGGGTCGGGGGAGGGCCTGTTATCCATACCTCGCGGACAATGCAACAGCCCCTCCCCTGGCCCCTCCCGTAAACGGGAGGGGAATTCAAAGAACTCCGGCTGCGCGGAGCGGGCCTTAGAACGCCAGGGCCATCGCCCGCTTGACGCCGGGCAGGGACTTGACCTGATCGAGCACCGCGCCGGGCAGCGCGCTGTCGAGCGAGAGCAGCAGCACCGCTTCTCCGCCCGCTTCGCGGCGGCCAAGGTTGAAGGTGCCGATGTTGATCGCGTTTTCGCCCAGCAGGGTGCCGATCCGGCCGATGAAGCCGGGAGCGTCCTCGTTGACGATATACATCATGTGCCCGGCCAGCTCGGCTTCAACCTTGATCCCGAACAGCTCGACCAGCCGCGGTTCGGCGTTGGAGAACAGCGTCCCCGCGACCGAGCGTTCGCCTGCGTCGGTCTTCACCGAAACGCGGATCAGGGTGTGATAGTCCCCAGCCTTCTCGGTCTTGACCTCACGCACCTCGATCCCGCGTTCCTTGGCCAGGAACGGCGCGTTGACCATGTTGACCGTGGCCGACTGGACCCGCAGGAACCCGCACAGCACGGCGGCGACGATCGGCTTGATGTTCAGCTCTGCCGCGGCGCCTTCGGCGTGGATCGAAATCCTCGGGATCGCTCCGGTGGTAAGCTGGCCCACCAGGCTGCCGAGCTGTTCGGCCAGCGCCATATAGGGCCTGAGCTTCGGGGCTTCCTCGGCCGAAAGGCTGGGAACGTTTAGCGCGTTGGTCACGCCGCCGTTCACCAGATAGTCTGACAGCTGTTCAGCCACTTGCAGCGCCACGTTGACCTGGGCTTCGTTGGTGCTGGCACCAAGGTGCGGGGTGCAGATGAAGTTCGGCGTGCCGAACAGCGGCGATTCCTTGGCCGGCTCGACCGCAAACACGTCAAGCGCCGCGCCCGCGACATGGCCGCTGTCGAGCGCTTCCTTCAGTGCAACCTCATCGATCAGGCCGCCGCGCGCGCAGTTGATGATCCGCACGCCCTTCTTGGTCTTGGCGAGGTTTTCCATCGACAGGATGTTGCGGGTCTGGTCGGTCAGCGGGGTGTGCAGCGTGATGAAGTCCGCCTTGGCCAGCAGGGTATCAAGGTCGGCCTTCTCGACGCCCATTTCCACCGCGCGTTCGGGGGTCAGGAACGGATCGAAGGCGACAACCTTCATCTTCAGACCAAGCGCACGGCTGGCGACGATCGAGCCGATATTGCCGGCCCCGATCAGGCCCAGGGTCTTGCCGGTAACTTCGACGCCCATGAAATCGTTCTTGGGCCATTTGCCGGCCTGGGTCTGGGCATTGGCTTCAGGGATCTGGCGGGCCAGCGCGAACATCAGCGCGATGGCGTGTTCAGCGGTGGTGATCGAATTGCCGAACGGGGTGTTCATCACCACCACGCCCTGCGCCGAGGCGGCCGGAATATCGACATTGTCAACGCCGATCCCGGCGCGGCCAATCACCTTCAGGTTGGTCGCGGCGGCCAGGACTTCCTTGGTCACCTTGGTCGAGCTGCGGATGGCAAGGCCATCATAATCGCCGATCCGGGCGATCAGCTGTTCGGGGGTTTCACCGGTGATGACATCCACATCACAGCCGCGTTCTTCAAAAATCTTGGCGGCGTTGGGGTCCATCTTGTCGGAAATGAGTACGCGGGGCTTGGTCATGAAAGCCTCTTCAAATTGAATTGGAAACGGGGTGTGGGCGGACGCGCATGGTCCGCCCGGGATTGCAGGCTCAGGCCGCCTTGGTCGCGGCGTAGGCCCAGTCGAGCCACGGGCCGAGCGCCTCGACATCGGCGGTTTCCACCGTGGCACCGCACCAGATCCTGAGGCCCGGCGGGGCATCGCGGTAACCAGCGATGTCAAAGGCCGCGCCTTCCTTTTCGAGGAGGCCGGTCATCGCCTTGATGAAATCGGCGTCCGCGCCTGCGACCGAGAGACAGACCGAGGTCTTGGACCGGATGCCGTGATCGACCGCGAGGTGGCTGAGCCAGTCGCGCTCGGCGACGATCTTGTTCAGGGCATCGGCATTGGCGGTGCAGCGGTGCTTCAGCCCCTCAAGCCCGCCAACCGACTTGGCCCATTCGAGCGCGAAGATCGCGTCTTCGACCGCCAGCATCGACGGGGTGTTGATCGTTTCGCCCTTGAACACGCCTTCAGCCAGCTTGCCCTTGGAAACCAGGCGGAACACCTTGGGCAGCGGCCAGGCGGGGGTATATTCTTCAAGCCGCTGGACCGCGCGCGGGCCCAGGATCAGCACGCCGTGGCCGCCCTCGCCGCCCAGCACCTTCTGCCAGGAGAAGGTGGCGACGTCGATCTTGTCCCACGGGATGTCATAGGCGAAGACCGCGCTGGTGGCATCGGCGAAAGTCAGCCCTTCGCGGTCATCGGGGATCCACTCGCCGTCAGGCACGCGCACGCCGCTGGTGGTGCCGTTCCAGGTGAACAGCACGTCATCACTGAAATCGACCTTCGACAGATCGGGCAGCTGGCCATAGTCGGCCCGGTGCAGCTTGGGTTCCAGCTTGAGCTGCTTGACCGCATCGGTCACCCAGCCTTCGCCAAAACTTTCCCACGCCAGCATCGAAACGCCGCGGGCGCCGAGCATGGTCCACATCGCCATTTCGAAGGCGCCGGTATCGCTGCCGGGGACGATCCCGATGCGGTGCGTATCGGGCAGGCCCAGCACTTCGCGCATCAGATCGATGCACAGCTGCAGGCGCGCCTTGCCGATCTTGGCACGGTGCGAACGGCCCAGCGAATCGGTAGCGAGTTTTTCGGGGGAATAGCCCGGCGGCTTGGCGCAGGGACCGGAAGAAAAGAACGGGCGCGCAGGTTTGCGAGCCGGAATCGTATCAGTCATGTCTGACTCTCCTCACAGAGAGCACGCGCGGCGTTGGGACCGCGTGGCCCGGCGCCGCTCCTAAAGGCGGGCACCGGCAAGTCAAGCGAAACCAAACACGGCTTATCGGTTATCCCCGCGTTAACCGGATTTGGACCGATCCGGTTAACCAAGTTCGTGGCAATCCCTTGGCCATGCGCAAGGCGATTCAGATTGTCCCCCTGCTGGTACTGTTGAGTGCCTGTTCAGTGCTGCCTGAAGGCCGTGCACCGGACCGTCAGGTGGCGGTGCGCCAGTCAGCGCAGACCCTCCCTCCCCGCCCCGAAACCCGCGCCTGTCTGGCCGACCTTGGCGCGAGCAAAGCCAGTTTCACGCCCCTGCCGGACAAGTACTACGGCGCCGGATGCTCCACCCTGGGCACGGTCCGCCTGTCCAGTCTGAAAAGCGACGATGCCAAGCTGGCGCTGTCCAACCTTGGCCCGGTAACTTGCCCGCTGGCCGAAACCTTTGCCGCCTGGGCGCGGTTCGGGGCGGACCGGGCCGCGCAGCAAATCCTTGGCAGTCCGATCGTCCGGATCGAAACCATGGGCAGTTACAACTGCCGCAACGTTGCCGGAACCAGCCGCCGCAGCGCCCACGCCACCGCCAACGCGATCGACATTTCGGGCTTCGTCCTGGCCGATGGACGGCGGATCACCGTGGCGGGCAACTGGAACGACAAAAGCCCGCAGGTCCGCCGGTTCTTCGCGGCGGTCCACGCCAGCGCCTGCAAGCGCTTCGGGACGGTACTTGGCCCGGCTTACAACGCGGCGCACCGCGATCATCTGCACGTCGAGCTGGGCGGAAGATCGTACTGCAAGTAGCCGAGCCGGTTCGATTTACCGCTTGAAGGGCAAGGCCCTGCCATTACTCTGGCCCCGTTGAAACAGGGGGATGGAAATGATTCGACGGCTTGGTTTTGCGGTGCTGCTGGCACTCGGGCTGCTCACTTCGCACCCGGCCTTGGCCGACAAGAGCGACAAGAAGACCGGCAAGAATGCCGCCCAAAGTACGCAGGCGGATCTCGATGCCGGGGTCGATGCCTTCAACGCCAAGGACTATTCCGAAGCCCTGCGGCTGTTCACCCAGACCTGCGAAGCGGGAGACACGCTGGGCTGCGCCAATCTGGGGATCATGTATTCGCGCGGCTATGGCGTGCCGGTGGACAAGGCGCGCGCCGCCACACTTTATCGCCGTGCCTGCGATGACGGTGACGGGATCTCCTGCTCAAACCTCGGCACCTTCTATGAACGCGGGACCGGGGTTGAGCGGGATCTGCCGGCGGCAGCCAAACTCTATGCCCAGGCCTGCGATGGATCGGTGCTGCTGGGCTGCGCCAATCTTGGCGTTTTCTATGAGGAAGGGACGGTTTTTCCGCGTGATTATGCCCGCGCCTTTTCGCTCTATTCGGCCGCCTGCGAAGGGGGTGAAACGCTGGGCTGCAACAACCTGGGTGCCCTCTATGACCGGGGCAAGGGCGTCCCGGTCAACGATGCCCGCGCGGTCGAGCTCTATACCCAGGCCTGCGGCAAGGATGACCAGCTGGCCTGCGCCAACCTGGCCCTGCACTATTCGAATGGCACCGGGGTCGTTCAGGACAAGCCGCGCGCGCTGAAGATGTTTGACGCAGCCTGTAACGCCGGTGAGCCGATCGGCTGCTACGGCCTGGGCAAAGCCTATAGCCACGGTGATGGCGTAACCAAGGACAAGACCCGTGCCGCCGCGCTCTATTCAATGGCCTGCGATGGCGGAGATATGGTGGCCTGCAGCGATCTTGGCCTGCTTCACCAGAACGGCACCGGGGTGCGGCAGGATTATGCCAAGGCGCTGTCGCTTTACACCATGGCCTGTGATGCCCGGATCGCGCTGGGTTGCTCCAACCTCGGCACGCTCTATGCGGACGGAAAGGGAACCGCCAAGGACGATGCGCGCGCGGTCAAGTTCTATCGTCAGGCTTGCGACATGGGTGAGCCGCTGGGCTGTTCGAACCTTGGACTGCAATACCAGTACGGCGCAGGCGTGCCCAAGGACCTGGCCGAGGCCGTGCGGCTGCAGCAACAGGCCTGCGACGCCAAGGAACCGCTGGGGTGCTATAACCTGGGGGTCCATGCCGAAAACGGTCTGGGCATTCCGCGCAATTACGGCCGGGCCGCCAACCTTTATCGCCAAGCCTGCGACATGGACGATTCCTGGGCCTGCTTCAATCTGGCGGTGCTTTACTACAAGGGCCGGGGCGTGAAGGCGGATCGCGATCAGGCCATCGCCCTGTTCCGCAAGGCGCTTGTGCTTGATCCGACGATGGATGACGCCCGCAAGGCGTTGGTGGCATTGGGGGCAAAGCCCCAGGGCTAACCCTCAAGGCCGCGCAGCGCGCCGCGCAGCAGGATCCGCGAATAGAGGCGGTGAAAGCCGAGCAGCGCGTTGAAGACGATCCGGTCTGCGGTGGTCCTGGCCGGGACCACCGCTGAGCCGAAGTGCAGGCGAGTCCCCTCCGCGATCGGGCAGACTTTCAACCAAGAGCGGGTCTTGCCCTGGAAATCGCACAGCAGCAGTTCGTCGCCGCGCCGCGCCTCAACCGACCAGGCTGAAAACCGCTCCGTTTCCCCGTTGGCGAGTCTGGTTGCATCCTGATCATCGGCGCGCTTGCCCAGCACCGCGCCAAGCAACCAGCGCTCCGGACGGAAGGCCCGGCTGGTATAGAACGCGGTGACGAATGTAGTGAGGCTGATCGTGCCCGGCACCTCTGCGGTCCAGCAATCGACATAGCCGCCCTCCACCCGATAGGCCTGTAGCAGAGCCTGATCGGGCAGTTCAGCCGGGACGACCTGACGCTCCATCAGTTATAGAAGCTGTAATCCGGCAGCGAATGGAACGCGCTTTTCAACGCCTCTCCCCATCCCGCCGAAACCGCGAGATAATAAGGATCGACCGCCTCGATCCGGCGTTGATGCGCGGGCTCGAAACCATCCTTCTCAATCACCAGCAGGTCGAGCGGCAGACCGACCGAAAGGTTTGCCTTGATCGTCGAATCAAAGCTCACCATCAGCAGCTTGACCGCGTCCTCAAAACTCATGTCACGGTCATAGCCACGGATCAGGATCGGGCGACCATACTTGGTCTCACCGATCTGGAAAAACGGGGTATCGAAGCTCGCCTCGATGAAATTGCCTTCGGGATAGACCAGGAACAGGCGCTGTTCTCCGTTCCCGATCTGCCCGGCGACGATCATCGAAGCGGTGAACGTTCCCGATCCCGCCTCCTCGCCATTCTGGGCGTCGCTGGCGGCGATGGTATCGCGCAGCAATTTGCCGACATGGGCCGCCACCTGAAACATCGTTTCGGCCTCAAGCAGCGAATTGTGGCGATCGTCGTGCGCCTTGTTGCGCTCTTCGATCTGGCTGATCACACTTTGGGTGGTGGCCAGATTGCCCGCAGTCATGATCGTGACGATCCGCTCTCCGGGTACTGACCAGCAATGCATCTTGCGGAAGGTGGAGATGTTGTCGACGCCGGAATTGGTGCGGGTATCGCTCATCAGCACCAGGCCGCGATCCAGCAGCATTCCAACACAATAGGTCACTTGGCCGTCCCCCTCTTTCGCCCTGCCTACTGTTCCGAAACCTGCTGTTCAACCGCCAGCCGAACTTCAAGCAGACTTTCCCCAGCTCCGTAAGACATTCCGGTGATCGGCGCCGCCTCGCCATAGTCACGCCCGGTGGCAACGCGGACATACCGTTCGTCCGGGCTAATCCCGTTCGACACATCGAAGCCAACCCAGCCGAGGTTGGCGACGTGCGCCTCAACCCAGGCGTGGCCGGCTTCCTGCTCGATCCGGTCATCCATCATCAGATAGCCGGAAACATAGCGTGCCGGGACACCCAGTGCGCGGGCCGCGCCGATGAAGATATGGGCATGGTCCTGACAGACCCCGACACCCAGGGCTGCCGCCTCTTCGGCGCTGGTTTCAACCGTGGTTTCACCGGGCACATAGGCCACCGCATCAAGCACGAGGCTCGAAAGACGGTGCAGCAAAGCCAGCGGCTCATCACGCGGGACATCAAGTCCGGCCATGATCGCCCGCACCTTTGGTCCCGGCCGGGTCAGGGGCGACTGGGCCAGAAAGGCCCACAGCGGCATATGCCCGGAATGGTGCCCGATCACGCCATGATTGTCGGCAGTGACCACCACGCCTTCGCAGTGCACCTCGACCAGGCTGGTCCCCGGCTCGACCGAAACCAGCGTGGTCCGGTTGTGGTTGTGATCCTCATAGCTGACTTCGGCAGTCGCTCCGGTCAGGTCCATTTGCCAATCGACGACCTTCTGGCCCTGGGTCGATTTGGGCATCAGCCGCAACCGTTGCAGCCCATGGGAAACGGGCCGTGCGAATTCGTATCGGGTCGTATGACTGATCCTGAGCCGCATTACGCATAGAACCGATAGTCTTGCTCGATCGCCTGGGCAACCTGCTGGTTGGCGGCGATGAAATCTTGGATGAATTCGTGCAGGCCCTGTTCGAACACCGCCTCGATCCCGATCTCGTGGAATCGGGTACCAATTTCGCGCAGCAGTTCGTGGGCCGAAGTTTCGGTCCCGTATTCGTGGGCCAGGCCGGCAAGGTTGGAGCGCAGCTTGTGGATGCAGAAATGCAGCGAGCGCGGGAAGCGCCGGTCCAGCACCAGAAATTCGGCGATCCCGCGCGGATCGATCGCCCCGGCGTTGAGCCAGCGATAGGCCCGGTCGCCCGAGACCGAGCGCAGCACGCTTTCCCACTGCACGTTATCAAGGCTGGACCCCACCCAGGCGAGCGAAGGCAGCAACACATAGTATTTCACGTCAAGGATCCGCGCGGTGTTGTCGCCGCGTTCGATGAAGGTCCCGAGCCGACTGAAGTTATAGGCTTCATTGCGCAGCATGGTGCCATCGAAAGCGCCGCGCACCAGCGTAACCTGGCGCCGTACCATGGCCAGAACCTCGCCCAGCATTGCTTCGCGCACCGGCCGGACCAGCGCATCCTTCAGGACCATCCAGCTCTCGTTGACCGCCTCCCAGACCTCGCGTGTCAGTGCGGTGCGAACCGATCGCGCATTGCTGCGCGCCGCATCGATCATGGCGAAGACCGAACCCGGGTTGGCACGGTCGCGCAGCAGGAAATTCCAGACCCGTTCGCCCGAATAATCCTGCCCGTAAAGCGCCTCGAACTGCCCGCTCTGGCCAACGGTTGAAATCACCGACCGCCACTCTTCCCGGGCGGCATCGGCATCGCGGGTCAGGGTCATGCGCAGTCCGGCCTCGATCAGCCGTGCGGTGTTCTCCGCCCGCTCAAGGTAACGCGCCATCCAGAAGGTGCCATTGGCGGTGCGGCCTAGCATGAGGAATCCCTGCCCATCAGTCTTCCAGTACCCAGCTATCCTTGGTTCCGCCGCCTTGCGACGAATTGACCACCAGACTGCCCTTCTTGAGTGCAACGCGGGTCAGCCCGCCGGGCGTAATCTCGATCCCTTGCGGCGAAACCAGCACAAAGGGCCGCAGATCGACATGGCGGGGGGCCAGCCCGGCCTTGGTGAAGATCGGCACGGTCGAAAGTGCCAGGGTCGGCTGGGCGATGTAGTTCGCCGGCCTGGCCTTCAGCTTGACCGCGAAATCGGCGATTTCCCGCTTTGACGCGGTCGGCCCGATCAGCATTCCGTAACCGCCCGAACCGTGGACCTCCTTGACCACAAGATCGGAAAGATTGTCCAGCACATAGGCCAGACTGTCCTTCTCGCTGCAGCGCCAGGTCGGTACGTTGGATAGGATCGGCTTTTCGCCGGTGTAGAATTCTACGATGTCCGGCATGAAGGAATAGATCGCCTTGTCGTCGGCAATTCCGGTGCCCGGGGCATTGGCGATGGTGATCCCGCCCGAACGATAGATATCCATGATCCCCGGCACACCCAGCGCTGAAGCGGGATTGAAGCTCAGCGGATCGAGGTATTCGTCGTCAACCCGGCGATAGATCACATCGACCGGCTTGTAACCGCTGGTGGTGCGCATCGCGACCCGCCCGTCGATCACGCGCAGGTCACTGCCCTCAACCAGTTCAGCACCCATCTGATCGGCCAGGAAGGCGTGCTCGAAATAGGCCGAATTGTAGATCCCCGGGGTCAGCACCGCCACGGTCGGCCGCCCCGTGGCACAGGCCGGGGCACAGGCTGCCAGGCTCTTGGCCAGACGGCGCGGATAGTCCTGCACCGGGCGGACCTTTACCCGGCTGAACAGTTCCGGGAACATTGCCATCATGGTCTCGCGGTTTTCGAGCATATAGGATACGCCCGACGGGGTCCGCGCGTTATCTTCCAGCACCATGAATTCGTCCGGTCCGGTGCGGACCAGATCGATCCCAACGATATGGGTAAAGACCCCGCCGGGCGGCACCATGCCGACCATCTGCGGCAGAAAAGCGTCATTCTCGGCGATCAGCCGTTGCGGCACGCGCCCGGCGCGAACGATTTCCTGACGGTGATAGATGTCATGCAGGAAAGCATTGAGCGCCCGCACCCGCTGTTCGATCCCGCGGGTCAGCTTGCGCCATTCGTTGGCGGTGATGATCCGTGGCACCATATCGAACGGGATCAGCCGTTCTTCACCGGCATTGTCGCCATAGACGTTGAAGGTGATCCCGGTGCGCCGAAAAAAACCTTCCGCCTCGGCCCCCTTGCGGCGGAGCAGTGAGGGGTCCTGCTCGTTCAGCCAGCCCTGATAGCCCGCATAGGCCGGGCGCACGGAACCGTCTGCTGCGAACATCTCGTCAAAGCAAACGGTCGGCTTGGTCATACGAAGTACGTCCCCTTCATGACAATGACTGCCGTATGACGAGGAAGAGTCAAGCAGCAAAATGCTGCAAATGCGAAAGGATGCCGGGACGGGACCTGGTTGGCGGTCCGACTTCGGCCTTCAGCGATATAGTCCGCCATAACAGGTCATGGTCCCGTCCCGGCTGGTTGCCTTGTATTGATAGAGACCTCCGCAAGCCACTGCGTTGCCGTTCCTGCTCTCAGCAAAATAGTTGTAACGGCCCCCGGCGCATACAGCATTGCCATCTCGGCTTTCGGCTTTGTAATCGTAACGGCCGCCACACGCGACCGAGTTGCCGTTCCTGCTTTCGGCATGGTAGTCATACAGGCCGCCTGCGCAGACATGATTGCCGTCGCGACTTTCTCCCTTGTAGTCATAGAGTCCGCCACAGGCGACCATCGTCCCATCGCGGTTTTCGGCCTTGTAATTATAACGCCCGCCCGCGCAGACGCTTGAACCATCAAGACTTTCGGCCTTGTAGTCATAACCGCAGCCGCACACGACGTCGGAATTGCCAATCCGACGGTAATAGTTGCTGCCCGCTTCGCAGCCCTGATACAGGTTTCTGGCACGCGGCGCCGCGGTTTGTAACGACGCCTGGCTGGCGGGGGAAACGCCCAAAGCCGGCGAACTGCCCGCAGCCGGGCTTGCCGAAACCGGCGACGGAGCGACATTGCATTGGCTGGTAAAGGCCTGCGCGCGGACCGGATCGAGCGTGCACAACTTGCTCTCCGCATAATATGAAACAGCAGCCTTCAGATCGCTGTCTATCGGGGTCAGGCGGATTATGAAAACGTTCCACCAATCGGCATTTTCCGGCCCTTGCGGCAGCTCAACTCCAACCAGGGCAATCATCCTATCGGCATAGTTGGGGTCAAGCACCATCTGGCGATGGATAAGGGTGGTCCGCCCGCCAAAACCGTGTTCGCCATCGAACCCCGGGGCTTGCGGCAACAGGCCGAAGGTATTGAATGCCCCCGCGATCGTATCTCTGAACGGACCGATTTCGTGCGCGTCACCGATGAACAACGACCGGTAGGCAAGGAACAAGGCCAAACCCGCGCCGAGCCACAGTTTCCAGCGCGCTCTGCCCGCTGCCTTCTCCTCAACCACTCCGCCGCCCCCCAGGCTGTCAGTGCGCGGCGTAAACCCGGCCTGACTGAGCCAGACGCTGGCGCGAGGTGTTAACCGGCACCGCGATCGCCGTGCCCGGATCATAGACCTTGCCGACGCCCTGGCTGCCCTTGGGCACCCAGATTTCGACCCAGGTGTTCGAATAGCCATTGGGCTTGTAGCGCACCCAGTAGCCATCGGGGTGCTTGCTCCAGCGGGTTGCCGGCACGTCGATGCTGCCTTCGCCGCGCGGCGCCACGCCGCCCAGCACCGCGACCCGCTCGATATCGGCATAGCTTGATCCCGGGGTGCTCATCAGCCCGCGAATCCGGCTTTCCGCCTCGATCACGGTGCGCACAGGACCGGGCATTCCGCCGGTTACGCTGTTGAGCTGCGCGTTTGTCAGCACGGAAAGCGCGCTGCGGTTGAGCGAGAGCAGCATCTTCTTGGGCAGCAGCACCGCCGCCACGCCCTTGAGCCGGGTATCCAGATCCTCAAACTTGGCGCGGGCGACTATCGCCCACAGCAGCAACTGGATATCGCGCTGAGCGATTTCCGGATGGGCTACGGAGTTTTGCAGGATCGTGGTCACCGCCACCTTGGCCGAGCCCTTGACCGGACCAAGCAGATAGCCATCGCCGCCGCCAGGTCCATAGGTCCCGGCGTGGAGGCAATAGGACTGGGCGTGCATCTTGTAATAGCCCGGCGCCAGCACGAACCCGCCCTGGGCGGTGCGTGGCAGCGTGGTCAGGTCGAGCGCGCCGACCGGCGGAGTGTAGCCATCGGTGCTGGCATCGCCCCAGATCGCGTCCTTGATGCTGGTCGAGATCGGAGCAGGACCCGAAAGCAGATCGGGAACCTTGGGCGTCTTGACCGGAAGATTACGCACCACCGTGCCCCCCAGCCCGCCCAACTGGGCATCGGCGCTGGTGGTCACCATCAAAGTACCAGACAGGACCAGCAGCATCGGCATCAGCACTTTGATCGGTTTCATGGCGGATCCTCTTGAGCGAAAAGGCTTACAAAACAGGGCGGAGCAAACCGCCGCGCGAACCTTTCTCTATAATAGGCGGCGCAAGGCTGTCTTGGCAAAAAACGTCAAGACCTGCGAAATGATTACGGCGCGCTCCACCGCAGTGACATACAGGTGAACCCGGCGTCGATCATCGCAATCGCGGCGTTTTCCAGCGGCATGACATTCAGCCCGTGGGCATCAAGCGCCTCCAGAATGCGCGGATAATGCGCCCCGGCCAGCACCCGGTCATTAACCCGCAGCACATTGGCCCCGCCCTCTTCGCCGTCAGGCACCTCGATCACGCGCAGGCCAGCGAAGATCCCGGTCGCAGCAAGGGCGCGGGTGGACAGGACCGTCTCTTCGTCCAGCAGCGAACTGGCGGTCTTGAGGTGGAGCACTTCGCGCGGGGTTTCGGCGATTACGCCGCGATAGCCGATGGTCGCCAGAACCGCGATCAGCGCCTCTGCCCCTTCGCGGTCGGTGCGGGCGGACAGGCCGATCAGTACCTTGTCCGGCAGCATCAGCACATCGCCGCCATCGGCATGGCCGACCGGCAGATCGATCACCTGTTCGAACAATTGCTCGAGTGTCGGACGCAGGAACGCCCCCTCGCCAGCCCGGCTCGGCGCACCGGGGCGCAGCACGATCGCGGCTTCGGGAAAGACCAGCGCCGGATCCTCGACAAAGAGCGCATCCGGGTATTCTTCCAACGGATCGAGCACGGTCAGCGAAAGGCCCGCATCGGCCAGCGCCGCGGCATAGGCAGCGTGTTCTGAGGCGACATCGGCGAATACAGGATCACCGCCCGCTCCCGCACGCAGCCCCTTGACCACGCTGGCACCGGGTTTGCGCAGGATTGCGCGGTTGAAGGAATGGATCTGGCTCAACGGCTGAAAGCTCCCCAAAGAAAAGGGCGGAACGCCGCATGGCGCCCCGCCCTATTTACTGCTTCAAGGCATTATTACATCGAGAAGCCGAACTTGCGCGCGACGAAAATCACCACCAACGCACCGACCAGCGACCACAGGAAGCCCGCCGGCTTCATCTGCGTGCCCGGCTGCTTGTCCATCATGGTGCCGACGGTGCCGGCCAGGAACGAGCCGACCACGCCCAGAATGGCGCTCATGGCCCAGCCCATCGGAACTTCACCGGGATAAACGAACCGCGCCAGAATACCGACGATCAGGCCCGTGATGGCCATGCTGACATACTTCATTGCGCTTCCCCTTTGCCTGCAGGTGGGGTCATGTCCCGCCTGCTCCTAATGGCTGCAGGCGACACCATTGCACCTGCAAAGTCAAGCATCTGACCGTAGGGCCTAGGCCTTGCAGTCACCGACCCGTTCGGTGGTGACGGTCTGCTCGATGTGCATCGTCTTGCCGCCCGGACCGGTCATTTCGGCCTTGGCGTCAACCACCGATCCGGTTGGCGCATAGGTGCCGTGCGATGCCACCTTCATCGCCATCCCTTCCTTGCTCTTGCAGGTGAAGGCCGAATCAATCGTTCCGCCGCTCGCCTCGAACTTTTCGAACTGGCAGTCCCCCTTGGCCATCTGCTCTTTCATCACCTCGACGCCCTTGGCGGCGTGTTCGGGCGTAATGCAGCTTTCGGTACTGGCGGCCTTGCTCATCGATTCCTTCATCTTCTCCATCAGCTGCGGAGGAAGACCGGGAATCTCTGCCTTGGTGACGTTGATGGTGGTGCGATAGAGCCCCGGCTCCATCTTGAAGGCCACTTCCGCTGCTGCGGCCACCGCCTTGTCGGCCGGCGCGGCGGACGTTTCGGCATCGCTGCCCGACTTGCCGCAGGCAGAAAGCGATGCGGTGCCGACAACGATCAGGGCGGCGGAAAGAACTTGGCGTTTCATGGCTGGCTCCCGGGAGACTGAAATCGGGAGCCAGCCTATCAGCGGGTGAGAAGGGTTCAAGCGCTAAGCGGCAAAGCGCAGAGCAGCGTGCGGCTTGCCTTGCCATTCGCCATGCAGAAAGCTGCGGAATGTCCGGTGCAGATGATCGACCACCGCCGGATAGAGCGGCCGATCGAAAGCAATACCGGCCGAGTGGCCCTTGACCCAGCGGATCACTCCGCCCAGCCCCTCGATCCTTTCAGGGTGGACCACCACCAGATCGTCCACGCCCATCACCAGTGCCATGCTGTCGATTCGGCAACCGCCCTCCGAGATGTCGGAGATCACCACCCGGTCAGCAAAGCCCGACCGGCTGCGGCAACGCGCCGGCAGCACCAGTTGCAACCGGGGTGAACGGCGCAGCAGATAAAGTCGGTCCGGTTCCATCGCATCCTCCATCCCGGGCTGTGCCGCCTTGCCGTAACGGCAGCGGCGCCGGCGCCACGAATAACGGCGGAGCGGCCATGACGTTTAAGGGGCGAACTGCTTTACGATTACGTCAAGTTCCCCTTGCGATAGGCGGAAAACCGGGCCAATCTGGCCACGATAGCGATAGTGGAGAGGCGCGATGGATCTGGAATTCAGCCCCGAAGAGATCGCCTTCCGTGAGGAAGTGCGAACCTTCATTGCCGAAAATTACCCCGCGGAATTGCGCGGCAAGCAGGACGAAGGCGACGAGCTGACCAAGGAGGATTTCCTCTCCTGGCACAAGGCGCTTTACAAGAAGGGCTGGATCGCCCCGGCCTGGCCGGTCGAATACGGCGGCACCGGCTGGTCGGTCACCCAGCGCTATATCTTTTCGGAAGAAGCCGCCCGGGCGGACTGCATCCGCCTGCTGCCCTTCGGCCTGACCATGGTCGCTCCGGTGATCTACACCTTTGGCACGCCCGAACAGAAGGCCCGCTTCCTGCCCCGGATCCTTTCGGGTGAGGACTGGTGGTGTCAGGGCTATTCCGAGCCGGGATCGGGTTCCGACCTCGCCTCGCTGCGGACCAAGGCGGTGCGGGACGGCGATCATTATGTGGTCAACGGCCAGAAGACCTGGACCACCCTGGCCCAGCACGCCGACTGGGGCTTTTTCCTGGTCCGCACCGATCCCGATGCCAAGCAGCAGGAAGGCATCTCGTTCCTGCTGATCGACATGAAGTCGCCCGGCATCGAAGTGCGCCCGATCATCACCCTGGGGGGTGAGCACGAAGTGAACGAGGTGTTCCTCGACAATGTCCGGGTGCCGGTTGAAAACCGCGTCTTCGAAGAGAACAAGGGCTGGACCTGCGCCAAGTTCCTGCTCGCCCACGAACGCGTCGGGATTGCCGGGGTCGCCAGCTCCAAGCGCGGGGTTGAGCGGATCCGCGCGATCGCCAGCACCGAAATGGATGGCGAAAAGCCGTTGCTGGCCAACCCGTTCTTCCGCCGCAAGGTGGCCGAACTGGAAATGGACCTGGCGGCGCTGGAATATACCGAGCTGCGCACCCTTTCGGGCATGGCCGCCGGCAAGGGGCCGGGGCCGGAAAGCTCGGTGCTCAAGATCAAGGGCAGCGAGATCCAGCAGCGGCTGACCGAACTGACCCTGGAAATGGCCGGCCACTATGGCGCGCCCTATTTCCGCAGCTTTGGTGAGGGCGACAACGAACACGCCGTCGGACCGGGCTGGGCCAACCGCGCCGCACCGACCTATTACAACGTACGCAAGACCACGATCTATGGCGGGTCGAACGAAATCCAGCGCAACATCATCGCCAAGATGGTTCTTGGGCTCTGAGGAACTGACGACATGGATCTGAGCTATACCGAAACGCAGGACATGCTGCGCGACACCCTCGCGCGGTTCCTGGCCGACACCTATGATTTCGAAACCCGCAAGAAGATGCTGGAACGCCCCGAAGGCCGCGATCCCGGCATCTGGAAAGCCCTGTCGAGCGAGCTGGGGCTGACCTGCGCCCCCTTTGCCGAGGAATATGGCGGGATGGGCGGCGGCCACCTTGAAAACGCGATCATGATGGAGGAACTGGGCAAGGTCATCGCGATCGAGCCGTGGTTGCAGACCGTGGTGATCGGCGGCGGCGCGCTTCAGGCCGTTGGCGGCGCGGTCGCGGCAGAGGTGATCCCGCAGATCATCGGCGGCACCTGCACCATCGCATTCGCTTACGCAGAACCCAAGGGCCGCTATGACCTGACCGACATCGAAACCACCGCCAAGGCTGACGGTGCGGGCTATGTCCTCAATGGCCACAAGGCCGCGGTCTATGCCGCACCCTGGGCCACGCACCTGCTGGTAACCGCCCGCACCGGCGGCAGCCGCCGCGAACGCGCCGGGGTTGATCTGTTCCTGGTCGATGCCAAGGCCGCCGGGATCACCATGCGCGAATACGCCATGGTCGATGGCTTCCGCGGCGCCGAGGTCTATTTCGAGAACGTTGCCGTTCCGGCCGAAGCCCTGCTGCCCGGCGGGATCGATCTGATCGAGCGGGTGGTTGACGAAGCCACCGTTTCGATCTGCGCGGAAGGCACCGGGATCGCCCGCAAGCTGCTCGAAGGCACGGTCGAATATACCAAGCAGCGCAAGCAGTTCGGCCAGCCGATCGGCCGGTTTCAGGCTTTGCAGCACCGCATGGCCGATATGTTGGTCGATGCCGAACAGATCGCCTCGATGGCACTGATGGGCACACTCAAGCTCGACCTGCCCGCCGATCAGCGCAAGGCCGCGGTCAGCCAGGTCAAGGCCAAGGTCGCGCGCAGCATCAAGGCAGTCGGCCAGAGCGCGATCCAGACCCACGGCGGGATCGGCATCACCATGGAACTGGGCATCGGCCACTACTTCAAGCGCAGCACCATGATCGAAAACCAGTTCGGCAGCCCCGACTGGCATCTTGAACGGTATGAGGCACTGACTCTGCCAGCCTGATCGAACAGCGGGGCATGGCTTCCGGGGATTGAATTGAAGGCGGTACGGTCAGGCTGTACCGCCTTCTCCCCATTGCAGAACAAACCATAAACCCCCATAGTCTCCCCATGGCCGAACTGATCATCCGCCGGGGACTCGACGAACCCGATACCTCGGGCAGCTTCACACCGCACAAGGCCGCGCGGCCGGAAAAGCATCCCGATCAAAAGCCGTTCCGGATCGTCAGCGACTATGCCCCCGCCGGCGATCAGCCGACCGCGATTGCCGAACTGACCCAGGGGATCGCCCAGGGCGAAGCAACGCAGGTGCTGCTTGGCGTCACCGGCTCGGGCAAGACCTTCACCATGGCCCAGGTGATCGAGGCGACCCAGCGCCCCGCCCTGATCCTTGCCCCAAACAAGATCCTGGCCGCGCAGCTCTATGGTGAGATGAAGAGCTTCTTCCCCGAAAACGCGGTGGAGTATTTCGTCTCGTACTACGACTATTACCAGCCAGAGGCCTACGTCCCGCGCAGCGATACCTATATCGAGAAGGAAAGCTCGGTGAACGAGGCGATCGACCGGATGCGCCATTCGGCCACCCGCGCCTTGCTCGAACGCGACGACGTGATTATCGTCGCTTCGGTCAGCTGCCTTTACGGGATCGGCTCGGTCGAAACCTATTCGGCGATGATTTTTGACCTCAAGCGTGGCGACACGCAGGACCAGCGCGAGATCATACGCAAGCTGGTAGCACTGCAATACAAGCGCAACGATGCAGCGTTCAGTCGCGGCACATTCCGGGTTCGAGGCGACAATCTGGAAATCTTCCCTTCGCACTATGAGGACATGGCCTGGCGGATCAGCTTTTTCGGCGACGAGATCGAGGAGATTGCCGAATTCGATCCGCTGACCGGCAAAAAGGGCAGCGCGCTCGATCAGGTGCGGATCTATGCCAATTCGCACTATGTCACGCCCGGCCCGACGATGAAGCAGGCCACCGAAGCGATCCGCTTTGAACTGGCCGAGCGGCTGAAAGAGCTGGAGGCCGAGGGCAAGCTGCTGGAGCATCAGCGGCTGGAACAGCGGACCAATTTCGATCTTGAGATGATCGCCGCCACCGGCAGCTGCGCCGGGATCGAGAACTATTCACGCTTCCTCACCGGCCGCCTGCCGGGCGAGCCGCCGCCGACGCTGTTCGAATACCTGCCCGAAAACGCTCTGCTGTTCGTCGATGAAAGCCACCAGACCGTCCCGCAGATCGGGGCGATGAGCAAAGGCGATCATCGCCGCAAGATCACCCTGGCCGAATACGGCTTTCGCCTGCCCTCCTGCATCGACAACCGCCCGCTGCGCTTCAACGAATGGGACGCGATGCGTCCGCAGACCGTTGCCGTTTCCGCCACGCCGGGATCGTGGGAAATGGAGCAATCGGGCGGGGTCTTTGCCGAACAGGTGATTCGTCCGACCGGCCTGATCGACCCGCCGGTGCTGATCCGCCCGGTTGAGGATCAGGTGCAGGACTGCATCGAGGAATGCCGCAAGACCGCAGCCGCCGGATACCGCACCCTCGTCACCACCCTGACCAAGCGGATGGCCGAAGACCTGACCGAATTCATGCACGAGGCGGGGCTGCGGGTGCGCTATATGCACTCAGACGTCGAAACGCTGGAACGCATCGAACTGATCCGCGACCTGCGACTCGGTGTCTATGACGTGCTGGTGGGGATCAACCTGCTGCGCGAAGGGCTGGATATTCCCGAATGCGGGCTGGTCTGCATCCTCGATGCCGACAAGGAAGGTTTCCTGCGCAGCGAAACCAGCCTGATCCAGACGATCGGCCGCGCCGCGCGCAATGTCGATGGGCGGGTGATCCTCTATGCCGACCGGATCACCGGATCGATGGAACGGGCGATGGCCGAAACCGACCGCCGCCGCGAAAAGCAGGCCGCCTATAACCTCGAACACGGGATCACCCCCGAAACCATCAAGCGCAACATCCACGATATCGTCGCCGATACCGCCAGCCGCGACGGCGTGCTGGTGGAGATCGAGGATGACGAGCGCAACAACCTCGTCGGCCACAACCTGCGCGCCTATATCGAGGAACTGGAAGGCCGCATGCGCGCCGCCGCAGCCGACCTGGAGTTCGAGGAAGCCGGCCGCCTGCGCGACGAAATCCGCCGGCTGGAAGCCACCGAACTCGGCCTGCCCGTGGGTGAGCGCGTAGCTCCAGTGGTGGGGCGCAGTAACGAAGGCAAGCCGGGGACGCGGAAGGGCCGGTTCGGGCGAGAGACGCGGAAGGGGAAATGGGGGCGTTGATGGCAACGATCATAGTAGTATTGGCAAGTTCAAAGCCCGTCGAGGAACTTAGCAGTTTCAGGAAGGACGTCGCTGCATTTTGGCGATGCCAGATTTCCGACTCTGTATGGCTGATAGACTCAGAGCTGCCTATCGATGAAATTAGAGATGAGTTGACCAGGAGCTTGAGCGAGAATGATGGCCTCTTTCTTGGCTACCTGTATCCGCGTTGGCTCGCCTGGAAGATGCGAGGCCCTAAACAATGGCTATTACGCCCTACACGTCGTTGGCTAAGGCGCGCCAATGTGCCTTTTCTGAAACGATTTTTCGGCGAATAGAGTTGTTAAATCTATGGACTCTGTGATTTCAGTTTGACCATATATTTAGCTCGAATCAATAAGAGCCATGATTAAGTCCTCCAAGCTCTACGCCCGACTTCTAGCATCTCGCAACGCAATGAAATTCCGCGATTTCCAGCGGGTACTGGAGGCGTTCGGTTTTACGCTGGATCGCGTCAACGGCAGTCACCATCAATACGTCCATCCTTTGGCCACCCGCCCGCTTTCCATCCAGCCCAAGGGCAATATGGCAAAGCCCTATCAAATCGATCAGTTCCTTGATATGGTGGAGGAGCATTCACTGACGCTGGAAGACTGATGGATCAGCATTATCACATCAACCTGTTCTGGTCCCCGCGCGACGAATGCTGGGTGGCCGATGTGCCGGACCTGAAATCTTGTGCTGCGTTCGGCGACACCCCTGAGGAGGCGATTGCCGAGGTTCGTCTGGCGATCGAAGGCTGGATCGAAACCGCCCAGGCCAATGGCATGGAAGTGCCCAAGCCGCGTTACCGGCCCGCGATCTACGCCGCTCGCATTCCTGAGGCTGCCTGACACTTCCCCTCACTCGCCGCTCTTTCGGACTTGGCGCCGCGATGCTTGGCGCAGCGCCACTGCGTGCAGCAACATCTGTGACGCAGCTCCGCACCGGGCTTGACCTGCTAGCGGCGGGCAAAGGGCAGGCCGGTCTCGGCCAGCGGGTCGCGCTGCTCACCCATGCCGGGGCGGTTGATGCGCGGGGGCGGCGCTCGGTCGATGTCGTGCATGGGCTGCTGGGGGATCGCTTGACCGCCCTTCTCTCGCCCGAACACGGGTTGGCGGGCAAGGTTGCCGCCGGGGAAAAAGTGGCAGATGACCGCGACGCGGCTTCGGGACTGCCGATTATCAGCCTTTATGGCGCACGGCGCGAACCGCCGTCGGAGCTGCTCGAACGGATCGACACACTCGTGATCGACCTGCAGGACGTGGGGCTACGCCCGTTCACCTATGCCGCGACAATGGCCGATTGCCTGCGCGCCGCCGCCCGGCACAAGCTGGCGGTGCTGGTGCTCGATCGCCCCAATCCGCTCGGCGGGGTGAAGATCGACGGGCCGCTGGTCGATCCCGCGCTGACCTCCAACGTAGGGGCGCTGCCCGCGCCATTCCGGCACGGGCTGACCATGGGTGAGCTTGCTCGGTTGATTCAGACCAGCGAACGGCTGGAATGCAACCTCGCCGTGGTTCAGATGGATGGATGGCGCCGCACCATGGGCAGCGCTGCCTTCCGTCGTGGCGGGGTGCCGTTTGCGCCCCCTTCCCCCAATCTGCGCGCTCCCGGCGCCATACTGGCCTATGCAGCGACGGTACTGATCGAAGGCACAAACCTGTCCGAAGGACGCGGCACCGCACGGCCGTTCGAAACGGTCGGTGCGCCCTGGTGCGATGGCAAGGCACTTGCAAAGACGATGTCCGATCTAAAACTGCCCGGTGTTCGCTTCGCCCCTGTGCGGTTTACCCCGACTGCATCCAAGCACAGCGGCCAGGCTTGTGGCGGCATCGGATTCACTGTGCGGGACGAGGCAGCCTATGATCCGCTGCTGACCGGCCTGTCACTGATCGCCGCTGTGCGCCGCCAGCACCCGCAGGACTTCGCGTTCCTTGAAGGCAAGCGTCCTTTCTTCGACCTGTTGATCGGGCAAAGCTGGGTGCGAGCGGCGCTGATTGCGGGTGACCCTCCGGCGAGAATCGTTAGCCGCTGGCAAGAGGATGCTGCGCGCTTTCGCCGGATCGTCCCGCGTTTTCAGATTTACACCTAAACCTTCCCGAACCGCTCCTCGAACCCCGCCACGTCCCCGGCGGCGAGGAGTTTCGCCTGTTCGACCCAGCTGTCCTTGGCCGGACGTCCGGCGAACGGCCCCAGCTTTGTATCGAGATCGGTGAGGTCGGCATCGGTCAGCGCGGCGATCTGGGCGAAAGTGGTGATGCCCAGTTGCGGCAGCAAGGCCTGCAGCTTGGGCCCCAAGCCCTTGATCCGCGAGAGATCGTCTGCCCCGGCGGGTTCAGCGGCGGGCGGCGCAGGTTCCGGTTCGGGTACAGGCGTGGGGGCCGGTTCCGGCGCGGGCATTTCAGCCGGCGCTGGGGGCGGTGCCGCTGGTTCGGACGGAGAGGGCGGCGGTGCGGCAGCCTCTGCTTCTTCAACCACATCCTGCGCGCCGACAGCCACGGCTTCAGCCAGTCCGGCCATGGTTCCGGCCATCGGCGCCGGGGTGATCTGCGCGGCGGGCGCTGCATCGATCAGCGCCTGGTTGCGGTGGACCGATGCCGCGCCTTCATCCAGCACGTCGGGTTTGTATTCGCGCCGCGGCGGGGCCTTGCTGGCCCGGCCGAACAGGTACCAGCCGACCAGCAGCGCAGCCAGCAGGGCCAGGCCGAAGATCATCCAGTTGGCTTCGATCGTCTCGATCATCGCAAGCACTCCCCAATCGCAGTCAGGTGCCGACGTTGCGGCGGAACAGCATCCGGTCTTCCGGGCCGAAACCCTTGTGCCAGATGACGTAAAGATAGGTCAGCAGGATCGCCGGGGCGCCGATCGCCAGTTCGGCCCATTCCGGCATGAAGCGGGTGAAGAACCATCCGACCAGTGCGGCAGGCGCCGCCGCAACCAGCAGCGACCAGCGCCAGGGATTGGTCGATTGACCCAGAAATGCCGCCAGCATCACCGATTTGACCAGCGATGCGAAAGCCAGCGCGATCAGCAGTCCCATCGCTGCCCCCGCCGCCCAGAACGGTTCACCCAGGCCCAGCCGCTGTGCCGCCATGATCAGGCCTACGCTGGCCAGCGCCTGAACCGCCACTGTTGCCAGTGAAATCCACATGTTGAGCATCCGCCGGACATAGATCAGCGCGGCTTCGCTGACGACCGCTGCCGAAGCGATCACTTCCGCCGCCAGCAGCGCCAGCAGTGCGCCAGTGCCCGCCACGAAGGCCGGTCCAGTCAGCCCCATCACCCCGCGCCCCGGCAGCCCCAGCGCCAGCGCCACCCCGAACTGCGCAGCAGTGATCCAGAAACCGACCTGACAGACCTGCTTCGAAATCGCGGCGTAGTTCTTTTCCTTGAGATTGCGGGTGATCACCGGGCCGAGCACCGGCTCGAAGCTCGATTTGAACTTCTGCGGGAGCGAGGCGATCTGCTGGGCAACGTAATAGATCCCCACCGTCGCGGGCGAAGCGAAGATCCCCAGGATCGCCAGATCGAGCCGCCGCGTGCCCCATTCCACCACATCGGCCACGGCCAACGGCAGATTGGCAATCGCCAGCTTGCCCAGCCGCAACGGGTGCGGCTGCCAGGCGCGTGGCAGGCCATAGGTGCGATAGACCGGCAGAAGCGCGACAACCGCCGCGGCCAGAACCGAGCCGATATAGGCCAGGATCATCCCACTTTCGGGCACCACGAACCACAGCAGCCCGGCCAGGATCGAGAGCACCCAGGGTTCGACCAGCGCGCGCGAACGCACCGATGTCGCCACATCGAAGCGGTACGCCTGGGCGGAAAGTGCGATCTCTGTCAGGGTTAGCGGGACCAGCGCCAACGGGATCAGCCGGTCGAGCGCGGAATATTCGCCGCTTGGAAATATCGGCTGCGGGAACAGATAGAACCCAACCCCGAGCACTGCGGCCAGCGCCCCGCTGAGCAGCATCGCATCGCCGACAACATTGGCCGGGTGGGCATCTTCGCGCGCAAGTTCCTGTGCCAACCCGCGCTTCTGCCCCAGGGTGCAGAGCTGAGCGGAAAGTTCGATGATCGCCAGGGCGAAGGCAAAGCGGCCCAGCGCCTCTGCCCCATACATGCGCCCGGCAATGAACAGGAACGGGATCCGCCCGATCAGCCGCAGCGCAAAGCCCAGCACGTTGGTGCGCCCGCCTTTGGCGAGGGCCTGAATATCCTGCTGTTCGCTGCGCGGAGCCGCACTCACAGGCGCAGCCCCTCTGCCTTGAGCGGGCGGGCCAGCAGTTCGGCCACGACGGCTTTGGCCGGTGCCTCCCCGCACAGCAGGCGGTTCACCGCATCGACGATCGGCATGGCGATGCCATGCTTGTGGGCCAGATCGGCCAGAACCGGGGCGGTGTGTGCGCCTTCGGCCACGCTGGTCTTGCCCGCCAGAGCCTCGGTCGCGCTCATCCCCTCGCCCAGCGCCTTGCCGAGCGAGAAGTTGCGGCTGGAGGTAGAGGAACAGGTCAGCACCAGATCGCCCAGCCCGCACAGACCCGCCAGAGTTTCCGCCCGCGCTCCGCGCGCCAGGCCAAACCGGGTCATCTCGGCATAGCCGCGCGCGATCAGCGCAGCGCGGGCATTCTGGCCCAGCCCCAGCCCGTCCACCACGCCGCAGGCGATCGCCAGCACGTTCTTGACCGAGCCGCCGATTTCCGCCCCCGTCACATCGTCCGAATAATAGGGCCGCAACATCGGGCGCGAAATTGCCGGGGCGAGCCGCTGCCACTGCGCCTCACCCCCGGCGCAGGCCAGGGTCACCGCGGTCGGCAGCCCGGCGGCGACTTCGTGAGCAAACGTCGGACCCGAAAGCACCGCCAGGCTGGCGGCAGGTGCAGCCTCAGCCGCAACGTCGGCCATCAGCCGCCCGGTTCCGGCCTCGATCCCCTTGGAACACAGCACCAGATCGCGCTGCCCGTCGGGCAGGCCGGACAGCACCCGCGCCAAATGTTGCGCCGGGGTGACCACCAACAGCACCGGCAGCTCAGCCAGATCAGCCAGATCGCCGGTCGCCCGGACCTGATCGGCCAGCCGGGCGGAAGGCAGGAACAGGCCGTTGGTGTGGGCCGTGTTGATTTCCGCGACCAGTTCAGCCTCGCGCGCCCAGATCAACACCTGCGACCCGTCGCTGGCCATGGCCTGCGCCAGCGCCGTGCCCCAGGCCCCCGCGCCAATAACGCCAATCGCCGGGCCGCTCATGCTTTCACCCCCGCACCGCGCACCGGAGCGGCATCCGGATCGAGCGGCCAGCGCGGCCGCGCCGCGAAATCGAGCGGGTCTGACTGGCCAAGCCGTTCCACCCCGGCCCAGGCGATCATCGCGGCATTGTCGGTGCACAGCGGAAGCGGCGGGGCAACGAAAGGCAGGCCGAATTCAGCCGCCAGCCCTTCCAGCGCCGCGCGCACCGCCTTGTTGGCGGCAACCCCGCCCGCGACGACAAGCGCGGTGGGCGCCGTAACCAGTTCAAGCGCCTTGCGGCTGCGATCGAGCACGCAATCGATAGCGGCCTGCTGGAACGAGGCGGCGATGTCCGCATCGGCGTAGCGCCCGCTTTCCTTGGCCCGCAGCACCGCGCTTTTCAGCCCCGCGAAAGAGAAATGCGGTTCAGCGCTGCCCAGCAAGGGGCGCGGCAAGGGCACGTTTGCGGCCTGCCCTTCTGCCGCGAGCCGTTCAACCGCCGGACCGCCGGGAAAACCCAGACCCAGTATCTTGGCGGTCTTGTCAAACGCCTCACCCAGCGCATCGTCGATCGTGGTGCCAAGCCTCTTGAAGCGCCCCACGCCCTCTACCAGCAGCAACTGGCAGTGCCCGCCAGAAACCAGCAGCAGCAAATAGGGAAATTGCAGCTCAGGATCGGCCAGCCGCGGCGAAAGCGCGTGGCCTTCCAGGTGGTTGATCGCGATCAGCGGCTTGTCTCCAGCCATGGCCAGCGCCTTGGCGGTGACCAGCCCGACCATCACCCCGCCGATCAGCCCTGGCCCGGCGGTGGCGGCAATCGCATCGACATCGCCCAGCTCCATCCCGGCGTCCGCCAGAGTCGCGGCGATCAGCGGTGCCAGCCGCTCGGCATGGGCGCGCGCGGCAATTTCTGGCACGACCCCGCCATAGGGCCGATGGGCATCGTCCTGCGAGGCGATGCGCTGCGCAAGGATACGGCGCCCCGAATCAACCAGAGCCGCTGCGGTTTCGTCGCAAGACGATTCAATTCCGAGGACAATCCCCATCTTGGCTTTCCCTTAGCCGGATTGCGCAATAGGACAAGCGGCCATGCCAGACCGTCCCCCGCTGAAACTTGGCACACGTGCCTCTCCCCTCGCCATGGCCCAGGCCCATGAAGCCCGAGACCGGCTCTGCGCGGCCCATCCCGGGCTGGCGGTGGAGATCGTTCCGGTCACCGCCAGTGGCGACAAGGTGCTCGATCGTCCGCTGGCCGAAATCGGCGGCAAGGCGCTGTGGACCAAGGAGCTGGATGCCTGGCTGCTGACCGGCGAGATCGACTTTGCGGTCCATTCGCTGAAAGACGTCGAAACGATCCGCCCGGCCGAGATCGCCATCGCCGCGATCCTGCCGCGTGAGGACGTGCGCGATGTGCTGGTCGGTGCGGCATCGCTGGCCGAACTGCCGCCGGGGGCGCGGATCGGCACCAGCGCGCCGCGCCGTGCCGCGCAGGCGCTCCACGTCCGGCCCGATTGCCAGGTCGTGGGGATACGCGGCAACGTCCAGACCCGGCTGGCCAAGCTCGAAGCGGGAGAGGCCGACGTCACCCTGCTGGCACTGGCCGGTCTGAACCGCCTGGGGATGAGCCATTTCGGCACGCCGCTCGATCCCGAAGCCTGGCTGCCCGCACCGGGACAAGGAGCGATCGCGATCGAGGCCCGCGCCACCGATCAGCAGGTGCTTGATCTGCTCGCCGCCATCGACCATCAGCCCAGCCGCCATGCCGTTCTGGCGGAACGCGCGCTGCTGGCCGCGCTGGGCGGGAATTGCCACAGCCCGATCTCGGTCCTGACGACGCCGCAGGGCGAGCTGCTGGCCATGCGCGCAGAGCTGCTCAGCCCCGATGGCGCCGAGCGGGTTGAGGGCGAGGCAGTTTTTGATCCCGCAGACCTTGACGGACCGGCCCGGCTGGCCGAACAGTTGCTGGCGCAGGCAAGCCCTGCGATCCGCGCGCACTTCGATCCTCCAAGGGGGTAGAATTTGGCCGTACCGCTGATAATCGTCCGTCCTGAACCCGGCTGCTCGGCCAGCCTGGCTTCGGCTCGGGGGATGCCGGGGGTAGAGGCTCACGGATTTCCGTTGTTTGAAATGGCCGCGCGCAGCTGGGAAGCCGTCCCGCCTGAACGCTTCGACGCCCTGTTGATCGGCAGTGCGATGGTGTTCCGCTTTGGCGGGCGCGGACTTGGCGCACTGAAAGGGCTGCCGGTCTATGCCGTCGGCGATGTAACTGCCGCTGCCGCGCAAGAGGCTGGCTTTGCCGTCCATTGCAGCGGTACAGGTTCGATGCAGTCTTTGCTCGGCCAACTTGATCCGGCCCATCGCCGTCTGCTGCGTCTCGCCGGGGAAGAGCGTGTGCCACTGACCCTGCCCAAGGGCGTGATCATGGAAGAGCGGATCGTCTATGCTGCCCAATCGCGCGAGATGCCGGGTGAGCTGATCGCCCTGCTGCGCAGCCCCGCGATCATCGCCGTCCACTCAGCCGATGCGGCCCGCCACCTGACGTCGCAATGCGTCAGCCACGGCATTCGCCGCGCACCTTTGCGGATCGCAGCGCTTTCCCAGCGGATCGCCAATGCCGCCGGGGATGGCTGGGGTGAGGTTGCGACGATCCCGTTCCCCGATGACAAGGCCCTGCTGGCCTTGGCCCGCCAGATGTGCCAAGACCCCTGGCACGGAGCCAGTTAGGAATACCCAGGCCGAATGCCCGAAGACTATTACAGTTCCCCCACCACCCCTGCCCGCAAGTCTGGCGGGACTGTCCGTACCGTGCTGGGCACCGCCGTGCTGGCCTTTCTGGGCGGCGGCGCGCTGGTGATGTGGCTGCTGTGGAACGGCCAGATTGCACTGCCGGGCGTCAGCGACGCTCAGACGCCGCCAACCGCCATGGCGATCCCCAGCCCCACGACCAGCGCCGCCGCGGCGAACAACGCCCTGATGGAGCAGCAAATTGCGGCGCTGGAACAGCGGCTGGCCCGGATCGACCTTCAGGCCGCCGCAGCCGAGGGCAATACGGCCCGGGCCGAGGCGCTGCTGGTCGCACTGGCAGCGCGCCGCGCGATCGAGCATGGAACCGAACTGGGCTATCTGGAAGATCAACTGCGCTTGCGGTTCAGCGCCGCGCGGCCCGCGGCGGTCAATACCGTGATTGAGGTGGCCAAGGCCAAAATCACGTTGGACAGTTTGCTGGAAGAGCTTGAGCAACTTGCCCCGCAACTGACCGGGAGCGGACCGGAAGACACCGGCTGGGTGAGGTTCAAGCGTCAGTTCACCGGCCTGTTCGTGATTCACCGCGACAATCCCGGCGCTGACGTTCCGGAAACCCGCCTGGCCCGCGCACAACTGCTGCTGCGAACCGGTCAGATCGACGAAGCCGTAGCCGAAATCGCCAAATTGCCCGGCGCCAAGATCGGCGAGGAATGGATCGCCAAGGCCCGCCGTTATTCCGAAGCGATGCAGGCGCTTGACCAGATCGAGCAGGCCGCTCTGGCTGAGCCGGAAAAGCTGAAAGCCGGCACCGGTGAAGACGTTCGCCAGCCCGGCCCGGCGGTCAGCCCCTCACCCACCGGAACGCCTGCACCTGCGCAGACTCCGGCCCGACAGGCGACGTACTAGGCCGCAAACTCATAAATGACGCCATCGAGGTTTGAGTCAGAATGGCTCAGTGCCAGGAGAAAAGGCGCAGGAATATGTCGATATTTTCAGTCTTTTCGACGCAGCAATGGGCCATTCTGACCAAGTCCCTGCGGGACGTCCAAATGGCTTCCATCTCAGCCAAAGCCGCCCTTGGAAAGGCAACCAGCCTTCCCGGCGGGCGCCTTCGCCCGATAAGTTCGCCATTTGGGCGCCTCGATGGCGTCATTTATGAGTTTACGGCCTAGGCTTTCAGCAGCGCGGGCAAATCGCCCGACATTCCGCGTGCCTCGTCCATGAAGAAGCGTTTGAGCCAGCCCGAGCGCTGAACCGCACCCATCCCGATCCGCCGGACCAGGCTGGGCAGTTTCCCGGGCACCCCGAACAGGCGGACGATAGCATCGGTGGTGGCCATCACCGTGGTGCTGTCCAGACTGCGCCAGCGTTCATAGCGGGCGAGAACCTGGGCATCGCCCGGATCAAGCCCGAGCCGCATCCCTTCGGCCAGCACCTCTACCAGTACGCCGACATCGCGCAGTCCCAGGTTGAGGCCCTGCCCGGCAATCGGGTGCATCCCGTGCGCGGCATCGCCGACCAGTGCCAGCCGTTGATCGACAATCCGGGCGGCGTGATGGAAGTTGAGCGGATAGCTCATCCGCGGCGCGGCGAGTTCAATCCGCCCGAAGACCCCGTCGAGCCGCGCCGCCATTTCACCGATGAACACCGCATCGCTGAGTGCTGAAATCCCGGCAGCGTCCTTTTCATCAAAAGTCCAGACCACCGCGCTGCGGTGCCGCCCGTCGGGCAGATCGAGCAGCGGCAGCAGTGCCAGCGGCCCGGCCGGATAGAAAATTTCCCAGGCGACGCCGCCATGCGGTTTTTCGTGGGTGATCGCGGTCACGAAGGCGCGGTGGCTGTAATCCCATTTCGCCGATTTCAGGCCGGCCTCGATCCGGGTCGGGCTTTGCCGCCCTTCCGCGCCGATCAGGACACTACCGCTGACGGTCCGCCCGTCACTGAGCGTGACGGAGACCCCGTGTTCACCGCGCTGCCGCTCCACCGGTTCAACCCCGCTCGACCAGGCGATCGCCGGTTCCTCGCGCGCAGCCTCGAACAAGGCCAGGCGAATGTCGCGGTTGGCATACATCCGGCCGAGCGTACCGTCGCCCGGTTTGGGCTTGAAGTCGATCCGCCCAGGCTTCATCCCGTCGGTTACCGCGATCGCCTCGATTCTGCAGCCAAATGGGGCCAGCCGGTCCTCCAGCCCGATGTTGCACAGCAGGTTCCAGCTGGCGGTGGAGATCGCGGAGGCACGCCCGTCCACACCCTCAGCGGTCAGCTCTTCAGGCCGGGCCTTGTCGATCACGTGGCTGGTTATACCCTGCCGCGCTGCGGCCAGGGCCAGCGTCATCCCGACCAGCCCTCCGCCCAGGATGACCAGATCGCGCCTGTCGGTTGCGGTATCGCTCATCATGGCCTCACTTGTCGCAGGTATTGCCCGCGCCGCCATCCAGATCGAGGCAGCGCCCGTCAAAACTGCCTTCCGGCACCTTGAGGCCCAGAATCGCCGCCAGGGTCGGCGCGATATCGACCGTTTCAACCGGCTGCGGCTGCTCGAACCCGTTCATGCCCTTGCGCCAGAACAGGATCGGCACACGCCGGTCATAGTCATAGGCGCTGCCATGGGTGGCGACATAGGCGCCCGGAATCGGGTTGGGGATCGGGGTCACGGTCCGTTCAAGCAGCAGGATCACATCACCCGAGCGGCCCTTCTGATAGGAAGCACGGGCACGGTCCTTGAAGCTCCAGTCCTGCGGATTGCCGGTCGGCAGCGGGGTCTTTTCCAGTTCTTCGCCAGTATAGACCGCAGCAACCTGCGGGTGTGCTTTCAGGATCGAGACGAGCGCCGCCGTCGCCCGCGCCCGCTGCGCCGGATCGAGCGCGCGATTGATATAAAGATCGCCCATCGGACCATCGCCGATCACCAGTTGACCATCCAGCAGCACGATCCCGGTCTTGATGCCGACCGCCTTGGAAAGCGCCTCTGGCGTCAGTGCAGGATCAACCCGCTCGGCGCGCGGAAAGGCCTGTTCGTCCATCCGCTCCGGCATATCGAGCCCGCCGTGATCGGCGCTCAGCACTACCATGTAATCGATCCCGAGCGAATCGAGATGCGCGAACAGTTTGCCCAGACTTTGGTCGAGCTGGTTCTGCAGGATGCACATCTCCGCCCCGGCGACCCCGGTGGCATGGCCGACATAGTCGGTCGCCGAAAGCGAGACCGAGAGAACATCGGGCGCAGGGCCGCGGCCCAGTCCCATTTCATCGATCAGCCCGATCGCCAGATCGACCGTTGCGGCATCCATCCGCGGCGAAACGCGGAACTGCGGCTCCTTTCCGGCCTCGATCGGGAACCGGCCGGTGCCGAGCGTGGTCTTGCCGACCGCAACCGGGTGATCGTTAGCCGCGCACCAGGCGGGGATCGGCAGGGCCGGTGCACCGGACTTGATCGTGGCGGCGGCGGCGGCGTTGACCTTATCAACCGCAGGCGTGGTCGTGCGCCCGTTCAGCGTAACGAAGGCCCCGCCCTTCCACCACCAGGCGGCGTCGATATTGTGCCCGCCCATCATCATCACGGCGCGGTCCTTGGCCGAAACGGCGACGTTGCGGGTGGCCGGGTTGGCGCTCTTCATCCATTCGCCAAGGGTCGGCACCTTGAGGTGGTAGGGCGAAACCACCGGATTCTTGGCAGAACTGGCAGGATCGCGATCATCCTCTGCGCAATAGATCGGCTTCACCCCGCGCGGACCGCCCGGTTCGTACCAGTTGTTGGCGATGATGCCGTTGCGCGCCGGGCGCGCCCCGGTCAGCAGGGTGGAGTGCCCCGGGCAGGTTTCCGTTGCGGCGTGTGACTGGAACCCTGACGGGAAGACCACGCCATTGATCAGCCGCACGAAACCGCCGCTGTAGTGCTGACGGTACTGGGCAAAGGTATCGGCGCTGAACTGATCGATCGAAACCGCGACGATCAGACGCGGCGGCCCCTGCGGCGCGGGCGTTTCGGCCACACTTGCCGGTGCCTTGGCCGGAGTACCGGCACAGGCAGCAAGCGACAGGGACAGGGCAAGAACGATCGGGGTAACGAGGCGGCGCATCGGGCTTCCTTGAAATATGTTCGAGTTGGCGGCACAGCCCTGTTGCGCCCACCGCGCGCCAAGCGCAAGGGGAGCCGCAAGGAGAATCCCGCGTGCCGCGCATCTATCGCCGCCTTGTTTCGCTGATGTTGCAGCTGTGCGCTGTGCTGCTGACCACTCCGGCGCTTGCCGCGCCGACCCATATCACGCCCGAGCTGCTGGTCGAAGGCCCGGCTGCGCCCGGCGGCACGGTGACGCTGGCCTTTCTGATGAAGCCTGAGAAAGCCTGGCATGGATACTGGTACAACCCCGGCGACGCTGGCCTCGGCCTCTCGCCCGAATGGGGCCTCCTTGCTGGCACAAAGGTGGGTGAACTGGCCTATCCGGTGCCGCAGACGTTGCTCGTCTCGGGCCTGATGAATCATGTTTACGAGCATGACTATGCCGTGCTCGTCCCGCTGACCCTGCCCGCCAATGCCGCGCCCGGCGCACGCCTGCCGATCCGCGTCCATCTCAAATGGCTGGCCTGCACCGACGAAGTCTGCGTTCCCGAAGAGGCCGATCTGGCCGCCGAAGTCACCGTCGGACAGCCCCGATCGCCCGATGCGCGTTTTGACGCCTGGCGTACCGCCCTTCCCGCTCCGCTCGGCGCGAACGGGCAATTTGCGATCGAAGGCGGCAAGGTCCGAATCGCGATTCCCTTGCCGCGCGGCGTAGCGCTCACCCGGCCGCACCTGTTTCTGGGCGAACACCGGGTGGTCGATTATGCCGCGTCGCAGGTCTTCTACCGTGACGGTGATCGGCTGGTCGTGGAGCTGCCGCGCGCAGAGTTTGAGCCAATCACCCCGGATCGCCTCACCGCCGTGCTGCGGTTTGACGAGGCCGGAAACGGGGTAAGTCTTGCGGCTCAGCCGGGAGCCGTTCCCGCCGGCGGCACCCCGCTGCAAAGTGGCCCCACCGTTCCTGCATTGTGGGTGCTGCTGCTTTCGGCGCTGGCCGGGGGGCTGTTGCTCAACGTCATGCCATGCGTCTTTCCGATCCTCAGCCTCAAGGCACTAAGCCTGGCCCGCGCCGGAGAGAGCGAAGCGCAGGCCCGCAGCGAGGGGCTGGCCTATACCGCCGGGGTGGTGCTGGCCTGCCTGGCGCTGGGCGTGCTGCTGCTGGCGCTGCGCGCGGCCGGGCAGGAAGTGGGCTGGGCCTTTCAGTTGCAAGAGCCGCTGGTCGTGGCCGGGCTGCTGCTGCTGGCGGTGGCGATCACCGCCAACCTGCTGGGGGTGTTCGAATTCGCCGTGCCCGGCTTCGCCTCCGCCGGTTCGCCCAAGGGAGCCTTTGCTACCGGGCTGCTCGCCGCCTTTGCCGCTACCCCCTGCACCGGGCCGTTCATGGCCGCGGCAATGGGTGCTGCGCTGCTGCTGCCTGTGGTCCCGGCACTGCTGCTGTTTGCTGCCCTGGGACTGGGGCTGGCATTGCCGTTTCTTGCCGTAGCCTGGCTACCCCGGCTGCGCGCGCTGCTGCCGCGCCCCGGTGCATGGATGGTCACATTCCGCAAGGTGATGGCCGTGCCGATGGGGCTGACCGCGCTGGCACTGGTCTGGCTGGCGAGCCGTCTGGCCGGCAGCGGCTTTGCCTTTGCCGCCGCACTGATCGCGCTGATCGTGGTGGCGCTGCTGGTCCTGCTGGGGCGGCGGCAGAACCATGGCCGTGCTGCGGGTGAACGGTGGTGGGTCATGCTGGCTGTGGTCGTGGCCTTTGGTGCTATCGGTCTGCCCGGTATGGTGCGCGAAAGTGTGGGTGAAAGCAGCTCGATCCTGCCCAGCCAGCCGTTCAGCGAAGCCGCGCTTGCCAAGGCCCGGACCGAGGGCAAGCCGGTGTTCGTCTATATGACCGCCGACTGGTGCCTGACCTGCAAGGTCAACGAGGCCACCGCGATTGAGCGTGAAGATACCCGCGCTGCTTTCGAAAAGGCCGGAGTGGTCGTGCTGCGCGGGGACTGGACCCGGCGCGATGCGGCGATCACCCGCTATCTGACCGCGCGGGGCGCGGCCGGGGTGCCGCTCTACATCTGGTATCCCGCCGGGGGCGAGGCGCGGCAATTGCCGCAGGTTCTGACCGTGGAAACGCTGACCGGACTGGTCAAATAAACCAGAAGCCGTTTACGCCGCCCTCACCCTCCTCGATCCGCACTGCTCTGCCGCCAACCTTGCCGCTACGCAGCTCGGCACAGATTGCCGGGTCGGTGCTGTTGGCCAGCACCCGTGCCTGGCCGACCCGGGCGACCAGCGTGGCGGTTTCGCCATGTTTGCCGGGCTGGATCGTGAAAGTCTCGGCCACCGCCTCGCCGTCGTAAGCATCGAGCACGGCAAATTCGCCCTTGATCTTGGGCAGGCTGCGCCAGCGGTTTTCGTTCCAGCCCGCCGGGGTCGTGGAATAGATCCCCGCTGCATATTTGCTCATGATCCCGCCGTTGGCGCCGACCAGCGCATAGCTGCCCGGGGCCGCTCGGCAGCGCTTTACCGCTTCGGCAATCGCGTGACTGGAATAGTTGTTCCCGGCCCCGCCGAAGAACGGCAGCCCCCCGGTCAGCGTCCAGCCGCGCGGATCGTCGCGGTCAAGCCCGAAGGCGTCGAGCAGGTTGAAAACGGGGATCGCAAAGCACGAATAGAGATCGATCGCGGCCATGTCTTCCCAGCGCAAACCGGAAACTTCAAGCGCAGTTGAGATTGTAGCAACCGCAGCCGGGCTCTGCTCAAGATTGGCGCGCGTAAGCATTGACGGTTCGGGGCAATCGGCCACACCGTGAATGTGAACCCAGCGATCCTCCGGCACACCCAGCCGCCGCGCCTCGGCCACGCTGGCCAGCACGATCGCGGCGCCCTGGTTGACCTGATCGCGCGCCACCACCAGCCGCCCGTAAGGCTCAGCCACCAGCCGGTTGCGCTCGGTCAGCGCGGCGAGTTCATCGGCGCTACGCATGGTCGGGGCGGCGCTGTGCGGATTGGCGGCTGCAATTTCGGTAAAGGGAGCGAACAGGCGTCCTATTTCCGCCCGGTAATCCTTCAGCGACAGCCCCAGCCGCTCCCGCCTGACATTCTCGGCCAGGGCATAGCCGCCGATCGGCGCGCCGACCCCGTGGCGGATCGCAGTCATATCGACCACGCCCTCATACCCAGGGCTGCGATCCTCCTGGCTGCCGCGCCGCCGTTCGGCCCAGTTGCGCTTTTCACCCCGGGCGAGCAGCGCCCGCATGGTCGAGATCGCCTCTGCCCCGACAATCGCCGCCAGGTTCGATCGGCCCGCAGCAATCTCTGCCGCCAGCTCCCCCACCAGCCGCTGCGGCCGGTCTCCGCCGACCACTTCATGAATCGCGCGGGCCGGATTGGCCCCGACCCGCCGGGCAATCGCGCGCGGGACATTGTTGGCGCAGCCGAACGGCGCGGAATAGCGCGTCGCGGACTGTTCAAACTGACGGATCGCCGCCAAGGTATCGAGCGCCCGTGGCAGACTGCGCCTGGCCCCGGCATCGGCAAAGGCCGCCTTCAGCGCCTCACCCGCCAGATCCATGTGGCTGAGTTCGCGGTAGCCGGGTTCACCAACCCGTTCGGAAACCTGCCCAACCCCGATGATGACTGGTGTGCTGTCCGCGATCACAAGGCCTGGCCATCATCAACCGTGAAAGTCGCCCCGGTGACATGGCGTGAAGCATCGCTGCACAGGAATACCAGCGGCACCTCAAGCGCTTCGATCGGGCACATCCGGCGGCGATGGAACCCGGCGATCTGGCGCGCACCGCCTTCGGTCTGGAACCAGTCTCCGGCGATCTCGGTCTGGATATAGCCGGGCTGGATAGTGTTGACGTTGATCCCCTGGCGGACCCACTCACGGGCAAACTGCCTACCCAGATGCGCCACACCGGCCTTGCTGGCGGCATAGGCGGTTTCGCCCTGCCCGGTCAGCTCTGCCGTGATCGATCCGATCAGCACGATCCGCCCGCGCTCGCTTTCGCGAAAACCGGCCGCAATCATCCGCCGGGCCCCTTCACGCGCGGTCAGATAGACCCCGGTGAAATTGGTGCCGACAACGGCGGCGACATCGGCCGCGGAAATCTCCGTCGAACGACCGCCGATCGCGATCCCGGCGTTGGCGATAACGGTATCAACCGTGCCGAAACGTTCCTCCGCCGCGTCATAAGCCGCGATAAGCGAAGGCTCGTCGGTTACGTCCAGCGAAACGGCAAGTACCGCATCGCCGAGTTCCTCGGCCAGGGCCGCCAGCTTTTCCGCGCGGCGGGCGCCGATCACCACCCTGGCCCCTTCGCGGACCAGAAGCCGGGCGAAATGCGCACCAAATCCCGAAGACGCACCAGTGATAAGCGCAACCCGCCCCGAAAGTGAAAAGTTCATCCCCAACTCCCTTGAGCAACACATTCGATCAATCGGCCGGATCAGGCACGAATCCTCAGCCTGGCATCACGGTCAGCCAGATCAGCTAATTGCGTTTATTTGATCCCCGTCAAGGCAATCCGGCCAGTCGGTGAAGATGGTGCGGGCAAGACGAGAGCGGCACGGTTCGCTGTCGGCCACATCACAAGTTCTCCCCACCTGGAGCGGCGTCCATCCGGATAGCCGCTCTCCTTTTTTGAGGTTGTCGTTTAGTCAGACCGCAGAGCTGAAGCGGCGGACCGAATCCTGCCGATAGGGATCGAACAGCGCCGCGATCGTCCGCGCATAGGGCAAGCCGCCGGGCTGGATCGTCAGGACCGCGCCCTCAAGACTGGCCAGTCCGCGCTTGGCGAACGGTTCGAGCTTCGATGCCGCTTCACTGGCCAGATCGGGATCAAGGCTGGCCTTGCCATAGCACAACAGCGCCTCGATCACCGCGCCCCGGCGGCGATCCTCGGCAGTGCGGCGCACGCCGTGGGTTGCCGGAAGCCGGTCCTGCGAAAGCCCCATGCGATAGCGCCCGGCATTCTTCTCATTCTGTACCAGCAGGTCAGGGAAGCAGCCGATCGCAGAAGCGCCCAGCCCGATCAGGGTTTTCGAAGGATCGTCCGTAAACCCTTGGAAGTTGCGGTGCAGCCGCCCTTCTTCAAGCGCGCGAGCCATCGGATCGCCTGGCTTAGCGAAGTGATCGAAGCCGATCGGCACATAACCGGCAGCGGTCAGCAGGGTGAAGCCGAATTCGGCCATCGCAAACCGCTCGGTCTGGCCGGGCAGCGCGGTGGCATCGATCCGGCGCTGACGCGGCAACATATGCGGGACGTGGGCGTATCCGAACAGCGCAATCCGGTCCGCCCCCAGCTCAACCGCGCGTTCCAGCGTGGCTTCAAGCATGGCGAGCGTTTGCCCGGGCAGACCGTACATCAGATCGAAATTGAGCGAGGAAACGCCATTCTCCCGCAGCAGATCGACCGCCTTGACGATATCGGCATCGGGCTGAACCCGGCCGATCGCGGCCTGAAGCGCTGGATCGAAGGTCTGCACGCCAAGGCTGGCATAGCTCACACCGACCCAGCCCAGCACCTGACCCCATTCGGAACTGAGCGTGCGCGGATCGAGCTCGATCGACCATTCCGGTTCATCGAGCGGCATATGCACCGTCAGGGCATCGACCAGGCGTACGAAGTCGGTCGGTGAAATCGCGTTGGGACTGCCGCCGCCAAAGGCGATCCGGCGAACCGAGCTTTCCCGGCCCATACGCACCCCGTTCAGCGAAATTTCGCGGTGCAGCGAATCGAGATAGTTGGACAGCCGCTGGGTCTTGTTGGCCGCCCCGGTGTTGCAGCCGCAATACCAGCAGATCTTCTCGCAAAACGGGATGTGGAGGTACAGTGAAACCGGATCGCAGGCGCTTTCCAGCCGGGCGATCACATCTTCGCCGCTTACCCCTGGGCGAAATTCGGCGGCGGTCGGAAAGCTGGTGTAGCGCGGCACCGGCGTTTCAAGCAGTTCAGGGCAATAGCTCCACATGGCAGTCTGGATGCCCTGTTCGGCCAGGTCTTACATTGCGCAGGCTCAATTTTTGGCGATTGCGCGCTTTCTGGAATTACCCGCGTGGCAACCCTTGGCACAGCACAGGCCCTTGCCGTTTTGCCCGCCCGATCCACCGCTGCCGCCGACCGGCACCTGCACGGTGTGGACCTGCCCATCACCGGTGCAAACCTGCATCGCGATCGTCCCGCCGCCGGTCACCACGGTGAGGTTGAACATCGCCGGGATCAGCGCAATGATGCCGAATTGCGCACCTTTCATGCCACTGGCCCCTGGTCGTCTTCGTCATCGATCAGGATGCGGTTGGCGGCGCCATCAAGATCCTCGAACTGCCCGGCCCGCAGCGACCAGAAGAACGCCACCAGCCCGGTCAGACCCAGCCCAAGCGCGATCGGCAAAAGAAACAGCAGTCCGTTCATTTCGCCGCCCTTACCAGCCGAAGAGAATTGGCCACAACAACCAGCGAACTGCCCGACATCGCCGCAGCGGCGATCATCGGATTGACAAAGCCCATAATCGCCAGCGGGACCGCCAGCAGGTTATAGCCGATCGCCAGGGCGAAGTTCTGTTTGACCACCCGCATGGTCCGCCGTGCTGCCAGCACCGCACGCGGCAGAGCCATCAGCGAATCCCCCAGGAACACCAGATCAGCAGCCTGGCGCCCGACATCGCTGGCGCTGCCCGGTGCGATCGAGGCATCGGCAGCCGCCAGCGCCGGACCGTCATTCAAGCCATCACCGACCATCAGCACCTTGTGCCCTTCGGCCTGCAAGGCACCGATCGCCTCACGCTTGTCCGACGGGCTGGCTGCGGCCTGGGCAGGCAGACCGACCGCGTCCGCCACCTCGGCAACGGCGGCCTGATTGTCCCCCGACAGCAGCGAGACATCGAGGCCCATCGCCTTCATCCGGCCGAGTGCCGCATCCGCATCGGGGCGCAGCCGATCGGTGAAGGGGATCAGCAGATCGGGCCGCCCTTCGATCCGCAGCGTAGTTGACACAACGTCTGCGGCATCGTTGCGGCCCAGCGAAACCTTGCGCCCGTTCCAGTTGCCCGACAGGCCGATCCCGGCAGTTTCGGCAACACCCTCAACCCGAACGGCGCGGAAGCCACGGGCCAGAAGCGCCGCCTCTATCGCCCGCGAATGCGGATGACGGCTATGCGAGGCAAGGCCCAGCGCAACGCTGGCCGCATCGCCATCAAGTGCATTCAGCGCGGCGGTATCGGGTTCGGGGCGGCCAAGGGTAAGTGATCCGGTCTTGTCGAGCAGCACCCGGTCAACCACGGCCATGCGTTCGATCGCGCTGCCGTCCTTGACCATGATCCCTTCCTTCATCAGCGCCCCGGAAGCGACCACTTGCGCAACCGGCACGGCCAGCCCCAATGCGCAAGGGCAAGTGATGATCAGCACCGAAATCGCGATCACCGTCGCGTGATAGACTCCTGCCCCGGCCAGCAGCCAGCCGACGAAGGTCAGCGCGGCAAGGCTGTGGACCGCCGGCGCGTAAAGCCGGCTGGCCCGATCCGCGATCCGCACATAAACCGAGCGCGGCTGATCCGCCGCATCCATCAACCGGGCAATTTCGGCTAGTGAGGTATCGGCACCGGCGGCAGTGACCCGCACGTCAACCGGGGCATCAAGGTTGAGCGTCCCGGCGTGGACCAAGGCGCCGGTCGCGGCCGGGATCGGCAGGCTTTCCCCCGTCAGCAGAGACTGATCAAAGGCGCTGGCACCGCTGACGATTTCACCATCGGCGGCCAGCCGCTCACCCGCGGCGATCCGCATCACCATGCCCGGCAGCAGATCGGCGGCGGCAACCCATTGCAGGGTGCCGTCAGCGGAAATTACACTGGCACCGGGTGCAGCCTGGTTGAGCAAGGCATCGACCCCAGCGCGCGCCTTGTCACGCATCATCGCGTCCAGTGTCCGCCCGGCCAGCAGGAACATGATCAGCATCAGCGCGCCATCGAACCAGACGTCTTCGCCGCCGGTGACCGTCTCATAACAGCTCAGCAGCGTGGCCAGCACGATCCCGATCGAAATCGGCACGTCCATATTGGTCCGGCCTTTGCGCAATACCGCCCAGGCCGACCGGAAGAACGGCATTCCCGAATAGGCTATCGCCGGAACCGCGATCGCGGCCGATACCCAGTGGAATAGTTCGCGGGTCGAACCTTCGGCCCCGGACCAGTTGCTGACCGACAGCAACATCACGTTCATGGCGGCAAAGGCGGCCACGGCCAATGGCGCCAGCAGCGGCTTCACCGCCGAAGGGGCATTGGCCTGCTCATTGCTGCGCGGCTGGCTGGCAAATCCCACCGCATCAAGCGCCGCGATCAGCTGTGCCGGTTCAACCTCTGGGCCATGTTCGGCGCGGGCCTGCTTGGCGGTCAAGTTGACCCGTGCCGAAGTGACACCGGGGACCGCGCCGAGTGCCCGTTCAACCTTGGCCATGCACCCCGCACAGTGCATTCCCGGAACGACCAGTACCGTCGTTTCGCTGGCGCCCTCTGTCGCCGCGGGATTGTGGGCGTTCACCTCACGTCCTGCTCTGTCCGCCAGCGCTGTTCACCCGCCCGCGCTTCAAACCGGACCCGCCAGCGGCCTTCGATCAGGCTTTCGTTCGAAACGAAGCTGCCGTCGGGCTGGCGCACGAAATGCAACATCTTGTCAGGTGCCTGGCCCAGCGGATGGCGGGCAATCGCGCTGAGCGATGCCTGCCCCACCGGCGCCCCGGTCAGGACCGCATGAACCCGGCCGCCCTCAACCCGCTGTGCGGCAATGGTCCAGCCCAGGGCCTTTTCCTTTGCCGCCTCCTTCAGCCAGCCATTGAATTCCTGGCTGGCGACATAGGAGTTTTCCACCACGACCCCGCCGAAGGTGGAGGTGGCCTGGCGGGCCATGTACACATTCACGGCAACAACCACGGCGAAGAAGGCAACGATGATCGCCGCGAAGTGCTTGCCCGTGAAGGGACCGGTGGTGAAGGCTTTCACTGCCCTTCCCCTTCATCCTCGACCGGCGAATCGAACCGGGCCTCGCTGCTGTCGCCAGCGCCTTCCTCATCCATCGCCTTGAGCACGAAGGTGAACTTCTGCGCCTTGGTGCCATCGGGTGCGACAACATAGACCCGCAGCGGTTCCAGCTTGTCAGCCGCAACCTTGACGGTCAGTTCGCGCCCGGCCTTTTCGCGCGGCATATCGCCGGTCCAGAACTTGCCGCCCGGCAGGCCATCAATGCTGACCTTCATGTCGCGCGGGCGACCTTCCATGTTCAGCAGCTTGACCGTGTAGTCGTTGCGGATCTCGCCGCTGGACTGCACCGTATAGGGCGGGTTGCGATCCTTGGTGACCTTGATGTCGATCCGCGAACGGGTGCCAAGCGCAAACAATAGGGCAAAGCCGATCGCCGCCCAGATCCCGGTGTAGATCAGCGTCCGGGTGTGGAACAGCGCCTTGGTGATCGGGCGCGGCGGGTTGCCTGCCCGTTCAAGCTCGCAATCCTCAAGCGTGGCATAGTCGATCAGGCCGCGCGGGCGGCCGATCTGCTTCATCACCTTGTCGCACTCATCAATGCACAGCGCACAGGTGATGCATTTGATGTCCGGCCCGTTGCGGATGTCATAGCCGGTCGGGCAGACGTTGACGCAGCCGTTACAATCGATGCAGTCACCCACCGCGCCGGGGTTCTTCTCAGCCTTCTTGACCGACCCGCGCGGTTCCCCGCGCCAGTCCTTGTAGGTCACAATCAGGCTCTTTTCGTCCAGCATCGCGGTCTGAATGCGCGGCCAGGGGCACATATAAACGCAGACCTGCTCACGCATGAACCCGCCGAGGACGAAAGTCGTCAGGGTCAGCACGCCGACCGTGGCATAGGCCACCGGCGCGGCCTGCCCGCTCCAGAACTCACGCACCAGGGTCGGCGCGTCGGCGAAATACATGATCCATGCGCCGCCGGTCCAGAACGCGATGAACAGATAGATCGCCCATTTCAGCGCGCGCTTGAAGATCTTCTGCGCCCCCCACGGCGCCGCCTCAAGCCGCAGCTGGGCATTGCGATCACCATCGACCAGGCGATCGACGTGCTGGAACAGATCGGTCCAGACCGTCTGCGGACAGGCATAACCGCACCAGGCCCGGCCAACCGCGCTGGTGATCAGAAACAGGCCAACGCCCGCCATGATCAACAGCCCGGCCACGAAATAGAATTCCTGCGGCCAGATTTCGATACCGAACATATAGAACCGGCGGCTGGCCAGATCGATCAGTACAGCCTGGTTCGGGGAGTAGGGTCCCCGATCCCACCTGACCCAGGGCGTGATATAATACACGCCAAGGGTCAGGGCCATCAGCAGCCACTTGAACCGGCGGAAAGGTCCGTCAACCGCTTTCGGGAAGACGACCTTCCGCTTTTCGTAGAGGCCGGTGTTCTTGTTTACTTTATCAGGGCTTTGCATTTCCGTCAGTTCCGCTCGCAGGTGCAGCAGGTGCGCTCGTGAAGTCCTCACCGCCCCCCAGCGAGTGAACATATGCAGCAAGCATCTTGATCGTCACCGGATCAAGCTTCTTGCCCCAGGCAGGCATCACGCCGGCGTGCGCCTTGGTGATCGAACCGACCACCTGTTCACGCTTGCCGCCGTAGAGCCAGACCTTGTCGGTCAGGTTGGGCGCGCCGAACTGGCGCATACCCTTGGCATCGGTCCCGTGGCAGGCCACGCAGTTGGCCTGGAAGACCGCCGCGCCGCGCTGAGCCGCAGCATCGTTCGGCGCCGAGCCTGAAAGCGAGAGCACATAGGATGCCGCATCGCCAACCTGGGCCTCGGTCAGGATCCCGTCCTTGCCAAAGCTCGGCATCAGGCTGGTACGCGTGGCCGCATCGTCAGGCGAACGAATGCCATGCTGCAGCGTGGTCTCGATCTCCTTGATGTTGCCGCCCCACAGCCAGTCGTCGTCCTTGAGGTTCGGGAAACCGATTCCCCCGGCCGCGCCAGAACCATGGCACTGCACGCAGTTCTGGCGGAAGGCCGCCGCACCGCCGGCGATCGCCAGCGGCATCAGCTTTTCATCCTTGACCAGGTCTTCGACCGACATCGCGGCGATCGCATCGGTCGCTGCCTTGCGCTTGGCCGCGCCTTCGGCCATTTCATCGGCCAGCTGGCCGCGGCTCGACCAGTTCCAGACCCCCGCGGTGGCGGAATGGAGCATCGGGATCGCCGGATAGACGATCATGTAGCCGATTGCGAAGATGATGGTGAGATAGGTCGTCCAGACCCACCACCGCGGCAGCGGGTTGTTCAGTTCCTCGATGCCGTCCCACTCATGGCCGACCGTTTCGATGCCGGTGGCCTCGTCGATTTTCTTATTCGCCATTGTCGTCACCCCCAAGGCTGTCTTCGGCGAAGATCATGTTAGCGGCTTCTTCGTTGGACTTCCGAGCGCCGGGCCGGAAGGGCCACGCCGACAGGGCGAGGAATGCGATCACCATAACCGCAAGCCCCCAACTGTCGGCGAAGTGCCGCAGCGTTTCATAGGTCGAATGGCCGGTCACCGGCCCTTCTCCTTGGCGAGCACTTCCTGCGCCGCAGGAGCGTTGACATCAACCATGGTCCCCAGAACCTGGAGATAGGCGACAAGTGCGTCCATCTCAGTCAGGCGATCGGGGTTTCCGTCAAAGTCGCGCACCTGCGCCTTGGGATAGCGCTTTTGCAGATCGGCATTGTCAGCCATCGGATCGGCCTGGCTCTTCAGGTCGTCGGTGGCTTTCTTGATGTCGGTTGCAGTGTAAGGCACACCGACCCGGTAAAGCGCGGTCAGCCGTGCCGCCGGATCACCGATCTTGAGATCGTGCTCCGCCAGGAAGGCGTATTGCGGCATCACCGATTCAGGCACCACACCCTGCGGGTTCTTGAGGTGCTGAACGTGCCATTCGTCCGAATACTTCAGGCCAACGCGGGCAAGATCAGGCCCGGTCCGCTTCGACCCCCACTGGAACGGGTGATCGTACATCGATTCCGCGGCAAGGCTGTAGTGGCCATAGCGTTCGACCTCATCCCGGAACGGGCGGATCATCTGGCTGTGGCAGACATAGCAGCCTTCGCGGACGTAGATATCACGACCGGCCTGTTCGAGCGGGGTGTAGGGGCGAACCCCTTCAACCTTCTCGATCGTGTTGTCGATCCAGAACAGCGGCGCGATTTCCACCAGGCCGCCGATGGTCACCACGGCAAAGGCCAGAACCCCGAGCACCGCAATATTGCGCTCGATCTTCTTGTGCCGGCCCCAGGGCTCTTTTGCAGTTTCAGTAGTCATCTTGCGGTCCCCTTATTCGGCCGGCGCGGCGACCAGCGGGCGGTCGGCGGCGGAGTCATAGGCGGCTTGACGCAGCGGCTCTTCCTGGCGGAGGTTGCCGGCGATCGTCTGCCAGACGTTGTAGGCCATGATCAGGCCACCGGTGAGGTAGAGGATCCCGCCAAAGGCGCGAGCCAGATACATCGGGTGGAGGGCAGCAACCGTTTCAGCGAACGAGTTTACCAGATAGTTGTCGGCCCCGTATTCGCGCCACATCAGACCCTGGGTGATCCCGGCGACCCACATCGAGGCCGCGTAGAACACGATCCCCACTGTGGCGAGCCAGAAGTGCCAGTTGATCATGCGCTGCGAATACATCCGTTCACGGCCCCACAGACGCGGCGTGAGGAAGTAGATCGCCGAGAAGGTGATCATCCCGTTCCAGCCCAGCGCGCCAGAGTGCACGTGGCCGATCGTCCAGTCGGTATAGTGCGACAGCGAGTTGACCGACTTGATCGACATCATCGGCCCTTCAAAGGTCGACATACCGTAGAAGGCAACGCTCATCACCATCATGCGGATGATCGGATCGGTGCGGACCTTGTCCCAGGCACCGTTCAGCGTCATCAGACCGTTGATCATCCCGCCCCAGCTGGGCATCCACAGCACGATCGAGAAGACCATGCCCAGCGTCTGCGCCCAGTCCGGCAGCGCGGTGTAGTGGAGGTGGTGCGGACCCGCCCAGATATAAAGGAAGATCAGCGCCCAGAAGTGAACGATCGACAGGCGATAGGAATAGACCGGGCGTTCGGCCTGCTTGGGCACGAAGTAATACATCATCGCGAGGAAGCCCGCGGTGAGGAAGAAGCCCACGGCGTTGTGCCCGTACCACCACTGGACCAGCGCGCCCTGCACGCCCGCCCACAGCGGATAGCTCTGCGAACCGAAGATCGAAACCGGCAGGTTCACGTTGTTGACCAGATGCAGCATCGCCACGGTCAGGATGAAGCTGAGGTAGAACCAGTTGGCCACATAGATATGCGGCTCGCTGCGCTTCATGATCGTGCCGACGAAGACCGCCAGATAGGCGACCCATACCAGCGTCAGCCACAGATCGACGTACCATTCGGGTTCCGCGTATTCCTTGGCCTGGGTGATCCCCAGCACATAGCCGGTCGCGGCCAGAACGATGAACAGCTGATAGCCCCAGAACACGAAGCGGGCCAGACCCGGCATGGCGAGCCGGGCGCGGCAGGTGCGCTGAACCACGTAAAAGCTGGTCGAAATCAGCGCCGTCCCCCCAAAGGCAAAGATCACCGCCGAGGTATGGAGCGGCCGAAGCCGTCCGAAGGTGGTGTATTCAAACCCCAAGTTGAGCGCAGGGAAAGCCAGCTGCAGGGCGATATAAAGCCCGGCAAGGAAGCCCACACAGCCCCAGAATGTGGTAAGAATGACGCCGTAACGGACCAGCTGATCGTCGTAACGACCCTGATCGACGGCAGGCTTTGCCCCGGCTGCAGCGAGCTTGTAATCGGTGCCGCGCAGGCTGATCACCAGCCCGGCGAGCGCCGCCAAGGCAAAAATCGCCATGTGCACCGCAAACCCCGAATCGACGGCATTCGCGAACATGAACATGGCGACGAGAAGCGCAACCAGCCACAGGCCAGCGCGGGCTACTAAGGATTCCATTGGCCCCTTCCCCTCATGAAGCGGTAAATTAAGGACTATCTAATATAACAGACCCTCGGCCATTTCAACCGATCACTGCAATGCGGCATTGATACCGATCAAATTGCCTTTGCCAATGGGGGCAAAGCCGGAAATCCGCCGAAAATTGCGCCGGATCAATGTTTGCTGACACGGTCCAGGTCCAAGGAGACGGTGACGCCGCAAGAAACCTTGGCTGCATAGGGCAGCCGCTGCGGCGCAGGATGAGGGAATTATGAAAAAGCTGACGATCGCTGCGGCGCTTGCTGCCACCACCGTGCTCGCGGCCCCTGCCCAGGCTGATGATCTTGCCGGCAAGATTCAGGTCAAGGTGATGGCCACGGGCGTTCTGCCCGATGGCAAGATCACCAAAGTCACCAACGATCCGCTGACGCTGACTCCCGGCGCCAACACCGAAGCCAACGACAATGTCGTGCCGACCATCGCGGTCGAATATTTCGCCAGCGACAACATCTCGATCGAAACGATCTGCTGCGTGACCAAGCACAAGGTTGCGGGCACCGGCACGCTGGCCGGCACCGCGCTGGTCAAGGACGTGCTGATCGTTCCGGCTACGGTGACCGTGAAGTACCACGTGCCGCTCGGCCCGATTAAGCCCTATGTCGGCGTCGGCCCGACCATGTTCATCATGCTCGATGCCAAGCCGGATACCACCACCACCGGCCTCGGTGTCGATGACGTCGATCTGTCGAGCAACGTCGGGGTGGCCATTCAGGGCGGTGTGGACATCGCCATGGGTGAAGGCATGGGCCTTTCGCTTGACGCCAAGAAGTATTGGGTCAGCACCACTGCCAAGTTCTATGCGGCCGGCACCAACGTGCTTGAAACCAAGCACAAGCTGGACCCGTGGGTGGTTTCGGGCGGCATCTACTTCCGCTTCTGAGTGTTTCGGGCGACCGCTACGGCGGTCGCCCGCCAGCAATCCCTTCCTGCACCGGAGGGGTTTGGGGGGGAATCCGGTTTTCAGCCGTCGCAGGCGGAACCGGGTTCTCCCTTTCTGCTTTGGTGGATGCGGGGCGATCAGCCGGCTTCGGCGGCCAGCCCCTCGCGGTCGATAATAACCACTTCGCGCCGCGATGGCAGGTCGATCAGCCCTTCGCTCTTGAGTCTAGTGAACTGGCGGCTGACTGTTTCGATCGTCAGGCCCAGCACGTCGGCGACCTGCTGGCGCGAAAACGGCAGAGCAAAGCGCCGCATCGGCATATCAGGCATATCGATGCAGCCCGGCTGAACCAGCCGCTCCGACATTTCCAGAAGGAAGCTGGCGAGCTTTTCACCGGCCGACTTGCGCCCCAGCAACAGCATCCAGCGACGAGTCCGGTCAAGTTCGGCCAGGGTACGTTGCAGCAGTTTGTGCTCAAGCCCCGGATGTTCGCGCGCGAAGGCATCGAAATCGCGGCGGGAAAAGACGCAGACTTTCGATTCGGTCAGCGCGGTGACGCCATGGCCCGATGTCGCGCCAAACGGACGTCCGATGAAGTCCGAGGGATAGACCACCCCGACGATCTGCTCACGCCCATCCTCGGTCCCGGTTGAGAGTTTGAGCACGCCGTCGATGACATTGGCGACGAGAACCGAATCCTCGCCCTCCCACATCAGCGATTCGCCGGGTTCAAGCGTACGGCGACGCCCGATCGCGTTAAGCGCTTTCAGCTCTTCGCCATCAAGCGATGAGCAAATGGCTCGGTTGCGTACTACGCAGGTGTCGCAGGCGGTCATGGTTGACCGCCAATGCAACCGCGCGCGGTAAAGTGCAAGTCAGATGATTTGCGCCATCCCGCCCAGTGCGGCGCGCAGTCGGTCGATCGCCTGGGCCTTGAGCTGATGCACCCGCGGCACGGAAACAGCAAGGGTTTCAGCTATTTCCGAAAGGTTCAGTTCTTCGACGAAGTAGAGCTGAACCACCAGTTGCAGGCGCTCGGGCAGGCTGGCGATGGCACCCATCAAACTTGTGCGCAATTCGGCGTCGGCCAGGATTGCGAAGCTGTCCGGGCGATCGTCGGCAAAGGCCGAATCGCTGTCCGAATAGACCTGATCGATCGATTCGAACCGCAGCGCCTCACTGGCCGAGCGCAGCGCCAGAAGTTCTTCGAGCCCGATGCCGAGCGCCTGGGCGAGTTCCATCTCGCTCGGCGGGCGGCCGAGTTCGCCAGTCAGACCGGCCTCGGCATCGCGCAACTGGCGGCGGCGTTCCGCGGCTCCGCGCGATCCCGGCAGGTGGCGACGGACCAGATCGACCATCGCACCCTTGACCCGCAGCTTGGCATAGGCGGCAAAGCCGTCCTCGCCCGGCCCGGCGTGGCGCTGCGAGGCTTCGGTCAGGGCAACCATCCCGGCCTGCATCAGGTCTTCCAGCTCAATCCCCTGGCGCCCGCCGCCGTGGACGTGCCAGGCAAGCCGCCTGACCATCGGCACAAAGCGGCGGATCCGCTCGGCATTGTCACCGCGATAGGCGGCATTGAGGCTTTTCTGATCGTGGATCATGCAAAGGCACTTTCGGTTTCATGGGGTTGTGCGGCAGGCGGCAGCGCGGGGGGGCTGGGTGCGGGGGCACCGATCACGGCCACGACTTCGATCGGCTGGGCAGCAGGCAGTTCGGCTATCGACAGGACCAGCACCGATGGCGCGCGCATCCTGAGCAGCGCCGCCAGGGCACGCCGGGCGCGCGGCTGGACCACCAGCGCCATCTGCGCCGCACCCACGCCGCGGCCGGCAACCAGTGCGGCAACGTGTTCGCCGATGCTGCGGGCGAGGTCCGGCTCGATTACCGGCTGACCGGTGACGGGATCGCTCAGCCCCTGGACGATCGCCGCCTCAAGCTGGGCGTCTAGTGTGAGTACCGGCAGCCGCTCACCCGGCGGGCAGATCCGCCCGACGATCATGCCACCCAGTTCGGCGCGAACCAACTCGACCAGCCGCTCGTGCTCATGGCTCTGCTGCACCGCGAGGCTGAGGGCAGAGAGGATCGGCAGCGGGTGCGCGATCGGCAGGCCGTCCTCCAGCAGCGCGCGGAACAGCCGGGTTAGTGCGGCAAGGCTGAGCGGCTGCGGAGTAACCGCCTCGACCAGACCGGCCGAATGCTCCTTCACCGCGTCCAGCACCGCCTTCATCTCGTCCGGCCCGAACAGCGCGCCCGGGCGTTCGCCAAGCAGCTGGTTGAGCTGGGTCGCCACCACGGTCGAGGCATCGACCGTCAGGTATCCCTCGGCAATCGCCAGATCGCGTTGGGCCGGGACGATCCACAAGGCCGGGCAGCCAAAGCTGGGATCGAGCGTTTGTTCACCCGGCAGGTTCGCGCCTTCGCGCACCTCTCCCGCGTCGATCGCCAGGACCTTGTCGGGGCGCAGGTTGCCGGTGCCGATTGGCACACCGCCGAGCAGAATGCGATAGTCCATCGGCGCCAGATCAAGGCTGTCGCGCACCCGGAACTGCGGCACGACAAAGCCGAAGCCCTGGCTGAGCTGCTTGCGCACCCCGGTGATGCGAGCGACCAGCGGCGATCCGCGCCGGTCATCGACCAGATGGACCAGTCCGTAGCCCAGCTCCACCGTAACCAGCGTGTGATCGGATACCTCTTCGAGCGCGATCCGGCCTGGATCGGGCGGCGAGGCATCCTCCTTGATGGGCGCAGGCCGTGCAGCGCGCTGGCCCAGCTTGTGCCACAGCCATCCGGCCAGACCGGCAGCGGGCAGAAATACCGTTTGCGGCATGGCCGGGATCATTCCGATCGCGCCCAGGATCACCGCCACCGGAAGCCAGGTGCCGGGATTGGCGAGCTGTCCGCCGATCTGCCCGGCAAGGTCGCGGTTATCGGCCACGCGGGTAACGATCACTGCCGCCGCGATCGACAGCAACAGCGCAGGCACCTGCGCGACCAGCGCATCGCCGACCGCCAGCGTGATGTATTTTTCCGCCGCGTCCCCGGCGCTCAGCCCGTGGCTGACCATGCCCAGCACGAACCCGGCAATGATGTTGACCCCCAGGATCAGCAGCGCCGCGATCGCATCGCCCTTCACGAACTTGCTGGCGCCGTCCATCGAGCCATAGAAATCCGCCTCGGTCGCAACCTCGCGGCGGCGGGCCTTGGCTTCGTCGGCGGTGAGCAGCCCTGCGGCAAGATCGGCATCGATCGCCATCTGCTTGCCCGGCAGAGCATCGAGGGTGAAACGCGCCGAAACTTCCGAAACCCGGCCCGCACCCTTGGTGATGACCACCATGTTGATGATCATCAGGATCATGAAGACAAACAGCCCAACCGCGAAATTGCCGCCGACCAGGAACGCGCCGAAGGCCTCGATCACGTGTCCGGCGGCTGCGCCGCCCTGATGGCCATTGACCAGTACCACCCGGGTGGAAGCCACGTTGAGCGACAGCCGCAGCAGCGTCGCGAACAGCAAGACCGACGGAAACGAGCTGAAATCGAGCGGCTTTTCCGCATTCATCGCCGCCATCAGAATCGCCACCGACAGCGCGATGTTGAGCACGAAGAACACATCGAGCAGCACTGCCGGGGTCGGCACCACCATCAGGCAGATCAGGGTCAGGATCCCGCCAGGCAGGGCCAGGGCAGCGGGATTGATCCGGGCCAGCACGCCGCTCACAGCCCGAATGCCCTGAGTTTGCCATAGGCCGCACGGACGTGGGCCGGTGCACCTGGTGCATTACCTCCGAAGGTGCTGGCCAGGGTATCGGCCATGGACGGGCGCGGACTGACAGGGTCGGTAGGCGCAGCGCCCAGCTGACCGCTCCACGCCTGCGCCGGGATTGCCGCAAGCTGGGGATCAAACCCGTCCCCGCCCATCGCCCGGTCCATCTTGCCGCGCAGCAGATCCATTACCGCGCCAAGCGAACGCGGCGCGCCGTCCGCGCCGTAGAAGATCGCGCGGTTCGCGGCGGCGGCATCGGGAAACAGCGCAGCGGCGCTCTGCTCCGGATCGCTGGACAAGGCGGTCAGGAACCGGCTGGCCCCGCCCGCACCAAGGAAGTGGGCAAGATAGAGCTCCGCCGCATCGGGTTCGCGCCCCAGAACGCCGATCAGAGCTTCGCGGTTATCGCCGGCCAGTTCGCCCGCCATCAGCGCGGCAGCCTGCGGATCATAGCGCAGCGCCAGAATCTGGCGGCGCATCGCCGGGTCCTTGACCCGCCCGCCCTCAATCGCGTCCCCGGCCCAGCCATAGCCGTGTTCGGCCCCATGGCGATCGAGCGTCGCCAGCCAGGTTCCTTGCGTGAACTGATAAAGCCCTGCCGCGCTTGAAGTGCGGGCACGGGCATCGGGGTTAAGCCCGGATTCGATCCGGGCCTGACCGAGCAGATACGAAAAATCGACCCCGGTCGCCTGCGAGGCGTGCGAAATCGCCGAGCGGACTTCCGGACGGACCGGCGGCGCGGTGCGGACTGGTGCTGGTTCGCTCAAGCTGGACTCCCGATGCAGAATGACATCGGGGGCTGTTCAGCAAGGGGCGTGCCAATTCAGCCGCGCGGCCCCGCATAAGTATAGGCAGAAAGCGCCGGGTTGCCGGTGCGGTAGAGCGTCGGACTGCCGGTCAGCGCATCGAGCCGGGCCGAGACATTGGCCGCGATCAGGTTGCGAACCTGGCGGTTTACCTCGTTCATCCGCCGCGCGGCATCGAGCAGGCCGCGGCATTCCTCATCCATCGCGAAGCTCTCGGCGAAAGGCCCGCAGGCATCGAGCGTCCCGCACAGCGCGACCTTTTCGTTGGCGGCGCCCATGATCGCATCAAGATCCAGCCCGGCAAGCGCCTGCCGCTCGGCCTGCAGGACGGCAATCATCTGCCGCAGATTTTCGCGCATCGCGCCTGCGTTTCCGCTCATTTTCCTGTCCTCAGCAGCAGACCTGCGGCGATCATCGCGTCTGCCACTTTGGCCGGGACAATCGGATAGGTGCCTTGTTCGATCGCCTTGCGGATTTCCGCGACGCGTTCGCTATCGACCGGCGGCTGGCCGGGATCGAGTTCGCGGCTGCGCACCACGGCGGAATTGGCACTGGCGACTTCGGCGGCGCGGTCATTGCCGACCGGGGCCTGATGGATCTTGCGCGCATCCACCGGCTGGGCGGAGCGGACCGCTTGAGGGCCCTTGGGGCCGGATTCGATGGAAGGCATCAGATGCGCTCCTTGGTTAAGTGTCACAACCAAGGACGGCGCTCTATCGCGAAAATTAAGTGGTTGCGGCAATCGGCTGCCGGGTCACGGCAGATCAATGCCGACCAGACCGGGGCGGATCACCCGCGCGCGCAGCGCAGGCGCGCCGGGAGCAAGTGTGCGGACCTTGATCCACGCCCCTTCCGCGCCGGATTCCAGCGCCTCGCCCGGCTGCGACACGGCAAAGCCATCGCCGCTGACCATCACCGAAATGGCATCGCCGCGCGCAATCACCGGGGCGGCGGCGGGCGCCTGCCCTCCTCCACCGGCCAGGGGGACATAGAGCTTCCACCCACCCGGCATCGGGCAGGAAACCTGCACCGTATCGCGCCGCGCGCCGTACCAATCGAGCGCCAGCGGCACCCGGCACACGCTCAACCGCAAACGCCGATCGACCGGCAGAGCAGCACCGCCCGGCGCACCTTGCGGCTTGCCGGTGAACTGCACCACGGCGCGGTCGATCTCGGCCAGATCGGCCAGCACGGTCTGGGCGTGAAGCGGGGTGGCGGCCAGCACGGCGATCAGGGCAAGGCTACGGCTCATCGGGCATTCTCCTTTGCCCGGTCCTGCTGCAAACCCTGTGCCAAGCCGCCCTGATCATAGGTCAGCGCGACGGTGATCCCTTGATTGTTCGCTTCGATCACGATCCGCGCAGGCCGCCCGGCAGAGCGCGCGAGTGCCAGCGCGGCATCGGCGCGCGCAGGTTCGGCCAGGATCGTCAGGCGCAGGCGCGGGTCGGCGTTGGCAGAGGCCAACCAATCCGACAGGCCCGGTGCACCCGGCCCTTCGCGCCACAGCGCCACCGGTTCACCCAGCGCAGGCAGCGCAGGAACGGCACCGGTAGGCGGTTGCGCCGGAGCTTCGCCCACGGCAGAGGCCGTCACCATGAACAGGATCATGGAGAGGTCGGCCAGCACCGTCTGCCAGCCGCTCCCCGCGCGGACGTTCATACCGCTTCGGCCTGGACTGCGGCAAGCCGCTCGGAGCGGGGGCGCGGCGGGCAAATATCTGCGACCTGCCAGGCGAGCCAGTCGATCAAAGCCTGCCGCTCGGCTTCCTCGGCCTGGGCCGCCCGCTCGATGATCCGGGCCAGCGGAGCCAGCACCAGATTGGCGGCAAGCAGGCCGTAAAGCGTGGTCACCACCGCCATCGCGATCGCGCCCTGCATGGCCCCGCGCGCGATCCCCTCTGCCGGAATCTGGCTGAGCGAAACAAGCGTTCCCGCCAATCCGAAGACCGGTGCCAGCTCGGCTGCCTGAGCCAGGGTACGGATTGCCCGCTGGGCTTCGGCCTGGCGCCGTGCCTGGTGTTTTTCATGGGCCTTGACCAGCGCCCCGACCGAACGGTTGCCGATCAGCGCATCGGTTACCTCGTCGAACTCGCTATCGCCGAAGTGGTGCGGGACCGCACGGAACAGGCCATCTTTCTGAATCTCGCGGATCTGCTGCGCCAGCTCGGCCCGCGCGGCAACCGGATCGAAACTGCGCCGACCCAATGCACCGAGCTTGGCCAGGGTCGTGCGGCAATCGTCAAAACCGGCACGCAGCACCGTGGCCAGCACGGTCCCGCCCAGCACGATTGCAGCCGAAGGGCCATCGACAAGGGTCATCAGGTTCACGGACGAACGTCTCCTTCAAAGTGTAGGACGGCGGATTTTCGGCCGTTTCAGCCTGCGGCGGGCATTTGCCGCCTTCCGGCAAGGGCTTGCCGCCCGGGTGCCGCATGGCGCGCGGAAAACCGCCATTTCGGCAATTGGCACGGGCCTTGCGATCAATCCTGCGCACAACCCGCAAAGGAGGCCCCGATGGGCAGCACCCTGTTCGGAATTCACGGAGACGCCCTGCAGCTGCGCTCGCAGCGGCTGGGGCTGATCACCAGCAACATCGCAAATGCCGGGACCCCCGGATACAAGGCCCGCGATATTGATTTCGCCGCTGCCTTGCAGGCCAGCCAGCAGGGCAGCAGCGCCGATGCCGCGGCCAGTGCGGCGACCCGTTACCGCGTGCCGGTGATGCCCTCACTCGATGGCAACACGGTCGAGATGGCAACCGAACAGGTCGCCTTCGCGGAAACCGCGACGGGTTATCAGGCCACCCTTGGTTTCATTCGCGGACGGGTTGAAACCGTCACCCGCGCGCTGAAGGGCGAATGAGCGTGGGCGGGATGACCCTGTTCGGCCTCGCCCAGCGCGCGATGTCTTCGCAGCTGGTGCGGATGAACGCGGCGGCCTCGAACCTCGCCAATGCCGGTTCGGTGACCGGCAGCGAGGCCGAGGCCTATCGCCCGATCCGTCCGGTCTTCGCAGAGCAGTACGATGCCGCGACCGGCCTTTCCAGCGTGTCGGTTTCGGGGATCGTCCGGTCCAATGCCGCGCCGGTCAAGCAATACAACCCCAACCATCCGCTCGCCGATGCCGAGGGCAATGTCTGGACCGCCCCGGTCGATGAGAATGCCGAGATGGTCGAGATGCTCGATGCCTCGCGCCAGTACCAGAACCTGGTCGAGGCCCTGTCCACCGCCAAGCAACTGATGCTCGAAACCATGAGGATGAAATGACCGTTATTTCAGCCACCACGGCGTCCGCCGCCGCCAGTTCGAATACCGCCAGCAAGACCCTGGGCCAGGCCGATTTCATTCGGCTGATGACCACCCAGATGAAGATGCAGGACCCGCTTGAACCGGTCGATAACAAGGAAATGATCGCCCAGATGGCGCAGTTTTCCTCGCTCTCGGGGATCGAGACCATGAATTCGACGCTCAAGGCGATCGCCACCCAGCTTGATACGCTGATCGCCGCCCAGACCTCCCAGAACGCAGCACAGGAGTAGCCCATGTCGTTCTATACCTCGCTCAACGGCCTCAAGAACGCGCAGACCGAACTGTCGGTCATCGCCAACAACCTGGCCAATGCCGAAACCACCGGGTTCAAGAAGAGCCGGATCAACTTTGCCGATATCGTTTCCAGCTCGGCTTCCACCAACCCCAAACTGGTCAAGGGGATCGGCTCGACCGTCGCTTCGATCGACCAGAACTTTTCGCTCGGTCCGGTTCAGCAGACCGGCGCGGCGCTCGATCTGGCGATCGACGGTGAAGGCTTTTTCACCAAGGTCAGCCCGATCACCGGCAAGACCTTTTACACCCGCAACGGCAATTTCAGCCTCGATGGCGGCGGTTACATCACCGATGCCAGTGGCGACCGGTTGCAGGTGCTACCGGTCGATGCGGCGGGCAATGTCACCGCCCTGACTCCGCAGGACGCCGCGATCCCGCTGACCAACGGGGCGGGTTCGGACTTCGTCGGGGTGGTGGTCAAGGTCGATGGTTCGGTCGTGGCATCCTATGCCGATGGTTCCACCCAGTCGGTTGGCAAGGTCGCACTGGCAGCCTTTACCGCGCCGACCGGGCTGCTGCAGGTTGGCAATCAGGACTGGCAATCGACCGGGATTTCCGGCGCGGCCACCTATAACCAGCCCGGTGCGGCGCGGTTCGGCAACATCATGTCAGGCAGCCTTGAGCAGTCCAACGTCGATATTGCAGAGGAAATGGTCGGGCTGATCACCGCCCAGCGGTACTTCCAGGCCAATGCCAAGGCGATCGATACCGCCACCCAGCTTTCGCAAACCGTGATCAACCTGCGGACCTGATGAGGGCTGAGCCATGGACCGCCTGATCTGGACCGCGGTAACCGGCATGAACGCGTCGATGGCGCGGCAGCGGATGATCGCCAGCAACATGGCCAATGCCCAGACGGTCGGATTTCGGGCCGAAGTCATGGCGCAGACGCCAATGACGCTGGTCGGCCCTTCGGTGCAGGCCCGTTCGATGAGCGATGCCGCGGTCTATGGCGCGCAGATGGATCAGGGCGCGCTGATCGCCACCGGCCGCGCGCTCGATGTCGCGCTGCAGGGCGATGGGCTGATCGCGGTCCAGGCGCCCGATGGCAGCGAGGCCTATACCCGGCGCGGCGACCTTTCGGTCTCACCCAGCGGCATCCTGACCAATGGGGAAGGGTTTCCGGTGCTGGGCGAAAGCGGGCCGATCAGCGTGCCGCCGGGCGGGCAGATCAGCATCGGCAGCGATGGCGCAGTCCTGTCCGCCGATCCGGCTCAGCCCGAAAGCCCGCCCCAGCGGATCGGGCAGATCAAGCTCACCTCGTGGCGCGGCAGCCGGATCGAAAAGGGCCTCGACGGTCTGTTTCGGGTGGTCGGTGGCGGGGTTCTGCCCAGCGATGCCGAGGCCCGGTTGATCCCCGAAAACCTTGAACAATCGAACGTCAAACCGGCCGAAGTCCTGGTCGAAATGGTCGAGGCCCAGCGCCTGTTCGATATGCGCACCAAGCTGATCGCCACCGCCCGCGACATCGACGAGGGCGGAGCCAGCCTGATGCGGATGAGCTAAGCCAGAGAGGATCCCGCAAATGCCCACTTCTGCCCTGCACGTCGCCCGCACCGGCCTTGAGGCCCAGGACGCGCGGATGCGCGTTATCGCCAACAACCTCGCCAATATCGGCACCACCGGATACAAGCGCGACCGCGCCGATTTCGCCACTCTGGCCTATCAGGACAACCGGATCGCCGGGCAGCAAAGCTCGAACGAAACGGCCTATGCCACGGGCCTGAATCTGGGCACCGGGGTGCAGGTCCAATCGACCACCGCGATCACCACACAGGGAACGCTGAACACAACCGGCAACACGCTCGATTTCGCGCTCGATGGCGAAGGCTATTTCCAGGTCCAGCTGCCGGGCGGCAAGCTCGGCTATACCCGCGCGGGCAATTTCAGCCGCTCTGCCGAGGGCCAGCTGGTGACGGCACAAGGCTATCCGGTCCAGCCCGCAATCGCCATCCCCGAGGATGCCGCCGGGATCACGGTCGGGCCGGACGGGACGGTCTCCGTTACCACCGGCGCCAGCTCCACCCCGACAGAGATCGGCCAGATCACCATCGCCAGCTTCGCCAACCCGGCCGGCCTTCAGGCGCTGGGTGACAACTTCCTGGCCGAAACCGCCGCCAGCGGCCCGGCGCAGATCGGCGAAGCCGGAGACGGCGTGCGCGGCGCGATCCGGCAGGGGATGCTGGAAGCCAGCAACGTCAACGTGGTCGAGGAACTGGTCGACATGATCGAATGCCAGCGCGCCTACGAGATCAATTCCAAGATGATCTCCTCGGTCGATGAAATGCTGCGCAACGCCAACCAGACGCTGTGAGGACCATCCGATGCTGAAAGCCATCGCCAATAGCCTCCCCTCCCGCCTGCGGGAGGGGAAACTGTGGGCAGCGGCGCTTTGCGTGCTGGTGCTTCCAACCCAGGCCTGCGCAGGGCCCAAACCGAAGGCCGGGTTCGAAGCCGCCCTGCCCGCCCCGCCCCCCGCACCGCGCAGTGCCGATGGATCGATCTTCAATCCCGGCGATGGCTATGCCCCGCTCTATCAGGGCCACCGTGCCGCCAGGGTCGGTGATCCGGTGACGGTGGTGCTGGTCGAACGCACCACCACCAGCAAGGCGGCCGGATCGAAGAGCCAGAAGTCCGGCAGCTTTGGCGTGACCCCGCCCGTCACCGGCCCGTTGAGCTTCATCAAGCCCGACAGCCTTAATGCCAGCGGCCAAACGTCGTTCAAGGGAGATGGAAACGCCTCGCAGTCGAGCACGCTCGCCGGTGAGGTTTCGGTCACCATCGTCGAAGTGCGGCCCAACGGGACCGCGCTGATCCGCGGGGAAAAACGCCTGATGCTGAGCCAGGGACAGGAATGGATCCAGTTCGCCGGGATCGTGCGGCTGGCCGATATCGATTCCGATAACCGGATCGCATCGACCAGGGTCGCCGATGCACGGATCGAATATGCCGGAAATGGCCCGGTCAGCCGCGCCAGCCGCGAAGGCTGGCTGTCCAAGTTCTTCAACGCCATCAGCCCGTTCTGAGGAGGATGTGATGTTCCGTTTCATCCTGATCCTGGCGTTGATCTTCGGCACCATCGCGCCGCTGCCCGCTCAGGCAGAACGCCTGCGCGATCTCGGCACATTCCAGGGCGTGCGATCAAACCAGCTGACCGGATACGGTATCGTCGTCGGGCTGGCCGGGACCGGCGATGACAGTCTGGAATATCTGACCCAGGCGATGCACGGGGTTTCGGGCCGGGTCGGGGTGCAGCTTCCACCCGGCGTGAACCCGGCGCTGAAGAATGCCGCCGCGGTGATCATCACCGCCGATCTTCCCGCTTTCGCCAAACCCGGTCAGCGGATCGACGTAACCGTCTCCGCAATCGGCAAGGCCAAGTCCTTGCGCGGCGGGGCGCTGATCATGACCCCGCTTTATGGCGCCGACGGGCAGATCTATGCCATGGCCCAGGGCAACCTGGCGGTTGGCGGGCTGGGCGTTTCGGGCGCCGATGGATCGAAGCTGACAGTCAACGTGCCGACCGTGGGGCGGATCGCCGATGGCGCCAGCGTGGAACGCGGCGTGGCGACTGGATTCGACAGTGGGGCCAGCCTGCGCTGGAACCTCTACCAGGCCGATTTCCTGACCGCGACACGGATCCGCGATGCCGTGAACCAGCGCTGGCCCGGCACCGCCACGGTGGTTGACGGGGCAACCGTTTCGCTTGCCCTGCCCGCCGATCCCGATGCCCGCGCCAGCCGGATGGCTGCGATCGAGATGATCGACGTTACCCCGGCTGAAGCGCCCGCCCGGGTCGTGGTCAATTCACGCACCGGCACGGTTGTGATCAATTCCGCGGTCCGGCTCTATCCGGCGGCGATCAGCCACGGCAAACTGACCGTGCGGATCGATGAAAGCCCGCAAGTGATCCAGCCCGCCCCGTTCAGCAAAGGCCAGACCGCCGTCCAGCAGGACAGTACCCTGGGTGCCGAGCAGGAGGGCGCCCGCGTGGTCCACTTCAAGCCCGGTGCCTCGCTGGCCAAGCTGGTCGATGCGCTCAACCTGCTGGGCGTTTCGCCGCCCGATCTGGTCGCGATCCTTGAAGCGCTAAAGCAGGCCGGATCGCTCAAGGCGGAGATTGTGGTGATATGACGGCCCTGTCCTCCCCGATGCTGGCCACCGGCAGCCTTCCCGCCAGCCACGGCAGCGACCGCGAAAAACTGGCGGGCGCGGCCAAACAGTTTGAGGCGATCTTCCTGCGCCAGATGCTCGCCGCAGCGCGCAAGGCCGATTTCGGCGAGCCGCTGCTCGGCGGGCAGGCGATGGATACCTTCCGCACCATGCAAGACGAGCACTTCGCCGACATCGCGGCTGAAACCGGAGCCTTCGGGATCGGCAAGATGATCGAGGCGCAGCTAGCGGCCAGGGGAGTAGCGCGCTGATGGCAACAGATCTTCTCACCATCGCCGCTTCGGGCGTCCGCGCTGCGCGGGTCGCGTTGGACGTGACCGCGCACAACATCGCCAATGCCGGCACCAGTGGCTATGTCCGCCGCTCGGTCCAGCTGAGTGAACTGGCCTCTGCCAGCGGGTTTGGCCAGGTTGGCGACCTGTCATTTTCGGGCGTGCGGATCGAAGGCATGGTCCGCAACGCCGATGCTTTCCGCCAGGCTGAAGTGCGCCGTACCGGAGCCGACGCCGCCCGCGCGGGAACCGAGCTGACGGCTTATCAGAACGTCGAGGCCGCGCTGGAACAATCCGGGCTGTTCCCGGCGATGACCGGGTTGGAAGAGGCACTGCAACAACTCTCGATCGATCCGGTCGATCCCTCGCTGCGCACAGCCACGCTGGAACAGGCGCGCACGCTGGCGCGGACGTTCAACCTTGCCGAACAGGGCCTGACCACCGTGGCCGACGGGCTCCACTTTGCCGCGACCGATGGGGTCGATCAGGTCAACCGCCTGTCAGCCGAACTGGCCCGCACCAACCTGCAACTCGCGCGTTCCACCCCCGGCACTGCCGATCATGTCCTGCTGCTCGATCAGCGCGACGGGCTGCTGGGGCAGATTTCGGGTTATGCCGATATCGCCACTTCGTTCAGGCCGGACCAGACGGTGACGGTGCGGATCGGCGGCACATCGGGACCGCAGCTGGTGGCGGGCGGCACGGTCGATCCGCTGAGCCTGACCGTGGCCGGGGATGGCACCCTGTCTTTCAGCAACGGCACGGGTTCGGTGACGCTTTCGGGCGGATCGCTGGCCGGGCAGGCGCAGGGACTGGTGCTGGTTCGCGACAGCCGGGTCGGGCTCGATGCCATCGCCGCATCGCTGATTGCTTCCGCCAACGGCGCGCAGGCCGCCGGGGTGGCGCTCGATGGAACGCCCGGGCAGCCGCTGTTTTCCGGCACCACTGCCGCCGACATCGCGGCTTCGCTGACATCTGGCGCGGGGATCGCCACCGCTCCTGCGGGCGCATCGGCCGGTAGCCGCGATCCTGCGGGCCTTGCCGCACTGCGCTCGGCTTTGTCCAGCGCCGACATCTCCGGCCAGATCGACGGCCTGCTGTTCCAGGTTTCCAGTGCCACCCAGGGCCGTGCAACCACCGCCGATGCGCTTGAGGCCATCGCCGGAGCAGCGCAACTCGCGCTTGATCAGCAGGCCGGGGTCAACCTCGACGAGGAAGCGGTCAATCTGGTCCGTTTCCAGCAGGCTTTTCAGGCTAGCAGCAAGGCGATCCAGATCGCTTCCGACCTGTTCGATACCCTGCTGGCGATCCGCTAGCGGCAAGGAGCAAGAGCAATGACCAGCGTCAGCACCAGCGCCTTTTACGATCGCTTCAACCTCGATATGTCGAGCCTGCGTTCGCGCGCCGAGGCGCTTCAGGCGGCGATCGGCAGCGGCAATCGGCTGACCCGTTCCTCCGACGATCCGGTCGCGGCATCGCGGATGCGCACGCTGGGCCGGGCCGATGCCTTTGCCGCGGTTGACCTCAGCATTGCCGCGCGCGCCAGCAGCGACCTGACGCTGGCCGACAGCGCACTGATGAGCTTCACCGATTCGCTTATCCGGGTGCAGGAACTGGCGACCCAGGCCGCCAACGATGTGCTGTCAGCCTCCCAGCGCGCCGGGATCGCGACCGAGATCGAACAGATTTCGGGTGAGCTGCTGCGCCTTGCCAACACCCGCGACAGCGCCGGGCACGCACTGTTCGGCGGCGATACGGCGGGCGATGCCTATACCTTGGATGGAGCGGGCAACGCGGTCTATATCGGCACCTCCAGCGCCAGTGACCTGCCGCTGGGCGATGGGCAGAGCGTGACCCGCGGACTGACCGGGCCGGAATTCCTGAACTTTGGCGGCACCAACCTGTTCGCGGTTGTCAAAGGCCTGGCCGATGCCCTGGCCGGTGGCGCCGCCGATCCTGCGCAAGCCGCGCGCGATGCGCTGGGCAGCCTTGATACCGGGCTTGAGACGATCACCACCCAGCAGACCGTGATCGGAACCCGGCTCAACTGGATCGACCTCAACACCGAACGCCGCACCCAGATGGGCGAACTGCGCGCGCAGGAAGAGGCCGATGTCGGCGGCACCGATCTGGGCGAAGCGGTGTCGCAGCTGCAACAGACCATGACCGTTCTTGAGGCCAGCCAGGCCAGCTTTGCCCGGCTGTCGTCGCTCAGCCTGTTCGATTTCCTGCGCTGACCGGCGCACCATTTTCACGCTTACCGGGGGGTAGCATCCATGTACGCCGCAATCGGCATCGTCATCCTGATCGTCATGGTCTTCGGCGGTTTCGCCATAACCGGCGGGGCGCTCGGCCCGGTCATGCACGCGCTTCCGCACGAAATGCTGATCATCGGCGGCGCCGCGATCGGCGCGCTGGTAACCGGAAACAACCTGCACGGGCTGAAGGCCCTGGGCGGCGGATTCGGCAAGGTATTCAAGGGGCCGAAGCACACCAAGCAGGACCACATTGACGCGATCATCCTCACCACCCGCTTGATGAAACTGCTGCGTGCCGAAGGCCCGGTGGCACTGGAAGGCCACGTTACAGAACCCGCCAATTCGGCCATCTTTGCGGAATTTCCCCGCCTGCTGGCCAACAAGCCGCTGACCGCGCTGATCTGCGACACCCTGACCCTGATCGTCGTCTCCTCCGGCACGTTGGAGGTCCACGCGGTGGAAGAGGTGATGGACAACGCCATGAAGCAGCATTTTCATGAACTGCATGAACCGCAGCACACGTTGCAGGGTCTGGCCGATGCCCTGCCCGCGTTGGGGATCGTCGCCGCCGTGCTTGGCGTGGTCAAAACCATGGGTTCGATCGACAAGCCCCCCTCGGTGCTGGGCGGGATGATCGGTTCGGCGCTGGTCGGAACGTTTCTGGGGGTCTTGCTGGCCTATGGCATGATCGCGCCGATGGCCGGGCGCCTGAAGCAGGTGATCGAGGCGGACGAACAGATCTTCCACGCGGTCAAACAGGTGGTCATCGCCAGTCTGCACGGCTGGCCCCAGCCGCTGGTGGTCGAAAGCGCCCGCTCTGGCCTGGGTCACGATTTCCGCCCCGGCCTGTCCGAACTGCTCGACGCGCTACGGGGGCGCTAGGCCATGGCAGCCGCCAAATCAGCCAAGGGCAAGAACGAACCGCTGCCGCCGATTATCGTCAAGAAAGTGACGGTGGTGGAAGGCGGGCACCATGGCGGAGCGTGGAAAGTAGCCTACGCCGACTTCGTGACCGCGATGATGGCCTTCTTCCTGCTGCTGTGGCTGCTGGGCGCGACCACCGAAAAGCAGCGCAAGGGGCTGGCTGACTATTTCACCCCGACCCTGGTCAAGCTGAAGGAGGGCAGCGCCGGATCGAACGGGATGCTGGGCGGATCATCGATCACCGATGCCGACAATTACCCCAACCGGGCCGGCCAGACCGGGACCAAAGCGATGACCATCCCGCGCGACACCACCGGCGGCCCCAAGGAAGGGGCTGAACGGGTCAAGAAGCGCGAAACGATGGAAAAGGCGCTGACTGCCAAGCTCGCCGCAAACCCGCGCCTGTCGCGGCTGGCCAAGCAGGTCCGGCTGATCGACACCACCGACGGGATCCGGATCGATCTGGTTGATGATGCGGATTTTTCGATGTTCCAGCTCGGCACCACGGTGCTGACACCGGATGCCACATCGTTGCTTGACGCCATCGCCGAGCTGCTGGGGGGTGAGGTCGGGGGCATCTCGATCCGCGGGCATACCGATGCCCTGCCCTGGACTGGCGGCACGGGTGCGAACAACTGGTCGCTTTCAGCCGGGCGCGCCGAGGCCACCCGCCAGCAACTGCTGCGCCACGGCATCGCCGAGGCCCGATTCCGCAAGATCGAAGGCGTGGCTGACCGCGAACCCCTGATCCGCGACAAACCCGATGATCCCCGCAACCGGCGGATTTCGATCCTGCTGATGCGTTAGGATGAAGACCTCTCAGCCGCGCCGCCCTGTTGCAGGACGGCGCGGCGCTATGGCAATGGGATCATGCTCAGGCGCGCCTTGCTCGCTCGGCCAGGTCACGCGCCATCCACGATCGGCGGAACCCTTTTCCCGCCAGCATTCTTTTGAAATCGGCACGGTTATCAAAATGCTGAAGCTGCCGGTGATAGTAGTTCACATATTCAAGCAGGGCCAGAATCGCGCAGCCGGCGGCGGTGACGCGATCGGCGGTGCCCCGCGCCAGACTGCTGTCGATCCAGCCAGCCGCCGCTGCCGCGCATCCGACGATTGTCAGGATCAGGGCGGGCACTCTTGCCCTGCCGATCATGTCAAGCAGCCCGTCCCAATCCTGCGAAGCGCCCTGCAGATGGCGAACCTTTCCGCGCCAATAGGCCGCTCCTATGATCAGCATCAGGATCATCGCCGCCATCGGCACCAGACTGATCCATCCCAGCCGCGCCTCAGAAAGCAGCAGAATCACCATCGGAATGCAAACCGCGTTGGCGGCCTCCATTTTCCAATAGGGTTCCAGCCGGGCAAGCAAATCTGCCCGGTTGCGGTTGTTTGCCATCATATCGAATTTTCGTTTCATCGGTCAGTCCACCCACCCACGACTGCGCGCTACAGCCTTGTGCCATTTGCCGTAAAGCTCACCGCGGCGATCTTCGCCCATTTCCGGGGCCCAGCGTTTGTCCTCTCCCCAGTTGGCGGCGATCGCGGCGGGGCTTTGCCAGTATCCCACCGCCAGACCGGCGGCATAAGCAGCGCCCAGCGCGGTGGTTTCGATCACTTTGGGGCGGACCACCGGCACGCCAAGGATGTCGGACTGGAACTGCATCAGCAGCTCGTTCACGACCATCCCGCCGTCGCTCCTCAGCTCGCTGATCGCCACGCCCGAATCCGCCGCCATGGCATCGAGCACCTCGCGGGTCTGGTAGGCGACCGCTTCGAGTACGGCGCGGGCCAGGTGGCGTTTGTCGGCAAAGCGGGTCAGCCCGGCGATCACCCCGCGCGCAGAGGCATCCCAGTGCGGGGCATAGAGCCCGGAGAAAGCCGGGACGAAATAGACATCGCCATTGTCGTCAACACTGGCCGCCAGCGCCTCGATCTCGGCTGCGTCGCTGATCAGGCCAAGGTTGTCGCGCAGCCACTGGACCAGTGCCCCGGCGATCGAGATCGACCCTTCAAGCGCATAGACCGCCGGAGCCTCGCCCAGCTTGTAGCCCAGCGTGGTCAGCAGGCCACGGTTTGAAGGAAACGGGCTTTCCCCGGTGTTCATCAGCATGAAGCAGCCGGTGCCATAAGTATTCTTGGCCTCGCCGGGCGCAAGGCAGGCCTGACCGAACAGCGCGGCCTGCTGGTCACCCAGAATGCCGGCCAGCGGCACACTGTCCAGAATTCCGGTGCAGGTGCCATAGACCTCGCTCGAACTGCAGATTTCGGGCAGGCAGGCGCGCGGGATGTCCAGCTCCGCCAGAATGTCCTCGTCCCAATCGAGCGTCGCCAGATCCATCAGCTGGGTGCGCGACGCATTGGTCACATCGGTGATGTGCAGGCCGCCCTGCGCCCCGCCGGTCAGGTTCCAGGCGAGCCAGCTGTCGATCGTGCCGAACAGCAGTTCCCCCGCCTCTGCCCGGTCACGCGCGCCCGAAAAATTATCGAGCAGCCAGCGCAGTTTCAGGCCGGAGAAATAGGTCGCCAGCGGCAGCCCGGTCGTCGCGCGAAACCGATCCTGGCCGCCTTCGGCCTCCAGCGCGGCGACCAGCCCCTCAGTGCGGGTATCCATCCAGACCAGCGCATTATGGACCGGTTCGCCGCTGGCGCGATCCCACATAACCGTGGTTTCGCGCTGGTTGGTGATCCCCACCGCAGCAAGATCGGCGGGGGTCAGCCCGGCACGCGCCAGCGCCGCCGCGATCACATCGTAGGTATTGGCCAGAATCTCTTGCGCATCATGCTCCACCCAGCCGGGCTGGGGCATGATCTGCGCGTGCTCTTTCTGCGCAACCGCAACAACCGTTCCGCGCGCATCGAACACGATGAAGCGGGTGCTGGTCGTGCCCTGATCGATCGCTCCGACATAGCCCTTCATGCGCTCTCCACCCCATTGCTCCGAGGGCAAGCTATGCCACCACCGGCGACCAGTTCCAACCTTCTGGACTGCGCCGGGCTGCCCCGGCATAATGGGCGCTATGTTACTGCGCCGGTTCGCCATTGTCCTGTTGTGTCTGATAGGCCTGATCCCGGCGCAGATCGGCCTGGCGCAGGCTCCGGTCGTTCCTGTCGCCGCGCCCAAGCAGGCCAAAGCGCGGATCTTCCCCTCGTCCGATGGCACAGTGATCTACATCGTCGGGATGATGATGGAAGGTTCGTTCCACAATTTCGACGCCGTGCTGCGCAGTGAACCCAAGGCCCGGACAGTCTATCTCGCTTCGTCGGGGGGCCTGACGATCGAGGCGCGGATGATCGCTGCGCTGGTCCGCAAGCACAAGCTCAACACCTATGTCGAGGCCTATTGCGCATCGGCCTGTACCCAGATCTTCGCATCGGGGCAGGAACGGATTCTTGGCCGGGAGGCAAAGCTGGGCTTTCATCAGGCCACGGTGCTGGACGGCAACGGCAAACCGAACGGCGTGCGCGCACCGACCGAGCGCAAGCTCAGCTCAACCACGGTGTTCGGAGTCAACGGCAATGATACCCTGCGGCTTGCCTATGAAATGGTCGGAGCCGATCAGGCCTTTATCGACAAGGCGCTGTCGTTTTCACCGGAGAATATGTGGCAGCCGACAGCCCGCGAACTGATCGAAGCCAAGATCGTGACCCGGGTGGCCGACCGTGAAGAGCTTGCCCCACCACCGGGCGTAGGCGGATCGCGCAGTACGATCAAGGCCCGGCTGAGCAGCGATCCGTTATGGCAGCGCGCGTTCGAGAAAATACCGGATGTTGCCGAACGGGCGCTCGACGATATCTGGCTGGCATCGAACAGCGGGATGGATTTCGATGCGGCGATACTGGCCGGCCGCGGCGTACTGGTGATCGCCGTAACGCGGGTCCTGGCCACGGCCCCGGATGAACTGCTTGACCGTTCGCTGAGGATTTCGGCCGCATCGGCGCGCCATCAGCGTGAGCGCGGCTATCCCGGCTGCGTGAACACCGTCGGCAGCGAACCCGCCGCCGTCGATGCAACCGACAAGGCCCTGCTGCGCGAAGAGGATGGCCTGATCATCGATTTCCTCAACACCCCGGGCCGTCAGAAGCCGATGAATGGGGAAGCGGCCAAAAAATACCTGATGAAGGAACTGTTCCCAACCCTTGCCCCGAAGGTTCGCCTGGGCCGGATCAAGGACAGTGAGAGCAAATGCCGCCTGGGCTTCCAGACCTATGAGGCGATTGACGAGTTGCCCGCCAACAAGCGGATCAAGGCTTACCGCGCCTTGCTTTCGTTGCCCGGGCTGGCGAACGCACCATAGGCTTGCGCTGAACCGCCGCAGCAAACTGCCGATCGGCATCGGCCTTCATCATCAGCGTTTCGAGATAGAGTGCGGCGATCCCCAGTTCGGATGCCTTTTCAGCGTCCCAGCCTTTCCCGGCCAGATAGGTTGTGAGCCGCTCCTTGTCGGCACCTTCAATATCGGTCTTGCCGATCAATGCCGCGCGGTTCTGACGGTAATAGTCGTCGATCGGCGCGGCAGAATGGCCGATCGTCTCGATCGACTGGCGCAAAGCCTCGTTAAGCAGGGCCGTCAGGGCATAGCCCTTGGCGGCATCGGTCAGCCTTTCGTTCCAGCGGAACCGGGATATGCAGCCGGCGGCGGCATCGTCGATGATCCGGTTGACCGCCCTGACGTTCTTCGACCCCGTGCGATAGCCATTGCCCGAGATCATCTCGCTGGCCAGCAGCAGCAGGCCGATCTCCTGATCTTCCGGGGAGAATGACGCATAAATGCAATCCACCGTGTTGCCAGGCAGGACGGCGGCGGCCGGGGCAGGCGCGGGCACGGCGGTTTGGCCAAGGGCGGCACCCGGCACGGCAGACAGCGTCAACACTGCGGCCATCAGCTTTTGCCGGATCGGCTTTTCGGTCACCAAGCGCCTTGTCTCCATCACCGTGCCCTTGTGCCGCCAAGCCCGGCCGCTGTCGAGCCACCACGTCAAACCACCACGCACACAAAAGGCCCGGCGGAGGGGAACACCGCCGGGCCATGCCTGGAAGGGACAGGCAACTGGTTGTGCGTCAGCCTTAGCGCAGCAGCGACAGGACGTTCTGCTGGCTCTGGTTGGCCTGGGCGATCATCGCGGTCGAAGCCTGCGAGAGGATCTGGGCCTTGGCCATCGCGGTCGTTTCGGCCGAATAGTCGGCATCCTCGATCCGCGAACGTGCATCGGACAGGTTGGTGGCATTGGCGGTCAGGTTGTTGACCACCGATTCCAGCCGGTTCTGGCCCGCACCGAGCGAAGCCCGCGCGCTGGAGATCGAATCCAGTTCGGTATCGAGCGTGCCCAACAGCGTGTTGGCAGCCGTCGCGCTCGAAACGTCATAAGAACCGGCGGCACCGCCGCTGGCAGCCAGCGTGGTCAGATCGGCCATGGTCAGGTCAACCGTATCGGTATCGTTGGCGCCGGTCTGGATCGTCACGGTCGCGGTGGTGCCATCGAACATGGCGACGCCGTTGAACTTGCTGTTGGTGATGACCTGATCGATCTGCGAGGTCAGCTCATCGACTTCGGTCTGCATATAGGCGCGGTCGGTGGCGTCCTGATAGGTGCCCGAGGCCGACTGCACCGCCAGTTCGCGAACGCGCTGCAGCATATTGGTGACTTCGTTGAGCGAACCTTCGGCGGTCTGCGCCAGGGCGATCCCGTCGTTCGAGTTGCGGATCGCCTGGTTCATGCCGCGAACCTGTGCGGTCATGCTGGTGGCGATCGCCATGCCGGCGGCATCGTCCTTGGCGCTGTTCAGGCGCTTGCCGGTGGAGAGGCGCTCCATCGCGGTGCCGAGCATCTTGTTGGCGGAATTCGAAGCATTGGCAGCGCGGATCGCGCTGATGTTGGTGTTGATGACAGACATGAATGACTCCCGTGTTTGGTCCCGTATCGCCAGCCGTCCGGACCTTCCGGTGCGGCTGCCGCCACCAAGAGCGGCGGTCGCGAAAGAAAGTTAAGGGAGCTGCGAAATCGGCCCGCCGATGCACACCGGCCGAGGCATAAGGATTTGCCCGTGGCCTTAAATTACCGATCCTTTTGACGTTATGCGCACACAAAGCCCCCCGAAGGATGGTTAATCGAAGGGGGCTTTTCGATGGTTGGAGTGGTCGCAAGCGAGGCCGTGGCAAGGGCGCACGCACCACTGGTGCAGCGCGCCGCCGCGATCCTGGGATCGGGCGGCACGGGCACGAGCGCCGTGCTGCGCGGCAAGGGAGAGCCGGTTCAGCCCGGCCCCGGACCCAGCGTGCTGATCGAACGCGGCCCGGCCGATGCCCTGCGCCGCGATGGGCCGCGCGGGCATTTTACCCTGACTTACCGCGACGGGGCCGCCGATGCGCCGCTGGCCGCACTGGTTGCCGCGCTGACCCAGCCTGGAATGCCGATCGCCGCCGATCCCGAAACGCTTTCGATCCTGGCCCTGGCCGAACGGCTTGCCGCCAGCGAAATCCCCGTGCTGGTGGGCGGCCCGACCGGCACCGGCAAGGAAGTGCTGAGCCGCTTCATCCACGCACGCAGCCCGCGCAAGGACAAGCCCTTCGTCGCGGTCAACTGCGCCGCCATGCCCGAGGCGATGCTCGAAGCCCTGTTGTTCGGCCACAAGAAGGGCGCCTTCACCGGGGCGAGCGAGGCCAACGAAGGTTTCTTCCGCGCGGCCGATGGCGGGACCCTGCTGCTCGACGAGATCGCCGAGATGCCGCTCTCGCTCCAGGCCAAGCTGCTACGCGCCTTGCAGGAAGGCGAGGTGGTGCCGATCGGATCGACCCAGCCGATAAAGGTCGATGTGCGGGTGATCGCCTGCGCTAACCGCGATCTGCCAACCGAGGTGGCCGAAGGTCGGTTCCGTGCCGACCTTTACTACCGACTCAACGTCTTCCCCCTTGCCCTGCGTCCCTTGCGTGAACGGCAGGAAGACATTGCCCCGCTGGCTTTCGCGCTGGTGCTTCGCCACGCCGCGCCGGGCAAGGCGCTGCCGTGGATCTCGGAAGGTGCGCTGGCCCTGCTCAGGTCGCACGGCTGGCCCGGCAATGTCCGTGAACTGGAAAACGTGATCCGCCGCGCGCTGCTGCTGGCCGATGGCGCAGCGCAGATCACGCCTGCCCACATTGTGTTCGATCAGCCTGCCCGGCTGGTGCCCGAAGGCGGTGTGCCAACCGCCGAGCCATCCGGCACTCGCCTGTCCAACATCGTGCAACTGAGCGAGGCCAAGGCAATCATGCAGACGCTTGACGCCTGCGGTGGCAGTCGGATCGCCGCGGCTCGGCAGCTCGGCATTTCCGAACGCACCTTACGCTACCGCCTCGCCGCTTTCCGTGAGGCCGGTCTGGCCGTTGCCGGTGGAGCCCAGCGATGAGCGGCCTGGGCGGTATCGGCGGCGGCGGCGGAATCCAGCAAATCCTGGCGATGCGCCAGCAGATCCTCGATCGCTCGAGCCTGCTGAAAGATGTTCACAGCGCCGCGCAAGGCCCACAGGGCACAGAAGCTGCGAACGGTCCAGCCGATGGCTTTACCGGTGCGCTGAGGTCTGCGCTCGATGGGGTTTCCGCCACCCAGCGCAACGCCGAAGACCTGTCCGCCGCCTTCGAACGCGGCGAGGTGACCGATGTCGCCAAGGTCATGCTGGCCCGCCAGGAAGCGGGTGTCGCTTTCGAAGCGACCCTGCAGGTCCGCAACCGGCTGCTGTCTGCCTATCAGGACATCATGCGGATGGGAGTGTGATGAATGGCTGAACTTGCCCCCGCCCCCACCGCAGCCCCGCCACTGGCGCTATCCGCCGGATCGCCGCTTGAGCGGGTCCGCAACCTTGCCGCGCAGCCCGCCGTCAGGCGCGCGCTGCCGTGGTTCCTTGGCCTGGCCGCGATCGGCGGGGCAGGCCTGGCCTGGGCCGCGCTGGCCCCGGCCCCGCAGCGGGTGCTCTATGCCGAACTGGGCGATGCCGAGCGCGCCGGGGTTGCCGCCAGCCTCGACAAGGCCGGGATCAGCTATGCCATAAACCCCGATACCGGCACGCTGACCGTGGGTGAGGACGATCTCTACAAGGCCCGGATGCTGGTCGCCTCTGACGGGGCGCTGGCGGTGCCCGATCCGGTTTCCAGCCTTGATAGCCTGCCGCTTGGCGCCAGCCGCACGCTTGAGGGTGAGCGGCTGCGCGGGGCACGGCAGGCCGAACTGGAAATGACGATCAAGCAGATCGACGGGGTTGAAAGCGTCCGCGTCCACCTTGCCGAGGCCAGCAAATCGGTCTTCGTGCGCGAGGATTCCCCGCCCACCGCATCGGTCATGGTGCGCATGGCCAAGGGCCGCAAACTGAACGACAGCCAGGTTTCGGCCATCGTCAATCTGGTTGCCGGTTCTGTTCCCGGGCTTTCGCCCGATGCGGTGCGGGTGGTCGATCAGCATGGGCGGCTGCTCTCCGATCCCAGCACCAGGGGATCGGACCGTCTGGAATTGCAGGCCCGGATGGAAGACAAGCTGCGCGCCCAGCTCGATCAATTGCTCACCCCGATGCTCGGCGCGGGCAATTTCACCAGCGAAATCCAGGTTGAGCTGGACATGGACGAGGTAACCTCGGCCCGCGAAAGCTATGACAAGGACGGCGTGGTCCGTTCCGAAACCTCGCAGCAAAGCCAGCAGGCGGGCGGACAGGCCGGGCAGGCGGCCGGCATTCCTGGCGCGCTCTCCAACACCCCGCCGCCCGCCACCCAGGCTACTCCCGGCCCGCCGCAGGGCGGCCCGGCGCAAGGCGCGCAGACTGCCCCGGCATCGGTCAACGGTGAAAGTTCGGCCACCCGAACCTATGAACTGGGGCGCGAAGTATCGGTCGCCAATTCGCAGCCGGGCCGGATCAAGCGCGTTTCGGTGGCGGTGGCGATCAGTCAGGAAGCGATGAAAAAGGCCAAGCCCGGCGATCTCGATCAGGTCAAGGCGCTGGTCTCCGCCGCGACCGGGGCCGATCCGCAGCGCGGCGATCAGGTGCAGGTGCTGGTCCGTCCGTTCGAGCCGGTTTCGGAAGAGGCGCCGCCGTTCTGGGAGGCGCCGTGGTTCGCGATGGTGGTGCGCAGCGTTGTCGCGCTGCTGGCGGTGCTGCTGGTTCTGCTGATGGGCGTGCGCCCGCTGGTCCGCGCGCTGAAGCGTGAACCGGCAGCGCGTGAGGACGATGCAGAGGACGCTCCCCTATCCGCCTCCGCCCATGCCGCAACGCCCGATGCGGCACTGCTCGGCCGCCAGGTCAATCTCGCCCAGCGGATCGTTGAGGAAAAGCCCGATGACGCCTTGCTGGCGCTGCGCCAGATGCTCGGCACCCAGCCCGCGGAGAACACACCATGAGCGAGGCGATCGAACTGCCCGGCCTGGGCGACGCCGAGCGCGCGGCGGTGATGATCATGCTGCTTGAAGAGGATCAGGCGGCGGCAATCCTCAGCCAGCTCGGCCCGGAGGAATTGCAGGTGCTGGGCGAAAAGATGTGCGCACTGGGCGATATTGGCCCGGACCAGATCGCCCAGGCGATTTCCGGGTTCGTTGACAACACCGGACGCGGCGGCATTTCCGCACGCGGCCGCAACGCCCAGGTCCGCAGCCTGATGACCCGCGCCGTGGGCGAGGTGAAGGCCGATAACCTGATGCAGCGGATCCTGCCCGGCGGCGACAGCGCCGGTCCGGCAATCGAGATCGCCCGCTGGCTCAATCCCGATGCGCTGATCCCGCTGATCAAGGACGAGCATCCCCAGGCGATCGCGGTGCTGCTGGTTCAGCTCGATCCCGAGGTTGCCGCCATGGTGCTCCACGCCCTGCCCGCAGAGGTTCAACCGCAGGTGATGCACCGGGTCGCCACGCTGGGTCCGATTTCGGCCGATGCACTCAAGATGCTTGAGGTTCTGCTCGAAAGCCGGATCGCCGAAAACCATGGCCGCGCGGCGCTCTCACTGGGCGGGGCCAAGCAGGCGGCAGACATCATCAACAACGCCGGCAAAGCCGCCGAAAAGCGGATCATGCCGGAAATCAACCGGATCGACAAAGCCCTGGCCAAGGAAATCGAGGGCGAAATGTTCAAGTTCGAACACCTCTTCACGCTTGATGCCAAGGCCATGGGGGCGCTGCTGCGTGAGGTTGAAAGCGACATTCTGATCAATGCCTTGAAGGGCATTTCGGAGGAACAGCGAGAAGTCTTCTTTGGCGCCATGTCCAGCCGCGCTGCCGATGGCGTCAAGGACGAGATTGCCGGGCGCGGACGGCTCAAGATGGCCGAGGTGGTCGAGGCGCAAAAGGCAATCGTCACCGTCGCCCGCCGCCTTGCCGCCGATGGCACGATCCAGTTCGGAGTCGGCGGCGGGGACGATGAATATGTCTGACCTGCCGTTCGTTGCCTTGGGGGAGCGGTCGGGGTTTCTGCCCGATCCGCGCTTCGTGCCGGGACTTGCACAAATGCCCGAACCAGCCGCGCCGGAAGACCCGGTCGCCCGCGCCCGCGAAGAGGGCTATGCCACCGGCCATGCCGAGGCCGAAGCCCGGGCCATTGCCCGCGCCGAAGTCGATGCTGCCGCGCGGACCCGGATCACGCTGAGTCTGGCCCGGCTCGATGCCGAACAGGCGGAGGCCTTGCGGCAAAAGCTCTATGCCACGGTCGAGGCGCTGTGCGAGGCGAGCCTTGCCCCCTTCGCGCTCGATCGCGAGGCGCTGGCGGCGCGCGTGGCCAAGGCGGCGGCGATGCTGGCGCGCGCCGATGATGACAAGGTTCTGCGGCTGCACCCGGAAGATTTCAGGCTGATTGCCAATGATCTGCCTGAAGAACTTGATGTTCTTGAAGATCCCGCTCTCGAACGCGGGTCGCTACGGATCGAGACAAGCAGCGGCGGGGTTGAGGATGGCCCGGCCCACTGGCACCGCGCGATCGCCGAGGCATTGGCCCGGTGCTGAACCTGTTCGCGCCGTTGCTGGACGATCTCGGCACAGCCCGGATCGACCTTTCCCCGGGGCGTTATGGCCTGCTTTGCGCCTGCGATGGCGGCCTGCTTGAAGTTTCCGGGCTGAATGCCCCGGTCGGCGCGCTGTGCAAGGTCGCCCACGGCGCGGCTGAGCCGCTGACCGCAGAGGTAATCGGCTTTCGCAACGGCCGCACGCTGATGATGCTGCTTGGCGATACGGTGATGCTGCGCCCCGGCGCGCGGGTCCGGGCTGAAGGCCGACCGGGAATGCTGCCAGTCGGTGAAGCCTTTCTGGGCCGCGCGGTCGATGGAGAGGGCAAGCCGATAGACGGCGCAGGGCCGGTTCATGCCCGCCAAGCCTGGCCGGCCGGAGGCGTGCGGACCACCGCGCTCGATCGCAGCCCGGTGCGGCAGACCTTCGATACAGGGGTGCGTGCGCTCAACGCGCTAACCACTTTCGGGATCGGCCAGCGGATCGGGATCATGGCGGGATCGGGCGTTGGCAAATCGGTGCTGCTCAACATGATCGCCAGCGGGGCCGATGCCGACGTGGTGGTGGTTGGCCTGATCGGCGAGCGCGCCCGTGAGGTGTCCGATTTCGTCGAGCGGCACATGACTGCAGAACGGCGCGAGCGGACCGTGGTGGTCGCGGTTCCGGCAGACCATGCCCCCAACCTGCGGCTGCGCGGCGCCTTGCTGGCGACCAGTCTGGCCGAACAGTTCCGGAGCCAGGGCCGCAGTGTCCTGCTGATCCTGGACAGCCTGACCCGCGTGGCCCACGCCGCGCGGGAAATCGCGCTGCTGCTGGGGGAGCCCGGCGCGGCCCGCGGCTATCCGCCATCGGCCCTCGCCACGATCACCAAGCTGGTTGAGCGGGCCGGAAACTCGGCTGAGAGCGGCGGATCGATCACCGGGATCTACACCGTGCTGGCGGACGGCGACAATCAGGACGATCCGGTAGTCGATACCGCCCGCTCGATCCTTGACGGCCACGTCGTGCTGAGCCGCGATCTGGCCCAGCGCGGGCAATATCCGGCGATCGATATCGCCGCCTCGTTGAGCCGGGTCATGGCCGACATCGTGCCCGAAGGCCATGCCGAGCTGGCCCGGCAATTCCGAGCTTTGACAGCGAGTTATGAAGCGAACCGCGACCTGGTTCTGATGGGCGCCTATCGCACCGGCGCCGATCCCCAGCTTGACCGCGCGATCGCGATGCACCAGCCGCTGACCGCGTTCCTGTGCCAGAACGCGCGGAGCGTGATCGACCTGCCGAGCAGCGTGGCTGCGCTGGAAGAGCTGTTGGCCGATGCACGCTGAAGCGGCCCGGGTCCGGCGGCTCTACCGGCTCGAAAAGGTCCGCGCGATTGCCCGCCAAGCCGCCGCCCGCGAAGCCGCCGAGGCCGAGGGCACCCTCGCCCAGCTGGAGGCATTGGCGGCCCGCACCGGCGCCATGGCTGAAGACTATCGCGGCAGAACGGCGCTGGCTGACGGGCTTGAACTGCGCCAGCTTGGCAGCTTCGTTTCGGGGCTGAGCGCGATTTCCGCCACCACGCGCGGCGATGCCGTGCAAGCGCGGCTGATCGCGGATCGCAAGCAGCAGGATCTGGCCCAGGCCGAACGCCGCCGCGCCGCTGTGGAAGACCGCGCCCGGGCCGGTCAGCGCGCGCTCGACCAACGTTTGCAGACTCCGGCGCTGGGTGGCCGCCGTCCGGTTGGCACGGACCTTGAATAGTTATCGGCGAACCCTTTCACAAAGGATGCCGCCGATGATCCAGCCTGCCCTGCCCGTCCTGCCGTCTGCCCTTGCCCTGCCGGTCGAGGCGGGTGCGATGGCGATTGGAACTGGCGCGGAAGGGACGGATTTCGGGGCTTTGCTGGCAATTCAGGGGCTAACGGCCAGTGCTGCGGAGCAAGCAGCCGAGCCGCCGACCGAAGCCCTCAACACCCCCGAAGCGTCCCCGGAAGCGACGGCAATGCCCGGCAAGATCTTGCCGTCCGGCTTGCCGTTTACCGATCCCACCGCCGCCACGCCCTCAGCAGTGACCGCCCGGCCAGATGGTGAGGCCGCCGCTGCTCCACCGGCCCGCGCCAAGCCCGCCAAAGTGCCGGTTGCACCCCACCCCTTGCCGCTGACCGAAAACATCGAAACGCCCACCCCCGGCCTTGCTCAAAGCTCGCTTCCTCAGCAAGAACCCGATCAGTCGGATGATGCCGGATCGGCCGAGCCGTTGCCAGCCCTGGCAGCGATCCGGACGGCCGCCGAGCCGCAATCCGCCCCCGCACAGCCGCCCGCAGCAGCGCGAGCCTCCCTGTTGCCGCAGAATTTGCAACCCGCAGTGACGGCGCAGCCGATTGCATCAGCCACCAAGACCGATGATCCGGCGCCCGCCAGCCCCGCCCCAGCCGCCGCGCAGGCCTTTGCCGCTCCATCGGAAGAGGTGCGGATCACCCTGCCCCTGCCGCAAGCCAGCGCCGCCCTATCGCGCGGTCGGGATGATACCGCCGCGGTCCTGCCGGACGCGGAAGGCTCCGGCGCTGATGCGCTGCCCGCGTTCACAGCTTCACAGTCTGCCCCGGCCACCATTGCACCCGTTTCGTCAGCAGCAATCCAGCCGCTACGCCCCCACGATTTTGCCACACTGATCGAGCGGATCGCCGTGGCCCGCGAGGCGGCGGCCCCGCAGACCGTTTCGGTGACCCTGCCGCACCAGGATTTCGGCACCGTGCGCCTGCATTTCCGGCCCGAGGAGGCCGGGCTTTCGATCGCCATGACCAGCGCCGATCCCGATTTCGCCCGCAGCGCCGCAGCCGCGCCCGCACCGGTTCTCCCGATCGGGCAGAGCGAGGCCCAGTTGTCGTTCCAGCCGCGCGGTGAAGGGGCGAGCAATTCCGCTGGCCCGTCCGGCGGTCAAGCCCAATCGCGCGGTTCGAACGGCGAACGCCGCGAGAACCAGCCGCAAGCCAATCCCACCCCGCGCGACGCGCAGAACCGCTCTGCCCCGCGCCAGGGAATCTTTGCCTGAACGCCACAAGATCGAAGGAACCTGAGCCATGAGTGACAAGAACGCGGCCGAGGAAAAGCCGAAGAAAAAGAAGAAGGGCAAGGGCCTGCTGATCAAGGCACTGATCGGCCTGGTGCTGGTTGGCGCGAGCGGAGGCGGAACCTTCATGGCGGTTCAGGCCGGGATGGTGGGCGGCGGCCATGGCGAGGAAAAGAAGGAGAGCAACGAGCCCAAGCTGGTCAAGAAGGGCGAGGAAGATCCCTATGCTCCCAAGACCGAAGGCGGCGAAGGCGAAGCCCCGGCTGAGGTAGAGGGCGAAGGCGGGAGCGAATACAAGACCAGTTATTACAACTTCTCCGACGATTTCACCTCCAACCTCAAGAACTCGTCGGCGCTGGTTCAGGTCAGTCTGGCCTGCTCCACCCGCCGCGACGGACGGGTGCTGATCTGGCTCAAGAAGCATGAACTGGCGATCCGCAGCGCGGTGCTGGTGGTGCTGGCCGATACGCCCGAGGAGGAAGTCTTCACCCCCGAAGGCAAGCAGCGCCTGGCCAAACGGCTGACCGATGCGATCAACAAGGTCCTGACCGAAACCGAAGGCTTCGGCGGGGTCGATCGGGTCTATTTCAAGAGCTTCCTGGTCCAGTGAACACGCAGCATTCCTTCGTTCCCGAGCGGGTCGCCGCGCAGCATTGTCAGGAGCTGCTGCGGCGCGGACCCGAGCCGGCGGACCTGATCCCGGCACTGGGCCGGATGGGCGAGCGGCTGGCGCGGACGCTGGCCTCGGCCTTTGCCGAGCTGACCGGCGGCGAGGCGCCCAGCGTCAGTGTCGCCGCCCCCACCGAGCTGACCGAGACCGAGCTGCGCGAGGAAGTCGGCCCACTGGCGGCAAATTGCCTGCTTGCAACGCCGGTGCCGGGCCTGTCGCTGCTCGCCTCGGTCGAGGGGCAATCGACCCTGCGGCTGGTGGATCGGGCTTTTGGCGGCAGCGGCGATGCGCAGGGGGTCTTGCCCGCTGCCTTCCCGCTTTCCGCCGAACTGATGATCCAGCGGCTTGAAACGCTGATCGCGCGCAGCCTGGGTGAGGCGCTAGGCTTGGGCGAACTCAGGACCGGACGGCGCGACAGCCGCCTGTCCGAACTGGCGCCCTTTCCGGCCGGGGCGCGGCTGGTGGTGCAGCGGATCGAAGTGATGGAAGGCGCACGGCGCCCCTGGAAGCTGTTGATCGCCCTGCCTTTTGCGCAGCTCCCCAAGCTGCTCGGCCAGGGCGACCAGCCCGCCCCGCGCAGCGGCGGCAGCGCCGATCCTGCCGCCCAGCCTTTTGCCGAAGTGCCCCTGCCGCTGACCGCCACGCTGGTCGAGATGCGCGTGCCGCTTTCTGCCCTTGCCGCGCTGGAACCCGGCGCGGTGCTGCCGGTGGCCATCAACCGCGCGGTGCCGGTGCTGGCCGGGACCACGGTGATCGCACGCGGCAGCGTCGGCGCGCAGGATGACCGCGTTGCCATCAAACTCACCCAGATTGCCTGAAGGAAACCCCGCCCCATGACACTCCACACCCGCGGCTTCGACCTGCTCAAGGAAGTCGATGTGCGCCTCTCGGTCGAGCTCGGCCGAACCGACATGAAACTGAAAGACGTCCTCGCGCTGGGCGAAGACAGCGTCGTCATGCTCGACCGGCTGACCGATGAGCTGCTCGACGTGCTGGTCAACGGCAAGCTGATCGCCCGCGGCGAGATCGTCGCACAGGGTAATCGATTTGGCCTGCGGATCGTCGAGATGGCCGGGGCCCAGCCTGCATCCGGCGAAGGGGCCGCGTGATGCTGGTCTATCTGCTCAAGCTGCTGGTGATCCTGCCGCTGATCGGCGCGCTGGCCTGGGGCATGCTCAGGCTCGCCCAGAAGATGCAGGCCCGGATCGGCGCTGCTCCGGCGGGGGGCAAGACCGTGCGGATCGTTGAAACGACCATGCTCTCACCCACGCTCAAGCTGGCGGTTATCGAATTCCACGGGCGCGAGATTCTGGTTTCCGCCTCGCGCCAGGGGCTGACCCGGTTGGCTGAAGCTCCGGCGCGGGAGGTGGGGGAATGATGGCTCTCGGGAACATCCTCCCCCCTTGGGAGAGGTGGCAGCGCGCAGCGCTGACAGAGGGGGACCGTGCACTCTCTACACTGCCCCCTCCGGCCCGCCTGCGGCGGCCCAGCTCCCCCAAGGGGGGAGGATGGAGGTGGCTGATCACGCTCCCCGCCCTTCTGGCCCCGACTCTGGCTCAGGCACAAACCGCGATTCCCGGCGCGCTTGACCGCGCCTTCGGAGCGACCGGGGGCACCGCGGGTCAAGGCATGACCCTGTCGCTCCAACTGCTGCTGATCATGGGCTTGCTCACGATCCTGCCGGGGCTGCTGCTGATGATGACCAGCTTCACCCGGATCCTGGTGGTGCTTTCGATCCTGCGGCAGGCGCTGGGGCTTCAGCAGAGCCCGCCCAATCAGGTGCTGATCGGTCTTTCGCTGTTCCTTTCGCTGTTCATCATGGCCCCGACGCTCGACCGGGTGAATGCCCAGGCGATCCAGCCTTACAGCGCGGGTACGATCAATGCCGAGCAGGCGATTGCCGTTGGCGGCAAGGAGTTTCACGCCTTCATGATCCGCCAGACCCGCAAGCACGATCTGGCGATGTTTGCCGATATGGCCAAGGCCCCCAAGTTCCAGCGCGGCGAGGATGTGCCATTCTCGATCCTGCTCCCGGCCTTTGTCACCAGTGAACTGAAGACGGCGTTCCAGATCGGCTTCATGCTGTTTCTGCCGTTTCTGGTGATCGATCTGGTGGTCGCATCGGTGCTGATGAGCCTGGGGATGATGATGATGAGCCCGACCATCGTCTCGCTGCCGTTCAAGCTGCTGCTGTTCGTGCTGATCGACGGTTGGGCGCTGCTGATGGGCAGCCTGGTGGCGAGTTTCGGGTGATGGATGAAACCGCCACGCTCCTCTCACTGGCAGACCGGATGCTGTGGGTCACGGCGCTGGTCGCGGCCCCGGTCCTGCTCGCCAGTCTGGCAATCGGTCTGGTGGTCGGGATCGTCCAGGCCGCAACCTCGGTCAACGAACAAACGCTGACATTCGTGCCCAAGCTGGCGGTAATCGCGCTGGTGCTGGTGCTGATGGGGGCTTCGATGTTTACGCTGGTCGGCGAGTTTGCGCAGGATATCTTCGCCCGGATCGCGGACCTCGGCCAATGATCGCACTCGATTTCGGTTTCGGCGCGGTTGAGGGTGAGCTGTGGAAGCTGGTTTTCTTGATGACCCGGATCGGGGCCGCGCTGCTGGCCGCGCCGTTCTTTTCCGCCGCCGCGGTGCCGGTGCAGCTGCGCGTGGCGATTACCGCAGCGATTGCGGTGCTGATCGCGGCCTGGGTCCCGGTAGCGGTGCCGCCCGCGCTGTTCTCCGCAGCCGGACTGCTGACACTGGCCAGTGAGGCCTTGATCGGCCTGTCGCTGGGCTTCGTGCTGCAATTGTCTTTCGCCGCCCCGGTCCTGGCGGCAGAGCAGATCGGCGGAGCGATGGGGATGTCGATCGCTTCTGCCGCCGATCCGGTCAACGGCACCCATTCGCCGATCCTGGGGCAGTATTTCACCGTCATGCTGACGCTGATTTTCCTCGGCCTTGGCGCGCACCTCACCTGGCTGCGGCTGGTGGTCGATAGCTACACCATCTTCCCGCCTGGGCAGAGCTGGTTCGGCCCGGCGCAGTTCGATCAGGTGCTGGCTTTCGGCGGAGAGATGTTCGTCGCCGCCGTGGCGATTGCACTGCCGGTCACGCTGGTGCTGATGCTGGTGCAGGTGGCCAGTGGGGTGCTGAGCCGCTCTGCCCCGGCGCTCAACCTGTTCGCATTGGGCCTGCCGGCCGGAATTCTGGCCGGGCTGGCCGCGCTGATCGCGGTCGCCCCGCTCTACGCCGATCAGTTCGCCACGCTGAGCGAGGTGGCGGTCCGCCAGGCCGGAGCGTTGCTGACGCGATGAGCGGCGAAAAGACCTTTGCCCCGACCGAGAAACGCCGGCGCGAGGCGGCGCGCAAGGGCGATGTCCTGCGCAGCCGCGAACTGGCGACCGCCATGGCCGTGCTGATCGGGACGGCCTGGCTGCGCTTTGCCGGACCGTGGCTCTATCAGCGGCTGACCGGTTCCCTGCGCGCAGGGCTCAGCTGGAACCGCGATGCGATCGACGCCTTCGATCCCGGCGGGGCGATGCTGGCTGTGCTGTGGGCCGTGGCCCCACCGCTGCTGACGCTTGCCGCAGGCGTGATGATCTCCGTCACCGCCGCGCAGCTCGCTTCGGCCGACGGGCGCTGGGTCGGTGCCAATGCCCTGCCCAAGGCTTCGCGGCTCAACCCGCTTTCCGGCCTGAAACGAATGTTCGGCCCGCAAGGTTGGATAGAGGTCGGCAAGGGTGTGCTCAAGGTCTCATTGCTTGGCGCGATCTGCTATTTCTGGGCCAGAGGCAGCCTGGGCGGCCTGCTCGCCCTGGGCCGGGCCGCATCGCTTGGTTCTGCATTGGCCCGGGCCTGGGATGCGCTGACCGCGCTGCTGTTCGCTCTTGCCGCCGGGCTGGTGCTGATCGCGCTGATCGACTGGCCGATCCAGTGGCTGCGCCGTTACCTGCGCCTCAGGATGAGCCAGCAGGAACTGCGCGATGAAAACAAGGAGGCCGAAGGCTCGCCCGAGCGCAAGGCCGCCCAGCGGCAACGCCAGCGCCAATACGCCAGCGGCGCGGTGGCCAAGGCAATGCGTGAGGCGCAATTCGTGCTGACCAACCCGTCGCACTTCTCGGTCGCGATGGGTTACGATCCGCTCAAGGCCGGGGCCCCGGTGGTGCTGGCCAAGGGGCGCGGCGAAAAGGCATTGGCAATGCGCGAACTGGCGCACGAACTGGACGTTCCGCTGATCGAAGCGCCGCCGCTGGCCCGCTCGGTCTATTTCACCACCCGCGAAAACCAGATGATCCGCGAAGAGCTCTATGCTGCGGTTGCCGCGGTTCTGGCTCATGTGCTGTCGCTGCGCCGCGGAGAACACCGTCCGCTGCCGCCGATCGAGGTGCCGGTGACGCTGCGTTTCGATGCCGAAGGGCGGGTCGAGGCCGCGCCTTAAATTGCGCATCGTCCCGCCGTTCTGGACGATATGGCCACCACCTCTGCCACCTCTTCGATCATAACCACGCTTGGCGCAGGCAGCGGGATCGACATGGCCGGGCTGGCGCAGAGCCTGGCCAGCGCATCCTTCGCGGCCAAGATCGACCGCAACACCGCGCGCAGCGAAACAATCGACCGGCAGATCTCGGCCGCATCGGCGCTGAAAAGCGCGATCCTGCAACTGTCCAGCTCGATCGGGGACCGGGTTCGCACCGGCGATCTTTCCAGCCAGCCGCAGATCGCCAATGCCGGTGTCGCCACCGTGTCGCGCGGGACGGTCAGCGGGCGTGGGACCTATTCATTGGAGGTAAGCCAGCTGGCCACCAATCAGGTGCTGGCCAGCGCGCCCTTTACCGAGGCCGCCACACCGATCGGATCAGGCAGCCTGACCTTCCGCTTCGGCACGATCGCCGCAGGGGCTTTTACCGAGGATACTGAACAAAGCCCGGCCGCAGTAACAATTCCCAGCGGCGCGACCCTGGCCGATGTCGCGGCGGCAGTGAATACGGCCGGCATTGGCGTGACCGCCTATGTCGCCACCGGCACCGACGGCGCACACCTGATGTTCAAGGGCAAGGAAGGCGCGGCCAATGGCTTTGTGATCGAAGCCAGCGAGACGGTGGGCGAGGAAGGCCTGGCCGCACTCGCCTGGTCGCCGGCCAGCGCCCCGGCCCTGCTCAAGACCACGGCGCGCGACGCGCAGTTCCAGCTCGATGGTTTGGCGATGAGCAGCCCGTCGAACAGCATCACCGATCTGGTCCCGGGGCTGAGCCTGTCGCTGACCGGCACCAATATCGGCGCGCCGACCGCGATCCGCTTTGCCGATCCGGGCGCGGCGGTATCGACCTTCATGAGCGATCTGGTCGCCGCGCTTAATGAACTGGCCGGAGAGCTCAAGACCCAGACCGATCCTTCGTCCGGCGATCTGGCGCGCGACAGCGGCGCGCGGGCGATGCGGCAGGCTCTGGGGCAGCTGGCTGGGACCATCGTCATGCCCGGTGCGGCGAATGGCGAGCCGCGCACGCTGGCCGACCTGGGGCTGGCGACCAACCGCGATGGCACGTTCCGGCTCGACAGCGACCGGCTGAGCGCCACGCTCAAGTCCGCTCCTGAAGGCGTCGCGGCGATGTTCACCACCGGGCTGCACGGGGTTTACGGTACCTTCGACAAGCTCTCCCGCCGCCTGACAGCTGCCTCCGATCCCGGCACCCTGGCCGGATCACTGACCCGGTTCACCCGGCAAAAGCAGGACTTGAGCGAAGAAGCGACAAAACTCGCCGAAGCGCAGGAACGGCTGCGCGCGCGGCTCGCCACGCAGTTTGCCGCGGTCGATAGCCGGGTCGCGGCATCGAAATCCACCCTGTCGTTCCTGCAGAACCAGATCGACGCCTGGAACGCCAAGAGCAATTGATATGCACGCCCTCAAATCCCCCCACGAAGCCTATCGCCGGGTCGATTTCGACGCCCGCATCGCCGGGGCCGATCCGCGCCAGCTGGTATTGCTGTGCTACGAACAGCTCATCCTTGCGCTGGGCAGTGCGATCCACGCCGAAGCCATTGGTGACAACGCCCGCAAGAGCCAGGCGCTGACCCGCGCACTGTCCGCGATCACTGCGTTGCAGCTGGGCCTGGATCACACCCAGCCGCTGGCAACCGCGCTCACAGCCCTGTTCGAAGGTGCCCGCCAGCAAGTGCTGGACAGCGTGATCCGGTTCGACGCGGCGAAGCTCGGCCGCCTCAAAGACGACATCACCGAAATCGCCGGTGCCTTTCGCGCCGCGCCGGTCGCGGGGGATTAGTTCCGAAATGGTGGGATCGCAGCTGCCGGTGGTGAACCGTTTGCGCAGCTATCGCTATGGGTTTTTCCGCAGGCAACCATTCGGATTTCGATCAGGATCGGTGCGGCGCTCGCGGCACATCGGCCTAATTCCCTAGGCGGAAATCACTAGGGGGAGCTACCCGATGGAACGACGCCGCAACATTGCCCTGATCGATGGAAACTTCCGCCGCCGCGCCGCAATAACCCATGCGCTAGCTGGCAGCGGAATCCATGTCGAACCGTTCGAGGATATTGACGAGATTACCCTGCGCTGGCCGCGATCGGGCGCGATCATGGTCGCCGATCACGGCCCGGCGATCGAGGAACTGATTGAACACATGACCGATAATGGCGAATGGCTGCCGGTGATCGCCTTCAGCGAGGAACCGGGAACCGACCGGGTGGTCAAGGCCGTGCTGAGCGGCGCGCTCGACTATGTCGAATGGCCCTGCGATATCGCCAAGATCACCACAGCGATCGAACTGGCGGAGAGCGCCGCAGCATCGATCGGCAGCCTGCGTCTGCGCGAGGCCCGCGCCCGCAGCCGCGTCCAGAAACTGACCAAGCGTGAGCGCGAGGTGCTGGCCGGGGTGGCCGATGGCCTGTCCAACCGCCTGATCGGCGAACGGCTGGCGATCAGCCCGCGCACGGTCGAAATCCACCGCGCCAATATGCTGACCAAGATGGGTGCCCACCACACCAGCGAGGCGATCCGCATCGCGATCGAATCCTCGCTGATCGGATAGAAAAGCGCCCGCCTATGGGTAATTACCGGCTGCACTGCTGACCCGGCGGAAACCCTGTCTGGTTAGGACGGACCTGCGCAAAGGTTGCGCCGTCACGACCTGGAAGGAACCACAAACCGGATCAATTCGTCCCGAAACTCATGAACCCCGGCCGGATTGTCCCTTTATCCGGCCGGGGTCTTTTTTTTGTGCGCAGCCATACCGCAAAGCAAAGGGGCCCGGACATGGTCCGAGCCCCCCAGCAAAGCATCCCTCCCAGGACTGCTTAGAATTTGATCCCTGCGGTCAGGCCGTAACGGCGCGGTTCGAGGGTGAAGATGTTGGTGTAGTTACCCGAGGACTGGTCGGTCACGTAAAGACCGGTGATCGAGTCCTTGTCGAACAGGTTCTGCACCCACACGCGGGCAAACCACTTCTTGTCCGGCCCGTCGATCTGGAGCTGAGCGTTCACCTGGGTGTAGCTCGGGATCTCGTTGATCGCGCCGTTGAAGATGTTG
>JAKPHK010000018.1 GCA_029550345.1 Pseudomonadota bacterium
GCGGGGAACGCGCGTTCGCATCCGGCGACCGCATCATGTTCCTGCGCAATGAGCGGGGCCTGGGCGTCAAGAACGGCACACTCGGCACCGTGGAGCAGGTGACGCCGCAGCGCATGGCCGTGCGCACCGACGATGGCCGCAACGTGGCTTTCGATACGAAGGATTATGCTCACATCGATCACGGCTATGCCGCGACGATCCATAAGGCGCAGGGCATGACGGTCGACCGCGCCCACGTGCTGGCGACACGAGGCATGGACAGCCACGGTGCCTATGTCGCGATGTCTCGCCACCGGGACGGCCTTGCCCTGCATTATGGCCGCGACGACTTCGCCGACCAATCCAAGCTTGTCGGCACCCTCAGCCGCGAGCGCGGCAAGGATATGGCCAGCGACTACAAGCCCGAGCAGCAGTTCGCCGAGCGGCGCGGGATCACCTTCCGCGAGCGGATCGTGGAGATCGCTCGGCAATTGCCGGAACGGGCGAAGTCGATCTTTGCTGGCTTCCGTCCGCAGGCCAACCGGCTAGAATCCCTGCCGACCGATCAGGCTGGCCTGACCGACCAGCGCCGGGCGGTCGAACGCTACGCGCGCGCCGCCGTCGACATCGGGCAGATGCGTGAACAGGAATTGCCGGTCCTGCCACACCAGCGCGACGCGCTGGAGAAGGCCGGAAAGGCGCTCGATGCGATCCGGCCCCATGGCACAGCCGACCTCGCCAGCGCCTTGCAGCGCCAACCCTCGCTCGCCCGTGAGGCCGCCGATGGTCGCAGCCAGGGCGCGATCCGCGCCATGCAGCTTGAAGCCGAAATCCGCGTCGATCCCGCGCAGCGCGCCGACCGCTTTGTCAGCGACTGGCAGCGGCTGGGGCAAGCACGGCAAGCGATGCAGCACGATGGCGACACCAAGGGCGTGCAGAGCCTTACCAACCACATGACGGACATGGCGAAGGGGCTGGAACGCGATGCGCAAGTTGAATCCCTGTTGCGCGGTCGCACCCGCGAGCTTGGCATCAAGACAGAACTCGGTCGCGATCTGGCCCGCGACCTTGCCGCTTCCATCTCGATGGAGCGGAGCCGGTCAATCGGCATGGGCCTGTAGGAGAAGCGCAATGGATACCGACACTGACGACGTGGAACTGACCCTAGACCTTGAGCCTGAACCCGATCCCGACCCGCCCGTCCCCGAGGTCGCAGGCGATCCTGCCGCCGAGGCGTTTTCCCGCTTGGAAGGGGAACTGGCCCTGATGCGTCGTGCGGTTCAGCACCTCGCCGCCGAGCGCGCCGACATTGTTATTCCCGACTACGGCGCGACCCTGACCGCCATGACCAAGCGGATGAGCACGATTGGCGAGAGCTTGAAGAGCATGGCTGGTCATCCGGCGATGCAGATGACCCCTGACAGCATTGGCAATCGGATTGCCGCAGCAGCAGAAGCTGCGCGGCGCAGCGATCAGGACAGGATCAATCAGGCCCGGAGCGACTTGAATCACGCCGCCCAGGAAATGCGCAGCGTCACGGCCCAGGCGCGCACCGCCGCCGAGCATCGGCAGCAGCTCTACCAAGTGGCAGGTGGAGCCTTTCTGGCGGGCATCCTGCTATGGTCTTTGCTCCCCGGCACCATTGCCCGCACGATGCCAGACAGCTGGCACTGGCCCGAGCGCATGGCAGCGCGGATGGTCGGCGCATCCTCCCGCTGGGACGCTGGCGCACGGATGATGCAAAGTGACAGCCCCGAGGCATGGAATGCACTGGTACAGGCCGCTGACATCCAGCGTGACAATCGCGATGTCATTGACGCTTGCCGGAAGACCGCAGCAACCTCGAAGCAGGCAGTGCGATGCACCGTCAAGATTCGTCCCGTGTCGCAGCCCAAAAGCGGATGATGGTATTGGCGAGGACGGGTTGGCGTCTCGGCAAGGACCAACGAGGATCACCACGACCCACACAAAATGTGGGAATCAATGTGGGATCGCCTTTTCAGGAACTCCACTTTATCGTGTAAAAACAACACGATAAAGTGGTTGACTGGTGCCCAGAAGAGGACTCGAACCTCCACGCCGTTTCCAGCGCCGCCACCTGAAGACGGTGCGTCTACCAATTCCGCCATCTGGGCACGGAGGCGACGGGGCAGAGCGCCTGTCGCCGGGTAGGAGCGCGCCACTAGCGGGCGGGTGGCGGGCTTGTCAATGTCTGTTTGCGGGGCGGGGCGATATTATTGTGCCGGGCCGGGCAAAAGCCGGGCGCAGGCAGGCAGGCGCCGCCGAAACCCGGCTTGAGCCGGGCTGGCGGGCGGATGTGGGCTGTCGGTGGTGCAGGAAAATGCAGGGCGGTGCGGACTCAACCCAGGCAGGCGCAGGGCACGTAGCCGGGGGTGAAGTTGACCGAGATCCCGCCTGAGCCAAAGCTGCCGCCGCCCAGATACTTCTCGGTGAACTTGTGGGTGTGGCTGGTGCAGTACTTCGCGCCGCGTGCGAGGATCGCAACGTCGGTATAACGCTCGATCGGAATACCGGTCAGTTCGTTGCGCTCAACAGTCCACTGATTGCCGACCGCGATGGCCTTGGTGAGCGTAAGTTCGGGCCAGTCCCAGAATTTTCGCGCATGGGAAAAGGCCTGGGCCTCCAGCGCCGCGGTGCCCGCCGTGCCGCGGACCGGACCGCACAGATGGGGGTTGCTTGGCTTGAACACGCCTGCCGGAACCGTGAGATTGAAATCCCCCGCCGCCACGACGCCCGCCTCGATCGGGCCGGACTTTTCGGTATTGGTCTTGGCGATCAGTTCCATCTTGACCGCGTGGCGACCGGGCTTGAGCAATCCGGCGGAAGTTGCCCGCGACAGCATTTCCAGAAAGGCGTCCGATCCAGGGACGCGGCCGGTGGGGCTGAGATTGACGAACTGGCCGCGCCAGGTGGTCCAGGTTTCGTGCGACTGGCGGTTCCCCCAGGGGAAGATCCCGGTGTCAAAACTCTGCCCATCGATGGTGAAGCGGGCCGTGTAGAAGACCCCGTCGGCATAGACCTGGCGTGCGGGCAGGGCATTGGCTGCCGCGATCGCGTTGACGGCCGAGTGTTCCATGAAGACGCGGAAGAACATCGCCTCACCCAGGGTGAAATCGCGCACGATGTCGGATTCGGCAATATCGCCGATCGAGGTGTCCCTGCGGGTGAAGACAATCTGCTTTTGGTGCGCGGCGTGAACCGCGTTGTGCACGCCCTGATCGGGGATCGATCCGCCTTTGGCCGGATTCGATGCTGCCGCCGGGACCGGAAGCGCGCCGCGCTGGGTTCTTGCCCGGTCGAGCGGGTTGGCGATGACCGTGGATGCGACTCCGAAGGACATCGTGATCGCGACCATCGGAAACAGCAGGGGCAATCTCATTCCGGTTGGCTCCTTGCGATCTGTCGCGTCGTTGATGCCTGCGCGGGGCCGCTGCCGCTATCCCCCGGAAAGAAGGGATTGCTCAACAGGCACAGGCCTGCGCCCAGCTTTGCGTGAACTGGCTGGAGGTGAATGATATGAACAGGATGGCGCGCTTGCTGCTCGGCACGGTGGGGATCGCGCTTGCGGTTCAGCCAGCGGCCCTTCCGGCGCAGCGCCAGCCCCCCGCCAGCGGTGATGGCACGGGCGAACCCGTCCGGCCTTCGCGCGAGCCGAAGCGGCAGCCGGCCGCTCCATCGGGATCGGCCAGTGCATCGGCCGGCGCATCGACCGGCGCTGCCGCGACCAAGCGGACCTGGGATTTCTTCAAGCGGTTGCAGGTTCCCAGGTTCACCCCGCAAACCGGCGATTGCCGCGAGGCGGTCGCGGCTTTCGAGCAGCAGCTTGCGGCGTTCCGCGCCTATGTTGACGATGGTCTGGCGCAGCCGCTTGAACCGAAAAAGCTGCAAAGCGAACGGGCTGCGGCGCTGCGCAAGCTGCCCGCGCTCGAGCGGGAGGCGGATACCTGGCTGACCGATCTGGAAGCCATGGGTACTCATCGCCCGGACGGTGCGATGGGAACGGCGGAAGGCGATTTCTGCACCGTCCAGTATCAGCGGATGAATCTGATGGCACTGCGCGACCTGCTGCGGGCCATGGCGCGGATCTGGCCCGATCTGGCTGAAGTCCAGCCGGTTCTGCACAAGGTAGAGGCTGGATTGGCCAAGTTCGGTGATGAAAAGGCGGTTGAACAACGGATTGCGGCCAATCGCCGCGACAGCATCGCGCAGGTCAGGATGAAACCGGCGGCGGCGCACAATCCGGTCTGGGAAGCGGAACTGCGCAGCGCTTTTACCCGGCTTCGTCCTGGCGAGACGGTGCTGAAGATCAATCTCTACAGTGCCGGCTGGTACGTGAAGAAGAACGAGCTGACTTCGGTGCCCGAATATCGCCAGTACGGCGGCTGGGTCGGGGCGCGTCTTCCGGATGGGTCCTGCCGCCTCTATTCGCTGGATGCGTTCCAGACCTATCAGGGCGGGGGCTCCTATGGTCCCAGCGACTACCGGATCGACAGCACGTCTGGCCGCGAAATCCTGTGTGAAAACATCTGATCCGCGCGATCAGGCGGCGGCGAGTGTTGCGATCAGCAGTTCGGCGCAGCTTTCCGGGTCAAGCGATGGCTCTTGCTGGAGCGCCCGTTCCAGCACCTGGGGGTATTCGGTTACCGGCAAGGAACATTCCGCCAGCGTCTGGCCCGTCAAGGCCGCAAGGAATGTGTCTGCCACCTCGGAAAGGTCCGCGCCGACCTCCGCTGCATCGAACAGCAAGACCAGGAAGCGCCCCCTTCGATCGGGCGCGAGGCTGCGGAACAAGGCTGCGGCGAGATAGAGGATCGATGCCGGAAAACCGCTGGCCTGATGAAGCGGCGCTGCCCATCCGGCGGATGGCTCGTCCGGCGTGCGCCAGCCATGCTCAAGATCGTCCAGACGGGACCAGTCGGCCGCGGTCAGGCGTGCAATCAGGTCCGCCTTGCGCCGGGGATCGTTGAAATAGGCTGGAAAGGCCACGGTCATGGCCGCAGCCCTCGATCTCTGGTCCGCAACGCGCAGCCCCCTCATCTGGCGGGAATGACGCGCTGAAAGGCCGTCCGCAAAATGAATGCCTGATGAACGTGAGGGAGGCGCCAGTGGGTTCCGGTTTGCAAGGTCCGCCCCGGCGGGCGCAATGTGTTTGAAGGATTGCGCGGTTTGATGGGACAGTTACTTTCACCCGGCCGCGGCGCGCGGGCAGGAGCGAAGATGATGGGTGATGGCGCACTGGCCGCGAAGACGGTGGTGGTGATCGAAGATGACGAGCGGCTGCGCCGCTATGCCATCGCCGCGCTTGATACCGCGGCGGAACTGACCGTCCTGGGCGAGGCTGGAACCCTTGCCGAAGGACTCGCCCTGGCGGAGCTTTTGCCCGATCTGGTGCTGCTTGATTTAGGCCTGCCCGACGGCAGCGGGCTCGACATAATCGAGCGGATGCACGCGCTCCGGCCGGATTGCAGAATACTGGTCTTTACGGTGTTCGAGGATCGCGCCAGCGTGCTGGGCACGCTGAAGGCCGGTGCGGACGGCTATATCCTCAAGGATACCAGCGCCGAGCAGATCCTGGCTCATGTCCGCGCGACCCTGGCGGGGGAAACGCCGATCAGCGCCCGCGCGGCCAGTCATCTGCTGACCCTGGTGCGCGAAGACCCCGCGGCCGAAGCAGCATCAGGTGTGCAAGCGGCTCAACTCAGCCCGCGTGAACGTGAGTTGCTGGAATATCTGGCCCGCGGACTGAGCCGCAAGGAGGCCGCGCGGGTGATGAACCTGTCACCCCACACCGTCGCCGAATATGTTCAGGGCATCTACCGAAAACTGCAGGTGAAATCGCGCGGCGAGGCGGTGTTCGAGGCGATCCAGCAGAAAATCCTTAAGCTCGACAATACCTGATCCCCCTTCACTTGTGGGGATGGCCCGCGTCCGCCTTCGGTGCGACCCCAGGGCCATCAATCAAGCAAGTATGAGGGTGAAATGTCTGAACAAGGTCTCCGTTTCGGAACCAGGCTGTTGCGCGCAACGGGGCTGCTGGCCTCGGCCTCCTTTATCTCCCTGCTGGGGGCCGGTCAGGCTCAGGCGGCGTGCACCCCAAACAACGCCGACCCGCTGAACAACATCACGACAGACGCCACCTACATCGATTGCAACGGCGCCAACACCGGCCAGACGATCGTGATCAATGCCGATCTGGTCCAGCTTCAGGTCAACAACCCGGGCGATAGCCTCGACAGCAGCTCGATCACGGTCAACGGCAATGACACGTGGAGCGTGATCCAGAACGGTGCGACCAGCAGCAACCTTGATTATTCCGCCATTGGCGAGGGCAACCAGCTGAGCGTCTTCGGTGCCAATGCCACCGATCTGTCTTTCAACGTCTATGGCGCGGGTAACTCACTCTTTGTCGATAGCAGCTCGCTCGTGACGAGCACGCCGGGCGACATCGTTCTGGCCGGGAACCCGGGGGATGCAAACTCTGTCATCGTCCTGGGCACGTTGCAGGGCACCGGCAACAACGGCGGTGCATATCTCCTCAACGGCGGAACCGGCGATCAGACCTTCAACATTCTGGGCACGCTGACCGTCCAGCCCAACGGACTCGCGATCTCTGCCGGTGACGGGAACGACGTCATCACGATCGGCAGCACCGGCACGATCAATGGCGGGACCGGCAACAACATCATCTTCAATGGCGGCAACGGCAACGATAAACTCTACCTAAGCGGTAACGGCTCATCGGCGTTCACCACGATCGGGATCGAGCAGCTTTATGTCATGCCCGGTGCGGGCAATACCTATGTCCTGGGCGGCAACGGCTCGTTCAGCGATGTGTCAATTCTGGCCGGGACCGTTCAGGTTGCCGATACCGCCGCACTCGGTCTGGGCAATTCCACCGTCACGATCGCTTTGGGCGGCAAGCTGCAACTGGTGCCAACCGGGCCGATCAGCTTTGGCAACAGCCTGGCTGGTGGCGGGCAGATCGAGCAGACCGGCCAGATCGTAACCTACAACGGCACGGGCCTTGGTTTTACCGGCAACTTCCTGCTGAGTGCCGGGACGGCGGTGATCGCCAACGGCGATCAGTTCGGCACCGGCACGATCACCAACAATTCCGCGATCGAAATCAGCAACATTACGCTCAACAACGCAATTTCGGGGTCCGGCTCGCTCAACAAGGTCGGGGCAGGGACCGCCACGCTGGGCGGGATCAATACCTACAGCGACGGAACGCTGATCAGTGGCGGTACGCTCAGGCTGACCAACGGGCAGGCCGCCGGGACCAGCAGTGTCGCCGTCCTCACCAATGCTACGCTTGAGCTGAACTTCGCAACCGACCAGATCTTTGCCAACGATGTCACCGGGTCGGGCAGCCTGCTCAAGACCGGTGCCGGAATCGCCACCCTGACTGGCGCAAACAGCTACTCGGGCGGCACGGACATCCAGCAGGGTGGGATCCGGGTCGATGATTTCTCCCGGCTCGGCACCGGAGCGGTCACCACGGCGCTCAATACCCAGCTGATCCTCGATTATAACGGCGCGGGTCAGTTGCTGCAGACCACGCCGTTCATGACCGGCGGCGGGACCTTTGTGAAGGAGGGGACCGGCGATGTGGTGATGAACCAGGTCAGCACCTTTACCGGCGGCACGATCATCCGGGCCGGGCGGATCGGGCTGAACAATGGCGATGCCCTGGGAACCGGCAATATCCAGGTCGATAGCGGTGCGGAACTGGGCATCGGCGGGATCGTGCTCAACAACACGATCAGCGGAGCCGGCGTGATCCACAAGACCGCACCGAATATTGCCGAGCTCTATGGCGATAACAGCGCCTTCACCGGCACCATGTGGCTTGAGGAAGGCACGGTCTTCGCGACTGATGGAAATGCTTTCGGATCGGGGACGCTGCAGATCGATAGCGGCGCCAGCGTGGAATTGAATGCCGGGGCGAATTCGGTCGTTGCGGCCGATCTTTCCGGCACGGGCGTGTTCGAAAAATACGGCAGCGGGACGGTTACGCTCACTGGTGACGGTTCGGCCTTTTCGGGGTCGCTCTATATCACCAACGGCGTGTTGCAGATCGAAGGCAGCCAGAACATCGGCAGCGCGGCGGTCCAGATCGATGCGGCCGGGACGCTCCGGCTCGATACCGCCGGGCTCACCCAGTTGAGCAACGATCTGGCCGGTGCGGGCAACGTGATCAAGACCGGCACCGGCACGGTCTTTCTGACCGGCACCAACAGCTACACCGGGGGCACCGACATTCTGCAAGGCGCGATCCGCGTCACCGATGTCAGCTTCCTGGGAACCGGGCCGATTTCGGTTTACTCCGGCGCGGCACTGGACCTGGCCATTTCCGGCCAGCAGACGCTCAACATGACCGTTTCGGGCGGCGGGATTCTGCGCAAGTCGGATGTTGGCGACCTGACCCTGACGGGCAACTCACTGACCGGCGGTGTCGATATCGTGGGTGGCCGGGTGATCGTGAATACCGCCGCCGCGCTTGGTGGCGGACCGGTCACCACGGCGGCCGATACTCAGCTGGTCTTCGATACCAACGGCACCGAAACGATGTCCAGCCCGATCAGCGGCGCGGGTGCCCTGACCAAGGATGGCACCGGTTCGCTTATCATCCAGAACGCCAACACCTATACCGGCGGGACCGTGATCAATGCCGGGCGGATCGGCCTGAACAACGGTCAGGGTCTTGGTACCGGCGATGTGATCGTGATGCAGGATGCGATCCTGGGGCTGGGCGGGGTAAGCGTCGCCAACAATATCTCAGGCGCGGGCATGGTGGTGAAGACCGCCAACAACACCGGAACGCTGACCGGCACCAACACCTATTCGGGCGGCACCGAAATCCAGCAGGGTACCCTGGAGGTCAACAGCCCGGCAGCTTTGGGAACCGGCGGGGTGGTGATGGCGGCCAATACGGTGCTCGACATCAATTATAGCGGCGCCGCCAATGCCGCGCTCGGCAATCTGCTTTCGGGTGATGGCGCGCTGGTCAAGAACGGCACCGGTACGGTGGTGATCAACACCGTCGGGAACACCTTTACCGGTGGAACCACCATCAATGCCGGCCGGCTGGGCCTCAACTTCGGGGATGGTCTGGGCACCGGAAACGTTGTCGTGGCCAGCGGGGCGGAGCTCGGGATCGGTGGGGTCACCCTGGTCAACAATGTTTCGGGCGCGGGCAAGATCGTCAAGACCGGCACTCTTACCGCAACCCTGCTGGGCACCAATACCCATACCGGCGGGCTCGATATCGAAGGCGGCATCGTGCAGGTGGCAGGGAACAGTGCCCTGGGTACGGGCGCGGTTTCGATCAGCAGCGGTGCGCAGCTTGATTACACCAATGCGGCAGCCGCGACCTTCAGTAACGGCCTGTCCGGGGCGGGGACCTTCCGCAAGCTCGGCGCGGGGCAGCTCAGCTTTGCCAACAACTTCTCGATCGGAACGCTTGATCTGGTGGCCGGCAGCACCCGGATCAACACCATCGCCACCGGCAATGTCGTGGTGGGCGGCAGCGCCCGGCTTGACGGCACCGGGCGGATCATCGGCACGCTGACCAACAATGGCACGGTCGCGCCCGGCAACAGCATCGGTACGCTGACCGTCCAGGGCAACTACGTCCACAACTCCGGTTCGGTGCTGGAGATCGAATTCGATGCCAGCGGCAACATCGATCTGCTGAACGTGACCGGCAACGCTACGATCAACGGCGGGACGATCCGCTTTATCTCGATCGGCGGCGCGGAAGGGCAGGGCGGCACGTTCCTGACCACCGGTGGCACCCTGACCGGAACCTTCGCAACGGTCGAAACGGTGGGTGCGCAGCTGCCGCTGGCGGTGGTCTATCAATCGGCATCGGCGCAGATGGCCCCTTCGGTGCTGACGGCCCGGCCTTCGACCTTCAACGCCCAGTCGCTTGCGGCGGCGGATACGGCGCTGGCCTTTGCCGATAGCCTGGGTGCGGTCGATGCCCGCCACGGTCGCGGCAATCGGCTGTGGATGACCGGCTTCGGCGCGTGGGGCAGCCGCAGCGCTTCGGGCACGACCCTGGGCTATGACCACGATGTTTACGGGATCAGCGGCGGGGCAACCTTCGAAGCCGGACCGGATCTGACGGTCGGCGCCTCGATCGGTTGGGCCAAGGGCACGATTGCGCTGTCGGACAATGGCGGTTCAGGCAAGCAATCCAGCATTCTGGGCGCCCTCAGCCTGCGTTACGAAGGGCAGGGCTTCGCGCTTGGTGGCGGGCTGTTCTATGGTTCGGTCGATCAGGATACCGTCCGCAACGTCAGCTTCAGCGGCTATTCCGGCAGTGTCAGCGGGGAAACCGATTCGCGGCTGATGGGGGGCTTCGTCGGCGCCAACCTGCCGCTGGGCAGCACCGGAGGGTGGACCTTCGATGCCAGCCTTTCGGCCGGATACGTCCGCCAGAGCCAGGATGGTTACAGCGAAAGCGGAACCAGCCCGCTGCGTCTGCGGCTGGATGATCTCACCACCGAAACGGTCGAAGGACGCGCCGGGCTTACCGCACGCACATCGCTGTGGGATGGCAATCAGGGCGGGGGCGAATCCGTGGAAGGGATCGACCTAACCGTCGATCTCGGCACGCGCTATCTGGGCACGCTGGGAAGCCGTGAACTGCCGGTCACCTTCGTGGCCAGCAACGCCGGGATCGTGCTGCAGGGTGACAAGCGCGACATCGTCCAGGGCCTGTTCGGGCTCGGCCTTGAATACACCGCCGCCAGCGGCGCGCGTTTCACCCTTGGCTACCGGGGCGAAGCCGGAAAGGCGAGCCGTCATGCCGTGCAGGCTGGCGTCAGCTTCGCCTTCTGATCGGGATCGGCTAGCCACCGGGCCGGCCGCCCGCTTCCTGATGGAGGCGGGCGGTCGTGCGGTTGGGTGGCGGCTGTGTGCCTGTTTGGTGGCCGTGCTGTGGCAGTGCCTTTCATGGTCCCCGGCGTGCGCCCAGCCCGAGGCCGAAAAGCCCCACTACCTGCGCCAGTTGAGCCAGCAGTACCGCGCCGGAGACTGGGTTCTGCAATGCGATAGCTGGTCTGCCTGCCACATCATGGGCGCCCCCGGCATGGGCAAGGACCCGGCTCGCATCCGCCCGGTGATCATGATCCGCCACGGGTGGAAACGCGGCGATGGTTTTGAACTGCGGATCGCGCTGATCGACGGTTATGGCGAAGTTCAGCGCCTGACGCCCGGGCGATCAGGCCGGTTCATGGCTCTTGGTGCCACACGCGGACTTGCCCCGATCGCCTTTGTCCTCGGCCCGGCTGACAAGGACGGAGCCTTCGCTGTTGCGGATACCGATCCCGCCCGGCTGGTCGCGGCGCTGCGGCACTGGCCGGATGGCCGGTTGATGCTCGATGGAGGCGGCAAGGTGCGGCTTCCGCGCGGCAATCTCGATTATCTGCTGCGCAAGATGGTCCGCCTGCAGTTTCCGGCGCAGGATCCGTTGTCCAAATCGGAACGCTCGGAATGGATGAAGGAATATCACTACCGCCTGGTGCCGATTGCGCCGGCGCGGACCGGGGTGCCGGAAATGGTCGAGCTATCCTGTGACCAGGTGACCCATGCCCCCAGTGTCGAAGGCTGGCAGCTCGATCGCCGCAACCGCCTGTGGATTGCACAATGTCCTGAAAGCTCCCGCCTGTTCCTGCAGGTCGATGGCAAGGAACCCGTGACCTTTGACCTCAAGGATCGCAACGGCCGGGTCCAGGATCGGCTGCGGGCGACCTACAATGACCGGACCATGCTGCTTGAGATCCGCCTGTCTTACAAAGGGCGCGGCGATTGCGGTCAGTTTGTGCGGTTCGGTTGGACCGACCAAGCCGAATTCGGGATGATCGAACATCGCGCGCTTTCCACCTGCCGGTTCGTTCCGGCGCAGTTCTGGCCGCTGAGTTGGACCCCGACTAGCTGGCGCTTCGTGCCCGCCACTCCCCCCGAATGAGGGGAATGCGCCCCCCTCGTTCGGGGGGGTAAGCCTGCATTCCGGTATGAACCTCCAGGGGGAATGAGACATGAACGCTGTCGCCCGGCCGTGGATCGGCCTCGTCTTCAAGATGCTGGCCGTCCTGGCCGCGATCTTCGCCTTCGTCTTCGTGATGCGGATGATGGAGGATCGCTCGGCAAACCAGAAGATGCGCGACAATGGCGTGGTTTCACGCGCGGTGGTGACCGCCAAGGAGCTTGACCAGGCGAAGTATATCGGCCGGCGGGGGAACTCGCGGACGGTCGATTATCAGGTCCTGCATATCCGCCACGTTCCGAAATCGACCGTCAGGTTCGCAGATTTCCCCGCCAAGGTGAAAGAGGCTGACCTGCCCGCCGCGCCGCCGCCCAGCGGCGATCCATTGAAGGATTCGGCGAATAGCGGGGTGATGTTCGTATCGCAGGCGCTTTATGACCAGACCAAGGTCGGGGATGTGCTGGTTGTCGCGAACACGCCGTGGGATTCGGATTCGCCAGAGCTCGTATCCGATGTCACGGCCTTCGATGGCGGTGCTGCCTACTATCCCCGGATCGGCATTGCGCTCATCCTGACGGTGCTTTTCTGGCTGATCGGGCGGCGGATCAGCAAGGCTGCGGTGCTGGCGGCTTCGGACTGGCAAAAGCGCAGGGCCGATGCTGCGGGATAGCAACCGGGGCATCGGGGCTTGCGGCGGTTGTATTGCCCGCTGCCATCGGCATAGTCCTGCCGTCATGCATGCCGCCCAGATTCTTCGCGCCGACACCGGGGCATCGCCATGGGTTTGACGATGCGGACAGGCCTGATCGCGCTGCTGCTTCTGGTCCTGAGCCAGCTGGCCTTCTGGGCCATGGTGACCGTTGCTGAGCGTCAGGCGCGGCCCGCTGACCTTGCCTCGCGTCCGTTCGTCGAATTCCAGGTTCTGGACGAGAACGATCAGCCGCTCTCGGGCCAGGGGCCGATCAGGGCCGCCTATCAAGGCACTTCGGGCTACCGCGCCGATGCAATTGAACAAGGGGCGACGGACCGCTTCAGCGTGCTGTTCACGGTGACTGACAAGCATCAGCCGTTGGCCTTTTTCATGGCCATCCGCGAAAACCTGAAGGCGGTGAAAGTCAACGGGATCACCGTGCAACCCGATGTTCCGCTGCCCGAACTGCAAGGCCCCATCACATCCGAGCCGGCCTATTTCCCGCTACCGATGAACGTCCTGCAGAACGGCACTAATATCCTGACGATCGAAAAGGATCATGCCGGGATGGTTTCGGTCTTGCCCGAATTCAGTATCGGCCCGGCCCGCGAACTTGCCTCGGCCTATCGCTGGAAAAACCGCTATCTGGTGGACATTCCACTGGCCGGTGTGGCGATCCTGGTCTTTACGATCGCGCTCTGCCTGGCGGTGAACTGGCCGCAGGAAGATCGCGGGCGGATGCATTGGCTGATCGTTTTTCTGGGCAGCTGCATGATGTTTACCGTCACCATGACGTTCAATCCGGTGAATCTGCCTTTCACCGTTACCGGGGCATTGATCGTGCTGTTTCAGCTGACGATCGGCCTTTCCCTGTCCAAATTCATCGCGTTTGACATTGGTGCGCCGCGAAAGATCCACCGGGCGATCGGCTGGATTACCGGCCTTGCGGCGACAGTGCTGGGGCTGATGTTGGCTGCGGCGATGTTCCGCGATGACTGGTTTGAGCTGTTGTTCCCGATGGCGATCTGGCGCTCATTCAGCTTTGTGATCCTGATGGCGGCTCTTGCCGTCATCGCATTATGCTGGGCCTGTGCCGCAACCGGGGGCGGGCGATTGCTTGAGCGGATGATCCTGGCGATCTGCCTGACCACCTTCGTGGTCGACAGGCTGAGCTCATCGTTCGACATACAGAGCCCATTCGATCCCAGCCTGCCGATTTCGCTGTACTGGTCGCCGATTGTCGGGCCTCTGCTGGGCCTGGGCATGATCCTCTCGCTTGCGCGCCAGGCGGGTGAGGCACGGCGCACGGTGGTCGATTCCAACCGGATACTTGCCGCCCGGCTGGAGCAGCAGGACGCCGAACTGGCCCGCAGTTATGAAGCGCAAAAGCAGATGCGCGAACGCCAGGTCATGCTGGAAGAGCGCCAGCGGATCGTACGCGATATGCACGATGGAATCGGCGGCCAGCTGCTTGGCCTGATGATGCAGGTAAAGCGCCGGGATACGGATCTCGGCTCGGTCGAGCAGGGCCTGCAAAGCAGTATCGCCGACCTGCGGTTGATCGTCGATTCGATGGATACCGCAGAAGCCGGACTGGTCGAATCGCTCAGGGCTTTCGAGCACCGGGTGCGCCCCCAGATCGAGGCTGCAAGGTTCGCCTTTACCTTCCGGATCGATCTCGATGAAGCCGAACCCGGCCCCGGGCCAAGGCCGACCCTGCATATCCTGCGGGTCCTCCAGGAAGCCGTGACCAATGCGATCCGCCATTCGGGCGGCGGCGCGATCGATATCGTCTGCCGCTATCAGGGCAGCGAACGGATCGAAATCACAGTCGGCGATGATGGCCGCGGCTTGCCCGAGGCCGTCAGTGGAGGGCGCGGGCTGGCCAATATGCGGCACAGACTGGCGACGATCGGTGGCGAGCTGAATATCGATTCTTCGTCGGCCGGGGCACAGATCAGGGTAAATCTGCCGCGCTTCTGATCAGTGCCGCCTGTTCCGCCAAAAGCCCGGGCCTCCTCGAATTGCAGCTAGTGCATTAAGGGGGTGGTACAGGGCGCAATGCGGAGCGAGTTGGTCCCTGCGCGCTAGGGCATTTTCTAACAGGAAAACCTCTATTTGAGCTCCTAAGCCGACGTAATTAGAGGCGGGGCGTCCGCGCTACTGCGCCGGAACGGGAATGCCAAGGCTGCGCACGGGATATCCAGCCCAGTAATCGGACCAAGCCGCCGGGCTGGCGCTGCAGCCCCTCGGTAGTCCATCGTCAGAAAATTTGGCACAACTTGCGACGTTAATTGGCGACATATGAGCCTCGTCTGGGGTTAAGGCAATGCGGCCAGCTCATGGTGCAGCAAGCGCCGAGTTCGATGGTTTATCGTTTGACTCTTTCACGCTGTTGGATGCCGGTTGCTGATCTGCCGTTGTTGCACCGAACGGTCGCTCACCCGGTAGCGCCGGGTCGGCGCCATTGTGCGCACCGATAGGGTCAGGGCTGCAGCCCTCGCCAGTAATAGATCATGGCCCTGACAGATTTGGTGATCCAGGGCAGGAATTCCTCGTCCCGATCGGGTGGCGTCGCATCGATCCAGCGCACGTAGGCATCAAGCAGGAAGGCGGTGATCGTTTCTGCCAGGATGTGGATGTCCCCCGGCCCTTCATTGTCCAGGCCGAGAATTTCCGCCTGCCGTTGTTCGACGCGTTCTGCGATCGCCTTTGACAGCCGGTCGAAATGAATTCCGAATTCCGGATCATGCGAGGCATGGCGAACCAGCAGTTGCATCGCCGCGCCATGCTCGCGGGCGACGTTTAACGTGCGGCGCAGGCGCCCCGTCCACCAGTCCACCTCAGCCATATCGGCTTCAAGGATCGCATCGACGATCTCTTCCAGTACGGCGTGGACCAGTTTGTCCTTCGATTTGAAGTAGCGATACAGGATCACTTTGGAAACGCCAGCACGCTGGGCAACCTGGTCCATTGTCGCCTGGCGGATGCCGCGTTCGTTCAATTCCGCCGCCGCTGCAATCAGCAGCTGTTCCCGGCGCCGCTCACGATGCGCACTGAGCAAATCCGAATAGCTTTGGGTCATCGGCGGTCTGCCGCGATGCTGATGGATGATCCGGCCCCGTACATTGCCCTTTCATTCCTTTTTATGCGCTCCATGGCAAGGGTGTTTACTTTCAAGTGACAGGCTGTTACCCACGAGTAACAACCGGGGGGCTTCTGTAGTGACTCCGGGGAGGATGGGAGATGATGATGACACTGAGAGATTCCCGCTTTGCCGCCCTGCTTAGCCGCACCGCCGCCGCGCCGTTCCTGATCTTGGCCTTGGCCACCACCACCACGGCCGCCCATGCACAGAACGCGGAGGCGCATTCTGGCGATTCGCAAGATGGCGATGAAATTACCGTGGTGGCTCGGCGCCGCGAAGAAGGCCTGTCCGATGTCCCCGCTTCGGTCGGCGCGCTGAATGCCGAACAGTTCGAGCGTCTGGCGATCAAGGATGTCGCCGACTACACCCGCCAAACACCCGGCGCGATTCTGATCGGTTCGGGGCCGGCATACCTCAACGATGTCGCGATCCGCGGCCAGGGTGGCGGTCGGCTGGGTTTCTCCGAATCAACTACCGGAATTTATCGTGACGGTATTTTCGTTGCTGGTGGCGGTTTTGGCGGGCGTAGTTATGGTCGGATCGACTTTTACGACATCGATCGTGTCGAAGTGTACCGCGGCCCGCAGGGCGCACTTTATGGCCGCAACTCGGTTGGCGGCGCGGTCAACGTGATCAGCCGCAAGCCCGATCTTGAATTCGGGGTGAAGGGCAAGGTTGGTTATAACAATGTCGATACGATCGACCTGACCGGAACCATCAACTTGCCGATCAGCGCAACTGCAGCGCTGCGGATCGGGGGCTATTTTGCGGACCAGTCCGGCGGCTTTTACCGTGACCAGGTCACGGGACAGACCATCGACAAGACCCGTGACTGGGGCGTGCGTGGCACCCTGGGGCTTGGCATCGGCACTGATGACACAGCTTACATCACCGTTGAACAATCCCGTTCTGAGGCTCCGGGCTTCACGTCTCTAGGCCGTAATCGCACGCTCGATCCTGATCCTTTCGTCCGCACCAACCTCAACGCGATCGATCGTGTGGTTATCACCCAGACCCAGGTGATCGGGGAATATTCGCACACGTTCGAAGGGTCGACACTGACACTGCTCGCGAACTTCAAAGGGCGGCAGGGCGATCGCAGTGCGGCGGATTTCGACCATTACCTTGGCGTAAACCTGCCCAACGCCCAACTGCTGGACGCGCAGGGCGAAGACTTTCACCGCTTCGGTGCCGAGGCGCGCTGGGCCTCGACCGGGTCGGGGCCGTTCAGCTGGCTGTTTGGTGCCGATGTCATGACCTATGAATCCGAGGTCTATTCCGATCGTACGGGCACCGTAACCGGATCGGGCTCGACCATTACGTCGCTTCGCCGCCAGTTGCGTCTTCAGCGCTCACGAGAGGAACTGCGTTCGAATTCCGTTTATGGCCTGCTCGGCTATGATCTGACGGATCGCCTGAACTTCTCGGTTGAGGCGCGCTATCAGTCGGATAGCAAGGACTTTCGGTTCCAGCAGATCGACCTTGATCCGCTGACCAACGAGACGATCCCAGAGACGAGTTTTACCCGGACATGGCATCGCTTTTTGCCGACCGCCGCTCTCAACTACAAGCTCAGCGATCAGCTTAGCTTCTATGGCCGCGTCGCGACCGGCTATCGCCCGGGCGGCTTCAATCCTTCGCCCGCCGTCGGTTATTTCGATCGCACACCCTATGATCCGGAAGACATTACCTCCGGCGAAATCGGGGCGAAAGCCAGCGTCCGGATCGGCAGTGTGGCGCTGCGGGGGCAAGTCTCGGCATTTTACAGCGAATCTCGCAACGTCCAGCAAACCACGACCTTGTCGACCGCCAATCCGGCCTTCACGCTTGAAAACGTTGGGTCCAACCGGGTCTACGGCGGGGAATTCGAACTGGGGTTACGGATGCCGCTGGCGGGCGGGCGCTTTGCCACCACCTTTAACATTTCGGGCGCGCGCGGCGAATGGAAGGATGGAGCTTCGATCATTAACGGCGGGGTGGTCATCGACCTGGCGGGCAAGCAGACACCGCGCACCCGCGATTACATCATCAACATCAACGGGCAATACGATCACGAACTCGGTGGCGGCCTGGGCTTGATGCTGACCGCCAGCTACCAGACGGCGGCGGGCGGTTATGATGACGCCCCGCTGACCCGCAAGAGCGATGGCTATTCAGTACTCGATCTGTCGGGCGGTATTCGCGGCAAAGGCTGGTCGCTGGTCGGCTACGTGAAGAATGTGACCAACGATATCTACACCGTCGTGACCGTCGGCCAGAACGACTACTTCAACACCCCGCGCACCTATGGCGCGACCTTCAGCTTTGAATGGTGAGATCCGGCATGAAGCGTACCCTGACTGTGGCCGTTGCGGCCCTTGCCCTTGGAACAACCGCCTGCGCCATGGCTGCGCGGCCGGGTAAACGGCTCTCCGAGCCGTCGGGTGCTGCCTCCCAGCACCTGACGGTCAAGGGCGTCGAGCGGGAATACATCCTGCTCGACGCCCGCAAGGGCCGCCGTCCGGCGCCGCTGGTCATCGCCCTGCACGGTGGCGGCGGTAACGGCAGCACGATGGTTCCGCGCTGGAGCAGTCTGGCCGCACGCGAAGGCGTGGTTGTGGCTTTTCCCGAAGGTCTGGGCCGCAACGACAGAATGGGGACCTGGAATGCCGGTGGTTGCTGCGGCTTCGCGATGAGCGAGAACAGCAATGATGTAGGCTTTATCGGCGCGTTGATCGATCATCTGGTGGCGCAGGACACGGTCGATCCGAACCGTATCTACGTGACCGGTATGTCGAACGGCGGGATGCTGACCCACAAGATTGCCATCGCCTATCCTGGCAAGGTCGCGGCGGTTGCTGTGGTCGCGGGGGCGATGTTCGGCAATGAGCAATCCCCCGCCAGCCCGGTACCGATCATGATCATGCACGGCGAAAAGGACCAGGTTGTCGGGTTCACCGGCGGCACCAGCCCGATGGCGCTGGTTGCCCGCTCGCAAAGCCGCCCGTTCCTGCCGGTGCGCAGCGCGGTCGATTTCTGGGTCAAGGCCGATGGCTGCCGTGCGGTCAAGACCCAGGGACAGGTCGGCAAGGACGAGGTGGTGATCGAAACCCATGATCAATGCCGCAATGGCAGCGAAGTGGTGTTCTATCGCCTGCTTTCAGCCACGCATACCTGGCCGGGATCGACCAACACCATGCGGATGCTGGAAACGACGCCCTACAAGGCGATCGATGCGACCGAGACGGCCTGGTCGTTCTTTTCCCGCCATGTCCGCCGGTGATTGCACGGCCGATGACGCCGGGCTGACCCGGCGGCAGGCGCTTCAGGCCGGGACCGCGACCATTGTGCTTGCGGCCTTGCCGGTGGCGGCAAGGGCCGCGACCGGCCCGCAGCGCAAGGCCGAGGAATGGCCGGTCTATGGCGCAACCAACGCTGCCACCAAGTATTCCCCGCTGGACCAGATCGATGCGGAAAATTTCGCGCGGCTGGAAATCGCCTGGGAATGGACATCGCCCGATGCGGAAATTCTGGCCGCGCATCCGGATCTTCGCCCGGGCGAGTTTCAGGCAACCCCGATCATGGTCGACGGGCGACTGTTCACATCGACCGCGATGTCGCAGGTGGCGGCAATCGACCCGGCGAGTGGACGAACGCTGTGGGTCTATGATCCGGGCACCTGGCGCGCGGGGATTTCCACCAGCAAGGGCTTTCTACACCGGGGGGTGGCCTATTGGCGCAAGGGGCGCGATGCCCGCGTGGTGATCGCCACGGGCGACAACCGCCTGATCGCGCTTGATGCCGAAACCGGCAAGCCGATTGCCACGTTCGGCACAGGCGGCGAGGCAGATCTGCTGGCTATTGCCGGAATCGACCGGAGAAAGGCCCCGGCCGGGCTGATCGGCGTCACTTCTGCCCCGGTCATCTGCCGGGATCGGATCATCGTCGGCCAGTATATCAACGATCGTCCCAGCCAGCCGGTCATGCCCAGCGGGTCGGTGGCGGCCTTCGATATCCGGACCGGACGTCAGGTATGGACATTCCGCATGGTGCCGGATGCAAGCGATCCTGCGGCTGCAGCGACCTGGCACGATGGCAGCGCAGCACGTAACGGCAACGGCAATCCCTGGGCCCCGATGAGCGCGGACGATGCACTGGGACTTGTCTATGTGCCCGGCAGCTGCCCGACCAACAATTTCTACGGCGGCAACCGCCCGGGCGACAATCTTTACGGCAACGCCCTGATCGCGCTGGACGTTGCCACCGGCAAGCGGCGCTGGCACTTCCAGTTCGTCCACCATGACATCTGGGATTACGATATCCCGTGCGCCGGAAACCTGATCGACATTCGCGTTGATGGGCGGACGATACCGGCCATCGCCCAGCCGACCAAGCAGGGGTATTGCTTCGTTTTTGACCGGCGCACCGGCAAACCGGTCTGGCCGATTGTCGAACGTCCGGTGCCTCAGTCCGAACTGGCCGGAGAGCGCACCGCCCCGACCCAGCCGATGCCCAGCCGCCCGCCCGCCTTTGACCGCCAGGGCGTGCGCGATGAAGACCTGATCGACTTTACCCCGCAGCTGAAGGAGGAGGCCCGGAAAATCGCGGCACAATACCGTGCGGGCCCGCTTTACACGCCGATGGGCATCGCGCCGACGATGATGCTGCCCAGTTGGGTCGGCGGGGCCAACTGGTGGGGCGCTGCGGCGGATCCGGAAACGGGCATGCTCTATGTCCCGTCGATCACCGCGCTGGTTTCGATGCAGCTCAATCCCGATGGCAGCCGCGCCGATGTGCCGGATGGCGATGTTGAAATCGCCGGCCAGTCAACCGTCGTTCGTGGTCCGGGCGGGTTGCCGCTGCTGAAGCCGCCCTATGGCCGGATCACCGCGATCGATCTCAATCGCGGCGATATTGCCTGGTCGCGTCCCAATGCGCCCGGCGCGACCGACAGTCCGGCGCTCAAACCCTATAAATTGGGCTGGATCGGGACCACGTCGCGCACCGGTCCGTTGCTGACCAAGACTTTGCTGATCATGGGCGAAGGACCGCATTCGCCGCGCACCGCGCGCAAGGTGCTGCGCGCGTTCGACAAACAGAGTGGCGCGGCGCTGGGCGAGGTGGCCTTGCCCGATCACACCCTGGGTCCGCCCATGACCTATGCCGTCGATGGCCGGCAGTACATCGTATGCGGAATGGGCTTTCGCGCCGCGCCGCACCGGCTGGTGGCGCTGGCCTTGCCTGCCGCTTAAGAAAGGAAACCGGGATGATCCAGATTGCGCCCTCGCGCCGCGGAATGCTTGGCCTGATCGGGTGTTCGGCGCTGGCCCTGGCGGCACGCCCCGCCTTCGCCGGATCGGCGATCAAGCACTATATCCTGGTCGAACTGCAACCCGGTGCCGATCAGCTTGCGCTGGACCGGTGGTACATGACCTATCACGCGCCCGAAGTGCGGCGCGCCTATCAGGCCTGGCAGCGCAATTACTTCTCGTTCCGTTCCTACCTGCCGCCGAAAGAGGCGATTGACGCCTTTGGCCTGAGCTATGGCCGGATGACGGAAATCCATTTCGACGCGCTGGAGGATTTCCGCGAAAGTCGCCGCAACAGCCTTTACGGCGAAGACCTTGGCTCATTCACCCCACCGCCGGGTGGCTGGGCCGGGAACACCCTGTTCAAAAGCACCACGGCGACAATCCCGGCAACCCCGGGCCGCCTGTTCGTTTCGCTGCCCACGCCGCCGCGGCCTGCGCCCTATCTGCGCTGGATCGTCTTCCTGCGGTATCCTGAAGGGGTGACCGCGCCAGACGGCGATGCCTGGGTTGAAGGAACACTGGGCGCGCAGCTGGCCGCACTGCCGGGGCTGCGGCGACTGGCCTGGTACAAGGTCCTGACAGAGCGCGGCCCCTATACCCGGGTCGCCGAATTCTGGTTCGAGGACTATGCCGCCTGGCGCGCCGCTTTCCTCAAACCCGCCAAGCCATTGTCCGCTGCCCCCTGGGGCGGTGCCTTTCCGTTTGCGGGGGCAAAGTCGATGTTCATCGGCGAACGGCCGGACATCGATTTCATTCACGACGAGCGTGTAATTCCATGAACCTTCACCACACTGCTACCCTAACCTCGGTCGGAGACCTGCTGGATGTGACCTGCGCCGCATATGGCGATGCCCCGGCGCTTGGCGGCAGGACCGATGCGCTCAGCTTTCAGGATTTCGACGCCGTGGTGTCGCGGATCGCCAGCGCCCTGCATCAGGAAGCTGCCACCGGAGACCGGATCGCGATCCTGGGGCGCAATTCACCCGAACAGGTCGCGCTGCTGCTGGCGGTCCTGCGTGCCGGGATGACGGCGCTGCCGATCAACTGGCGGCTAGCCCCGGCCGAAGTGGCCTATATCCTGCGCCATTCCGGTGCCCGCCTGCTGTTCGCGGACGAGGCATTCTGCCCTGCGATCCGGGCGCTGGACGAGGCGCAGGCGATGACGGTCCATTCGCTCGATGGCGCAAGCTTTGCAGCCTGGCACGGCGCCTGCTGCACCTCCACCGCGATGCCCGCGATCGGCCGCGATGACCTGGCCCTTCTGATGTATACCAGCGGCACCACCGGGTTGCCCAAAGGCGTCATGCTGACCCATGGCAACGTGCTGGATTCGCTGATGATCATGGGGGAAGAGCCGCTGCATCTTGGCCCCGCTGACGTGGTCTATGCACCCGCGCCGATGTTCCACATCACCGGGATCGGACCCGTGCTGCGCGCGGTGCAGACCGGGGCGCGACTGATCGTTTCGGGCCTGTTCGATCCCGATGCCGCAGTGCGGATCATGGCGCACGAAAGGGTAACCTATACCACCCTGGCACCGGCGATGATCCAGGCCTGCTTGGCGGCTCCGTCCCTAGCCCAGGCGCCGCTGACCGCGCTGCGCACGATCGTTTACGGCGGATCGCCGATCTCGCCCGACACCCTGCGCGAGGCGCGCGCGAAGATCGGCTGCGAATTCGTGCAGTGTTACGGTCTTACCGAAACAACCGGGCCGATTACGGTGCTGACCCCCGACGATCATCATCCCGACCGCGACCTGCTGTTGTCTTGCGGTCGGCCGCCAGCAGGAATCGCGGTGCGGATCGAAGGGCCCGATGGTGCTGTTCTGCCGGTCGGAGAGACTGGCGAGATTGTGGTCAGCGGTCCGATCGTGATGCAAGGCTATGCCGACGATCCCGACGCGACCGGCCGCACGATTGCCGCTGGCTGGTTGCGCAGCGGCGATGCCGGATACCTCGACGCCGATGGCTATCTGTTCATTCGCGACCGGGTGAAGGACATGATCGTATCCGGCGGTGAGAACATCTATCCGGTCGAGGTCGAAAATGCCCTGGCGGCGCACCCGTCGGTAAACGACGTGGCCGTTATCGGGGTTCCGGACCCGCGCTGGGGCGAAACCGTGATGGCGGTGATCGTACCCGCAAAGCCCGATGCCGATCCCGAAGAGATCATGGCATTTTGCCGCAGCCGGATTGCCGCCTACAAGTGCCCGCGCCGGATTGCCATGGTCGATGCCTTGCCGCGCAATGCCGCTGGAAAGGTCCTGCGCCGGGATTTGCGCGCGCCTTATTGGCAGGATCGGGACCGGCAAGTGGGTTGAAACCGGCACACGGATCAAACAGAACGAGAAAGAGAGAGGAACATATGACCGACAATCCCCGCTTCGTCCTGCCCCGCCGCGAATTGCTGCGCTATGCCGTCAGCGTGCCGCTTGCGTCGACGATCACGGCGATTCCCAGCTTTGCAGCAGCGGCACGGAAAGTCGGTGCAAAGGCCGCGCCTTCGCTGATGCAGGCCGCGTTCGATTATGCCTTTCCCTTGTTCGAATATGCCCGGGTCAACCAGAATTTGACCAAGGCGATCGGCAATCCCGGCACCTTAAACACCATCACGCCCCGGTCGCGCCTGTCGGATCACACCTCGCGCAATGTCACCGCACCGAACAATGACACGATCTATTCCTCGGCCTTTTTCGAGTTGTCGGGCGGGCCGATCGAACTGGCGATCCCGACTCTGCATGACCGCTATTTCTCGGTCGCCTTCATGGACGCTTTCACCGATAATTTTGCTTATGTCGGCACCCGCGAAACCAAGGGTGTGGGCGGACGCACCTGGCTCGTTGGCCCCAATTGGCGCGGGACGGTTCCTGCGGGAGTGCGCCTGATACGATCGACCACCAACGACGTCTGGATGCTGGCGCGCATTCTGGTCGATGGGCCGGCCGATCTGGCGGCGGCCGAGGCAGTGCAGAAGCAAGTGACGATGACCCCCATTGCCGGGCGTCCTGCGGCGCGCGGGTTTGCCGTTCAGGCCGCGCGCGAGGCGCTCGATCCGGCCAACTTTCTGGCCGTGGTCAACGATATGCTGGCGCGTTCAGCTGGCGGACGCGGCCACCTGCTGCGCGCCGCCCGCTTTGCCTCGCTTGGCATCGGGGCCAAGCCTGCATCTCCTGCCGTGCTGGCCGCTTGGGGCGCCTTCCTGCCCGGGGCGCTGGCCGACCTGCGCGAAGGATTCCTGTTCCGCGATCAGGTGGTCAACGGCTGGAGCTATCAGCTTCCCGGTGTCGGAAACTTCGGCACCAACGATCACCTGCGCGCGATTGTCGCGCTCGGCGGCATCGCAGCTTTGAGCGAAAAGGAGGCGATGTATTTCCACGCCAGCTTCGAAGCCAATGGCCAGCGGCTCGACGGTAGCCATGCCTATCGCTGGCGCCTGCCGCCCGGCGGGGTTCCGGCCGAAGCTTTCTGGTCGCTGACCATGTACGAAGCGTCACCCGATGGCCGCTATTACCTGGTCGAGAACCCGATCCAGCGCTATTCGATCGGTGATCGCACCGCCGGTCTGGTGCGTGAGGCGGATGGCAGCACTGTGATCCTGATCCAGCGTGAACGCCCTGAAGGCCCGATGGCTGCCAACTGGCTGCCAAGCCCTGCCGGGCCCATGCGCCTCGCGCTGCGGGCCTATATGCCTAAGGCTGCGTTGATAGAGCGCAAGTGGCGTATTCCCGCGATCGAGCGGCAATAGGCCGCGAGGACGCAAGCATGGCCAAAGTCCTCATTCGCTCAGGGGCAATTCTGCTGGCCAGTCTGTTGACGCTGACTGGGGCTGGAACGGCGCAGGCGGCCAAGTCCGTTTGCCGATCTCTCCCGGCAGGCCGGGTCATAGCAATCAGCCCGGATGTATCGCTTGCTGTCAGAACCGTCGGCAGCGGGCGCCCGGTCCTGATGATCCCATCGCTGGGGCGTAGCACGGCCGACTTTGACGAGGTTGCCGGACGGCTGGTGGCCCATGGTTTCATGACCATCCTGATTGAGCCGCGCGGGATAAATGGATCGACTGGTCCTGCTCCCGCCGACCTGTTCGCGATTGCGGCCGATCCGGACCGGGTGCTTGCCGGATTGTGCCTGGGCCCAGTAGACGTGATCGGCCATGCTTTTGGCAATCGTGTTGCCCGGGCGCTGGCCACCGCACATCCAGACCGGGTTCGCCGGGTCGTGTTGCTGGCAGGCGGCGGCGAAGTGCCGATGACTCCACCCATTCTGGCTGCGCTTTCCGGGTCTGCGGCGCAGGGCGAAAAGGCAGATGCCGAGCGGCTGATCGACCTGCAGACCGCGTTTTTTGCGAAAGGCAATGACCCTTCGCGTTGGTTGACGGGATGGTTTCCCGCTGCTGCCCGCAGTCAGGCTGATGCCACCCGCGCCACACCGGTCAAGGCTTGGTGGAACGCGGGGAAGGCGCCGGTCTTGCTTGTCCAGGCCGATGAAGATCCGATCGCTCCACCAGCCAATGCCGCATCCCTGAAAGCTGCAATCGGGGATCGGCTGACGATCGTGTTGTTGCGCCACGCCAGTCATGCGATCCTGCCGGAACAGCCAGGAGCCGTCGTTGTCGCGTTGACCCGTTATTTGTCTGGCGAATTGCCCCGCGCCTCAAGCCTTCAGCGCTGGGTCGATGCCGCCACCGTGCATCCAACTGATTAGTCGCAGAGCGGGCATGACATTGGCGGGCAAGCCATCATCCAGAAATTGAAGGGTAGATGCGCTGCTTGCGCCGCGCTTGGCTTCACGCGGTATCGCCAAAGCCCGGGTCATCGGTGGAACCTGCCGCAAAACGAAAATTTCCGTCTTGCGGCAGGCTTCGTATCAGTTGCTGCCGGTGATCTGGGCCATGAAGGCCGCGTTGTCCCAGAACAGCCATTCTTCGACCATAACGCCGTTTTCCCAGCGCCCGATGGTAACCATCGGCAGTTTGAAGCTGCGCCCGGTGGGGGCCAGCATTTTGCCGCCGCCCAGGTCCATTGGCTGGCTGAAGGTGCCTTCCATCACACCTTCGACCGCAGTGTAGTTACCGTCCGCCATGCGGATAGGGTGGACGCGGATCCTGGTATCGGGCGCAAAGGTGAACTGCGGTTTGAGGCGGGCAATGTGATCGTCCAGCCCGGTCGTCACGGACCCGTCGGGATAGTGAACCACGATATTCTTTGCGTGACTAAGATGCAGATCGTCCCACTTCTGCCCGCTATAGACCCGAAAATCGAGGTCATCGAAGGTCTTGAGATTGCGGGTCTGTTCGGCGTTGTGGCGCTGTTTGGCGGTTCCTGCAGTCGCAGGGGTGAGTGTGAGGGCCGGGACAAGGCCAAGCGCGCCCAGCGCCAGAACCAGATGTTTGGCATTCATATCGGTTACTCCTGTCGGTTCGTGAGGTCGATGGCGGCGCGAAAGGGTTCACGCGCCGCCATCGCCGGTGCCGCTCAGTTGGTCTTTTCGAACGCCGCACTGATCCGCAGCGTTACGGTATCACCGATCAGCGGGAGATAGGTCTTCACGCCAAAATCGCTGCGCTTGAACGATGTGGTGGCGTTGAAGCCCACGGTATAACCCTTGGTCATCGGGTTGGTCCCGCTGGCCAGAAACGTCGTCTTCAGAACCACCGGGCGGGTCACCCCGTGGAAGGTCAGGTTGCCGGTGATCAGTGCGGAGCGCGGACCAGTGGGGGTGACCTTGGTGCTGGTGAAGGTGATGGTCGGGTACTTGGCGGCGTCGAACCAGTTGGGGTCCTTCAGCTCGCCGTCCAGCGTGGCATTGGTGGTGGAGACGCTGGCCACCGGGATCGTCACGGCGACGCTCGACTTGGCGAGGGCTTTCGGGTTGAGCTTGAGCGTCCCCGTCACCCCGGTGAAGTCACCGTACCAGTCGGAAAAGCCCATGTGGCTGACCGAGAACTGGACGCGGGTGTGGCTGGTTTCGACGGCGTAGGTCCCCGCCTGAACGGCAGCGGGGGCGGGATTGGCCACGGGTGCCTGGGCCGAGCCAATGGCGGGCACAAGCGCCAGCGCGCCGGCGATCAGGAGAGTGCGGCTCGAATTCATGTTTGTTGCTCCTTGCAGGGTTCAGGCGAGTGCCGCGATTTCGGCCTTGGCATCCGCGATTGCGGTGGCGGCGGCTTCGGGGCCAAAGGCCATGCCCTCGGCGGTCACGACGGTGACATCGGTCACGCCGACAAAGCCCAGCAGGCCCTTGGTATGGGGCAGGGCATAGGGAAAGCCGCTGGCGTCGTCGTACTTGCCGGCGCGGGCCTGGGCGATAATCGCGCGCTTGCCCTTGACCAGGCCTTCAGGGCCTTCGGCGGTGTACTGAAAAGTGGTTCCGGCGCGCGCGACATAGTCGAACCAGGCCTTGAGGGTGGAAGGCATGCCGAAGTTGTAAACCGGCAGACCGATCACGATTACGTCGGCATCGAACACTTCGGCGATCAGCGCGTCCTGCAGGGCGCGGGTGGCGGCGAACTCTGCGCCTTCGGGAGCCTGGCGGCCAATCCCGGCCAGACTTGCCGAGCTGACGTGCGGCACCGGATTGGTATCAAGGTCACGCTCGGTCACGCTGGCTTCGGGGTGGGCGGCCAGATAGGCGTCGATCAGCGCATTGCTGACCGAGGCTTCACCGGTCGCGGCCGAACGGATTACGAGAATTTTGCTCATTGTAAGGTCCTTTGCTTGGGTCTTTGGGGTTAATCGAAACGGTAGGAATCCATGCGCAGCGTTCCCAGATCGGTTGACTGGTGGATGCGGCTGGGCGCGGCGGAACTACCCGCAGCACCGATCGCCACGAACAGCGGCAACAGGTGCTCATCGGTGGGATGGGCCTCGACCGCGAAGGGCGCGAGGCGGCGATAGGAAACAAGGTCGCAGGTGCGCTTGGCCATGATTGCCTCGTGCATCCAGTCTGCAAAACGTTTCACCCAGTCGGGCTCCGCGCCGCCGCGCTGAAGTGCGCGCAAGTTGTGGGTGAAGCTGCCCGAAGCCAGGATCAGCACGTTCTCCCCGCGCAGCGCATGGAGCGCCTTGCCCAGCTGAACGTGATGGCCCGGACCCAGCCTTGACTGGATCGAAAGCTGCACCACCGGGATGTCATGGCCGGGCCACATCAGCAGCAGGGGCACCCAGGCGCCGTGATCGAGCCCGCGCACCGGGTCGATGCTTGCGCGCAGGCCTTCGCCGCCCAGCAGATCGGCAACGCGGCTGGCCAGATCGAACGATCCCGGCGCGGGATAGGTCAGATCGAACAAGGCCTGCGGGAAGCCATAGAAATCGTGAATCGTATCGTTGACTGCCACCGAATTCACGGTCGGCAGATCGGTTTCCCAGTGCGCCGAAACCACAAGGATCGCGTCCGGTCGCTCAAGCTGGGGGCCCAGATCGCGAATGAAGTCGCGCGCAGGAACATCCTGCAGCGCCAGCATCGGCGATCCATGGGACAGGAACAAAACAGGTTGCATTGATCTTCTCCGGGGCGCGGGCGGGTGCCGGCCTTTGTCAGTCAGATAATGTGATGATTTTTGCATTGCGATTGCCTATTGATGCAAATCATCCATGCAAAAACGGATAGTATATGGATTGGGACGACGTTCGCAGCTTTCTCGCCATTGCCCGAGCCCGCTCACTCTCAGGTGCGGCCCGCGATCTTGGCGTGCGGCAATCGACGATGAGCCGCCGCCTCGACGCGCTTGAGGCCAAGGCCGGGGCGCGGCTGCTACAGCGCACGCCCTCCGGCTATGAACTCACCGCACTGGGCGAGGCGGTGCTCGGCAATGCCGAGCGGATGGAGGCTGAGGCAATGGCGGTTGACCGGATCGTGCAGGGCCGCGATGTCGAGCTGACCGGGGTGGTGCGGGTGACCACCGTTGAATTCGTCTCCGATATGCTGATGCCCGAAGTGGTCCGCAGACTTCACGCGCGCTACCCGGGGATTACGGTCGATGTGCTGAGCGATCCGCGATCCTTCAACCTTTCGCGGCGCGAGGCCGATCTGGCGATCCGCATGGTCCGGTTCGAAGGCAACCAGATGGTCAGCCGCCGCATCGCCACGGTGACCAGCGCGCTATATGCCAGTGCGGAATACCTCGCCCGGCACGATGTTGCGGCGGCGGGATGCGATCATGCCATCGTCACCGTGCTGGAAGATCAGCTTCACCTGCCCGAAGCACGCTGGCTGGAAGCCCAATTCCCGGGGGCGCGAGCGGCCTTACGCAGCAATAGTCGCAGTACCCAGCTTGCCGCAGTGGCTGCGGGGCTGGGCATCGCCTGCCTGCCGTGCATGATGGCCGACGCTATGCCGGGTGTGGTGCGGCTGGACCGGGCGGACACGCCGCCGCCGCGCGAAGTCTGGCTAGGGGTTCACGCCGATCTGCGCCATATGCCCCGCATTCGGGCCGTGATCGATGCGCTGGACGAGGTGTTCGCAGGTAATCGGGAGCGCTTTGCCGGCTTGTGAATAAAAACGTACTGGTACATCGCCTGATTCGGGAATTCGATGTCGTGAACAGGTGCGGAAAGTGTGATTTAAATATATAAAAACAAGGGCTTTATGCCTTCCGGCGGCCAGCCTTGTCGATCGATTGTAAATTGGGCTGCCAATTGATTTTCGCAGGATTAACCGAAGCCCACCGCGGTCGGTTGCAGACGCGAGTCCGATCCGTTAGGCCTGTCTGCGCTGGATGGGTCGCTACATTCGGCGTCGGAGACATCTGATGGCCGGTCGGGGTGGGGCGGGGTGCGCAAGCATCGCGCACCGGCTTAAAAACAGGTGGGGATTTTCGATGCTTATTGGCCGTCAGCTTGCCAGTCGCGCTCAGCGTGTCTGGCTATTCATCCTGACAATGATGGCGGCAATGCTGTTCGCCCAGCCTGCCATGGCGCAGCATACGTCAAGCCTTTGCGCGGCTCAGACCGCCACGGTTAGCCAGAGTAACTCGGTCGAGATCGATATAACCAGCTGCGATCCCTACAATATCGGCTATGGCAATGGGACGCCCTATCTGCGCAACGGGCCAAGCCATGGCACGGTGCTGGTCCGACAGGATTTCGTACCACCCAGCACGGCCAAATCGGTAGTAATCTATTCCCACAATGGGGACAGTGCCACATCTGATCAGTTTGATCTGGAGGATCTGGACGGGAACTGGATCCACTTCACGATCACGATCACGCCGTCAGGTTCGTCGATTACGGTTACGCCCAGCAACCTTCCGGCCATGACGGCGGGAACATCATTCTCACAGGCCCTGACTTCTTCGGGCGGAACCGCCCCCTATACCTACAGCTTGCTGAGCGGATCATACCCGCCCGGAATTACCATGAATTCGGCAGGGGTGCTAAGCGGCACGCCGACCCAACGCGGGCTTTACAGCTTTACAGTCCGCTCAACAGACAATGGCGGGCAAACCGCCGACAAGTCTTATAGCGGAACGGTCGCAAACCCCACCCTGACGTTGTCGCCCAACACCATCACTCTGGTCGCCAACAGCCCGGCATCTACCCAGCTTACCACCAATGGTGGGGTTTCGCCGCACATCTATGCCACAGAACCGCCGGGTTCGCCGATGCCTTTTGGGCTGAGTCTTTCCACCAGCGGGCTGGTAACCGGAACCCCAACCACGACCGGGACCACGACCGTGCAGCTGCGCGTGACCGATGCCAGCACCGGGCCGGGTCAATATTTCGAGCTTGAGACCCTGACGATCAACGTCATCAACGCTCCCACCGCCTCGATCAGCGTTGCCCCCGCCAGCGTGTCGGAAGATGGTGCCACCAATCTGGTCTTTACCGTTACGCTCAGCGCCTCATCGGCAACGCCGACCACGGTGAACATCAATACATTCGGAACGGCAACTTCAGGGACCGACTACACGGGCGGCGTCAACACCCTGACGATTCCTGCCGGTGCGACCACCGGAACGATCACGATCAACCCGTCACCCGACGGCACCGTTGAACCCGATGAAACCGTCACGCTGAGCCTGGGCGCAGGTTCAGGTTATGTCGTTGGCGCACCTTCGAATGCGACCGGTACGATCCTGAACGATGACGTTCCCGCCGCGACGATCAGCGTATCGCCCGCTGCGGTTGCCGAAGATGGCGCAGCCAATCTGGTCTATACGGTTACGCTCAACCAGCCGGCTTTCAATCCGATTTCGGTCAACTACACGATCGGCGGGACTGCAACCAACGGCACTGACTATGCCACGGTTGCATCACCGCTGCTGATCAATACCGGCAGCACTACCGGGACGATCACCGTCAATCCGACCGCCGATGCGACGATCGAATCTGATGAGACGGTTGTGCTGACCCTGGCGGCAGGCGCCGGCTATACCGTGGGTGCGCCAAACAATGCGACCGGGACCATCCTCAATGACGATTTGCCGAACCTGACGATCAACGATGTGACCGCGTCGGAAGGCAACAGCGGGTCAACGAGTTTCACGTTCACCGTCTCGCTTTCGGCTCCGGCCGGGCCGGGCGGGGTGACTTTCGACATCTCAACCGCGAACGGCACCGCCACCGGTGGCACGGACTTTGTTCCGCAAACCTATACCAGCCAGACCATTCCGGCCGGATCGACAACCTACACCTTCGGTGTTCAGGTATTGGGAGACCCCCTCAACGAACCGACCGAGACGTTCTTCGTCAATGTCACCAATGTCACCAACGCGGTGGTCGTTGATGGGCAGGGAGTGGGGACGATTGCCAACGACGATCCGCTGCCATCGCTTTCCATCGACGATGTTGCCCCGATTGAGGGCAACAGCGGCACGACCAACGCGGTTCTGACCGTGTCATTGAGTGCGGCGAGCGGTCAGACCGTTACGGTCAACTACGCCAGTGCGGATGGCACGGCGACGGCACCTGGCGACTATACCGCCGTCAGCGGTGTCCTCACCTTCACTCCCGGGCAGACGGTGCGGACCATTTCGGTGCCGGTCGCCGGAGAAACCGTCCCCGAAGCGAACGAGACGCTGTTCGTGAACCTTTCCGGTGCGACGTTCGCAACCATTGCTGATAACCAGGGCGTGGTTACGATCCAGAACGATGACGTGCCTGTCACCGTTTCGCCGGGATCGCTGCCAAACGGGCAGGTGACCAGTCCCTATAGCCAGACTCTCAGCGCTTCGGGCGGCGCATTGCCCTATCTTTATGCGGTAACTGCGGGGGCCTTGCCGAGCGGTCTCACCCTGTCGAGCGGTGGGATTCTGTCCGGTACGCCGACGGCAGGCGGAACCTTCAATTTTACCGTGACCGCCACTGACAGTTCGGCTGCACCCGGGCCCTATTCCGGCAGTCAGGCCTATAGCCTGACGGTCAACCCGGCGACGATCAGCTTGTCGGCCACCGCGTTGAGTGATGGTCTGGTCGGCAGCACCTATAGCGCTTCGATCACACCGGCCAGCGGCGGCACTTCGCCCTATAGCTACACCGTTACGGCCGGCAGCCTGCCGGGCGGCCTGACGCTCAACGCTTCGACCGGAGCCATCACCGGTACGCCCAGTGCAGGCGGCACCTTCAACTTCTCGATCACCGCCACGGATTCGAGCACAGGTACGGGGCCATATACGGCCACACAGGCCTATTCGATTGTGGTCAATGCCGCGCCGGTGGCGGGCAATTCGTCGCTCACCGTCGCTTATGATGCGGGCGCCACCAATGTGCCGCTCAGCCTGAGCGGCGGGGTCGCCACCAGCCTGACGATCACCACACCGCCTGTGCATGGCACAGCGATCGTCTCGGGCACCACGATCACCTATCAGCCGACGGCCGGTTACGCCGGGCCCGACAGCTTCGGCTACACCGCCAGCAACGCGGCGGGCACTTCGGCGCCCGCAACCGTGACCGTGACGGTCAACGATCCGGTCATCAGTCTGGCAGCATCGGGCGGCCTGAACGGAGCGGTTGGCGCGGCCTATTCGAACACCTTTATCTGGACCGGCGGCGCGCAGCCTTACAGCGCCTTCCAGGTGACCAACCTGCCGGCGGGGCTCAGCATCACCGCCACCGGTGCCAATTCGGTCACGTTTTCCGGCACGCCTACCCAGGCCGGCAGCTTCTCGCTGGGCGTATCGGCAACCGACGCCAGCACCGGTAACGGGCCTTTCACGGTGGGGCAGAACTTTGCGCTGACCATCGCCGCCCCGACCCTGACTTTGACGCCATCGTCCGGCACGCTCAACGCGCCATACGGAACCGCCTTCTCGCAGAGCTTCGCGGCGAACGGGGGGATCGGGCCGTACAGCTATAGCCTCAGCGGGGCCCTGCCGGCTGGCCTTACCTTTAACGCCGCCAGCGGCGTGGTTTCGGGAACGCCGACCGTGCCCGGCAGCTATTCGATCACGGTCACCGCCACCGATACCGGATCGAGCGGGGCTGGGGCTCCGTTCACCGTGGCGGGGAATTTCACGATCGACGTGCCCGCACCGACGATCGTGATCACACCCACGACACTGAGCAACCCCACGGCAGGCACCGCCTACAACCAGCAGCTTAGCGCAGGCGGCGGGGTCGGACCCTATGGCTATTCGGTCAGCGCCGGAGCGCTGCCGCCGGGTCTTGTGCTTTCGGCAAGCGGCTTGCTCTCCGGCACGCCGACCAGCTCGGGCGCCTTCAACGTCACGATCCAGGCTGCGGATGCCAACGGACAGACCGGATCGGCGGCCTATGCCATCACGGTCAACGTCCCCACGCTCAGCATCAACCCCGCAACTTTGCCTTCAGCGAATGTTGGGGTGGCATATAGCCAGACGCTCAGCACGACCGGCGGGATTGCGCCCTATCACTACGCGATCACCGCCGGGGCGCTGCCCACCGGGCTTGCGCTGAACCCGACGACCGGGGTGATTTCCGGCACGCCGACCGTTGATGGCACGTTCAACGTGACGATTACCGTTACCGACAGCACTGGCGGGACAGCGGGCAGTGGTTCGCGGGCCTACAGCTTCTCGGTTGTGCCACGGCCCGATCCGGCAGCCGATCCTGAAGTGCGCGGCCTGGTCCAGGGCCAGGCGGCGATTGCGCGCCGCCACGCCGACGTCCAGATCGAGAACTTCTCACAGCGGCTGCGTCAGCTCCATGATGGTGGCGGGCGCGGGCTCAGCAACGGGATGCGGCTCGCCTCCACCGCGTCGCTCTGCCAGGATCTGCAGATCCGGCGCAGCATGGCGGCGTGCAGCTTCGACGGTCGCGGTCCTTTGCTCAGCGCAGCGGCGGAGCCTTCGGGCGATGCCGGACCTGCGGCAACCACCAGCGATGGTGCGACCGGACTGTGGACGGCGGGTTCGATCCGCTTTGGCGAACGCGACGCCCGTTCGGGTCAGCCCTCATACGATTTCCTGACCCAGGGCATCTCGATGGGGCTGGACTATCGCTTCTCGGAGGGCTTTGCCGCCGGGGTTGGTGTCGGCTTTGGCCATGATCGTCAGGATGTCGGCGACAATGGATCGGGCATCAAGGCCACCAGCAAATCGGTGGTCGCCTATGCCAGCAAGCGTCTGGCACCCAGCGTCTTCATCGATGGGATGGCCGGGTACCAATGGATCGATTTTGGTCTGACCCGCTATGTCAGCGCAACCGACAGCACGGTCCTGTCCAACCGCAAGGGCAAGCAGTGGTTCGGTTCGATCAGCATCACTGCCGATCTGAACCATGACACCTGGCGCCTTGAACCCTATCTGCGGTTCGACATGAGCCGCGGCAATCTTGGGGTCTATGCCGAAAACAGCGGTTCGCTGTTCGACCTGCGGTTCCTCGACCAGTCGGTTGATTACACCTCGCTCTCGGTCGGTGCGCGTTACCAGATCCACCTCGACATGGGTGGCGGACGCCTCTCTCCGATGGTGCGGGTTGAATATCAGCGCGATCTGGAAGGCGATTCGGTGGCCCGTGTCGGCTACGTTGATCAGCTGGTGTCGCAATACTCGACCATCACGCTCAACGGTTTCGACCGTGATCGCCTGCTCCTTGGGGCCGGGGGTGAGCTGGTGATCGACCCGATGTGGGCGATCGAACTTGAGTACGCCTACCGCACCGGGTCGGACAGTCTTGGTGACAATTCGATCCGGGCCAGCATCCGGCTGCGGTTCTGATCGCACGCCCGCCGCAAGGCACAAGCATCAGGGGGCGCATGGTTCCGAAAAGGGCCATGCGCCCCCTTCGCTTTTGGGCGGAAATGGTGGTGCCTTTGGTTCGCTCTTCGCAAAGCCCTGGCAGGCGCTAGTCCGAAATTGTCCGGGCAGGCACTTCGCAAGAGGCCGACGCCCGATTGCTGCGGTGCCATTGCATCGCCTGCCCGATCAGCAACAGCGCTGGCCCCGCACCTAGCGAGCGGGCAACGATCTCCAGCAGATCGAGCCGGGTCGCGATGTGCCGTTCGGACGGCAGGCTGGCGTTTTCGATCACGATCACCGGGGTTTGCGGCGCAAGACCCGCTGCACGCAGATTCACCGAAACTTCGCGCGCTGCGGCCTTGCCCATATAGACCGCCAGGGTCGCTTCGGGATCGGCCAGGCTGGTCCAGTCGATCTCCAGCGGCTCACCGGCGCGGGCGTGGGCGGTGACGAAGGTCAGCTTGCGGGCCAGCCCGCGCAGGGTCAAGGACAGGCCGAGACTGGCCGCGGCCGCGCTGGCGGCGGTAACACCCGGGCAGATCGCAACCGTGATCCCGGCCGCGCGGCAGGCCTCAAGCTCCTCGTTCGAGCGCCCGAAGATCGAGGGATCGCCGCCCTTGAGCCGGAGCACCCGTTCCCCGGCCTGCGCAGCCTCCACCAGAAGGCGGTCGATCGATGCCTGGTCCTTGGAATGGCGGCCCGAACGCTTGCCGACCGGGACCAGCCGCACCCCCGGCGGAACCAGATCGAGTACGCCGGGGCCAACCAGAGCATCGTAAAAGATCACCGAAGCGTTGCGGATCAGGCGCTCGGCCTTGCGGGTAAGCAGATCGGGGTCACCGGGGCCGGCGCCAACCAGCCAGACCGTGCCTGCGGGAAATTCGCTCATGCCGCCTCCTTGCCCTTGGCCTGTTCAAGTTGCTTGAGAATCTCGGCAATCGCCGGGCGGCACGATCCGCAATTGGTCCCCGCGCAGGTTTCCTTGCCGACTGCCTCGATGCTGTCGGCCCCAGCCTTGATCACCGAACGGATCGTCAGTTCCCCGACATCGAAGCAGGAGCAGACGATCTCGCCGCGATCGGGCGCCGGTACGGCCGGCTTGCCCGCGATCAGCTCAATCGGCGTGGCCTGGCAATCGGCGAACTGGGCGATGATCCAGTCGCGCTTTGGCAAGGGGCCGTCGCGGGTCAGGAACAGCGCTGCCTCAAGCCGGTCAGGGCCGATCACCACGGCCCGCCGCACCCCGCGCGCCGTATCGTGGCTTTCCAGCCGCTCCCCATCGGGCAGCAGGCCTGCCACCAGCTGTTCGGGATCACGGGTTCCGGCCAGTTCCAGCAGCCATGCCCCGCGCAGCCGGATGCGGGTGGAATAGGCCGCGGCGATGCGAGGCGGCAGGCTGCGTGCCACCATGAAGCCATGCCAGTCCGGGGTGAAGGGCTCGACCCTTGCGGGGGTCTGCTTGAACCCGGGCTGGCCGGATATTGGATCGACCGCGGCCCGGGCCAGAAGCCCGGTGCGACCGCCGCTGGATTGTTGATCGGTCCAATGGATCGGCGTGAACACTTCACCGCGCCGCTGACCATCGCTGATCGCGACACGGAACAGGCTGTCGCCCAGCGGAGTGGTGACCCGCGCCAGGCTCTTGTCGGCCAGGCCCAGCGCCGCCGCGTCGGCAGGGTGAACCTCGACCAGCGGTTCGCGCCGGTGCTGCGACAGCCGCGGCGAAAGCGCGGTGCGGGTCATGGTGTGCCACTGGTCGCGGTAGCGCCCGGTGTTGAGCGTCAAGGGCCAGCGCGGCGGCGCCGCATCGAGCGGGCGCTGGGCAACCGTGATCAGGCGGCCCTTGCGGTTGGGCGTATAGAACCGCCCCCCGGCCAGGGGATTTTCACTCCAGCTGACCGGCTCAAGCGCGTCGTAGGCGGCGTTGGACAGCGCCGCGAGATTGCCGATATCGAAGGCTCGCCGACCTTCGTTGCGGTAGGTCGAAAGGCGGGCGTGCTCACGGAAGATTTCGGCCTGATGGGCATAGGGGAAGGCATCGTGCCAGCCCATTTCCTGCGCGACGCGGGTGACGATCCACCAGTCGGGCATGGCTTCGCCGGGCGCGGGGAGGAACCCGCGCTGGCGGCTGATCATCCGCTCGCTGTTGGTTACGGTGCCGTCCTTTTCCCCCCAGGCCAGGGCGGGCAGCTTGATATGGGCAAAGCGGGTGGTGTCGGTCTCTGCGATGCAATCGGAGACGACGACCAGCGGGCACGAGGCCAGCGCCTCGCGTACCAGACCGGCATCGGGGAGCGACACCGCCGGATTGGTCGCCATGATCCACAGCGCCTTGATCTTGCCATCGCGGACCGCCCGGAACAGATCGACCGCTTTCAGCCCCGGCTTGTCGGCGATCGTCGGTGAGCTCCAGAACTTGCGGACGTCGATCAGATTTTCGGGGGCGAAATCGCGGTGCGCGGCAAGGGTTGAGGCCAGCCCGCCGACCTCGCGCCCGCCCATGGCATTGGGCTGGCCGGTGATGGAGAAGGGGCCCGCGCCGCTCTTGCCGATCCGTCCGGTGGCCAGATGCAGGTTGATGATCGCATTGCCCTGATCGGTGCCGCGGACCGATTGGTTGATGCCCTGGCTGAACAGGGTCAGCGCCTTGGGATTGGCCGCGAACAGCTCGAAATAGTTCAGCACATCCTGGATGGGCAGGTCGCACAGCTGCGCCGTGCGTTCGACCGAACAGTCACCAAGCTCTTCCCAAAACCCGTCCGGGGTTTCGACATGGGCCGCCAGGAAACCCTCGTCAATCAAACCCTTGGTGCGGCAATAGGCCAGCAGGCCGTTGAACAGCGCGACATCGCTGCCGGGGCGGAGCGGCAGATGCAGATCGGCATCGGCGCAGGTTTCGGTCCGGCGCGGGTCGATCACCACCAGCCGGGTGCCATTGGCGGCGCGGGCGGCCATGATCTGCTGATAGATCACCGGATGGCACCAGGCGGTATTTGAGCCAACCAGCACGATCAGGCTGGCGCTATCGATATCGCTGTAATTGCAGGCAACTACGTCTTCGCCAAAGGCGCGGGTGTGCGCGGCGACCGCACTCGACATACAGAGCCGCGAATTGGTGTCGATATTGGCGCTGCCGAAGTATCCCTTCATCAGCTTGTTGGCGACGTAGTAGTCCTCGGTCAGCAGCTGCCCGGAAACATAAAAGGCTACGCTTTCCGGCCCATGGCGGGGGATCGCATCGGCAAAGCCCTTGGCCACGCGATCGATCGCCTTGTCCCAGGAAACCCGCTTGCCGCCGATTTCCGGATAGAGCAGGCGCCCTTCCAGCCCGACCGTTTCGCCAAGCTGGGTGCCCTTGGAGCAGAGCCGTCCCATGTTGGCCGGGTGTACCTTGTCCGCACGTATCCGCGTTTCGCGCCCTTCGCCGACTTCGGCCACAACCCCGCAGCCGACCCCGCAATAGGCACAAGTGGTGCGGACCGGCGCCATCCGCTCAGGCGACCCGCTGGCCCAGCACGGCCTCGCGCAGCAGGTAGATCCGTCCGGCGTCAACCTTCAGCGGGATGGTCGGCACACAGCCGACGTCATCGCCCAGCGCCTCACCCGTCTTGAGCGAGATGTTCCAGTTATGCAGCGGGCAGGTCACCACGCTGCCGTGGACGATGCCCTGGCTTAGCGGCCCGTTCTTGTGCGGGCACTTGTTGACGATTGCATAGAACTGGTTGTCGAGGGTGTGAAACACCGCGATTTCCTCGCCGCCCTGCACCGGCAAGGTCCGGGCATTGCCGGGCGAGATCTGGTTCACCGAACCGATATCGAGCCATTCGCCGATCATTTCGCGGTCTCCAACTGGAAGGGACGCACCTCGGCAAGGTGCTGGTGCAGTTCGGCGTCTTCCCCGGCAGCGCGCTTGGCCCAGGGATCGTCCTGCATGAAGGTTTGGGAATAGCGGAACCGTGCGGCCAGCTCGGTGATCGTCGCCGGATCGGCGAACAGCGCGGACTTGACGTGGTCCAGCCCGACCCGCTCGATCCATGGGGCGGTGCGTTCCAGATACCAGGCCTCTTCGCGGTACAGCTGGATAAAGGCCGCGCAGACGTCCATCGCCTCCTGCTCGGTTTCCACTTTGCACAAGAGGTCAGTGGCGCGGACATGGATCCCGCCGTTGCCGCCGACGTGCAGTTCATAACCGCTATCGACGCAGACCACGCCGAAGTCCTTGATCGTCGCCTCAGCGCAGTTGCGCGGGCAGCCGCTGACCGCGATCTTGAACTTGTGCGGCATCCAGCTGCCCCAGGTCATCCGCTCGATCTTGACGCCAAGTCCGGTTGAATCCTGGGTGCCAAAGCGGCACCATTCCGAACCGACGCAGGTTTTCACCGTACGCAGCGACTTGCCATAGGCGTGGCCCGAAACCATGCCCGCAGCATTGAGATCGGCCCAGACCGCGGGCAGGTCTTCCTTCTTGATCCCGAAGATGTCGAGCCGCTGGCCGCCGGTGACCTTGACCATCGGCGCGTTGAATTTTTCTACCACGTCGGCGATCGCGCGCAGCTCGCGCGGGTTGGTAAGGCCGCCCCACATCCGCGGCACGACCGAATAGGTGCCGTCCTTCTGGATGTTGGCGTGCATCCGTTCATTGACAAAGCGGCTCTGCTGATCGTCAACATATTCGCCCGGCCAGGCGCAGAGCAGGTAATAGTTGAGCGCCGGGCGGCACGAAGCGCAGCCATCGGGCGTTGACCAGCTGAGTTCCTGCATGACCTGCGGGATCAGTTTGAGCTGCTTGTCCACGATCAGGCGGCGCACGTCCGAGTGGGTGAAGCTGGTGCATTTGCACATCGTCTTCGGCCCGCTTTCGACCGCGCCTTCGCCCAGCGTCAGGCTCAGCAGACTTTCAACCAGCCCGGTGCACGATCCGCAACTGGCGCTGGCCTTGCAGGCCGAGCGAACGGCATCGAGGCTGTGTGCGCCGCCCAGGATGCAGCCCACCACCTTGGCTTTGGAAACGCCGTTGCAGCCGCAGATTTCCGCATCATCGGAAAGGGCGGCAACGGCGGCGTTAGGGTCCTGCAGGGCGCCCCCCTGGGCGAAGGCCTGGCCGAAGATCAGGGCGTCCCGGATGTCCGAGATGTCCTCGCCCTTCTTGAGCAGGTCGAAATACCATGAACCGTCGGCGGTATCGCCATAGAGCACCGCGCCGATCACGCGATTGTCCTTGACGATAACCCGCTTGTAGATCCCGCGTGCGGCATCGCGCATCACGATGTCTTCGCAGTCGGCTCCGCCTGAGAAATCTCCTGCCGAAAACAGGTCGATTCCCGAAACCTTGAGTTTGGTTGAGGTCACCGATCCCTCATAGCCGCTCGGCGTATCGCAGGCCTTGTCGGCGAGGGCACGGCACATTTCCCACAGCGGCGCGACCAGGCCGTAGCATTGCCCGCGATGCTGGACGCATTCACCCACGGCCATGACCGCCGGGTCAGAGGTGATCATATGATCATCGACCAGAATCCCGCGTTCGACTTCAATCCCGGCCGACCGGGCAAGGCCGGTGGAGGGCCGAATGCCGACCGCCATGACCACGATGTCCGCCGGGAACTCGCGCCCGTCCTTCAGCCTGACGCCGCTGACGTGGCCGTCCTTTTCAAGGATTTCAGCAGTATCGCCGCCGGTCACGATGGTCTGACCGCGGCGTTCCAGCTCGGTCTTGAGGAGATAGCCCGCCGCTTCGTCCAGCTGCCGCTCCATCAGGGTCGGCATCAGGTGCACCACAGTCACCTGCATCCCGCGCAGCGCCAGGCCGTGGGCCGCTTCAAGCCCCAGCAGGCCACCACCGATCACCACGGCATTGCCGCCCTGATCGGCTGCGGCCAGCATCTTGTCGACATCGTCAAGGTCGCGGAAGGTTACCACGCCTGGCAGATCGTGGCCCGGCACCGGAATGATGAAGGGATCGCTGCCGGTTGCAATCAGCAGCCGATCATAGGGTTCGATCCGGCCCGACTGGGTCGAAACGGTCCGCGATTCGCGGTCGATCGCGACGACCGGGTCGCCTGAAACCAGGGTGATGCCGTTGTCGGCGTACCAGGCGGCATCGTTGATGACGATCTCATCAAACGTTTTCTCGCCCGCCAGCACCGGGGAGAGCATGATGCGGTTGTAGTTGACCCGGGGTTCGGCCCCGAAGATCGTGATGGCGAAGCGGGCCGGATCGCGGGCCAGCACTTCCTCCACCGCGCGGCAGCCGGCCATGCCATTGCCGATAACCACAAGCCGCTCACGCGGCTGCGCGTCGCCCGGCTTTTCGCCGAATGTCGCAGGTGCATTCACCATCGGAACTCCATCTCCGACGCGCACAAACGAAAAGCCGCCACGAGCACGATCCGGTTGGATCGGCACGGGCGGCTTCGTTGCCACGCGTTGTGTTGAACTGGCGCGCGGGAAAGATGCTGTATCGCCCGTCCTTGGGCGGCATCCTTTCCGCGTTGGCCTTCAGACTAAGCGATTCGGCAGTGCGCTGGCAAGTCTCTTTTTGCAGTGCAGCATGAATCCGCCTCAGTAGGCGAATTCAAGCTGGACCCAGACCTTGCGGGTATCGGCACCATAACTGTCCGCGTTGTAATCAGCGGCTTTAACCAGCAGGCTGGTGCGCCCCAGCCTGAAGCCCAGGCTGGCGTCCCATTCACTGCCGTAATGGAGGCCGGCCACATCGCTGTCAAAGCTGTGATAGGTCACCGCTGCGTTCAGGCCTGGCAGCGCCTTGACCTTGGGGAACTTGGCCGAAATGCCGCCGTACCAGTCTTCCAGGCCATTGGCAGGAGTGGTCAGGAACAGGTCTGCCCAGCCGTTGAACTTGTGCAGCGTGGCCATCGGGGTTTGCACCGCATAGGTACCGTTCGAGCCCAGCTTTTCGTACCCGGCGGTAAGGCCGATCGGGCCCGCGCTAAGGCCGGCTTCGGCGGCGATATAGTCCAGCCCATAGCTTGCGGTGTTGTCCTGCCAGGGCGACTGGCGGGCATAGGATGCAGCCATGTTCAGCGAGACCTTGGGGGTCAGCTTGAACCCGGCAACCGCCCGCAGGCCATAAGTCTGGGTATCGGCATTGCTGGTGGCCAGTGCGCCGAGCTGTTCGGCCGGATCATAGTCGAGGAGATAGGCAAAGGCCTTGACGCTGACCGGGCCCAGCTTGGCTCCAGCACCCAGGAACGCAAAGTCGCCGTCATAGGCTAGGCGCGGGCCGGCATCGATACCCAGGATTGTGCGCTGGCTGGTGGCATAGGTGGCATCCAGGCTGACCGGACCGATCCGGGCCTCGCCGCGCAACGCGTCAAAGGTCTGTTCGTTCTGGCGCCAGCCGACCGAGCCAACGAAGCGCTGGTCATCAAGGTTGATCCGCTGCCGCCCGAGCGTGACCGTGACGGCCTTGGACTTGTATTGCACCTGCAGCCGGTTGAGTTCGACATTCATCGGATCGGCCACCACCGCATAGGCGGGGCGGCGCTGGCTGTCGGTGATGGTGAAACCGAAGGCGTTGTAATCCGTGATCGCGGCCAGGGTGCCCTCGGCTTCGGCCAGGAACGAAAGGCCGGCTTTGTGCTTGACCTCGAACCCGGCGCGCAGGCGCAGGGTGAGGGCATCGGCCTCAAGCGTCGGGGTATCGACGTTTTCATAGCGTAGCCTGCCGTCGATAATCGGATCGAAAGTCAGGCCATCGCCCATCGGCACCGGATCGCCGGGCGCGGCAAGGGCAGGGGTGGCGGCAGCCACAGCGCAGAGCGCGGCGGCAGTGGTGGTGAACAGCTTCATGGAAGTCTCCGGCTTTGGAATCTGGCCGTTCAGGACATCCTCTCCCGTATGCCGCCGCCGCTTGCGGGCTGTCGGCAGGGGCGGGGGGTGGCCCCGCCCCCTTGTGCGCGGATCAGATCCGCGCGCCGGGGATCGCTGCGCCCCAGGTGGTCCGCCAGCGGCTCTTGACCATGGTCAGCCCGATCAGGGCGACAACTGCCAGCGCGGCAAAGATCAGGAACCCGATCGAGGTGCTGCCGGTGGCCTTCTTGATCGCGCCGAGCGAAGAGGCGAGGTAGAACCCGCCAAGCCCGCCGCCGAAACCGACCAGGCCGGTCATCACCCCGATTTCCTTGCGGAAGCGCTGCGGAACCAGCTGGAACACCGCGCCGTTGCCGACGCCCAGCATCCCCATCACCGCAACGAACAGGCTGAAGGCCAGGGCCAGACCCGAAGTGGCGACCATGGCGATCGCGCCGAGCAGCACTGCCGCAACGATATAGACGATGGTCAGGGTCTTGATCCCGCCGAAGCGGTCAGCCAGCGCTCCGCCAACCGGGCGCAGCAGCGAACCGACAAAGACCGCCGCTGCCGTGCAATAGCCTGCGATTACCGGGGTTACCTTGAAGGTATCGGCATAAAAGGTCGGCAGCGAGCTCGACAGGCCGACGAAGCCGCCGAAGGTAACGAAGTAGAACAGCATGAACCACCACGCGTCGGCTTCCTTCAGGACCGTGGCATAGGCCGAAAGCGGCTTGGGGGCGGGCTGATCGGGGCTGTCCTTGGCGGCGAACAGGTAATAGCCGAAAATCAGGATCAGCGGGATCAGCGCGAGGCCGAACACGTTGTTCCAGCCATAGGCCTTGGCCAGCAGCGCCGCGAACAGTGCGGCAAAGACCGTGCCCGAGTTGCCCATCCCGGCGATGCCCATCGCCTTGCCCTGGTGTTCGGGCGGATACCAGCGTCCGGCCAGCGGCAGCGAAACCGCGAAACTGGCCCCGGCAAAGCCCAGGATCACCCCGACGGCCAGGGTGCCTTCATAGCTGGAAACGCCGAACCACCAGGCGAAAGCCAATCCGGCGATGACGATGATCTGGTTGATCGTTCCGGTCAGCTTGGGTCCGATCCGATCGACCATCAGGCCGTTGATCAGCCGGATCACGGCCCCGGCCAGCGTCGGCACGGCAACCATGAAGCCCTTCTGCGCCGGGTCCAGACCCAGCTCCTTGGAGATGATCGGAGCAAGCGGTCCCAGCATCACCCAGCACATGAACGAGACATCGAAATAGAGGAACGCGGCCAACAGTGTGGGCCGGTGCCCGGATTGCCAGAACGGCTTTCCGGTAGGGATAGTCGGTGCATCCTGCATCATGGCTGTCGATGCCATAGTTAGGCCCTCCTGAGGCTTGACGGAATGGGTTTGGAAATGATCCTCACGCGGGCGGGCGGCGTGCCCGTGCGCGTAAGGGGCGAAGAAAAACGATGCGCAGCGAAGGTGAACTGGTGGTTGCGGTGGGCTTTTCCAGCCAGCTTGGCCCGCGGGAAGAAAATCAGGATTTTGGCGGTGTTCACCTTGGTTCGGCGCTGGAACGGGCGCGTCATGGCATCATTGCTGCGGTGGCGGATGGGGTTTCCGGCGGCAAGGCTGGCCGCGTTGCCGCCGAACTGGCGGTGCGGGCGCTGATCGAGGGGTTTTACGCAATGCCCGATACGATCGGTCCGGCCCGGGCGATGCAGGAGCCGATGGCGGCCTACAACCGCTGGCTCCACAGCCAGGGTCGCGGCGAGATCATGACCGACAGCGCGACGACCTTCACTGCGCTGGCGCTGCGTGGACGGCGTGCCCATCTGGTCCATGTCGGCGATAGCCGCGCCTGGCGTTTTTCCGGCGGCCGCCTGGCCTGCCTGACCACCGATCACGTCCGCCCCGAACCCGACCTGCGCCATGTGCTGATCCGTGCTCTGGGGATCGAACCCGAATTGCGGCTCGACCATGGCGAGGTCGAACTGGCAGAGCACGACCGGTTGTTGCTCACCAGCGATGGCATCCACGGCGTGCTGAGCGCAGCCCGGATCGCTGCGATTCTGGGTGAAAATGCTAGCGCCGAAGCCACGGCAGAAAACCTTGCCGAAGCGGCGATCCAGGCGGGTGGGCGCGATAACGCGACCGCTCTGGTGGTGGACATCGTGCGTTTGCCCGCACCCGATCACGATGGCATTCTGGCCGGGGTTTCTGCCCTGCCGTTCGTCGAGCCGCCGCGTCCGGGCGAATCGATCGATGGTTTCCGCGCCGAAACCGTGCTTTCCGAAGGGCGCCACGCGGTGCTGCTGACCGCCACCGATACCGAGGATGGCAGCCGCGTGGTGATCAAGTTTCCGCGCCGCGAGGTGCTGTCCGAACGCGCGCTGCGGCTGGCGTTTGCGCGCGAGATGCTGCTCGCGCAGCGCATCGCCAGCCCGTTCGTTCTGGCGGCCCATGTGGTCCGTCCGGATCGGCAGAGCGCGCTCTACGGAGTACAGCCCTTTCTCGAGGGACAGACCATGGAGGCGCGCATGGCCCGCGGGCTGCCGCCACTGAAGGAGGCTGTCGATCTTGCGATCAAGCTGATCCGGGGCGTGGCAGCGCTCCACCGGCTCGACGTTGTGCACCGCGATATCAAGCCCGAAAACGCAATCCTTACCCCCGACGGGGGGCTCAAGCTGATTGACCTGGGGGTCGCGCGCCTGCCGCGCGTTGAAGATTTCCGCGTGGATGAAATACCGGGTACGCCGGGTTTCATGGCTCCCGAGCAGTTCGAAGGCAACGCCGGTGATGCCTTGACCGATCAGTTCGCGCTGGGCGTCACGCTCTATCGCTGGTTTACCGGCAAGTGGCCCTATGGCGAGCAGGAAGCCTTTCAGCGCCCCCGCTTCAGCCGTGCGGTTCCGCCCTCGCGTCACCGCCCGGAAATCCCCAGCTGGCTCGACGATGCGATCCTCACCGCGATCGAGGTGGACCGCGATGCGCGGTTCGGCGATGTGATCGAGATGCTGCGGGCGCTCGAAGGCGGCGGCGCGCTGAGCCATGGGCCCAAGCGGTTCGTGCCGCTGGTTGAGCGTAACCCGGTGTTGTTCTGGCAGTTGGTCAGCATTGCGCTCGGCGTGGCGCTGGTGGCCTCGCTGGTCGCACGCTGAACGAAACTGGTCCATCGATCTTGCACCCCATTTCGCGCACGCAAAAAAGCCGCCTCGAACGATCCGGATCGGATCGAATCGGGCGGCGCCGTTGCCACGCAATGTCAGTTTTCTGCCGGTTCCCTGATGTAAACCACCCGTGGTTCACGGTCTTCCAGCGCGCTTAGGGGTAAGCGATTCGCGACCTGCAGGTAAAGTGTTTTTTTGCAGTGCAGCACAAATTGGCTCAGTCGAGGCTGGCCAGGTAGCCTTGCAGATCATTCGGGTCGAAGCTTCGTCCATCGAAAAAGCTGTTGTTTTGCAAGGTGATCGTGCCCTGCTGGGTGCCGACGCTGGTTTGCGCCGAAAGGCTGCCTTCCACCTTCGAGCTGGCGCCGGGCAGCGGCTCTCCGGTGCCCAGAAGGGCGCTGCGATAGACATCGGGGCGGAAAACGCGGGCAGCCTTGGCGGCATCTTCGGTGGAGAATCGCTCGCCCCCCCAGCGCACCATCTGGGTGTAGAGCCACTCGGCCTGACTGACCCATGGGAAGTTGGCGGCCTCGCGGTACTGGAACATGAAATCGGGATAGTTCACCGGCTCGCTACCTTTGCTGAGCAAAAGCCGGTCCGAGATTGCGCGCTTGATCAGTTCGGCCGATCCATCAAGGTATTCGCTACGGGCCAGGATTGCAGCATTGGCGTCCCAGTTTTCAGGATCGACAAAGTGCCGTGCTGTCGCCACCAGCGCGCGGATCAGGGCTTCGATTTCGCCGCGCCGGGCATCAAGCACCGGCTCACGCAGGGCCAGCACCTTTTCCACCCCGCGGCGCCAGATTTGGGCCGTGGCAAGCACGATCGTGCCGGCCCCGCGCTCGACCGCAACCGAATTCCATGGCTCGCCCACGCAAATCCCATCGACCTCTCCCGCTTCCAGGGCATCGGCGCAGAACGGCGGGGGAACCGTAATAATTTCAACATCATGGCCGGGCCGGATGGCGCAAGCGGCAAGCCAGTAGCGCAGCATATAGTTGTGACTGGAATAACGGTGCACCACCCCGAAACGCAGCGGGCGGCCAGCCGCGGCGCGCTGTGCGGCCACCTCGGCCAGGGCGGCGCCGACCGCTGCTGGATCGCCCAATGCACCGGCCGGGCAGACCAGTCGGGCGAGGTCGGGATGCAGCGTGATGGCATTGCCATTTAGGCCGAGTACGAAGGGCACCGCCAGCGGTACCGGCGGGCGTCCGCGCCCCAGGGTAGCGGCGATCGCGAGCGGGGCGACCAGATGCGCGGCGTCGGTCTGGCCATAGAGAAGGCGGTCCTGCACTGTCGCCCAACTGACATCGCGGACCATAGACAGCGAAAGACCTTCCGCTTCGGCAAAGCCATGTTCGCGGGCCAGGATCGGCAGGCAGGCGTCCACCAGAGGGAGAAATCCGATCCGTAGTTCGCCGGGCATTTCGCCTGTGGGCATCATACCCCTCCCATCAATTTGTGGGCCGTGACAACGGCCTCTGCTATGTCCGCGATCCGGCGGCCCTGATCCATCGCGGTCTTGCGCAATTCTGCATAGGCCTGCGGCTCGGTGATCCGGCGTGTGTCCATCAGGATCCGTTTGGCGCGATCTACCGATTCGCGTTCGGCCAGTTTCCCTTGCGCCTCGGCAAGGTCGGACTGAAGCCGGGCAAAAGCGTTGAACCGGCGAACCGCCAGATCGAGAATCGGCCTGATCCGGTGCGGCGCCATGCCATCGACCACATAGGACGATACGCCCGCTTCGATTGAGGCGGCAATCGCGGTATCATCGCTTTCATCCACGAACATCGCGATCGGGCGGGCCAGCGCGCGGCTAACCGCGAAATATTCCTCAAGCACGTCGCGCGACGGATTTCCTAAATCTATCAGTACGATATCTGGGGCGATCTCTCCAATCCGGGCGACCAGTCCGCGCCGTTCAGTCAAGATGAAGATCTCGCAATCGTCAAACGCGGTCAGCCCTTCGCTGATAACCGCGGCGCGCGAGGCGCTCTCATCGACGATGGCAATGCGCATGGCGCCATTGTGCAGTGCACAATCGCATTTTGCAACGCCCGGCTGCGCGAGAACTGGAACCGTGCTCACCAGGCTGCTGCTGCGGAAATCGCTGCAAGGGACTAGAATTATGCAACTGTAGTGTTAAACAGGAGTCGGGAGAAACGATGATGAGCGATGCAATGTCGCCGACTGGCGTTAACGTCTATCATATGCCGCAGCTGATGCCGGAGTTGATGGACAGGTTGTTTCCTGAGGTCGAGGTTTCGAGTTCGGCGGATCTGAATGCCATGTTCCTTTGCGCGGAGATCGGTGAACTCTCATTGATTCGCGCAATCCATTCATCGCGAAATTGCCAGTCCGTTCACATCAAGCGTAACCAACCGAGCCGACGGCAGGACTTTGTCTTCGCCTGTATGCCGATCAGTGGCGCCCTGGAACTGCAGCATATCGGCCGGTCTTGCGAAGTGCGAGAGGGTTCGGTCGCGTTCCTCTCGACCAAAGATGATTACTTCATCAAGATGTCGGATCAGATCGATGCATTCTGGCTGCGGATCCCGGCGCCCCTTCTGCAGACGCATTCGCTCACGCTGCAGGCTTCGCTGTGCCAGGGACTGAGTGTATCCAGCGGAATCGGCATTGCCGCAACGCAGTTGATGCACGCCTCGATGGCTTCGGCGGGGCAACTGGGCCAGAGGGGGGCGAGCCTGCTTTCGCACTCGTTGCTCGGCTTCTTTGGTGAGCTGCTCGATTCAACGGCGAGCGAAACCGGCGCCATGTCTAGCGGATACCGGGCAAAGATCATCGCCCGTGCGCGTGACTATATCGACAGTCATATCGCCGATGAAAACCTGAGCCCGGATCGGATTGCGCAGGGTATCGGCATCAGCAGGCGCTATCTTTCGCAGATTTTCGCCTCGCAGGGGCTATCGGTTATGCGCTGGGTTCAGCAGCGTCGGCTTGAGCTGTGCCGGATCGAACTGGAACGGAACCACAAAGGTCAGCTTTCGATCCAGGAAATCGCCTATTCGATGGGATTTTCGAACATTTCGAGCTTCAACCGGGCGTTCATGGCGCGCTACGGTACGCCGCCGAAGGGAATTGTCGCCCCGCTGCCGGTGCAGGCGTTAAGCGACTCGGAACACTAGAGCGGTTTCCACCCATTCTGATCCACCCTGACGGAGCCGAATTTGGTCCACCATGAGGAGCGAGAAGGGAGCCATGCTATTGCATAGTGACCGACGAGCGACGCTGTAGTGGGCCAAATTCGGCCCGCCCGCCGGGTTGCGACAGGAAATCCGCTGGACAGCGTTGCATCGCTTGCAGGGGCAACCAGCCCCTGCCACGCGCTACGCCTTGCCAGCGGACTTCCTGTCGCAATCAGGGTGGATCAGAATGGGTGGAAACCGCTCTAGACTTTGATTTGATAACTTGGCCGCCGCTGGCGCTCCGCCTGCGGGGAAGGTCGATTCACGTCCATCGCTGACGTGACCGTTGTCGCAGCAACCGCCTGGTAGCCCCCAAAAAAGAACCGGCCCCTCCGTAAGGAGGGACCGGTTCCGGGTTGAATTCCTTGTACTTGCCCAGCATCGGGTACATCCCGAAGTTCATCGAGCCCATGTTGAGCGAGGCCAGTTCGGGCGAGGCGCGCTCGGCCGCGGCCAGCCGTTCTTCCAGCGACATGATCCAGGAGCCGCCGGTGGTGATATTGACCACCGCGTCGCAGGATTGCTTGATCCGCGGCAGAAACTCCATGAACAGGTCGGGATCGGGTGAGGGCTTTCCGTCCTTCGGATCGCGGGCGTGCAGGTGCAGAATCGCCGCGCCGGCCTCTGCGGCTTCGATCGCTGAACTGGCGATCTCGTCCGGGGTGATCGGCAGGTGCGGGCTCATCGTCGGCGTATGCACCGCGCCCGTAACTGCACAACTGATGATGACCTTGCTCATGCCCTATCTCCCTTGGTGCAATCCGGATTTCTGGGCAGGGCAAGGCAGTGGCCCGTGCGCAGAACAGGTTGTCGATGGTTCGTGTTTCGGAAAATGACGGCCTCTCACCTGTGGCGCGTTGACGTAATTTCGGTCCGCACGATTAAATTTCTCAAATGTAGAATATAGCGATAAACTTTGCGACTGTTCAAGGGGCAAATTTGCCGAACTCAGTGCATCGGTGATTTGCGCCTAAAAGGCCTGATTTGCGCCATGTATGCCGTGGTCCTGGCGGGTGAGAGGGGATGATCCGGGAGGATCTGCCGTGAGCTTGCCGACGCCTTTGGTACCCGCTTGGCGGAAGCGATTCTCCGACAACTGGCGCTGCGCCCCTTTCATTTTGGGCTGGGGTCGGGCAGTGAAGGGGAAGGGCAGGCGGGGTTCCGGAACGCAGGTGAGATGACGAACAGTTCCACAATCGATGGCGATGTGCCGCAGCGACACAGGCGCCGCGCTGCCTCACCGCCTGGCGGTCGGTCGAGCGAGCGACGCGAGCAGCAGCGCAGCATCGAGACCCGAATCGCGATCCTGACAGCGGCGCTCGCCGAATTTGCCGAGAACGGCTATGATGCCGCCAGTACCCGCAACATCGGCAGGCGAGCGGGCATCCACAACACCCTGCTGACCTATCATTTCCTCAACAAGGAAGCGCTGTGGCGAGCCACCGCGGAGCACTTTTTCGCGGAAATTGCAGCCCAGCTCGGCCAGACGGCCGCCTATGATCCAAGCCTTCCGCCAATCGACAAGTTGCGGGAAGAGTTTCGTTCGTTCTTCCGCTTCATTGTTGCCCGGCCCGACTTCCACCAGTTCATGATCCGTGAAAGCCAGCCGGGAAATCCGCGGCTGCCGTGGCTAATCGAAACCTTCATCAGACCGATCATGACCCGTACCTTGCCGTTGATTCAGGCCGCACAACAGGCCGGCCAGCTGCCGCAGGGGCACCCGGTTCTGCTTTACTACTTCCTGGTCAGCATCCTTACCGTGCTTTCGGCGCACAGTGCGGAGATCGAACTGCATTCCGGTGACAATCCCCTCGCGCTGGACCGCGCGGAACAATACTGGGCGCTGGTTGACCAGATGGTCTTCGCCGGTGGCGGCGCGCATCCGGCGGCCGATTAAAGGCGTTCTCGGCCTTCCGGCCGGATGAAGTGGCAGCTTTCGGCGATAGATTGATCGCGAAGTCCGCCTTGCTGCGAACCGATTCCCTCCAGACTGGTTGCTGCAAAAGCCCGATCGTTCGGCGGGCGTGATGCCTGAGGCGCACGGCGCCAACCGCGATGCTCTTGCCAGACTGCCTCAGATCGACCATCAATCACTAACTCATACACGTGCATTTTTTAGCTGGACAGACTCACGAGCCTCGCCTAGAGATAATACTATACAAATGATCAGTATTGATTGTTGTTGATGGGGAGGTGCTGAAATGCGTGTAGTTTTCCGTAAATCCGTGACTCGTGGGCTCCTGACCGGGGTTGCGCTGATGGCGTTCTCCGCGCCGGCGTTCGCACAGGATGCGAATCCGGGTGAGGTCGAATCGGACGAAATCGTGGTCACTGCGCAGAAGCGCGAAGAAAACCTCAAGGACGTTCCGATCGCGATCCAGGCGATGGGTGGCGAGAGCCTGAAGAGCAGCGGCTTCACCGATCTTCGCGATCTGAAGTCGCTGGTCCCCAGCTTCCAGGCCAGCAACCCTGGTAACGCCGCCAACGTGACCTTTTCGATCCGCGGCGTCGGCCAGCGTGACGTCAACAGCATTTCGGAAGGCACGGTCGCCGAATTCGTCGATGGGGCCTATGTCAGCTTTGTCGGTGCACTGGGTCAGCCGCTGTATGACATCGAGCGGATTGAAGTTTTGAAGGGGCCGCAGGGCACCCTTTTTGGCCGTAACGCCACCGGCGGCCTGATCAACGTGATCAGCAAGAAGCCGACCAATCAGTTTGAAGGTTACGTGACGGCTGAGCTTTCCAGCTATAACGGCTACAAGCTTGAAGGCGCGGTTGGCGGCCCGCTTGGCGGCCCGCTTGGCGACAAGGCTTCCGCGCGCCTTTCGGTCAGCTAAGACAAGGCTGATGGCTATCTAGGCAATACCACCGGCCCCGATCTGCTGGCCAAGGATAACCTGTCTGCTCGCCTGCAGCTGCGCTTCGAGCCGACTGATCGGCTGACCATCAACCTGTCGGGTCGTTACTGGAAGGCGGCCCGCGTGCCCGGCGTCGGCCTGTCCTATTCGCCGCAAATCGTTGACGGCAGCGGGGTTATCCGCAGCCCGGTCAATGAAGCCGAATTCGTTGATTACTGCGTCAATACGCTGGGTTTCCCGACCCCGCCGTCGGGCGCCTGGCAGGCAGGCAGCTGCCTGGTCTATCAGCCGAACCCCTATGAAAGCGATTACGGCACCGGTACCTTTTTTGAGGAAACCTACTACGGCCTGACCGGCACGCTTGATTACGAACTGTCCGATTCCGTTACGCTGACCTCGATCACCGACTATCAGCACGCTGAAATGGACTATTCGGCCAGCCTGACCGGCGGAGTCAGCGGTGTTCTGTACCAGATCTTCACCGGCCCGCAGCGTCAGTTCTCGCAGGAACTTCGGCTCAGCGGCGACAGCAGCGGTCCGGTGCGGTGGCAGGCAGGTCTCTATTACCTGAACATCTACCACGATGTGCAGACCAACTTCATCTTCCCGGTCGACTATTCGCTGAACGCGGATTCCTATGCGGCCTTCGCGCAGGTCGATTATGACCTGTCGGATGTGGTGACGCTGACGGTTGGTGGTCGTCTGATGAACGACACCAAGCACTTTGTCAGTGTCGGCCTGGGTATCCCGGCCTTTGCTGGAACCGTGCTTGGCGATGGCGCCGATCTGACTTCTGACAAGTGGAACTGGTCGGGCCGGGCGGTGCTGACTTACAAGCCCAATTCCGACATGACCATCTACGCCGGGGTCAACCGCGGCGTGAAGGGTGGCGGCTTCGATGGCGGCGGTATCCCGGCCTATCCGGCCAGCGATGCTGAATATCGCTCGGAAACGCTCTATTCCTATGAAGTGGGTGTGAAGGCCGATCTGCTTGACCGCGTGGTCAGCTTCGACGGGTCGGTGTTCTATTACGACTACCGCGATTACCAGGCCTTCAGCGGTGCTAACCAGACGATCAATCTCGATGCTGAAATCTTTGGCGCCGAGCTGTTCGTCACGCTCCGTCCGGCACGTGGTCTGACCCTCAAGGGTGCAGTGACGTACCTTGACACCAAGGAAAAGGACGTGCCGCTGGGCGGTGGCCTTTATGGCGACTTCCCGATCCCGCAGGCTCCGGAATGGGCGCTGCAGGGCAGCATCCGCTATGCCACGCCGGTGCTGGGTGACGATGAACTGGCGCTCCAGTTCAACGCCATGTACCAGAGCGAGACCACGGTCAGCGCAATCCCCGCGCAGGATCAGAACATCCCCGCCTATCACCGCTTCGATGTCCGCGCGAGCTACAGGCTGCCGGGTGGGCGGATGACGATCTCTGGCTTCATCAACAACCTTTCCGATGAGCTCTACTATCTCAACCGGATCGATTTCTCGGGCTTCACCGGTTCCACGGTGGACACTCCGGATCGGCCGCGCTGGGGTGGGGTGAGCGTCAGCTACAACTTCTGAGGACTCTCCCTGATCTCCATCTGTCACTTGGGGAAGTAGGATGGGGAACAGGTTCTCCCGGCCCTTTGAAAGAAGGGCCGGGAGATACGTTTAAAGGACGCGCCGATCCTCGAGTGGGAACAGGCCCGTCCGGTGCGATGATCGAGACGAGCAACACAAGGATCGAGGCGAATAATGGGACAGACTACTTCAAGCAGCGCGGTCGCCGAAATTCTGGCACGCGAAAACGAACTGATGGAAGCCAAGAATCACCCGGACTTCGTTGCCAATCCAACCCGCATCATGGCCTTCTACGATGTTGGCGCGCTGCGGCATTTCGATCTCAATCTGATGCAGCTTGAAGGCAATCAGGTTACCGAGATGTTCGCGGAAGTTTCGCCGACTTTCATCGGGGCTGCGACGATCCATGATGTCCGGGCCGAAGCCGAGGGCAATATCGCCTTTTCCTCGCTGATCGAGGTCTATGATGGTCACCTGCGCGATACCGGCGAGCATATCACCCTGACTTTCCGGATGACTCACGGCTGGCGCAAGATCGACGGGCAGTGGCTGATCGTGCACGAGCACTGGTCCTATCCGGTCGATGCCGCCACTGGTCAGGCACGGATCAACGATCCGCTGCCATAAACCTTGACGGATCGCGGCCCCGAATGATTGATCGCCGCGCGGGACCCAACAAAGATCAGGGAAACCAATTCGTGCCATCAGACCAAGCCGCGCCGCCCGCCCGCCCGAAGATTCTGGCGACCTATCCGATGCCCGCCCGGGTGGTGGAGAAGCTGCGCAGCTTTGCTGATCTGACCGTTCTGGACGGTGAAACCGATCCGCAGCGCGTGCTGGACCGATGCCTGGGCATGGATGCGCTGATCTGTACCTTGATGACCAAGGTGTCGGCTGACTTCGTGGAACGTCTGCCGGAATCAGTGCGGATTTTGGCGACCTATTCGGTTGGATACGATCACGTTGATCTCAAAGCTGTCGATGGCCGGGGCTTGCCGTTCATCAATACCCCCGATGTGCTGACCGAGGCGACCGCCGATATCGCCTGGCTTTTGCTGCTCGGTGCCGCGCGGCGCGGTTGGGAGGCACAATCGATGCTGCGCGAAGGGCGCTGGATCGGCTGGGAGCCGACCCAACTGGTGGGCGCCGATGTCTATGGCAAGACCCTGGGTGTGTTGGGCTTCGGGCGGATCGGCCGGGCCGTGGCGCGCCGCGCGGCCGGGTTCGGGATGAAGGTGCTGACCTTCCAGCGCCGTCCCGGCAGCGGCGAGCCCTTGCCCGATCATGTCGAACTGCGCGGGTCGCTGGACGAGGTTCTTGCCGAAAGCGACTTCGTTTCGCTCCATTTGCCACTCAGTGAACAGACCAGTGGCTGGCTCAATGCGGCAAGGATCGCCACCATGCGGCGCGGTGCGATCGTCGTGAATACCGCACGCGGCGGCCTTATCGATGAGGCAGCGCTGGCTGATGCGCTGGGCAGCGGCCAGATCGGCGCGGCCGGCCTGGACGTTTTCGTGGGAGAGCCAAACGTCTCCGAGACGATCCTTGCGGCGCCCAACACCTATCTGTTGCCCCACGTCGGTAGCGCGACGTCCAGCGCGCGCGACGGGATGGGGCTGAGCCTGGCCAGCGATCTCGAAGCATTTTTCGCGGGGCGGCCGATGGTCTCGCAAGTCGATACCGCCGCATGACCGGGCTGTCGCCGCAAGAACTGACGAAGCGCGGTTTGCTGCTCGATCTGTGGGCGGCTGCGCTGAATGCGGCAGACATATCAGGCAAATACGACCCGGTTCTGCCACCGGTGCCGCAAGGGCGAACGATCGTGGTTGGCGGGGGCAAGGGCGGCGCGGCGATGGCGCGCGAACTGGACCGGGTCTGGCCCGCTGAGATCTCCGGCTGCGTGATCACCCGGCACGGTTTCACATTGCCTGATTACGCCGGCCGGATCGAGGTGGCCGAGGCCGGACATCCCGTGCCTGATCAGGCAAGCGTTGCCGGTGCGGAAAAGTTGATGGCTCTGGTCTCCGGGCTTAGTGCGGATGATCTGGTCATCGCGCTGATTTCCGGTGGAGCATCAGCATTGCTGGTAGGCTTGCCCAAGGGCGTGACTCTTGCCGAAAAGCAGGAACTGACGCGGGCCCTGCTGGGCTGCGGGGCATCGATCACCGAGATCAATACTGTCCGCAAGCACATCTCGACGATCAAGGGCGGGCGGCTGGCACGGCAGGCGGCTCCGGCCAAAGTCGTGACTTTCGCGGTTTCGGATATTCCCGGTGACGACATCACAGCAATCGGTTCGGGCCCGACGGTACCTGACCGGACCAGCGCCGCCGATGCACAGGCGATCCTTGAGCGCTATGGCATCGCAGTGCCGCAGTCGATTGCAGACCACCTTGCCGCTGCTGCGGCCGATCCATCCGCCGACCTGACGGCAGCCGACGGCAACAGCGCGCATCTGGTGGTCAAACCGGCGGACTCGCTGGCAGCCGCCGCGCGCGTGGTATCGGCTGCGGGCTATCAGGTGATTAATCTGGGTGACGATCTGGAGGGCGAGGCGAGTGATCTCGGCAGAGCCCATGCCCGGCTGGCACTTGAATTGCTGGAAAAGGGGCAGCGCGCCTGCATCCTCTCGGGTGGGGAAACCACGGTGACCCTGCGCGGCAAGGGGCGAGGCGGACGCAACACCGAATATTTGTTGGGGCTGGCGGCGGGGCTGGGTGGCAGGCCTGGGGTAACCGCGCTGGCTGCCGATACTGATGGGATCGACGGGAGCGAGGACAACGCCGGCGCGCTGGTCTTCCCATCCACCCTGACCCGCGCTGCTGAAGCCGGAGTCGAGCCGGCGCAAAGCCTGGCTACCAACGATGCTTATGGCTTTTTCGAGGCGATCGGCGATCTGCTGATCACCGGGCCGACCCAGACCAATGTCAACGATTTCCGCGCCATCCTGATCGACCCGATCGGGAGCGCAGGCACCAGCAACGGAGACCAGCCATGACCCAGCGCGCCCTTGAGATTGCGGAGCGGGTTGAACGCTTCGTGCGCGATGTGGTGATCCCCTATGAACAGGACCCGCGGGTAGAGCTGCATGGCCATGGCCCGCCGGACGAGCTGGTTCAGGAAATGCGCGACAAGGCCCGTGCCGCGGGTGTTCTGACCCCGCATATCCTGCCCGATGGGACGCACCTGACCCAGCGCGAAACCGCAATCGTGCTGATCCGCAGCGGGCTTTCCCCGCTGGGCCCGCTGGCCTGTAACACCATGGCTCCGGATGAAGGCAATATGTACCTGCTGGGCCATGTCGCCAGCGCCGAGCAGAAGGCGCGGTTCCTGCAGCCGCTGGTGGAAGGGCGTGCGCGCTCGGCCTTTTTCATGACCGAACCGGCGGAGGATGGCGGGGCGGGGTCCGATCCCTCAATGCTCAAGACCGAATGCCACCGCGACGGCAATCATTGGGTAATCAACGGGCGCAAGGCTTTCATCACCGGGGCAGAAGGGGCCAAGGTCGGCATCGTCATGGCGCGCTCGGACGAGGGGGCCTGCATGTTCCTGGTCGATCTGCCCAACCCGGCGATCCGGGTTTAGCGGCTGCTCGACACCATCGACAGCTCGATGCCCGGCGGCCACGCCGTGGTCAGCATCGAGAACCTGCGCGTCCCCGCCAGCGACATGCTGGGTGATGCCGGCGAGGGTTTCAAATATGCGCAGATCCGTCTGTCGCCCGCGCGGCTTTCGCACTGTATGCGCTGGCTGGGCAGCTGCATCCGGGCGCAGGAAATCGCCAGTGACTATGCCTGCCGCCGCATGGCCTTCAGCAAGCCGCTGATCGACCATGAAGGGGTCGGCTTCATGCTGGCCGAGAACATGATCGACCTGAAGCAGGCCGAATTGATGATCGACTGGGCGGCAGGGGTGCTTGATACCGGCTCACTCGGCACGGTCGAAAGCTCGATGGCCAAGGTCGCGGTCAGCGAGGCGCTGATGCGGATCGCTGACAAATGCGTCCAGGTGATGGGCGGCACCGGGGTTTCTGGCGATACCATCGTCGAGCAGGTGTTCCGCGAAGTTCGCGCTTTCCGCATCTATGACGGCCCGACCGAGGTTCACAAGTGGAGCCTGGCCAAGAAGATCAAGCGCGCGCACCGCGATCAGGCCGGGCAATGAGCAGTCCCGATCAGGAAAACAGCGGCACGACTGCCGTGCGCGAGGGCTTTGCCTTCGACGAAGCCGCGCTGGAAAACTGGCTCAACGGCAACGTCCCGGGCTTTGCCGGGCCGATGCGGGTCGAACAGTTCAAGGGCGGGCAATCGAACCCCACATACAAGCTGGTGACGCCTGGACATTCCTATGTTCTGCGCCGCAAGCCGCCGGGGCAGCTGCTGAAAGGCGCACACGCGGTTGACCGCGAAGCGCGGGTGATCATGGCGCTGGAGAAGGCGGGCCTGCCGGTGCCGCATATCCACGCGCTGTGCACCGACGAGGCGGTGCTGGGCACCATGTTCTACGTGATGGACATGGTCGATGGCCGGATCTTCTGGGATGCCGCGCTGCCGGGGATGGAACCGGGCGAACGCGCAGCGATCTATGATGCGATGAATGCCACCATCGCCCAGCTTCACAGCATCGATCATGTTGCCGCGGGGCTTGAGGACTATGGCCGGGGCGGCAATTTCTTTGCCCGCCAGCTCGGCACCTGGTCGCGCCAGTACCGCGAGGCGGAGGACGCCGGGCGCGATCCCAACATGGACCGGGTGATTGCCTGGCTCGAAGAGCGGATGCCCGCAGGCGACGATAGTCTGGGCGTGGTCCACGGCGATTTCCGCATCGACAACATGATCTTCCACCCCACCGAGCCGCGGGTGATCGCGGTGCTCGACTGGGAACTGTCGACGCTGGGGCACACGGGTTCCGACTTTGCCTATCACGCGATGATGTACCATATGCCGCCGCATATCGTTGCGGGGCTGGGGGGCAGCCCGCTGCCCGCCGGGGTGCCGGATGAGCAGGCCTATCTTGCCGCCTACTGCGCGCGGACCGGCCGCGATGCGATGCCCGATTACGGCTATTATCTGGCCTTCAACTTCTTCCGCCTGGCTGCGATCTTCCACGGGATCAAGGCCCGCGTGATCCGCGGCACCGCTTCGTCGGCCAATGCCGCCGAGCGCGCCGAGGCCTTCCCTGAACTTGCCGAAATTGCCTGGAGCCTGGCCAACAGCGCCCAGTAACGAGAGAGGAGAAACCCCAATGTCGATGCCACTGCCCGGCGCCGGAAGACGTGCCGATCTTTCAGACCTGTCGCCGCGTCAGGCGATGTTGGCGATCTTCGTTCTGAGCATCAACTTCGGGGTGGTCTTCTTCGATCGCAATGCCGTGGGTTTTCTGGTGCCGTTCATCCAGAAGGACCTTGATCTCAGCAACAGCGAGATCGGCGCTCTGGCCGCCGCATTGGCGTTGACCTGGGCGCTTTCGGGCTATTTCGTCGGGCACCTGGCCGATCAGATCGGGCGCCGCAAGCTGATCATCATGATCTCGACTGCGGTCTTTTCGCTGTCCTCATTCATCTCAGGTCTGGCCTGGTCGTTTGCGACCCTGCTGGTCGCGCGGTTGCTGATGGGGCTGGCGGAAGGCGGGGTCATGCCGGTCAGCCAGTCGCTCACCGCCGATCTGGTTTCTGAAAAGCGCCGCGGGCTGGCGATGGGGGCGATGCAGGCGTTCGGCTCCAACCTGTTTGGCGGGATGATCGCGCCACTGGTCCTGATCGGTCTGGCCACCCAGTTCGGCTGGCGCATCACCTTCTACCTGACCGCCGTTCCGGGGCTGCTGAGCGTGATGCTGATGGCATGGCTGGTTCCGGACCGGCCGCTGGGCCATCAGGGACCGATCGATGCCGAAGGCCATGTTCTGGGGTCGAGCGAGCCGCTGGGCCTGCGCGGGCTGCTGGGCCGCAACGTCATTCTGTGCTGTGTGATATCGGTCTGCCTGGTCGCCTACAATGCGATCTGCTGGTATTTCGTCCCGGTCTTCCTGACCAAATTCCGCGGGCTTGGAACCCAGGAAATGAGCTGGCTTGTTGCCATGTTGGGGCTGTCGGCGGTGTTCACCGGTTTCGCCATTCCGGCGCTGTCCGACCATTGGGGGCGCAACCCGGTGATGATCTTGTTCTCACTGGTCGGTCTGCTGATGCCGCTGTCCGCGCTTTATCTGCCCGCTGGCTTCAAATCGCTGGCGCCGGGCTTTTTCATCGGCTGGGCGATCCTGGGGGTCTATCCGATCTTCATGTCGATCATTCCGGTTGAAACCGTCGGCAGTGCCTCGGCGGCAAAAGTCCTGGGTCTGGTGGTCGGCGCGGGCGAGCTTTTCGGCGGGGTGCTTGGTCCTGCAGCGGCCGGGATTGTGGCCGACATGACCGACCTTACCGCGCCGCTGTGGATGATGGCCGGACTCGCGCTGGCCGGGGCGCTGCTGTCCTTCGGTCTGATCGAAACCGCCCCGGCGCGCATCGGTGCCAAATCGCCAGCCTGAAAGGACACGCTTCGATGATCACGCTCTATTACAAGCCGCTATCATGCTCGCTGGCCGTGCATATCGCCCTGCGCGAATTGGATCTGCCGTTCGAGCTGGTCGCCGTGACCCAGGATGGCGATGCCAAGCTGGCAGGCGGGGCAGACTATCTTGCGGTTCATCCCTTGGGCGCGGTTCCTGCCGTGACGCTGGGCGATGGCAGCGTCATGGCAGAGGCGGGAGTTATCCTCGAATACCTGCCGCTGCTCGCAGAAGGGTCGACTCTGGCCCCGCGGCCGGGCGATGCCGACTATTGGGAATTCCGGCAGCTGATGAACTTCATCGCCACCGACATTCACAAGAATTACGGCCCGCTGTTCATTCCCGGGGTGCCGGATACGGTAAAGCCGGTCTGGCTGAACCGGATGGCCAAGCGGTTCGATCACCTGTCAGCGCGGATCGCGGCGCAGGGTGCGCTGCTGGCGCGTGGCTATTCGGTGGCCAACATCTATTTCTACGTCATGCTGCTGTGGTGCAGTTACGTTGGAGTAGACTTGGCCCGTTGGCCGGTTCTGGCAGAATATTTCGAACGGCTTTCGGCGCGCATCGCAGTGAGGGAGGCTCTGGAAATCGAGCGGCCCTAGACCGGATCGGCGGAAGCGGGGGCGATCCGTTTGAAAATGATCGCGTCGATGATGTTCCAGTATTCGGAAATGGTCGCCTCGCGCTTGGTGTCGAGGTCAGAGCTTTGCTCGATCTCTCCGGTGTTGGCAGACAGTGCGGCGCAGGCGCCAAGGATCATGTAATAGAACAGGACGTGATCGCACTGCTGCAGGGACCCGTTCTTCTGGGCTTTCACGATATTCGGGATCGTGGCGTCCATGATCGGCTTCACGAAATAGCGGATCACCCAGTCCAGCCGGGGGCTGTTGTGGCGATTTTCATGCAGGATGGTGCGGTGAAAATCAGGATAGCGCACCGTAAACCTGAGGAACGAATGGAACTGGTGGCGCAGCAGGTCCAGCGGATCGTCGGAAGACATGGTGGCCATTTCCGATTGCCAGCTGTCGTTGATTTCCTCGAAGAAGTGGCTGACTGCCGCCTCCCACAGCTCGCGCTTGTTCTTGAAGTGATAGGTCACCAGCGTGAAGTGCAACCCGGCCCGTTCGCCGATCGAGCGGATGCTGGTGGCGTCATAACCCTTGTCAGCAAATTCGCTCAGCGCCGCGACAAGAATGGCATTTCGCGATTCAATGCTGCGCTGCTGTTCTCCGCGCAGCGAAGATCGCCCGCCGGGGGGCGATTTGGCGCGCGACCGCCCGGTTCTGGGACTGGCCTTGTCGGTCGCCCCGGAAGGGCCGGATGGATTTACTGCTCGATCGGTCATGGTTTTCCGTAAGCCTGGATCAGCCAGGCCGCAACGGACCCCGCAATTCTAATGTCTATCGAATGCATAACTTAGAGGAAAAGTGATGAGCAAGCCATTCTCGGGAAAAGTTGCCTTGGTTACCGGGTGCCAGTTCCGGCCTGGGCAGGCATTTCGCGGCTACCCTGGCCGATCAGGGCGCGGTGGTGTTTGCCGCTGCGCGCCGGGTTGAGGCGCTTGAGGCGCTGGCCGGGGAGATCGCCGCGCGCGGCGGCACCTGCCACGCGCTGCGCCTTGACGTAACCGATCGGGCCTCTGTGGTTCAGGCTATGGCAGACTTGCGTGCACTGTCGGGCCAGGCGCCGGATATCGTGCATTGCAATCGAGGAAGATGATTGGAACGCAATCCTCGATCTCAACCTCAGTGGGGTTTTCCGCGTTGCCCAGGCCGCAGCGCGCGAAATGATCGCGGATGGCCGCCCGGGCAGCATCGTCAACATCGCCTCGATCCTGGGGCTGCGGGTTGCCCGCGCAGTGGCATCCTATGCGGCAAGCAAGGCCGCCGTGATCCATCTCAGCAAAGCACTGGCGCTGGAATGGGCGCAGCACGGCATCCGCGTCAACGTGCTGGCGCCGGGCTATGTCGAGACCGAGCTCAATCGCGACTTCTTCTCGTCAGAACCGGGCCAGCGGCTTATTTCGCGCATTCCGACCCGCCGCCTGGGGACGATGGACGAACTTGTCGCGCCCTTCCTGCTGCTGTGCGGCGAAGGCGGCTCCAACATGACCGGTTCGGTCGTGGCGGTCGATGGCGGGCATCTGATCAGCAGCCTCTGATTCGCTCCGCAAAGCCCGAGGACGCGCCGGTCAGGCCGTGCCGAATTTCGCTTCGGAACGGATCCCGGCTGCGTTCAGGAATTCGGTGGGCAGCAGGCCGCCGGCGCAGATGATCACCGCGTCGTTATCGATCGTTGCCAGGCTGTCCCTGCAGCGGATCGTTACGGACGCCGGATCGATCCGTTCGACCGTGCTTTCCAGCAGCTCGGCAACGCGGCCTTGTTTGACCATTGCCTGCAGGCCTTCGCGGTTCTTCTTGCGAGCCCGGGCATAGGCTTGCCCGCGATAGGAGATCGTCACCCGGGTGCCCGGTTGTTCGGCAATGCGGATCGCGGCTTCCAGGGCGCTGTCGCCGCCGCCAACCACCAGCACGCTTTGCCCGGCATACTGTTCGGGGTCGATCAGGCGATAGACGACCTTGCCGAGGTCTTCGCCGGGCACGTTCAGCGGGCGCGGGGTTCCGCGCCTGCCGATCGCCAGCAGCACCGTCTTGGCGCGGTATTCGCCTTTGCTGGTGGTAATCCGGAAATACGGGTCCTCGCGGGTTACCGCGGTCACCTGTTCTTCAAACCGCGGTTTCAGTCCGGTTTTCGCGATGACCTCCTCCCAGAAGGTCAGGAGGGCCTCCTTGCTGATTTCACCGAACTTGACCTCACCGATGATCGGCAGTCTGGCCGGGGCGGTCATCACCACCTTGCCGCGCGGAAAGTGCGCCACGGTGCCGCCAAGGCTCGATTGATCGACCGTTTCCAACGACAGTTTGCGTTCCAGCGCGCCGAGGCTGGCGGAAATGCCGGCCGGGCCGCAACCGACGATCAGCACGTCGATCACGCCGGGGGCATCTGGCACCTGCCTGACCCGCTGTGCAATCGCCGCGATCGCCTGTCGGCCCTGTTCAACCGCGTTCTTGATCAGGCCCATGCCGCCCAGTTCACCGGCGATGAAAATCGCGGGAACGGTGGTTTCGAATTCCGGCGTCAGCAGCGGGATGTCCACGCCGCGCGTAGCCGTGCCGAAGACCAGGGTGATCGCATCGGTCGGGCAGGCTGCGGCGCAGGCCCCGTGGCCGACGCACATCGTCGGCTCGATCAGCGCGGCCTTGCCGTCGATGATGCCGATGATCTTCTTTTCGGGGCAGGCCCGGGCGCAAGCGGCGCAGCCCAGGCAGAGCGCCGGATCGATCACCGGATGGAGCGAGGCCGGTTCGATCAGGCCGGCCTGGCGGTTATCTTCAAGCACGGCGCGGGCCTGTTCGGACCTTCGCCGCGCCCGCAGCGCACTGTAACCCCACAGCGCCAGCAGAGGCAGGGCATAGATCAGGACAAGCGGATCGAACTTCATTTCAGCTGCCCGGTACTCCAGCGCTTTTGGCAACGGCGTTGATTTCGGCGAGACCGGCGGCATCCCCGGCAAGGGCCTTGCGCGCCGTCGCCAGATCGGCAGCGGCCTGTTGGTCCTGTTTAAGTACCATGCGCGAGCGGATAAGCATGGCCCAGCCCTTCGCATCCTTGGGGTTGGATTTGAGCTTGTTGGCGAGGCCATCAACCATCCCCTCGATCGATGCCTGCTGCTGAGCCGCGGGCATCTGACCCACTGCGGCGGCATTGGCCGGATCGGGCATCGGCACGGTCCCTGCCGCAGCAGCCGGGCTGGGTGCCGCGACCTTGAGCCGCCCGGAAACGTCCGCGCCCTGACGCTTTGCCTCTTCGGCAATCTTCGCCTGAACCTCGGCCTGCCAGGGCGCATCGGCCGGGCCGCCGTTGGCCAGTTCGATCCAGCGATCGAGCGCCTGCTTGCCCTGACCGTTCTGCGCCATCCACAGCCCGGTGAAATAGCGCGCGCGCGGCTCCCTGGGATCGAGGCTCAGCGCCTTTTCGAACGAGGCCTTGGCTTCATTGGTCACCTTGCCGCCGGCCACCCCGACCAGGGCCTCACCATAACCGGAATTTACCGTGGCGGATTCGGGCAGCAATTGCAGGGCCCGTTTGTAGGGTGCGATTGCCTGCTGCGGGCGGCCAGTCATCAGGTAGGACCAGCCCAGCATCCGAAATCCTTCGCCGTCGTTCGGGTCCTTTTCCAGCCGGGCGGCCAGTTTGGCGATCATGGTATCGACATCGGCGAGCTGCTGGTCGGACCCGGCAGGCGCAGCGAGGCCGGGTAAGGCAGCCTCATCCGCTTGCTCGTCCCGAAAGGCGAAGATTGCCGCCGCGACCACTGCCAGAGCCCCGGCACCGATCAGCAGGTTGCGGCTGCTTGCCTGGCCTGATGGCGGCGGCGCCCCCTTGCCCTGCGGCGTATCGGCGGTTTCGGCGGCACCTTCCTTGGCTTGCCAGACCCGCATCACGACAATGCCCAGGGCGATTCCGGCAAGTCCGGTCAGTAGCAGTTGCAGCATTACGCTCCCCGTTTTCGTCCAGCGACGTGGTTACGTCAGCTTGTTGAAGAGTTTGTTGCCAAGGCCCATCCGGTTTCTGACCTGAACTTTACAAACGCGCCCGCTCGCGACTGAGCGGGCTGGAGCTGAGACGAGCCGAGTCGCGTGGATTTGCCATGGAGGATGGGCCGTGTCGCCGGGCCGGGTTTTTTCGCTTTGGCCCGGGCCGGTCAGGCGATAGGCATCGCTCTGGAGGATTGGTTGATCGCCAACCTTGCGAGGGCAGAAGAGGAAGGGGGGTTGGAATGAGCTTGCGGGCGGCGGCGATACTTGCGCTTTCGCTGATCGCCGCACTGTTTGCGCTGGCCACCTATATCGAACGGCGCGGACCACGTCTGCAATCCCGGCCGCGCCTGCGGCACCTTACCTATACCCTGGCGCTGGGGGTCTATTGCTCCAGCTGGACCTTTTACGGCGCGGTCGGCAGCGCGGTGCGCGATGGCTGGTCTTACCTGCCGATCTATCTCGCCCCGATCCTGCTGCTGATTTCCGCGCCGCGCTTTCTTGAGCGGCTTGCGACCGCGGTGGCAGAGGAGCAGGCGGGCACCGTATCGGATTTCATCGCCGCACGGTTCGGCAATGACGTGGTGATCGCCCGGCTGGTGACGATCATCGCCCTGCTCGGTTCTATTCCCTATGTGGCGCTGCAATTGCGCTCGATCGGCAGCGCCATGGCGATCGTTTCCGGGGAGCCGGTTGAAAACGCGGTGATGGTGGTTTCGGCCGTGCTGCTGGCGCTGTTTGCCGCGGCTTTTGGCGCGCGCCGTTATGAACTGGCCGGGCGCAGCGAAGGGCTGGTCTATGCCATCGGGCTGGAATCGCTGATCAAGGTCACGGCCCTGGCGATCGTTGCCGCTTTCGCGGTCATGGCGACGCTGACTTTCGGCGATCCGCAGTTGATGGAACAGGGGCGGTTGCAGATGACAGCGCGCTTTGCGCCTGAAAAGCTGACGCTGGACGTTGCCGTCATCTTCCTGATCTCTGCCATGGCGGTGATCGCGCTGCCGCGGCAGTTCTATATGGGGCTGGCAGAAGCCCAGCGGCCAAGCGACCTGGTGCGCGCACGGTTCGGGCTGGCCGGGTACCTTGCGATCATGGCGCTGCTGGTCCTGCCGATTGCGATGGCCGGGGTGGTCCTGCTCGGTCCGGCAATTCCGCCCGATCTTTATGTGATTGAAGTGCCGATGATCGGTGGCAGCGGGGTGGGGGTGGCTGCCGCGCTGATCGGCGGGGTCAGTGCGGCGGCTTCGATGGCGATCGTTGATTCGACTGCGCTGGCGACGATGGTATCCAACGATCTGGCGCTACCCAGCGTCTTGCGCAGCCGCACCGCCGCGCAGGAAGGTGCGATTGGGCGCCGGATGCTGCTGCTGCGGCGGATTTCGATCCTGCTGATCATGCTGATGGCGCTGGCCTGGGCGCTGTTGGTGTCGGCCTCCAGCTCGCTGGCTTCGATCGGTTTGATCGCTTTTGCCGCAATGGCCCAGTTCACCCCGCACCTGATCATCGGCGCCTATGGCCGTGGACGCGATTCCCTTGCCGGGCGGGCCAGCCTGGGGTTGGGACTGGTGCTGTGGTTCTATACCCTGGCGCTGCCGCCGATCCTGCCCGATACGGCCATGGCCGCGCTGGCCGGAACCATTGCCGATCCGCTGCGGCTGTTCGGGATCGGCACCGCATCCCCGATCGTCCATGGCGTTTTCTGGAGCCTGGGTGTCAACGTTGCGGTCTTTGCCGCACTTTCCGCGCGCAGTCTTGGCGGACCGGTCCTGCCGGCGTTTCTGCGCGGGCAGCGCCAGGTAGCGGACCTTTACGAACTGGCCGAGCTGACCGCCAGTTTCGTCGGGCGTGATCGCGTCGCGCGGGAACTGCCTCAGGCCCGCAAGGGGGTGCCGATCGATCGCCGTTCGGCCAAGAAGGCCCGCGATCTGATTGCCAGCGTGGTCGGCGCTTCATCGGCGCGGGCGCTGGTTGCCTCGGCGCTGGCCGGTGGGACGATGAGCCTGGCCGAAGTCACCCGGGTGCTCGACGAAGGCGGGCAGAGCCTGCGCTTTTCGCGCCAGCTGCTGGCCGCGACGTTTGAAAACATCGACGCCGGGATCAGCGTTGTCGATGCCGATCTCAACCTGATTGCCTGGAACAGCCGTTATCTCGATCTGTTCGATTATCCGCCGGGCATGGTTCACGCCGGGGTGCCGGTGGCAGAGCTGATCCGGCACAATGCCGCGCGCGGCGATTTCGGGCCTGGTGAGGTGGAGTTCCACGTCGAGAAGCGGCTCGGGCATTTGCGCCGGGGGCTGGAGCACAGCTTTGAACGCCGCCGAAACGATGGCCGCGTGATCAAGACCGTGGGCGGGCCGATGCCCTGCGGCGGTTATGTCATGAGCTTTACCGACATTACCGGTGAAGCCCGGGTTCGGGCAGAGCTTGAACGCACGCTGGACGAGCTCGAATCGCGGGTCGAGGAGCGGACCAGCGACCTTTCCGAGGCGAACCGCCGCCTTGCCGAAAGCGATCGCGACAAGACCCGGTTTCTGGCTGCGGCCAGCCACGACTTGCTGCAACCGCTCCATGCGGCACGGCTGTTTGCCGCCGCGCTGGACCGCGAGGTTGGGGAGCGTCCGCGCGCGCTGGTGCACCGGGTTGAAAGCGCGATCATCGCGGCCGAAGACCTGCTGCGGGCGCTGCTCGACATATCGAAGCTGGATGCCGGCGGGGTTCAGCCCAAGCCCGAGCCGGTCCAGCTCAAGGTCTTCCTGGGTGATTTGATCGACAGCCTGCGTCCGCTGGCCGAGGAAAAGGGACTGGACCTGCGGCTTGGCCCGATGCCCGGAACGGTTGAAACCGATCCGGCCCTGCTGCGCTCGGTCATGCAGAATTTCATGACCAATGCGGTGCGCTATACCCAGCGCGGCGGGATCGTGGTCGGAGTGCGGCGCCGCGGGGGGATGTGGCGGATCGACGTGATCGACAGCGGCGTCGGGATCGAACCGGACAAGGTCGATGCCGTGTTCGGCGAGTTTACCCGACTGGGAGAGATCGACGCCGAAGGACTGGGGCTGGGGCTGGCGCTGGTGCAACGCATCGCCCGCCTGCTGGGCGGACGGATCAGCGTCTCCTCACGGCCCGGAAAGGGCAGCCGCTTCAGCTTTGCCCTGCCGGTGGCCGAGGCCCGCGCCGGTGCTCCGTATTCCGACGGGGCCCAGGTGAGCGAGCCGGTCCGGGCGCTGCGGGTTCTGGTGATCGACAACGATCCTCTGATCGTTGAGGCGACCAGCGCGCTGCTTACCGGACTGGGGCACCAGCCGCTGGCCGCGACCGGGATGGAGGAGGCATTGGCGCTGGCCGATCATGCCGAAGCCATTCTGGCGGACTATCAGCTTGATGCGGGTGAGGACGGGCTGACCGTGATCGAGGCAATCTGGCAGCTGCGGCACGGGCTTCCGGCGCGGCTGGTCACGGCTGAATCCGGCGCGGCGATGAAGCAGCGGGCGCGGCGGCTGGGCGTGGCGATCCTTGCCAAACCGGTCGATCCGGCCCGGATAGCCGGGTTTCTGGCCGATGTTTCAGTGCGAGAGGTCGAGCCCTAGGTGGTGTTTACATTCAGGATTCCCAAAGCGTTGAAAATCTGATTCAAGCTGCTGGCTGGATGGAGGTCAGCATGGATGGATCGACAGGAACTGAGTGACGCGGTTTGGGCGCGGATAGAGCCGCATTTGCCGGGCA
>JAKPHK010000050.1 GCA_029550345.1 Pseudomonadota bacterium
AAGGTGCCGGGCGTGCTCGACTGGTCGACCGGGGTCTATAACCCCGATGTCGAGATCAGCCGCGACACGACCACACTCTATGCCTCGGACCGCGACGTCTTCCTGTTCCTGGTCGATGATCACAACCCGATCGAGGCGGGCCGCCTGCCCGACGGCTCCCCCGATCTCTACTTCCGGGGCTTCTACTGCTGGAATTCCGAGGTGGGCGCGAAGACCCTCGGCATGGCGAGCTTCTACCTGCGGGCGGTGTGCCAGAACCGCAACCTCTGGGGCGTCGAGGATTTCCAGGAGATCACCATCCGCCACTCGAAATACGCCGCCTCGCGCTTTGCCCATGAGGCCGCCCCGGCGCTGACGCGGTTCGCCAATTCCTCGCCGCAGGGCTTCGTGAACGGAATCAAGGCGGCGCGGCAGCAGATCGTGGCGCGGACGGATGAGGACCGGGATGACTTCCTGAGAAAGCGCGGCTTCTCGAAGGCGGAATCCGGCAAGATCATCGAGAAGGTGCTGATGGAAGAGGGCCGCCCGCCCGAATCGATCTTATGCCGATATCGGCATAAGATACTTTATGCCGCGCTTGGGATTATGCCGAGGTCATGGCGGGAAGTCGTTTCCGTGCAGAGAGTTAGAGCCGGATTCGCTCGACATAATTACAGTCCCCCGGGTCACAGCAACCCGAGGGACTGTGGAGGTTCTAGGTCAGCGCGACTTCTGGATTTCGGCCAGCATGGCGAGAAGTTTGTCCGGCGTGCGGAACTTTCCCTTCGGAACGGCAGGCGGGGCGTTGGCGGCCAGGATGGCGAGCTTTTCGGCAGGGTCGACACGCAGATAGGCTTCGGTGCTTTGCAGGCTGGCATGACCAAGCCACAGCGACACTTTGCGAATATCGCCCGTCGCCTCCAGCGTGTGCATGGCGCAACTGTGGCGCAGCACATGCGGCGTCACCCGCTTTTCCGACAAGGCGGGCCTTTTCTTTGCCGCTGCAGCGACATGTATCGCAAGCCGATGGGCGAAGCCGTCGCGGCTCAGAGGAAGACCCTCGCGGTTGAGGAAGAGTTCCTGCCCTTGCACTGCCGGTCGCACCGCCATCCATGCCCGAAGCACCGCCCGGGTTTCTTGCCACAAGGGGAGCACTCGCTCGCGCCGCCCCTTGCCGAGAACCCGGACCGTGGAAAGCGACCGGTCAGAGAAGTCGCCGATCTGCAGTGCAAGCAGTTCGGACGACCGCAGCCCTGCAGCATAGGTCAAATGCAGCATCGCCCGGTCCCTGAGGCCGATTACGGTCGTACAATCCGGGGCCGCCAAAAGTGCATTCATCTCGTCGCGCGTGAGGTAGTCAATCAGCGCCTTGTCGGTCTTCTTCATCGGCAAGGCCCGGACCCGGAGGGCCTGTTCGAGGCAGGCGGGAACCTTGTATTCCAGATAGCGGAAGAATGAGCGGATTGCGGCGAAGCGGGCATTACGCGACCGCGCCGTGTTGCCACGTTCCTGCTCGACATGGGTGAGAAAGCCGAGGATCAGCTCCGGATCGAGGTCTTCGATTGTCAGATCGGTCGGTCGCCGATCCAACCGCTCCGCAGCATACCGCAGTAGTAGGCCGAAGGCATGGGCATAGGCCGCCACCGTATGGGGGCTGGCGTTGCGTTCGCGGGGCAAATGCTCGCGCAGGAAGGAAGCCAGGGAAGGTGCAAGTGCAGTCATGCCCGACCCTCCGCAAACAGATGCTCGCCGGCCGCCGCGATGCTGTGCATCAGCACGGGCGTCGCCTCCAAATACCAATAGGTGTGGGCCATGCTGGCATGGCCGAGATAGGTGCTGAGGCCGGCCATGTGATGGGCCACAGCTTCCCGGTCATGAAGACAGGCTTCCAGAGAGCGGACGGCGAAGCTGTGCCGCAGGTCGTGAAGCCGGGGACCCGGACTTCTTAGGACTTGTGGGCGAATACCGAGGTTCCGGGCAATCTGGACAAAGACGGCATGGGCCCGGACCTTGCTGGGAGACTTTCCGGAGCTGAGGACGAAGAAATCCTCACCATTCGCCTTCAACTCTTGGCGGATTGCGGTGTATTCGGCCAGCGCCGCGCGGGTCGAGACATGGACGGGCAGCAGCCGGCTCTTGCCGAATTTGCCATGCCGGATGGTAAGGCCATCCATGCCAATGTCACCGGCTTGCAGCGCAAGGGCCTCGGAGACGCGCATCCCGGTCGCCGCCAGAAGGCCAAAGAGGTAGTGGAACGTGTAGGGGCTGATCGAGCCCTTGGGGCCCAGGTCGAGCGCTGCGCGCAGGATGGACTGGATCTGCCCGGGCTCCAGTAGATGCGGGGCCGGGCGCGGGCGTTTGCCGCGACCAAAGGCTCCGGCTGGCGGCAGCTCATGGCGGGGATCCTCGGCATTGAGAAAGGCACCGAGGCGGCGGACTGCGTCATAGCAGATTCTTGCCCGGTTGGGCGATGATGCCGTGGCGCACCAGTCTTGGATGCGGGCGATACGGACATGGCTGTCGCCCTGCGCCTCGGCGAAGCGGGCATAAAGATGCAGAGTCCGGCTCTGCTCGGCGAAACTGCGCCCGAGCCGACGGTAAAGCGCCACATAGCGGGTCACGTCATCGCTCAGCATGCCAGATCTCCTAGCCAGGACTGGGCGATCTTCTGCAGCATTGGGATGTCGACCTTGGCGTAGATGGCTGTGGTGTCGGGCGAGCGGTGGCGCAGGACCGAGCCTACGGCTTCAAGGCCCGCCCCCTGGCGCAACAGCCGGGTGGCGAGCGAATGGCGGAACATGTGAGCACCGGAGGGAACCCCCGTTATCCCGGCGCGGGCCAGATGTCGGGCCAGGATGCCCGATATCTCGGACGAGGAGGCAAGGGGCGTGAAGGGAGCACAGAGACGCAGAAAGAGGCGTTCCTCCGCCACGACCGGGCGGACTTGTTCCAGGTAGGTCGCAACAGCATCCCCGACATCCTGCGGCAGAGGAAGACGGATGCTGCGTCGCCCCTTGCCATGCACCCGCAAGAAGCCGTGTTGCCAATCGATATCGGTGATCCGCATCAGCCAGACATCGCCAGCCCGCAGCCCGAGACGTGCCAGCAGCAGGATGATGGCACGATCCCTGATCCTGGCGGGGGTGTCGGCCCCGCAGGCGGCGATGATCCGCTCGATCATCGCCGGATCGGCATATCGCGGAAGGATCGACAGTCGGTAAGGGGCCACGGACGGCACGGCGTGCTGCAGCTCGGGGCGGCAGCGGCCATTGGCGGCCTGAAACCGCAGGAAGCTGCGCAGAACGGTCGCTGTCATTCGGATTGACGCGCGGGAGCGCGATGCGGGCTGGTTCATCACCAAGGCGCGAAGTGCTGAGGCCTCGTAACCGGATGGGTCGGGCCCAAGTTCAGGTAGCCACCGGGCGACTTCCGAGCTGTAGCGCTCGATTGACTTCTCCGTGGCACCCCGATGTTGGTGGAGCCAGATGCCGTAAGCCTCCAGGACTGGTTCGCGGGTTTGCACGGGTTCGAGCGTTGCAACGCCACCGCTTTCCTTGAGGAACGCGAAAAACCGGACAGCGCCCCGCCGGCGCCTCTCGATACCGGTCTGTGAAATGACCCCCCTCTTGCGGCCTTCGGCGCAACCGCAGTCATGGTGGGCAAATCGCTCGATGACGGCCGCATCCACGTTGTGCCATTCAATCCGCGACGCCCGCAGCCAGAGTGCGAAGTGCTGCGCGGCCGAGTTCAGCTTCCGCAGCGACCAGCGGTTGTATCTAAGGGACGCAAGATGTTCGGCATACCAGCTGAAATGCCGGTCCATATCCGCAAGGTCGCTGACGATGGGGATGTCGCCCCGATCTTCCAGAAACCGGACAAAGCGCCTGACCCGGTTGATGTAATAGGGATCGCGAACCTGGTCGGCGCTGTAGCGCGGGCAGGAGCAGTCATGCCCGGCAAAACGTCGAAGGACGGTGTCGTCAACTGCGGTGATCAGGATGCCCTGCAGCTTGAGCCAACAAAGAAAGTGACGGGCCGCGCAGCGATAGACGACATGGGTCGTGGTGGAGCGCATTGGCTCGAGAAACGCATTGATCGCGTCTTCCGGCGAAAAGCCTGATGCTGCGGCACGCGGCTGAACAGGCAAGGCATAGGTGTTGTCAGTCATGATCTTCCTCGGGTTGCTGTGACCCGGGGGACTGTAATTATGTCGAGCGAATCCGGCTCTAACTCTCTGCACGGAAACGACTTCCCGCCATGACCTCGGCATAATCCCAAGCGCGGCATAAAGCATCTTATGCCGATATCGGCATAAGATGCTCTCAGGCGGGCGGCCCTCTTCCATCAGCACCTTCTCGATGATCTTGCCCGACTCCGACTTCGAGAAGCAGCGCTTGCGCAAGAAGTCATCCCGGTCCTCATCCGTCCCCGCCACGATCTGCTGCCGCGCCGCCTTGATGCCATTCACAAAGTCCTGCGGCGAGGAATTGGCAAAGCGCGTCAGCGCCGGGGCCGCCTCGTGGGCGAAGCGCGAGGCCGCATACTTCGAATGGCGGATGGTGATCTCCTGGAAATCCTCGACGCCCCAGAGGTTCCGGTTCTGGCACACCGCCCGCAGGTAGAAGCTTGCCATGCCGAGGGTCTTGGCTCCCACCTCGGAATTCCAGCAATAAAAACCCCGGAAGTAGATGGGATGGTTGCCGCCCTCCCCAGACGGCATCGCAATGTGCCAAGAATGTGGATGTGAGAGCCACAAAAGCGGAGAGGACGGCAAGATGAAGGATACAATAATCGGGGTGGATTTGGCAAAGCGG
>JAKPHK010000058.1 GCA_029550345.1 Pseudomonadota bacterium
CGCCCGCACGCTCGGCCCGCTGACACCCGCAGAACAGGCGCAGCTTCTGGCGCTGCTGGCACGGCTGACCTGAGCCGCCTAGCCGGGGTGGCGGGCCAGAAAGGCCGCGATTTCCGCATCGGTCGGCAATTGGCCGGTAAAGGTCAGGGCATAGGCGCGCATCCGCGCCATGCGCGGCCCATGTGCCTCGGTTGTGCGCATCGAGATATAGCCGATCTGCGTCAGATAAACCGTATGGGCACGGATATCGGCCTCATCCGCGGCATAGGCAAAGCGCCGGAACATCGCCGCCAGCGCGGCAATCCGCGTGGCATCGGCGGTGGCAATCGTCGCCTCAAGCCCTGCATCGTTCAGCGCCCAGGTGCGGATGGCAAATTCCAGCCGCGAATCGAAGAGGCTGGCATCGACCCAGCAATCGAAGATGTTCAGGATCGCCTCGGAAACCGTGGCCGCGGGTGCTTCGCTCTGCGCCACCAGCTTGGCGGTGTTCTGCGCCTGCCAGCGTGCGATCAACCCGGCCAGAAGCGCCTCACGGTCCGCGAAATGCCAGTAGAAGCTGGTCCGCGACAGGCCAAGCCGTTCGGCCAGCACGCCGACCTTGACCTGATCGACCCCGCTTTCGACCAACACCTGATAGGCCGCATCCAGCCAAAGCTCGGCCGAACCGCGCCATCCCCGTTCGTGAACCACCCGTTTCATGGCGCCAAGCTAGGGCCAAGCGGCGGTCGGAGCAACCGTTTGCGGAAAAACTCGACACTACTGTCGATTTTTGATTTGACGACTCGCGGCCAGCGCCTATTCTGCCGCTGCCAGCCGAGGAGCGCGCCCATGTCCAACGATCCCCTTCTCCAGCCCTATCAGCTCAAACACCTGACCCTGCGCAACCGGATCATGACCACCAGTCACGAACCGGCCTATTCCGATGACGGGATGCCGAAGGACCGCTATCGGCTGTATCATCTTGAGCGCGCCAAGGCCGGGGTTTCCATGGTGATGACGGCAGGCTCGGCCTCGGTCAGCCGCGACAGCCCGCCGGTGTTTTCCAACCTGCTGGTCTGGAAGGACGAGATCGTTCCGTGGATGAAAAAGCTGACGGATGACTGCCACGAGGCGGGCGCTGCCGTGATGATCCAGCTTTCGCACCTTGGCCGCCGCACCCGCTGGGACAAGGGCGACTGGCTGCCGGTTCTGGCTGCGGGGCCGTCGCGCGAACCCTCGCACCGCGCCTTCCCGAAGGTGATGGAGGACTGGGACATTGCCCGCGTGGTGCAGGATTATGCCGATTCCGCCGAACGGATGGCGGCTGCGGGCCTCGATGGGCTGGAGTTCGAATGCTACGGCCACCTGATGGACCAGTTCATCAGCCCGCTGACCAACGGAATGCCCGCTGGCCCCTATGACGCCAGCAGCCTGGACAACCGGCTGCGCTTTGCGTTTGAGGTGCTTTCGGCGGTGCGCGAGCGGGTCGGGCCGAAGATGCTTCTGGGGATGCGCTATACGGCGGATGAGGATTCGCCCGGCGGCATCCCCCCCGAAGAAGGCGTGGAAATGGCCCGCCGCTTTCGCGAGTCGGGGCTGGTGGATTTCGTCAACATCATCCGGGGCCGGATCTTCACCGATCCGGCAATGACCGATGTGATCCCGATTCAGGGAATGCGCTCTGCCCCCCATCTGGACCTTGCCGGGCGGATCAAGGCCGAGGTCGGCCTGCCCACCTTCCACGCCGCCCGCATTCCCGATGTGGCGACGGCCCGCCATGCCGTGGCTTCGGGGATGCTGGACATGGTTGGGATGACCCGCGCCCATATGGCCGATCCGCATGTGGTGAAAAAGATCGTCGAGGGCCGCGAAGAGGATATCCGCCCCTGTGTCGGCGCCACCTATTGCCTTGACCGGATCTATCAGGGCGGCATGGCGCTTTGCATCCACAAC
>JAKPHK010000073.1 GCA_029550345.1 Pseudomonadota bacterium
CCTAATCGAACGCTTCTTCAGCAAAATCAAACACTTCAGGCGCATCGCAACCCGCTACGACAAACTCGCAAGAAACTACGCTGGCTTCCTAAATCTCGTCGCAGCACTCAAATGCTGCTCCTGAATGTAAACACCACCTAGCGATCGCGCGACCAGTGCGGCCTGGGTGCGGTTGCGCACGTCCAGCTTGCGCATGATCGCGGTCATGTGCGCTTTTACGGTCGCTTCGCTCATCCCCAGGTTGTGTGCGATCTGCTTGTTGAGTTGACCCTCCAGCACCGCCAGCAGCACTTTGAGCTGGGTCGGGGTCAGGTCGGCGACCGACTGACGCACATTATCGACCGGCTGGTTCGCCATCGGCGGGCTGGGTGGGCTGGGCGGTGCGTTGCCCGAAAGCGCGCGCGAAATGGCGGCCTCGATCTCGCCAAGGTCGGTGTCCTTGCGGACGAAGCCGATCGCTCCAAAAGCCCGGGCTTCCTGCGCGGCGGCGTCGCCCTCGGCGCTGGAAACCACCAGGATCGGCACACCGGGCCGTTCGGCGTGGAGCAGGGCGATCCCTGAATAACCGACCGCCCCGGGCATCTTGAGGTCAAGCAGGATCAGCCGCAGGTCATCGGCTTCGCCAACTGCGCGGGCGGCGGCGGCAAGGGTTCCGGCCTCGATCAGTCGGGCATCAGGCAGAACCCGCTGCACCGCCAGCGCGAGCGCCTGACGGAACAGCGGATGGTCATCGGCGATCAGGACCGCCCCGGCCATGGTCCCTATCCCTGCACCCGGTTGGCGAGCAGGTGATCGACCACCGACGGATCGGCCAGGGTTGAGGTATCACCCAGGTTGCCTATGTCGTTCTCGCCGATCTTGCGCAGGATCCGGCGCATGATCTTGCCCGAACGGGTCTTGGGCAGGCCGGGCGCGAACTGGATCACATCGGGCGTGGCGATCGGGCCAATCTCGTGCCGGACCCATTTGATCAGCTCCTTGCGCAGATCGTCGTCCGGATCGACATTGGCGTTGGTAGTGACGAAGGCATAGATGCCCTGGCCCTTGATGTCGTGCGGCATCCCGACCACGGCAGCTTCGGCGACCTTGGCATGGGCAACCAGCGCACTTTCGATTTCGGCCGTGCCCATGCGGTGCCCGGATACGTTGATCACATCGTCGATCCGGCCGGTGATCCAGTAATAGCCGTCCTCATCCCGGCGGCAGCCGTCGCCGGTAAAATAGAGGCCCTTGAAGGTGCTGAAATAGGTCTGGAAGAAGCGTTCATGATCGCCCCAGACGGTGCGCATCTGGCCCGGCCAGCTGTCCTTGATCACGAGGCAGCCATCGCCCGCCCCTTCGATCGGAACCCCGTCGTTGTCGACCAGCATCGGCTGGACCCCGAAGAACGGCTTGGTCGCCGATCCGGGCTTGAGCGCGGTGGCGCCAGGCAGCGGGCTGATCAGCACCCCGCCGGTTTCGGTCTGCCACCAGGTATCGACGATCGGGCAGCGTCCTTCGCCGACCACGCGGTGATACCATTCCCAGGCTTCGGGGTTGATCGGTTCGCCGACCGATCCCAGCAGCCGCAGGCTGGAACGGCTGGTCCGCGTGACGAAATCATCGCCTTCGCGCATCAGCGCGCGCAGCGCGGTCGGCGCGCCATAGAACACGTTGACCTTGTGCTTGTCGATGATCCGCCAGAAGCGGCTGAAATCGGGGTAGTTCGGCACGCCTTCGAACATGACCTGCGTCGCCCCATTGGCCAGCGGCCCATAGACCACATAGGAATGGCCCGTGACCCAGCCAATGTCGGCGGCGCACCAGTAAATCTCTCCCGGACGATAATCGAACACGTACTGATGGGTCATCGCCGCCCAGGTGAGATAACCGCCAGTGGTGTGCAGCACGCCTTTGGGCTTGCCGGTCGAACCCGAGGTATAGAGGAT
>JAKPHK010000054.1 GCA_029550345.1 Pseudomonadota bacterium
GAATTTTCCTATTTGCCGCCGCTTCCACGCTACACTACTACGACGACTAAATACTTCTTGCACAACGATAAATCGTTGCTCTGTCTGGTCTCTGTAAACGTCAGAAACGACCAGCAGGAGGCAGCACAGTCATGCGTCAACCAGACCGTATCATCCGCTTTGACACCGTTCGTGCCCGCACCGGCCTGTCGCGGTCCACCATCTATCGCAAGATCGCCGAAGGCACTTTCCCGGCCCAACTGAAGATCAGCACCAACGGCGCGGGATGGCATGAATCCGACATCAACCGCTGGGTTGCCGATCCCGCCGGTTGGCGGCAGCGTCCGCGCAACGAGATCGACTTCCCCGATGACTATTGATCGCCGGGACAACGACAAGCCGGAGGCGGCTTCCCGCTCCCGGCGCGGCAAACGACCGCCCACGGCGTCGGAGCAGCTTACGGAATTGCTGGGCTATCCGTGGCCGTTCCCCGGCAGGCCGCCCAAGCACGACCTCAGCACATGGACCGTCACCGACGACTGGCCCGATCCCGTTCCGGTCACGCAGGCCGAGATCGAGGTGTTCGAGCGATGGTTCGGCGACCTGTTCGATGAACTCTTTGGCTCATCCGAGCCTTGATAAATCCGGCAATATGCCGTATATAATCAAAGAAAGGAGTTAAGCCATGCCCAGGCCCGCAAGCGAAGTCGAAACCGCCCGCCTTGAGGCGCGCGTTCCCGTCAATGTCTATGAGCAGATGCAGCGCGCGGCGAAGCTGCGCGGCATGACGCTGACTGGCTATCTCATCGCGACGGCGGGCGAGGATGCCCGCCGCACGGTCGAGGAAGCCGACGTGCTGCGTCTGGCTGCCGAGGATCAGACGCGCTTTGCCAAAGCTCTGATCGACCCGCCCGCGCCCAACGCCCGTCTGGCCCGCGCCGCGAAGCGTCATGCCGATCTGATCGCGCCCCGGTGAGTGCGAGGTTTGCGATAGAGGCGCTGACCAAGGCTCACCAGCGCAAGACGTTCTCGTGCGGCAACGAGCGGATCGACCGCTATTTCCGCGAGACAGTCACGCAGGATATGAAGCGCCGATACGCAACCTGCTTCGTCGCCCGAGACCTTGAGGCAGACCGGATCGCGGGCTTCTACACGCTGTCATCGAGCAATGTGCCGCTGACGGCCGTTCCCGAACCGCTGGCGAGCCGGTTGCCGCGCTATCCGACCGTTCCGGCAGTGCTGATTGGTTGGCTTGGCCGCGATCAGTCTTATGCCGGGCTTGGTCTTGGCGAAGCGCTTCTGTTCGACGCGATCAAGACCATTGCCGAAGCACCTATAGGCGCTCACGCCATATTCGCCGACGCCATCGATGAGAAGGCCGCAGCCTTCTACGCGGCGTTCGGATTCGCAGCGCTGATTGGTCGGCCCAACACCCTGTATCTGCCGGTTGCGACGGCGCAGCGCCTTTTGTCGGGAGAAATGCCATGAAGCCCGAATCTGTATCAAGCGACGGCAATTCTCAGCCTCGCGTCATGCAACGCGCCGCCCTTTACCTGCGCGTTTCGACGGCGCGGCAGGCCGAGCATGATGTTTCCATTCCCGACCAGAAGCGGCAGGGCGAAGCCTATTGCGAGGCCCGCAACCTGCAACTGGTCGAAACCTTCATCGAACCCGGTGCATCGGCCACCAATGACCGCCGCCCGGAGTTCCAGCGCATGATCGAGGCCGGAACCAGCAAGCCCGCGCCCTTCGACGTGGTGGTGGTTCATTCATTCAGCCGCTTCTTCCGCGATCACTTCGAGCTTGAGTTCTATGTCCGCAAGCTGGCGAAGAACGGCGTCAAGCTGGTTTCGATCACGCAGGAAATGGGGGATGATCCCATGCACGTCATGATGCGGCAGATCATGGCGCTGTTCGATGAATACCAGTCAAAGGAAAACGCCAAGCACGTCATGCGCGCCTTGAAGGAGAACGCCCGGCAGGGCTTCTGGAACGGCTCGCTTCCTCCTATCGGCTATCGCACCGTCGCCGCCGAGCAGCGCGGAGCCAAGACCAAGAAGAAGCTGGAAATCGACCTGCTCCACGCCGACACGGTGCGGCTGATCTATCGCCTTGCCTTGGAAGGCGACGGCACCACCGGCCAGATGGGCGTCAAGAACATCGTCTCCTATCTCAACAGCCGCCGCATCTTCACTCGCGACGGTGGACGCTGGGGCATCGGTCAGGTCCACCGCATCCTGACCCGCCGCACCTATATGGGTGAGCATGAGTTCAACAAGCGCAGCAAGACCAAGGAATTGAAGCCTGTCAGCGAGATCGTGATGGTTCCGGTCCCGCCGATCATCGACCGCGAGACCTTCGATGCGGTTCAGAAGCTGCTCAAGGCCCGTAATCCCAAGGTCATGCCCGCCCGCGTCATCAGCGGCCCGACCATGCTGACGGGACTGATCCATTGCGCCAAGTGCGGCGGGGCCATGGCCATCCGCACCGGCAAGGGCGGGCGCTATCGCTATTACGCTTGCTCGATGAAGGCGCGGCAGGGACCGACCGCCTGCGAGGGCATGGCCGTGCCGATGGAGAAGCTGGACGATCTGGTCGCCGACCACCTTGAGAAACAGCTTCTCCAACCCGAGCGGCTGGAAACCGTCCTTGCCGCCGCACTGGACCGCAGGGAAGAACACGCCGAGCGCCGCCGCGAGCATATCGCCGAGTTGAACAAGCGCTCAGCCGAATCGGAATTGCGCCTCAAGCGCCTCTATGACGCCATCGAGTCAGGCGTGGCCGATCTCGATGACCCGGCACTGAAAGACCGCATCGACGGCCTCAAGGCCATCCGCGATCAGGCCAAGGCCGACGCAGACCGGGCGCAGGCCATGCTCCAGAACACAGGTCAGAAAGCCGTCACACCGCAAATGCTGCGCAAGTTCGCCACGACCGCCCGCGACCGTATCCGGCTGGATGGCGGCGGCTATCGCCGCGACCACCTGCGCGCGCTTGCACAGCGCGTCGAGGTCGCCGACGGCGAGGTTCGCATCATGGGGTCGAAGTCCCGGCTGCTACAGACGCTGGTGGCGGGAAGTGGCGTAAACTCAGTGCCCACTCAAGGACTGAAGTGGCGGAGCGCCTCCGTCGGGGCTGGGCTTTGGCCAAGCCGGATCGGGATACATATTATGGCGGCGGCGGCGAGGGTTACGTCGACTACCCCAACTACGTGTCCGCAGGCTGATCGGTTGGCCGCGCTCGCGGCGCTCAACGCCC
>JAKPHK010000105.1 GCA_029550345.1 Pseudomonadota bacterium
GCCGGTCTTGATGTCGAAGATCATCGCCGAATAGGTTTCGACCGAGCCGATGCCATAAAGGCATGAGACCGAGGCGACGATGATCACGTCGTCGCGTTCCAGCAGCGCCCGGGTGGCCGAATGGCGCATCCGGTCGATCGCTTCGTTCACCGAGCTTTCCTTCTCGATGTAGGTATCGCTGCGCGGCACATAGGCCTCGGGCTGGTAATAGTCGTAATAGGAAACGAAATATTCGACCGCGTTGTCCGGGAAAAAGCTCTTGAACTCACCATAAAGCTGCGCGGCCAGGATCTTGTTGGGTGCCAGGATCAGCGCCGGGCGCTGCGTCGCCTCGATCACCTTGGCCATGGTGAAGGTCTTGCCGCTGCCCGTCACCCCCAGCAGCACCTGCGTGCGATCCTGCGCCGCGATGCCGGACACCAGCTCGGCAATCGCCCGCGGCTGGTCGCCGGAGGGCTCGTACTCGGACACGATCCGGAACGGCCGCCCCCCGTCAGTCTTCTCCGGCCGCGCCGGCTTGTGCGGCACGAAGTGGCCGGTCGTATCGGGCTCGGCCAGGCCCCGGCGGATGATCAGTTCGCTCATGCCGGGGTTATGGGGGTTTTCCGTTTGTTCCGCAATGGGGCGCGCCGGCCGCTTTCTCTTGTTGGATGATGCAAAAGGCTTAACTGTGGCATGATGAATGGGGGTTCCGCTTATCGTCCTGAATTTGAAGCCGCCCTGCGTCTCTTCGCGCAGGTCAGCGAAGCCATGCATCGGCGCGGCTTGTCTCGCCCGATTCTGGTGGGAGGTGCTGCGGCTGAATTCTGGTCGGCATCCGCGGTCAGCACGGGCGATTTCGATATCTGTACGCCGCTTCAGCCAGAGCTTGAGGAGGAGATGCGGCGCCACGGTTTCAGGCGGCCGAGCGGTGCAGGGCAATTGCTGAAGGGCTGGGTGCATCCTGAACTGAAGCTTGGCTTCGAAGTGGTAGCCGAAGTGCCGATGGACGGAAACGTTGACGCGGCCCACATCCGGCTGGTGCAGCCGGTTGGCGAGACGGCCCTGTTCCGGGTTATCAGCGTGGAAGATCTCATAGCTGACCGCATGGGTCAGTTTGCTTCGGGAACAGCGCCTGACAGGATCGGGCAAGCCCGCTTGTTGCTGGCCCTTCACCCTGACGCCGATCTGGACTATCTTGAACGCCGTATCCGCCAAGAGACGATGGGCGATCATGGCATCGAAAGCATCAAAGGCTGACAGCGAGCCGCCAGTGATCCGGATGGATGACCTTGGCGCGCGGCTTGCTCGCCGGAAGGCAGAGCTTGGTCTGCCGGACTTGCCCCGCAACGCGGGCACCCGCCGCACCCCGTCCAAGCGCGCGCTGCTGAAGGCGATCGAGGAGATCGGCGGCAAGTGGTGATCTGCTCGGCCTCCTGATTTTCCTACTCACCCAAAATCTGCAACATGGTCCGTTTGCCTCTAACCAAGGAGACGGATCATGGACGACGCCAATCAGCCGCAGCGCGGGCAGGGGTTCGGGCGGGGGTGGGTGCCGGTGGCGCGGGATATCGGGCTGCCGGGTGATTCCGCCGGTCCGGGCGCAGGGGGAGCAGGTGTCTCGGC
>JAKPHK010000108.1 GCA_029550345.1 Pseudomonadota bacterium
TCCTCGACGAGCCGACCACCGGCCTGCACTTCGAAGACGTGCGCAAGCTGCTCGAAGTGCTGCAGCGGCTGGTCGATCAGGGGAATTCGGTGGTGGTGATCGAACACAACCTTGATGTGATCAAGGTTGCGGACTGGATCGTGGACCTTGGGCCAGAAGGCGGAGTCAGGGGCGGGGAGATTGTCGCTGAGGGCACCCCCGAGCAGGTGGTGAAGAACTCGCGGAGCTTTACGGGGCGGTATTTGGCGGGGTTGTTGGGGTGAGCAGGAAAGCTGTGTTTGACATAGTATAGTACGTTGAAGATTGTGGTGTTTTCAACATTCATCGCTGAATGTTTACGATCATCAATCGCTGGTTTCATTCAAAGGCTTCGGAAGAATTTGTCGAAGTTGAATTCAATTACCCTGGGTTGGGGAAATTGAATTGGTCCGTGCCGATCAAGTATCCACGGGCAGGTTTGGATCTCGATGACGAAGATGCAATCCAGGCTCACGTTTCAGCCGTTTTCGAGGCGGCGCACCCCACCAATCGTGAGCAGTGGCGCAAGGATCAGGCAGAGTACTGGGGCAAGAGCAGTGCGCCGGTGACCAAGCCGATTTTCGACATCATGGCCAGGGATTTTGCTTGGCTGTCCTATTCGGATATGTCGGGTTCAAGCAATCCGGCCCGGCGAATTCAGGACTTGAAGGAGATGGGCTACACGATCGCGACCCGCCGCCTGAAAGGGCGGGGTTACGAGTTCATGCTCTTGCCGGTGCCGAGGCATGGGGAGAGCGGATATGAATGGTGGTCTGGCGCTCTGCGATCCAAAATCGTGCGGATTCTTGGAGGTATCGACGCCTACGAGGGACGGCCGGGTAACTCCAAGGCGCTGCTGCCCGATCACAAGTTTCCGGAAGCGCGGTGGGATGAAGCTACGCGTCGCGACACGCTGGAGCATCTGACCGAAGCAGAGATCAGTCGCGATTTCCAGCTTGTTACCAACCAAAGAAATCAGCAGAAGCGCGAAGTTTGCCGCCGCTGCTTGCAGACAGGCCAGCGCGGTTACCCCTTTGGGATTCCCTATTACTATGTTGGGTCCGTTGTATGGCCCGCCGGGGTGCCTAAGCGTGGCAAGGCGGCGGAAGCTGGTTGCCTTGGGTGCGGCTGGTATGACCTTCAGGCTTGGAGAAGCTCGATCATTGACGCTTGTGGGGCCTCTTCGCCGGATGCTTGACGAATGTCACTGGCAATGGCCCGCGCGATGGCTTCGGCCATGACGCACGGCACGGCGTTTCCGATTTGCCAATAGGCCTTCTTCATCCCCCCCTCGAAATAAAAATCGTCCGGGAAGGTTTGCAGACGAGCCAATTCGCGGGCGGATAGCACCCGGTTTTTGGTATGGTGTATGTGAGTGCCGCCGTGATTCTCCTTGGCCGTCATGCTGGGGACACCAGAATACTGTCGCTTGAAGGCATCTCTGAAGGTTGCATAGAGCGATCCGCCTGGCGGGACCTGGGCGATGCGCTGTTCATAGGCGGCCGAATGGGCAGTCCATTCATGGTTGATGACTGGATCTCGCGGATGATCGGCAAGGTCATCGATGGCATCATCAATTGTGCGGTAAGTCTCCTTGTGGAACGTTGGCTTGGGGTAAGGATTCTTTCGGCCCAGCCGATTCCCAATGATGATGACCCGCGAACGCAGTTGCGGGGCGCCATGCTCTGCAGCTTCCAGAATCCGCACGGAAGCGTCGGGATAGCCTATTTCGGCCATCCGTTCGAGGATCGCCCGATAGACTGCGCCTTTCTGCATCGTCAGCAGGCCAGGCACGTTCTCCATCACAAAGTATTTGGGTTTCAGCAGTTCGACGATGCGGCAGAATTCGATGAACAGTCGATTGCGGGGATCATCTGCCATACGGCGCCCTGCAACGGAGAAGCCTTGGCACGGCGGGCCTCCGCAAACCACATCAACTTCTCTGGCGCCAATGGCACTGAGCAGTTCGTCGTTCGATACTTCCTCGATGGGGCGTTCGAAATGCAGGCTTTCGGGAAAATTCCGCCGCAAGGTAGCAGAGGCAAAGGGATTGATTTCGATCGACAGGATTTTTTCCAGACCAGCGCTTCGGAAGCCCACGGACATTCCGCCAGCGCCTGAGAACAGGTCGACGAAGCAGCCATTTTCTTCCCGCTTGGCTCCAACGTCTACGTCACGCCAATTGCAATTGAATACGTCGGTATCGAATCTTTCGCGCAGTTTTGTGTAGCGACTGGTCGCTGAGGAAGCTCCCGACATTTTTTCCCTTTTCGTTCCAATTTCCCGTTAGCCAAATCGGACTGCTCTCTCCACATAATATATGTGATAAACTCTCAGGGCAAGATGTTTCACAGTGCGAAGGATGGATGTCCGTAAACGACTTGGTGCCAAGGTGCGTTCGCTGCGCCTGGAACGTGGTCTCTCCCAGGAGGCGTTCGCTTATGAGTGCGGGGTGAGCCAGCAATATATCAGTGGGTTGGAAAGAGGGATGCGCAATCCCACGCTGATGATGCTATGCGATATTGCTGCGGCTTTGAGCGTCAATGTGGCCGATCTGCTCGGCAATGTGTGAGTCCTTTTAAGAGTTACGGTAAGGGGTTACGGTGACAGGTGCAACAACTCCTGAACTCCGCACTCACCACCTCCCCGCTAGTCGGGATCGAAAAGCAGAGCCGCACATGGGGAGCTGATTGGCAGTCCTCATGTCAGAAATTGCCTCACACGAAGACACAAAGACACAAAGATGGCGGGCTGCGCTGCTGCGCGGCAATCGGATCGCACCGATGCCCGTGGCGCAGCGGTTCGGTTGATCGGGTGCCGCCGCCGGGTCCAGACACTTTGTGCTCTTTGCGGCCTTTGCGCGAATCAGTTTCCTGCTCCCGCAAGGGCCATCAGGCTCATTCGCCCGGTTCCGCCTGACAGCCTGAGCGCAGCGCCGCTTCGATGCGGGTGGCGCGGGCCGGGTGGTGGCGGTCGGGGTGGAGGAAGCGGAACAGGTTTGAGCCGGAGGCCACGTCATAGCCTGCGCGGCAGGCCAGTTGGGCGCCGAGGCGGTCGGCGGCGAGTTCGGCCTGGCGCGAGCTGCCGTTGTGGCCAAGGTACCAGTGTGCGATCTCGTGCCCGGCCAGCAGGGCGAATTCGTCCGCCGTCAGGCGCTCGATCGCGCCGCGGGTGAAGCCGATCTGGCCGTCCCTGCTCCAGCCGTTAACCGCGCGGCTCTGGTCGAGCGTGAAGCGCGGCAGGCACGGCCATGCGGTTCCATCCACTTCGTAGCGTGTGCAATCGGGGCGGCCCGGGCCGGCGACGCGCAGGGCGATCTCCTGCCAGGCCGGCGGCAGCGCCGTTTGCTCCGGCGGGCCGAGCAGGGCCGCTCCGATTGCCGCAACGCCCGCCACCCAATCCATCGCCGATCGCCTTTCCGCTGCCTGCCGGTGCGGGGCAGGATGGCGGTCAACAGATCAGCGCCGGGTTGGCGCAGCCATTCGCGGATCTACGTAAATCGGCGGGAAATCAGTTCCGTTTCGGATGCATTGCGGGCGATTTTCCTACACCGCAAAAATCTGCAACATGGCCGGTTTGCCTTGTCCCGAAGGAAGCACCGCCCATGTCCTCGCTCCCCGTCCTGATCGACGCTGAACCCGCCCCCGACACCACCCCCGATTCTCCGCTCTTCTCCCGCGAGCGGCAGGCTACGTTCCTTTCCGCGCTGGCCGGCACCGGCAATGTCCGCTCCGCCTCGGCGTGCGCCGGGGTTTCGCATCAGACCGCCTACCGCACGCGCCTTGCTTCGCCCGGGTTCCGGCGGGGGTGGGATGCGGCCTTGCTCGCTGCGCGGGCGCAGGCGGAGGAGGTGCTGGCGTGCCGCGCGCTCGACGGGTGGGAGGAGGACGTGGTCTATCACGGTGAGGTTGTGGCGACGCGGCGGCGCTATTCCGACCGGCTGCTGCTGGCGCACCTCGGGCGGCTCGACCGGCTGTGCGGCGATGACGAGGTGGCGCAGTTCGCGGAAGATTTCGATCAGTGCCTGACGCGGTTCGGGGCGGGGGAGGACCGCCCGGCGCGGGTGGATGAGGCGGCGGTAGCGGCGGCGGGTGCGGAGGGGGCGGGTTGTTCGCCTGAACAGTGGTCCACGTGGTCCACCGAGCGCGCCGCGCCCGGCGCGATCCCGCCGCCGCTTTCTGCCCGGTGCGATGCGCGCGGCGCGCCGCTGGGCGAGGCGCAGCAGCTGGAGATCGGGCTTTACCGCCACTGGTGGGACGCGGAGCTGGACTGCTGGCTGACCAACTGGCCCGCCGCGCCCGGCTGGCAAGGCGAGGAATACCGGATCGAGAGCGACGGGGCGGCGGTGCCGCTGGATGAATGGCGCGAGGGGCTGGACGGGCCGGAGCACGCGGCGGCGGGGGAGGGCCGATACTGGTTCGACGCCGATGACCGTGCCGATGCTGAGGACGATGCCGAGGCCGGGATGGAGCCGGGCGGTGATCACTGGGCCCGGACGCTCAGCGCCGAGGAGGAGGCCGGGCTTGAGCGCCGGGCCGAGGCCGAGGCGGCGCAGCGCGCGGGGCGGATCGACCTGTACCGCCGCGCCGCGCTGGGGCTGGCCGGTCCGGCCGAGCTGGCGGCGATCCGCGCGGCGGACAAGGCTTGCGGTGGAAACCGCTTTGGGCGCCCGAACAATTAAGCAATCCGTCATCCGGCCGTGCTATCCGGCGCGGGAGAATCGGCGGCTTGCAGACAGGAACACGGCCTTGCGGAAATGGTTCAAGCGGATGGCGCCCGATCGGGACAAGCTGCTGGCCAATCGCTGGCTGCGGCCGATCGCGCACCATCTGGCCCATCCCGGGATCTGGCACTTCAACCGCCACAGCGTGGCGCGCGGGGTGGCACTGGGGCTGTTTGCCGGGTTCATCCTGCCGATCGGGCAGATCTTCCTGGCGGCGCTGATGGCCACTTCGGCGCGCAGCAACGTGCTGGTCGCCGCCGGAGCGACGCTGATCACCAACCCGCTGACCTTCCCGCCGATCTATTATGCGGCGTGGCGAACCGGCCAGTTCATGGTTGGCAGCGGCGGCACTGCGGTTCCGGCTCATCCCGGGGCAGGCGCGGTGCCGGGGCTGATGGACGGAATGCTCGATGCCTCATTGCCGCTGGTGGTCGGGCTGGTGACCTTTGCCGTGGTCAGCGCGGCGCTGGGCTATGCCGGGGTGCATCTTGCCTGGCGGATCGCGCTGGGGCTGCAATGGCGGCGGCGCAGGCTGGGGCGGAGCTAATAGGTCCTGATCCTAGCGCGCTAACCCCGGCGGGTGCTTTCACGGACCACCAGGGTCACCGGCACGCGGCGCTGTTCGTGGCTTTCCCCGGCAATGGCGGCGAGGAGCTTGTCCACCATCAGGTCACCCGCGGCGGTGAAATCGGGCTGGACGGTGCTGAGCGGGGGCATGGCATTGGCGCTGGCGCGGATCCCGTCAAAACCGATCAGGGCGATCCGCTGCGGCACCTTGATGCCAAGTTCGGTCAGTTCGCGCAGGGCGCCAAGCGCGATCTCGTCGCAAACGGCGAAGATCGCATCGCAGGGGCGGCCAGAGGCAAGCAAGGCACGGGCGGCGCGGCGGCCTTGCTCTTCGCGCGAGAGGCCGTGCTCGATCTCGACCAGCCAGGGTTCAAGGCCGGCGCGCTCCATCCGTTCGGCATAGCCGTCATAACGCTCCTTGAACTGGCGCTGGAGCGAATCGAGCGAGCCGATGCAGGCGATCTTGCCGCAGCCGCGCTCGATCAGATGGCCGGTGGCGAGGCGGGCGCCCTCGTGATTGTCCGACCGGATCCATTCGAGCTCGTCATAGGGAGAGCCCCAGCAGACCCAGTGCATCCCTGCCCCGTCCTCGCTGGAACGCCCCAGATCGCGGTAATAGTCCCAGGCGGGGCCGTTCTGGGTGGTGCCGATCACGATCAGGCCATCGGCCTTGCGCTGTTCCTCGTACCGGCCGGAAAGGTTGGCCGGGCCGTCCTGGAATGAAACCAGCGTCTCATACCCCCGGGCCGAGGCGGCGGCGCAGATCGAGCCCAGCAGGGCGTAGGTGAAGGGGTTGAGGTCCTTGCGGTCCTCATCCGGGCGGCAGATGACGACTACGGCCAGGGTGCCGGTCTTGCCGGTGCGCAGGCGGGCGGCGTTGTTGTCAACGAAGTAGTTGAGCTTGCGGGCGGCTTCGGCCACGCGCAGCCGGGTTGCCTCGCTCACCACCGGGTCGCCGGCCAGCGCGCGGCTGACGGTTGACTGGCTGACGCCCGCCTCTGCGGCGACATCGAACGAGGTTACCCGGAAGGCGCGAGGCTTGACCTTGTCCATGGTCACATCGCCGAAATGCCGCCATCGAGCTTGAGTTCCGCCCCGGTCATGAAGCGGCTCTCATCGCTGGCAAGATACAGCACGCCGTTGGCGATATCATCAGGATGGCCAACGCGCTTGAGCGGGATCTGGCGGGCCAACTTGTCCATGATCACATCCTTGGGCTTGCCCGCGCCGGTGGCGATGCCATCAAGGATTGGGGTGTCAACGAAGGTCGGGTGGACCGAGTTGCAGCGGATGTCCCAGCCCATCTTGGCGCAATAAAGCGCAACCGATTTGCTGAGCATCCACACAGCCGCCTTGCTGGCGTTGTAACCGGGCATGGTATCGCTGGCGATCAGTCCTGCGATCGAAGAAATGTTGATGATCGAACCAGGCTGGGCGTCCTTCATCAGGGGCAGCGCCTTCTGGCAGCCGAGGAACACCGAATCGACGTTGATCGCAAAGCCGCGGTGCCATTCTTCCAGCGTGCAGGTCTCTATATTGCCGCGCACCCCGACCCCGGCATTGTTGACCAGCACCGAAAGCCCGCCGAGCCGGGCCTGAGCCACTTCCATTGCGGCGATCCAGTCCGCTTCCTGCGTCACGTCGAGCTTCACCGCGAAAGCCGTGCCTTCGCCAAGTTCTGCGTTGATCTTCGCCGCCTGCTCGGCCGCGCCATCGCCGTTGATATCGGCCAGCAGGACGCTCGCCCCTTCGCGCGCCAGCATCGCCGCCTGGGCCGCGCCCAAGCCCTGCGCCGCGCCGGTGATAAGCGCCTTCTTACCCTGAACCCGTCCCGCCATTGTCAGTCCCCTCCGATTATGCCGGGACCGAGCAGCATCAGCAGCCGAACGTCAATCCCCAATCCGCGCGCGCGGGCGGATTTGATGAAATCCGCCAGCCCGTCGAGCGCCACACGGTGAACAGTGATGTCCTCCCCTTCGGTGCCGCCGCCGGGGCCGACCCGGCGCAAGTCGTGGGCGCGCAGCAGGGTGAAACTTTCGCTGACCATGCCTGGCGAGGAGTAGAATTCGCCCAGCACTTCCATCCGCGCGGCGGTATAGCCGGTTTCTTCTTCCAGTTCGCGCACCGCGGCGGTGCTGGCGTCTTCTCCCGGTGCGCCTTCATCATCGCCGACCAGGCCTGCCGGAAGTTCAAGACAGGGCCTGCCCAAGGGTACGCGGAACTGTTCAACCAGCAGGACGTGGTCATCCTCATCGATCGCCAGGATCACCGCCGCCTTGATCCCGCGCGAACGGCTGACGTATTCCCATTTGCCGCGCACTTTGGCGGTGATGAACCTGCCTTGCCAGACGGTCTGTTCGGTTTCGTCGCTCATGGGCGGTGGCCTACACGAGCAGGGCGCCGCAGCCTAGAGCTCGATCAGCCGGTCAGGCAGTTCGTTGCGATCATCATCCGCGCGGGGGAAGTGCTCGGCCAGAACCAGTCCTACCCGTTCGACCGCGGCAATCATGCCGGCGCCGGGCCGACCGGCGCGGATTTCGTCCAGCATCGCGGCCATGGCATCGCCCCAGACCTCTGGCGAAACCTTGGCAGCAATCGCAGCATCGGCGACGATCTCGGCCCGGTGCTCTGCCAGACTGAGGTAGATCAGGATCCCGGTCCGCCCGACGGTGCGGCGTTCCGCGCCGACCTTGAAATAGCGCACCGCCCGGTCGCGCACCCGCGCGTGTTTCAATGGGGCAGGGACCAGCGCCATGCGCAGCGGGCGCCACAACTGGAGCAGCCACATCGCCAGGAACTTCATCGTCGCGACAAACAGGGCCAGCGCGAAAACGCGGGCCGGGGTCCATTCGAATTGCCAGTTGCCGATCAGCCAATCGACCTTCGCCAGATAGAATTCGGGAAACAGCGCCAGCACCGAAAGCGCCGCAAAGGCCGCAAGCGCCGACCACAGCAGCGCGACATCGTTGAACGAATTGGATTCGCCCGCGATGATCGTCACGATCTCGCCCGCGCTCCTCTCTTCAGCCGCAGCCACGGCCTCACTGATCGCCTGATGATCGGCTTCGCTGAGGTGGATCGGGTTATGGTGCATCGCAAATCCCATGTTACCAGCTGCCCGAGGCGCCGCCGCCGCCGAAGCTGCCGCCGCCTCCGCCCCAGCCGCCGCCCCAACTGCCGCCGCCCGATCCCCAGCCGCCTGAATTGCGGCTGGCGTGGTTGGCGGCGTTGATCACGTCCCAGACGATGACCGGGCCGAGGCCGCTCCCGCGATAACGCCGTCCGCGCCCCGCCCGCCGTATGATCGGCAGCACGAAGAACAGGAAGAACAGGATCAGCCAGACGATCATGCCAAACGGGATGCCTTCGGACGCAGGCTGGCTCTTGGCCGCCGCGGCGACTTTTGCCGCCTCTTCCGGCGGCAGGGTCAGCTGCTGGATGATCGCATCGGTCCCGGCCTCGATCCCGCCCGGCATATCGCCGGCCTTGAACTTCGGGACGATCTGACGGTTGATGATCAGACTGGAAAGGCCATCGGTCAGCACCGGCTCAAGCCCATAGCCAACCTCGATCCGCAGCTTGCGCTCATTCGGTGCGATGATCAGGATCGCGCCATCGTTGCGCTCCTTGTTGCCCAGGCCCCAGTGCCGACCGAGCTGATAGCCATAGTCGGCGATGTCGTAACCTTCGAGGCTGGAAAGTGTGACCACGGTCAGTTCGCGCTGGGACTGCGTTTTGAGCGCGGTCAGCTTCTGGGTCAGCCGCGCTTCGACATCGGGCGGGATCACATCCGCCTGATCGACCACCGGGCCGGTCAGCTGGGGGAAGGTTTGGGCCTTTGCCAGCGCCGGAACCAGCAGCAGGGCAAGCGCCAGCAGCGCGCTGACCACAAGAGTTAGCGCGCGATGGGCAAAGCGGGGCAAGAGCCCGGCGCGGCCGAGCATGGCGCTATCTCCTTTGCCGCCGACCTTAGAGCTTGCCTTCAAGGCTGGGGGCCACTTCGGCGCCCGGCGTTGCGGCTTCATAAGGGACCATCGGCTTGGCACCGTGGATCACCTTGGCGCCGATGATGTCGGGGAAGGTGCGGATCGTGGTGTTGTAGTGCCGCACCGCCTCGTTGTAATCGCGGATGGCCACGCGGATGCGGTTTTCCGACCCTTCGAGCTGGCTTTGCAGCATCTGGTAGTTCTCGATCGACTTGAGGTCCGGATAGGCCTCGACATTGGCGAGCAGGCGCCCGAAGCCGCCGATCGAGGTTGAAAACTGGTTCTGGGCGTCCTGAAACGCCTTCATCTTGGCGGGGTCGGTCAGGTCATTGGCCGAAACCTGGATGCTGGTGGCCTTGGCCCGGGCCTCGACCACGCCGGTCAGGATGCCCTTTTCCTGATCGGCCGCACCCTTGGCGACGGCGGCCAGGTTGGGGATCAGGTTCGCGCGTTCCTGGAATGCGGCCTGAACGTCAGCCCACTTGGCCTTGGCGGCTTCCTCAGCCGTGGGGACCGAATTGATCCCGCAGCCCGCCACCGATGCGGCAGCAACCGAAACCAACGCAAAGCGGCCGAAAGTTCCATAACGGTCAAACGAAGTCGTCATCGGGTCATCCCTTGCAAGCCGCCCGCGACCTGCGGGCTGGCTTAATGTAGTAACACGCCCGCGCGGTTCAAGCGAAACCGGACGAATGGCGTTGCTGAGCGCGCTTTGCCGTGGCAAACTCGCCTTCTCGATGGGTTGCATCGTGGGGAGTATCGAGATGTTGAGTGAATTCAAGGCATTCATCGCGCGCGGCAACGTGCTCGATCTGGCAGTCGGTGTGATCATCGGCGCCGCATTCGGAAAGATCGTTTCGTCGCTGACCGACGACGTACTGATGCCGCTGATCGGCGCGATCATCGGCGATGTCGATTTTTCGAACAAGTACGTGGTTCTCAGCGGCAGCGTGGCTGAAGGCACGCCGCTGGCCGCTGCCAAGGAAGCCGGCGCAAACGTGCTGGCCTGGGGCAGCTTCGTGACTGCGATCATCAATTTCCTGATCCTGGCCTGGGTGATCTTCCTGATCGTGCGGCAGGCCAACAAGGTCATGCCGCCGCCGCCCGCCGGGCCGAGCGAGGTCGATCTGCTGACCGAGATCCGGGATTCGCTGAAGAAGTAAGCCAAGCGGCTGAAATCGAAGGGGTGGGGGCGGCCTGGCTGCCTCCACCCTTTTCATTTGCCGGTTGCGCCCTATATTGGGCTGTGCCGGGTTCGCCCGGCTATGGCGATAAATTGCGGTGTGCAATAGATGCAGCGGACCCGGGGGCGGTACCCGGCGGCTCCACCACCTCCTCTGCCACGGCAGGGGAAATGACGGGGCCGAACTAGGATCGACGTGTGTTGAAAAGCATTGTTTTCGCCCGGGCTGAGTAACCCGTTAAAGGCTCAAAACTCACAAGTGCCAACGACAACGAAGCACTTGCTCTCGCCGCATAATTTTAGGGGCTAACGCCCTGACGTTATAAAGCGACAGCACGGTTCGGACCGAACCGGGTAACAGAATCGGAAACCGGGCGTCCGGGGGTACGTAGCAACAGAAACCCCCACTTCCATGCTTATGCTGATTGTGGCTGATGGCTGTTCAGCGCTCGCGGGAAACCAAAAACCCTACCCTTCAGAACACCGTTTCCGGATTCTCCTGCAGGCGCTTTTCGTGTTTGAGGCAATCGAGGATCTTGCCGCCGGCCATGAAAACCGCGCAGGTGCAGGCCAGGAACAGCAGCTTGCCGCCAAAGCCGGGGTATTTGGTCAGATAGATCGATCCGCGTTCGACCGCGCCCAGGGCCAGGGCGTAGATGATCAGATAGGCCTCAAACGGCGTCTTGATCACGAACAGCCGACGGATTTTTCCGAACATTCCAGACCCTCTATTTTCTTAACGCGGACTCGAGCAATCATCATGCCAAGCCCTGAAATTCGCGCAAGAGGGTGGTTAAGGCAAATGCGGGTGTAAAGCGTCCCGACAAGGGACTGCGGATCAGCAAAGTTCGCTGAGATCAAGGGTTGCCAGCAGTTCGCGCCGGGCATTGATCACCCGTTCACGCAGGGCAGGACCGGCGAGATCAGCGGGCGCAATCGCTTCGGGCCAGTGCGCGGCGATCACCGCTTCGATCCGGTCCGCCTTGGCCGGATCGAGCAGAAAGCGCGGATCGACCGTCGCCGGATCGGCCACCACCCGCAGCCGCAGACAGGCCGGGCCGCCGCCGTTAGCCATCGACTGGCGCACATCGACCGGCAGGACCTGCCGGATCGGGCCGTTGCCGGCCAGCATTTCGTCGAGCCAGGGGCGGACCCGCGCGTGTTCCCAGGCCTCGCTCGGGATCACCAGCGCCATGGTGCCGCCGGGCAGCGTCAGCAGCTGGGCATTGAACAGATAGGACTTGATCGCATCGGCCAGGCTGACTGCCGCCGCCGGAACCACGACGATCTCTGCCTCGGGCAGGCGTTCGCGGATCGCGGCATAGGTGCCCTCTGGATCGGCAAAGGCTTGTTCGTGGGTGAACAGCACCCGCTCATTGGCAACCGCGACAACATCGTTGTGAAAGGCCCCGGCCCCAATCGCTTCGGGGTTCTGCTCGATAAACAGCGTGCGCGCCGGATCAAGGCCGTGCAGGCGGGCGACGGCGCGGCTGGCTTCTTCATGCTGGCGCGCGGGAAAGGCTCCGCCGGTGGTGCCATAGACGAACAGTTCCAGCCCCGGCGCGGTATGGCTGGAGGCCATCCGCATATGGTTGGCCGCGCCTTCATCGCCAAAGCACGGCGGGACGGCATCGTGGACCGAAAAATGGGCCTGATCGGCAAAGGCCAGCCGCAGCTGCCGGACGGTATCGGGCCATTCCTGGCTGCGGTGCGGCATGGTCACCAGATTGGCGGCGGTCAGGTGGCAGCGCCCATCGGCTGTATCGGCGGCGGGAGAGACGGTGGCGGCATTGGCCGTCCACATCGAACTGGCCGACCATGCGGCTGCGGTCAGTCGCGGATTTTCCGTCCCATCGGCGCCGATGGCGGCCAGAAAGGGCGGGTTCGGGCGGGGCAGGGGCAGCAGAAAGCCCTGCACCAGACCCAGGCCCATGTTGTGCCGCATCTTTGCCAGCCCTTGCAGTGCGGCGGCGCGCGGCTGCGAGACATCACCGGCATGACTGGCCGAAGCGAGGTTGCCCAGGCTCAGCCCGGCGTAATTGTGGCTGGGGCCGATGATCCCGTCGAAATTGATTTCAACCGCGCTCATGCCATCACCACCGCGCCACGTGGGTAACAGTTTCTCCTGGCTCAACCCCAAGGACGCGGGCGCAGGCGGGGTCGATTGCAATGCCGTCATCGCGGCAATCGACCCAGCCGTAGGCGCAGCGGAATTGCGCCATCCGGCCATGCGCGACCAGCCGCAGTTCCCCGCCGGTATCTTCGCCCAGGCCCTCGTCAAACGCCACAATCGGCGCGTCTTCAGCCTCGCGGATCGAGCGGATCTGGTCGGTCCGGGCGGTCATAGTCGGGCCGCCGTCGAAGATGTCGATGTAGTTTTCCCAGGCGAAGCCTTCGTTCTCCAGCATCCGCATCGCGGCCCGCCCGGTGGGGTGGGGCACGCCGATCACGTGGCGCGCCGCTTCGGACAGCATCGCGATATAGACCGGGTGCTTGGGCATCAGATCGGCGATGAACTGGTTGCCGAACTTGGCGTTGAATTCATCCGCGTCCTGAAAATTCATCCCGAAGAAGCGCCCCGCAACCCCGTCCCAGAACGGCGATCCGCCCGCCTCGTCGATTACCCCGCGCAGTTCGGCCAGGCAGCGATCGGCAAAGCGTGTGCGGTGGGCGCGGATGAACAGATAGCGGCTGCGCGCGATCAGCATTCCCAGCCCGCCCGAGCGTTCGCCGGGGTGGAGGAACAGCCCGCCGACTTCGGAGGAGCCCTCAAGATCGGTCGAGAGGTTGAGGATATCGGCGCGGAAGGTGCGTTCAAGTTCTACGCTATGCTGGGTCAGTGCGCCGATCCGGTAGGAATAGAACGGCCACTTCTGCCCGACCGCCGAGAACACCTGACAGGTCCCGCGCACTTCGCCGGTTTCGGTGTTTTCCAGCACGAAGAAGAACAGATCGTCGCCAACATCGTCGCCCTGGCGGGTGAAGCCGGCTTCGGCCCGTTCCAGCTTGGCGGTCAGCGCCTTGCGATCGGGCGGCAGATTGGTGAACCCGCCGCCGGTACGCTTGGCCATTTCATAGATGTGCTGAAGATCGCCATGATTGGCGGCGCGGATCACGAAGGTCAAAGCGAAGCTCCGGTGGCTAGACGGTGGAGGACGAGCGCGGACAGCTTCGCGCGCTCGGCAAGACTGGGGACGATCAGGAATTCGTCCGGTGAATGGATCGCCCCGCCGCGCACACCCATGGTATCGACCACAGGCACGCCGCAGGCAGCGATGTTGTTGCCATCGCAAACCCCGCCGCTGGCCTTGCGGGTGATCGGCTGGCCCAGCAGGGCGGAGCATTCCTCGACAATCCCGAACAGCTTTTCGGCGCGGGCGTCGATCGGCTTGGGCGGGCGACTGATCCCGCCATGAAGGTGGATGTGAACTTCGTGCTCGGCCTCAATTCTGGCGATCAGGATCTTCATTTCGCTCAGGAAAAGATCGGCAAGAGCAGTCTCGCGCGGGCGGATGTTGAAGCGCAGCACGGCCAGATCGGGCACCACGTTGTTGGCGCTGCCGCCGTCGATCCTGGCCGGGTTCACGCTCAGCCCGTCGCGGTGCAGCGCCTTCAGCCCCAGCGCCAGCGCGGCTGCGGCGACCAGCGCGTTGCGCCCGTCGTCGGGGTTGCGCCCGGCATGGGCAGAGCGGCCATGCACCGTCAGGCTCCAGTTGCCGCTGCCAGCCCGGGCCCCGGCCAGAGTCCCATCGGGCAGGGCGGAGGGTTCATAGGTCAGCGCGGCGGCTTTGCCGCGCGCCAGCTCGGCGATCAGCGGCGCGGAGGAAAGGCTGCCGGTTTCCTCGTCCGAATTGATCAGCACGTCATAGCCGACGGCTGCGGCGGCCTCGCTCGTTTCGAAGGCCTTGAGCGCAGCCAGGATCACGGCGATTCCGCCCTTCATGTCGGCCACGCCGGGGCCGTTCAGGGTCTGCTCGTCCAGCCAGGCCTGCTGCTGGAACGGATGACTGGCGGGAAAGACCGTGTCCATGTGCCCGGTCAGCAGAAAACGCCGCTCCGCCTCGGGCCGGACCCGTAAAACCAGATGCGATCCGTTTTCGATCTGCCGTTCGGCCCCGTTCGCGTCGATCGCCGAGACTGGATGCGGGCGCACCGCGCTGATCGCCCCGCCCAGCGGGCTGAAGGCATCGGCCAGCAGGTCCCATTGTCTCGCCAGCCCCGCAAGGTTCCCGGTGCCGGTGTTGACTGCGCTCCACGTCTGGACCTGTTCCAGCATCGGGGCGGCATCGACGGCTTCGATCAGCGCGGCTTCGGTGGGCGAAAACTGTTGCATCTGAAACCTTCCCTAGCCGAGTGGGCAGGGCAGTCCAACCCCCCTGCCAAAGTCTCGTTGCCATACCTTCGCAACTGCGGCATAGGCGCGTGACTTCCTCCCCGGGATCGTCGATGAACAGGCTGGTGGCGCCATGCGCGCCGCTGAGTCCATTGAAGTGCGAGGATCACGTGAGCGAACGGGTAGAGAAAGCGGGACTGAAGGTCGATGCGGCGCTGGCCGCCTTTGTCGAGGCGCAGGTGCTGGCTCCGCTGGGCAAGGATGCGGGCGAATTCTGGGCCGGTTTTGCCGCGCTGCTCGATCGTTTCGTCCCGGCAAACCGCGCGCTTCTGGCCAAGCGTGATGATCTGCAGGCCCGGATTGACGGCTGGCATCAGGACCGCGCCGGTAAACCGATCGATCAGAGCGAATATCAGGCGTTCCTGCGCGAAATCGGCTATCTGGTGCCCGAACCTGCCCCGTTCACGATCGGCACGCAAAACGTCGATCCCGAAATCGCCACAATGGCCGGGCCGCAGCTGGTGGTGCCGGTGCTCAACGCCCGGTTCCTGCTCAATGCCGCCAATGCCCGTTGGGGTAGCCTCTATGATGCCTATTACGGCACCGACGCGCTCGATGCGCCGCCGGCCCGGCCGGGCGGGTACGACAAGCAGCGTGGCGCTGCGGTGGTTGCAGCGGCACGCGCCTTCCTTGATGGTGCGATCCCTGGCTGGCAGGCCGCGCTTGAAGGCGGGGCGAGCGAATACCTGGTTGCTGCCCGCGAAGGCGGATACCTGTTCAAGAACAATGGCCTGCACATCGAAGTTGTGGTCGATTCCAGCAGTCCGGTCGGTCAGGACGATCCGCTCGGCATTGCCGATGTGATCCTTGAAGCTGCGCTGACAACGATCTGCGACATGGAAGATTCGGTTGCCGCGGTTGATGGTGAGGACAAGCTGCTGGCCTATACCAACTGGCTTGGCGTGATCCGCGGGGACCTGGCCGACACCTTTGAAAAGGGTGGCCGGACCATGACCCGCAAGCTCAATCCCGATCGGGTCTGGGGCGATCTGGTTCTGCCGGGGCGCAGCCTGCTGTTCGTGCGCAATGTTGGCCACCTGATGACCAACCCGGCGATCCTGCTGGCCGATGGCGGCGAGATTCCCGAAGGGATCATGGACGGCGTGATCACCAGCGCGATCGGCGCGATCGGGCTGGCCGGGAAGGGCGAATATGCCAACAGTCGGGCGGGCAGCATCTACATCGTCAAGCCCAAGCAGCACGGGCCGGAAGAGTGCGCTTTCACCAACGATCTGTTCGATGCGGTGGAAGACCTGCTCGGTCTGCCGCGCCACACCATCAAGGTGGGGGTGATGGACGAAGAACGCCGCACCAGCGCCAACCTTGCCGCCTGCATCCATGCGGTGAAGGACCGGATCGTGTTCATCAACACCGGCTTTCTCGACCGGACCGGGGATGAAATCCACACCTCGATGCGGGCCGGACCGATGGTGCGCAAGGGCGATATGAAGAAGAGCGCCTGGATCGCCGCCTATGAAGCGCGAAACGTCCAGATCGGCCTTGCCTGCGGGCTTTCCGGCAAGGCGCAGATCGGCAAGGGAATGTGGGCCGCGCCCGATCTGATGGGCGATATGATGGTGCAAAAGATCGGCCACCCCAAAAGCGGCGCCAACACCGCCTGGGTTCCTTCGCCCACCGCCGCGACGCTCCACGCGATGCATTACCACGCGGTCGATGTTTTCGCGGTGCAGCAGGAACTTGCGGGCCAGCCCACCCCGGGCCTTGACCCGCTGCTGACCGTGCCGCTGGCCGATGGGGTCAACTGGTCGGAAGAAGAAGTGCGCGAAGAGCTGGACAACAACGCGCAAGGCCTGCTCGGCTATGTCGTGCGCTGGATCGATCAGGGGGTCGGCTGTTCGAAGGTGCCGGACATCAATGACGTTGGCCTGATGGAAGACCGCGCGACACTGCGCATTTCATCGCAGCACATGGCCAACTGGCTGCTCCACGGGGTCTGCAGCAAGGATCAGGTGATGGACAGTCTGCGTCGCATGGCGGCCAAGGTCGATGCCCAGAATGCCGGCGATCCGCTGTATGAACCGCTGGTCGGCAACGAAGATGCCCCGGCCTTCCGTGCCGCGCTGGACCTGGTGTTCAAGGGCGTCGAACAGCCCAGCGGCTATACCGAACCGCTGCTGCACCACTGGCGGCAGGTGAAGAAGGGCAACATCGCAGGATAGGGTCCGCCGCTCGAAACGAGCTGATCTGCGTTCCATGCTGCTGGAATTAACCGGGAAATAACCGGTGCTTCCTAAGACCGGCGACGGTTGCAACAGGAATGCAGATCATGTCTGCCAATAGTATCGGGCGCGAAAATCGTACGACTTTGATGATGCGCGCGCGGCTGCGTGACCGTGGCGGCGATCGTGATGCGCAGATTCAGGACGCCTCTTCGCGCGGACTGCTGATGTCGGCGGCGCGGGCACCATCGCGCGGCGAAATCGTTGAGGTGTTCGTGGGCACGACCGTGCTGGTCGGCCAGGTCCGGTGGAATCGCGGCAACCGGTTCGGCGTGGTGCTGCAGGACCGGATCGACGTTGCTGCCCTGCAACGCGGTGGACCGGCGGTGCAATCCCGTCGTTCTTCGGCGCATTCCGATGAGGCAGAAGAGGGCTGGGCGCTCAGCGATGTTCTGTTCTTCGCCGCCTGCGGCCTCGCCTGTGCGGTGTTCCTGCTCTATATTGCCCGTAAGGTGTTTTAGGCGAACCCCGATACCACGGCTTTCCGGATGCCCCTGAACGGGACGTCGGGGCCAAGGTCCGTGTTGCATAGCGCGGCAATGGTCACATTTGGACGCAGGTAGGTCTGGACCATGGCGCAGAAGCCATAGAACGATCCGTAGTGCAGGATCGACGGGTTGGCCTCGCTTGGCCCGGTGACCAGCAGGCCGCAGGCATATTGGGTGTCGCCATAATGCACATCTTCGGGTGAAAAGCGGTTTTCGCCCGACAAGCGCCCGTCGCGCAGCCGCCCGGGTGCGGTCATCAACGCGACATCGGCGGGGCCGAACAGCTTTCCGGAAAGCAGCGCCGAATGCCAGCGGACCAGATCTGTGACAGTGCCCCGCATCGCCCCGGCGCCGCCGGCCTGCGATGGATCAGCATAGGACGCATTGACGAATGGACGGGCGGCATCGCCGGTTTGCGCGTAGCCCGACGCGCGGCCGGGCACGAGGTCTTCAGAGCGGTCCATCGCCATGCTCGTCAGGCCGAGCGGTTTGAACACGAGCGTCGCCATGGCCTCGGCCAGCGGGATTTTGGCGACCGTTTCGATAAGTGCGCCAAGGACGATGTAGTTGGCGTTGCTGTATAGCCACGCCGTTCCGGGATCGAAATCGAACGGTTTGGACTGCGCGGCAATATCGGAAGCGAGCGCGATCTGGCTCTTCGCAGCCGATGCCTGACTGGGAGCCTCCTCGCTTTCGTCGCTGTGCAGACCCGCGGTCTGGTGCATCAATTCCAGCGCGGTGAAGGGCTTCAGCGCCTTGAAAGCTGGCAAATAATCAGAGACCGGCGCCTTGAGATCGAGTTTGCCCAGCGATGCCAGCTTGATCGCGGCGGCGGCGGCGAATTGTTTGGTTATCGACCCATAGCGGAAAACCGTAAGCGGGGTGACGGGGGTTCCCGTCTCCAAATTGGCGAGGCCAAAGCCCTTGGAATAATATGCCGCACCTGAACGGGCGACCGCCACTGCTGCGCCCGGAATGCCATGTTTGGAAATGCTTTCCGAAACGGCGGCTGCTATGCCGCGTGCCGGGCCGCTCTTGACGGCAGCTTTTGCCAGGGCAGGGCCTCCTGCCAGGGCTGTGGTCGCGGCTGCTGCTGCGCCGCTTGCCAACAGGCTACGTCGAGAAAAGCTGTCCAAAGTCAGGCATCCTTGAAATTCAGGTGATGCACCAACTTAATACAGAGCATCAGTTCTGCGGCAAGCCCATCTCATGTACTACGCTGACAAACTCCGCCACGCTCAGCGTTTCGGCGCGGCGTTGGGGGTCTATGCCCAGGCGTTCCAGCGCATCGAGCGCGCCGGGCAGGCCCTTCAGGCTTTGCCGCAGCATCTTGCGGCGCTGGCCGAAGGCGGCTTCGGTCAGGCGTTCGAGCATCCGGGCGGAGACGCCCGGCGGCATATCGGCCGGGGTCACGTGAACGATCGCGCTCATCACCTTGGGCGGCGGGGTGAAGGCGCTGCGGTGGACCTTCATCGCGATCTTCGCGGCCGCGCGCCACTGCGCCAGCACGGCAAGGCGGCCATAGGCGCCGCCGCCCACTTCAGCGACGATCCGCTGGGCCACCTCGAGCTGGAACATCAGCGTCAGGCTGGCCCATTGCGGGGGCCATTCCTGCCCCGATAGCCAGCCGGTGAACAGCGCGGTGCCGACATTGTAGGGCAGGTTGGCGACGATGTGGAACGGCCCTTCGATCCCGTGGTCCACCTTGGTCGCATCGCCCTCGATCACGCGCAGCTGGCCGGGGAAGGCCTCGGCCAGTTCGGCCAGGGCGGGCAGGCAGCGGCGGTCCATCTCGATCGCGGTGACCTGCGCCCCGGCACGCAGCAGCGCGCGGGTCAGGCCGCCGGGGCCGGGGCCGATTTCCAGCACCTGCTGGCCTTTCAGCTTGCCGGGGATCGCGGCGATCCGATCGAGCAGTTGCTCATCGAACAGGAAGTTCTGGCCCAGCGCCTTGCTGGCGAACAGGCCGTGGCGGTTGATGACTTCGCGCAGCGGGGGAAGGTCAGTCGTCATACAGGCCATGGCGCCGCATCGCGCATTCTCCGGCCATGCGGATCGCCGCGATCATCGCACCGGGATCGGCTTGTCCAGTGCCGGCGATGGCAAAGGCTGTGCCGTGATCCGGGCTGGTGCGGATCACCGGCAGCCCGAGGGTGACGTTGACCCCCTGATCGAAATCCAGCGCCTTCAACGGGATCAGCGCCTGATCGTGATACATGCATAGCGCCACGTCATAGGTTTCGCGGGCCCGGGCGGTGAACAGGGCGTCGGCAGGATGCGGGCCGCTCACCGCAAGTCCTTCGGCCTGCAAATGGGCGATCGCCGGGGCAATGATCCGCGTTTCCTCATCGCCCATCCGGCCTTCTTCCCCGGCATGGGGGTTGAGCCCGGCGATGGCGATCCGCGGGCTTTCGATCCCGAAATCGCGGGCCAGCGCCATGGCGACGATCCGGGCCTTGCGTTCGATCATCGGCGCGGTGAGCTGCCCGGGAACCTGGGCAAGGGCGATGTGGACCGTCAGCGGGACGGCGCGCAGGTGAGGGCCGGCCAGCATCATCACCGCATCGCCCGGCGCATAGGAGCAGGCCTCGGCGACGAATTCGGTCTGGCCGGGATGGGCAAAGCCGACCTCAGCCAGCCGGGCCTTATTGATCGGCGCGGTGATCAGGGCCTCCGCCTCGCCGATCGTGGCGAGCCGGGCGGCTTCCTCAAGGCTGGCCAGCGCCAGTGCGGCGCCTTCGCGGCTGGGTTTTCCGGGGGTGTAATCACCGTCCGCCCCGGCCAGAACCGGCAAGGCGTGGGCGAAGCAATCGAGCGCTTCCTGGGGGTGGAATACCTCCCTGACCGGAACCGAAAGGCCGCGCGTCAGCGCCGCCGCGCGCAGGACATGGGCGCCGCCGACCACGACGAAAGGGAGCAGCTCTGCCGCATCGCGCGCGGCCCAGGCCGCAGCGATCAGTTCGGGGCCGACGCCGGCGGGATCGCCCAGCGATATCGCCAGCGGCGCCCCCTCCATCGCGGATCAGTTGCCGTAATCGATCACCGCGTCGCGGCGAAGGTCGCGCATATAGGTCTGGGCACGGCGGTTGATCCGCTCGTCTTCCTTCTGGGCCTGAACCTGTTCGAAGCTGACGCTGCCGCCGGCCTTGGGATCGTCGCGCCCGCACAGCATCAGTACGCGCACACCGTCCTGAATCGATCCGAACGGCGGGGTGGTTTCACCCAGCGAAAGGCCCAGCACCAGGTCCTGCAGCGGCCCAGGCAGGTCGCGCGCCTTGATCGATTCGTTGTTGACCACTTCGGCGCCCATTTGCGCGGCAACCTGATCGGCGGAAGCGCAGCCCTTGGCGGATTTGATCGTCGTGGCGAAATCCTGCGCCTTCTGGGTGGCCTGCGCATCGGTGGTGCCGGGGGGGAAGCTGATCGAGATCTGCTTGAGGTTCAGCACGGCATCACGCGGATCGGCGGTCAGCACCTGGCGCTTGTCGATCAGCACGATGATCGAGAAACCACCGCGGATCTCGATCGGTCCGGCCATCTGGCCGGGCTGCAGCGTGCGCACCACCTGATCGAGTTCGGGCGGCAGAACACCGCCGCGAATCCAGCCGAGGTCGCCTCCGACCGAAGCGGTCGATGCTTCGGAAAACTGGCGGGCATAGCCAACGAAACTGCCGCCCTTCTGCAGCTGCTCCACGATCTTCATCGCGTTCTGCGCAACGGCTTCGCGGTTTTCGCTGTTGGCCGAAAGGAAGATTTCGCCGACCCGGTATTCTTCCTGGCCGCGGGCTTCTTCCTGACGCTTGATTTCTTCGCGCACTTCTTCGTCGGAAACGTTGACGAAGGGCGTGACATTGCGGCGCAGCAGCCGCTGCCAGGCCATTTCGCCGCGAATCTGGCGCTTGAGCGAGGCGGGCGAAGAGCCGATCTTGACCAGATAGGCATCAAGCTGTTTCGGATCCTGGCCAAAGTTCTGCTGGGCGATCCGGGCGTAGCTTTCGTCCACCTCGGCGTCGGAAACTTCCATGTCCTGGGCGCGGGCTTCCTGGATCTGTAGCGTCTCGTCCATCAGGTTGCGCAGCACCTGCAGGCGCAGGCGCTGCAATTCCTCGGGGCCGATCTTGCCGCCGCTGGCCGCCACAACGAGGGCAACGCGCTGATCGATATCGGTGCCGGTGATCACTTCACCGTTGACGATCACCGTTGCCGAACGGTGGTTGGGATCGTTCTTGCCGAAGATCATCGGATTGTCCGGCAGGTCGAGCGAACCGCTACCGCCGGTAGCATCCTGTGCCAGACCGGCATGGGGCAGGGCCATCGCTGCAACGATAAGGGGGGTAAGCGCCAGACGCGCGGCGGAACGGAAGCGCAGAGTACGTGTCACCGTTACAAAAATCCCAGTTTCGGCGCGGAGGGGCCGCGCCTCATTTGCCGTGAGCCAATGCCGAACTGCGGCTTAACCCTGGCTGAGCAAGCGCGGATAGCCTGTTTGCTCCGGCCTGCCAATCCACATCGCCCGGCTATCCTCAGAACCCCAGATTGCGCACCGCGATGTGGATCTGGAAGGTGTTGCCCTTCTGGGCATCACCGGTTGCCACATAGTCACGCCGCCAGGTGAAATCGAGTTCGATGCAATCGTCCTGATAGGCAACGCCAAGGCGGGTGCGCAGCGGCTGGAAGCCATCGACGCCGACCAGGGTGGGGTCATCGCTGATCCCGGTCAGGTCGAACACGCCCGAACCAAACACGGACCAGTAGCGCGCGAAGCCGACCCGCCCGGCTAGGCGCAGCTCCTCGCGGTCCTTAAGGTCTTCGATCCCGCTGCTGACATCGCGGTTGAGCCGCAGATAACCGACTTCAAGATAGGTCCGCTGGCTGCCGACGGCGGCGTCGAATTCGTTGCGGCGGACCGCCAGGTTGTCCTTGTCGAGCCGGAAGCGGTGGGTCAGCTTGACCACGTTGCGGAAGCGCACTTCGGTGCGGCCGACAATATCCGATGTCCGCTCGGACAGGCCGGTGCCATCGGGCAGCAGCGTCGGGCGCTCGGTCAGGCGATAGGACTGGCCGATTGTGGTGCTGACCCGCCAGCCCGGCTTTTCCCACTGCCAGTCGAAGCCATAGGTAAAGCGCACCCCGTCCTCGACCCGGTCGTAACCGGGAAAGCGATTGAGTGCGAAGAGGTTGGAATCCTCCAGATCGATCGCGCGGGCGTCTTCGTTGGGCACGGCCAGATTGCGCAGGGTGGGGCTGGCGACGACCTGGATGCGCGGGGTAAGAACCTGCGATCCGCCCAGGAATTCGCCCACCAGCGGCCATTTCACGTCGAGCGCGGCGGTGGCCATGCCGCGTGCCTGCCAGCCCGGATTGCCGCGATAGATCGCGGTGGTGGTCAGGGCGTTTTCATCGGAGTGATAGACGTCGCCGCGCACCAGCCCGGTCAGGGTCACTTCCTGCCCCCACGGGGTCAGGCGGCGCATATCCCACTGTGCACTGGCAAAGGCCCGCTGGGTGTCCTGCCCGGATGTTCGGGTGATCGCCAGGCTGTTGACCTGCAACTGCACCCGGCCGCCCAGCAACGGGTCGGTGAAGCGGCGGCGATAGTCGATTTCAGGCAGGGCGATCGGCACCAGCCCCTGCGAATCGCCGACCTGCAGCGTCTGCGTCGCCCAACCGGCGATCGAGAGATAGCTGTTCTCGTCGATCCGTTCGAGCTGGGCCATCGAGCGCAGCCGATCGTCGCGGCTGATGTCATAGCGGCGCAGGAAAGTGCGGTCAGACGTGACCCGGCCGGAAAAGGTCAGGCTCCAGTTCGGTGAAAACTGGTAACGCCCATTGGTATAGAGGTAACCGCGAAAATCGGGCTGGGCAGCGGTTGTGATCGAACCGAGCGGGATGCGTGATGAGCGGGTGAGGTAGCCGGTGACCTGGAACGAGCCCTGGCTGGTCAGTTGCCGGTACTGCGCCGAAATCATCGGCAGGGCCTGGGTATAAACATAGCCCGTAACCGCCAGATCGCGGTTGTCCGCCAGGCGCTGATACCAGGTATCGGAAAACTGCACCCCGTTCGAAGCCGATAGCTGGATGTCTGGGATTAGCAGACCGTTGATCGGGCGCCCGTCGGTCGCCAGGACCAGGCCCGGCATCGGCATCAGCCGCAAGCCGAAGATTTCGGCGCGCGCGCCTTCGAAGCGGATCGATTTCTTGTCCGGATCGAAAATTACCCGGCGCGCAGTGATTCGCCAGCTGGGGTTGCGGGCGCAGCCAGAGCCGTCTTCCACCGCACAGGCGGTATAGGCGGCGTTGTGCAGCAGGATCTTGCCGTCCGCGGTGCGCTCACCCCGGTTGGCCGCCAGCCGCCCGCCTTCGCGCAGGGCCAGCAGCAGGTTCTGCGTTGCCCCGGCTTTCAGTTCGTCGGTCAGCTCAAGGCTGTCGGAGAAGATCTGATTGCCGTCCGCATCGACGAAGCGGACATTGCCTTCGGCCAGGATAATGCCGGTCTTGCGGTCCCAGCTCAGCTTGTCGGCGCGGACCGACTGATCGCCGCGCCGCAGGACCACATCGCCGAAGACCGAAACCAGATCGGCCTTGTCGTCATAACTTGCGCCGTCGGCTTCGAACTGGATCGTCTCGCCATCGCTTGCCGGCTCGGCCACGACGGGCTGCGGGGTCGGCAGGCTCTGGTCCCCGGCGGGGGCAACCGCGTCCTGCGCCTGGGCTGAAAGCGGGCAGCTCAGTGCGGCCAGGGCCAGCGCAGCAGCGCCGACCTTGACGGACGAAGGAGACATTACAGGCGGCGGCAAATCGGGCCGCGAGGACAGGCGCATGGCTTGCCTATCGCACCGGTCACGCCTAACTGCAATCCATGCAATCGGTCTGCGACAACGCTTTGTCGCACCCCCTGACATTCCTGTGGGAGCAATCATGCACGTCGAATTCCTTTCCGCCCCGGTTCTGCCGAACGCTAGCCCGATCGCCTATGTCGTAGATCAGGAGGCGCTGCCCACCAACCTTGAGCCGGTGGTTGGCGAAGGCGCCAGGGCCAGCCGTTTCGCCGGCAAGCCCGGGCAAGTCCACGAAGCCTTCGTCGCGCGCGATGGGGCCGTGGCGCGCGTGGTTCTGGCCGGCGCGGGAGAGCCCGCCGGCAAGGATCGCGGCGCGGCGCTTGAACGGGCGGGGGCGGCGATCACCGCCAGGCTGCTGACCTCGGGCGAAAAGACCGTGACGATCGATTTCACCGGCACCGGCCTTTCGGCGGGCGATGTCGCGGCGGTCCTGCTCGGTGCGCGGCTGCGCGGCTGGCGCTATGACACCTATCGCACCAAGCTGAGCGAAGATCAGAAGCCGAGCCTGACGACGATCAAGGTCGCCGGCGCGCCCGAAGGGGCCGAGGCCGCCTGGGAAGTAGAGGCCGCGCTGGCCGAAGGGATCGAGTTCACCCGCGAACTGGTGACCGAACCGGCCAACATCATCTACCCTGAAAGTTTCGTCGAACGCGCCCAGGCGCGGATGGCCGGAACCGGGATCGCGGTCCGCTTTCTGGATGAGGCCGAAATGGCCAGGCTGGGCATGGGCGCGCTGCTTGGCGTGGCGCAGGGATCGGTCCGCAAGCCGCGGCTGCTGGTGATGGAATGGAAGGGCGGCAAGGCGGGAGAACCGCCGGTCGCCTTTGTGGGCAAGGGCGTGACCTTTGATACCGGCGGCATCTCGATCAAGCCGGCCGGCGGGATGGAAGACATGAAATGGGACATGGGCGGCGCCGGAGCCGTGACCGGCGCCATGCTGGCGCTGGCCCGGCGCAAGGCCAAGGCCAATGTCATCGGCGTTTGCGGGCTGGTTGAGAATATGCCCGATGGCAATGCCCAGCGTCCCGGTGATGTCGTCACCACCATGTCCGGCCAGACGGTGGAAGTGATCAACACCGATGCCGAAGGGCGGCTGGTGCTGTGCGATGCAATCACCTGGACCCAGAAGGAATTTGCCCCCGCCGCGGTGATCGATCTGGCCACCCTGACCGGGGCGATGATCATTTCGCTGGGTCACGAACACGGCGGGATCTTTTCCAATGATGATGATCTGGCCACCAAGCTGGTCGCCGCCGGAACCGCATCGGGAGACAAGCTGTGGCGCTTCCCGCTTGGTCCGGCCTACGACAAGCTGATCGACAGCCCGATCGCCGACATGAAGAACGTCGGCCCGCGCGAAGGCGGCTCGATCACGGCGGCGCAGTTCATCCAGCGCTATGTCGATAAGGGCACGCCCTGGGCGCACCTCGACATTGCCGGGATGGTCTGGTCGAGCAAGCCGGGGCAGACCTGGGACAAGGGCGCGACCGGCTTTGGCGTGCGCGTGCTGGACCGCTTCGTGCGGGACTATCTGGAAGGGTAAAACCTTCCCTCCCGCAAGCAGGAGGGGAAATGCGCGTCGATTTCTACCAGCTTAGCCAGACCCCGGTCGAAGGCGCCTTGCCGCAGCTTGCGGCCAAGATGCGCGAGGCCGGGGCCAGGGTGCTGGTGGTATCGGCTGACAACGATCAGCTGGGCCGGATCAGCCAGGCGCTGTGGGCGGTAAAGGAGCAGTTCCTGGCCCATGCTCCGGCGGGCGGCCCGCACGATGCCCGCCAGCCGATCCTGCTTTCCGATACGATGGAAGCCGTCAACGGCGCGACCTTTCTGGCGCTTGCCGATGGGCAATGGCGCGATGGGGCGGATGGGTTCGAACGGGTGTTCCTGCTGTTCGACGGATCAACCATCGACGATGCCCGCGCCACCTGGCGCAGCCTTGACGGGCGCGAGGGGCTGGAGCGCAATTACTGGCGGCAGGAGAACGGCCGCTGGATCAAGGCGGGCTGACGCAGCCCGCGCTTGCTCCGCTGCGCAATCCCCGCTAGGGGCGCGGCCAATTCCAACACCATAACCTTCGCAAGGAACAGACCCATGGCGGTTACCCGCACCTTTTCGATCATCAAGCCCGACGCCACCCGCCGCAACCTGACCGGCGCGGTCACCAAGATGCTGGAAGAAGCCGGCCTGCGCGTCGTCGCTTCAAAGCGCATCCACATGAGCCGGCAGCAGGCCGAAGGTTTTTACGCCGTCCACAGCGAACGCCCCTTCTTCGGCGAACTGTGCGATTTCATGATGAGCGAACCGGTGGTGGTTCAGGTGCTCGAAGGCGAAGACGCCGTGACCCGCAACCGTGACGTGATGGGCGCGACCAACCCGGCCGACGCCGCCGAAGGCACGATCCGCAAGACCTATGCCCTGTCGATCGGTGAAAACACCGTCCACGGCAGCGACAGCGAAGAAAACGCGGCGATCGAGATCGCCTTCTTCTTCAAGCCGGAAGAAATCGTCGGCTAAGCCCGCCGGGCAGAATTCGGGAAAGGCCGGTGGAGCGATCCACCGGCCTTTTTTGTCTCTGCAATCCTGGAATTGACCAAGCGCAAGGCAATCGCCGATATGAGCGCCGATATTGCGGCTCATCAACCTTTGGAACTGGAGCAAGGATGTCCCACACCCCGCACGAGCTGGCCGACGAATTCCCGAACGACCACGCGATTCTGCACGAACTGAAGCTCAACAACGCGCACTTCGTGACCCTGTCCGAGCGCTATCACGAGGTGAACGGCGAAATTCACCGGATCGAATCGGAAGTTGAAAACACCTCTGACGAATATGCCGAGACGCTCAAGAAAAAGCGCCTGGCCCTGATCGATGAGATTTCGGCGATGGTGTCGCAGGCCAAGGCTGGCTGAGCAGGATCGCTGCGGTAACGCCGAATTCAGCGCCGCAGCCTGAATCCAGATAAGGAGCCGTCGGTACATCCGGCGGCTCTTTTCGTTTGCGCGCGCAGCGCCTAGGCTGCCCGCAAAGGAGAGCGCACAATGAAAGGCATGGGCGGCGAGGGCGAGGATTGCCCGTTCAGCTTCAACTTTGATCCGGCCAGCTTCAAGGTCGGTGATACGGTCAGCTACAAGGTCAGCACGATGGAGGACTGGCCGTTCGTGGGCACCCTGCTGGAGGTGCACCCGGACTATGTGGTGATCAGCCCCGGCCCATCCGAACCCGACGCGCGTTACAAGGGCACGCGGGAAAGTCGGCCGATGGTCGATGGGACAGAGATTTAGCTGGCGCTTGGGTCTTGACAGGCAAGGTCCATGACCAGGCGGCATTCGCCATTGTCTGTAAAGCCATCGGCGATCCAGCCGTTCCGCAGATAAAAGGATTCGGCCCGCGTGCCGGGAGTGGTGACCAGGGCCAGACTTGGCATCCCGGCGGCACGGGCTTGCTCGACGAGCTTGGTCAGCAGCAATTTGCCGAGCCCCATGCCTTCGCATGAGGGATCGACGAATAGCGCCCAGATGGACCTTTCACGATGGTTGAGCGCGGCAAATCCGGCGATCCGGCCTTCTGCCGTGACGTGCCAGGTTTCGCCGGCTTCTGCGATAAAGGGGATGTAGTCGGCCTCTCCCAGCCGTGTGGGGTCGGTCAGCCGGTTTTCTTTCACGGCGCACCTGATCCGGTGCATTGCAGGAATATCGGCATTGCTGGCACGGGCGAGTTCAGGCTGCATCCGGTCAATCGACCCATTCGGCCAGCGCCGCCAGCTTTTTCGGCGCCACACTCCGCCAGCTGCGCGCCAGCCAGTCGGCCACCGCGTCCCAGTCGGTATCGCCCAGATCAAGCCGGATGCCGATCCAGCCGTCACCGAAATAGGGCGGGCGGTAATAGCGGTCGGGATCGTTCTCGATCAGCTGGGCCTGTTCATCGACACCGCTGATCTTGACGAGCAGTGCCACTTTGCCGTCACCGTGGTGATCGCTCGAAACCCAGGCGAACTTCTTGCCCTTGATGATCCCGAAGCAGGGCATGCCGTGGCTCAGCGTTTCCTCGGCCTCGGGCAGGGCCATGGCCCGGGACCGGACCTGCGCGGTCAGCCATTCGGGTGAGGTGGCCCGGCTGACCAGCTGGGCCAGGCAGCGCGAATAGAGCTGGTGTTCGGCGATCAGCACCCGCGCGGCCAGGCTGTCTGCCGTGTCGCCCGGCACGATCGCCACCGGGGTCTGGCCCAGCACCGGCCCGTCATCGAGCTCGGCGGTGACGAGGTGCACCGTGCAGCCGCCGTGGCTGTCACCCGCCTCAAGCGCGCGGTCGTGGGTGTGGAGGCCCTTGTACTTGGGCAACAGGCTGGGGTGAATGTTGACCATCCGGCCTTCCCAGCCGCCGACAAATTCCGGCGTGAGGATCCGCATATAACCGGCCAGCGCGACATAGCGCGCGCCGCTGGCCCGGATCGCGGCGTCCATCGCCGCATCGTGATCGGCGCGGGCCATGCCCTTATGCGGCAGGGCGAAAGTCTGCACGCCTTCCGCCTCGGCCAGTTTCAGTCCGCCCGCATCGGGGTTGTTCGATCCGACAAGTACGATTTCATAAGGGCAATCCGCCGCGCGGGAGGCATAGAGCAGCGCCGCCATATTGGTGCCGCTGCCGGAAATCAGCACGGCTATTTTGGCGCGGTCAGCCATGGGGCCTCCCCATTTGTGGCAATCGCCAAAAATGGAGAGGATCGCGCTTACGCAAGATGGCTTGCCTCCCAGGCTTCGCGCGCGGACCATACTTCGGCCGCGCCCTGCACGGTGCAGCCGCGCGGGCCGGGTTCGATTGCGCCGATCACGTGGACGCATTCTCCCGCCGCTTCCAGATCGGCCTGCAGACCGGCGGCTTCATCGGCGCTGACCGCCAGGACCATGCCGATCCCGCAGTTGAAAGTGCGGGCCATTTCGGCCGGTTCGATATTGCCCTGGGCCTGAAGGAAAGCCATCAGCCGCGGCTGGTCCCAGGCCCCCGCGTCGATCCGGGCGTGGAGCCCTTCAGGCAGCACGCGCGGCACGTTTTCAAGCAGGCCGCCGCCGGTAATGTGGGCAAGGGCATGAATCCGCCCGGCGCGGATCGCGGGCAGCAGGCTCTTAACATAGATCCGGGTCGGCTCGATCAGATGGTCGATCAGCAGGCGCTCGGGATCGAACAGGGCGGGGCGATCGAGCTTCCAGCCCTTGTCCGCCGCCAGCCGCCGGACCAGCGAATAGCCGTTGGAATGGACGCCCGAGCTTGCCAGGCCGAGCAGGACATCGCCGCTGGCCACCATGTCTCCGGTAAGCTGCTCACCGCGCTCCACCGCGCCGACACAGAAGCCTGCAAGATCATAGTCGCCCGTGCCGTACATCCCCGGCATTTCGGCCGTTTCCCCGCCGATCAGCGCGCAGCCGGCCAGCTTGCAGCCTTCGGCGATGCTGGCGACGACCCGTTCGGCCACGCCGGTTTCAAGCTTTCCGGTGGCGAAGTAATCGAGGAAGAACAGCGGCTCAGCGCCCTGAACGATCAGATCGTTGACGCACATCGCGACCAGATCCTGCCCGATCGTATCGTGCCGGTCATGGTCGATCGCCAGTTTGACCTTGGTGCCCACACCGTCGTTGGCGGCAACCAGCAGCGGATCGCTGTAGCCTGCGGCCCTGGGATCGAAGAACCCGCCAAAGCCGCCGATTTCCGCGTCCGCGCCGGGCCGGGCGGTTGCTTTCACCAACGGGCCGATCGCCTTGACCAGCGCGTTTCCAGCCGCGATCGAGACGCCGGCCTGCTCATAGCTGTAGGACTTTTCAGACATTGATCGCGCGCCTAGCGCTTTCCTGCTTGGATTTCCACGGATGATTGGGCAAAAGGCCCCCGGTTTTCCCCGATGGCTGTCGCAACACCTCTTCTTTCGCTGCGCAACTGGCGCCCAGGCCCCGCAGCCATGCTGCTGGGCGGGCTTGGCACGGCGCTGGGAATCGCACTCCTTGCGGTGGGTCCGGCCCGGCTGATGGCGCAGATCGAGGGTGATCGCGGGATCGTCCCGGTCGCCAGCACCAGCGACATCGAAGTGATCGGGATAGAGGTCAACACCACCGGCGCCAACGCCGAGGAAGCGCGCCTCGCCGGCTGGAAAGAGGCCGCACGCAAGGCCTGGGCCAAGGCTGGTGGCCCCGGAATGGACGATGGCCGGATCCAGTCGATGGTTTCCGCCGTGGTGATCGAGCGGGAACAGATCGGCCCGCGCCGCTATATCGCAACGCTCAGCGTGGTGTTCGATCGCGCGCGGTCGGGGCAGTTCCTGGGCAGCACCAACGGCGGCAAGGCCCGCTCCTCGCCGCTGCTGGTGATCCCGGTGCTCTATTCGGGCGGAACCGCGCAGGTGTTTGAGGTAAAGGGTCCGTGGCAGCGGGTCTGGGCCGAATATCGTGCCGGTAACAGCCCGATCGACTATCTGCGCGCCTCTGGCGGCGGCGGCGATTCGCTGCTGCTTACCGCAGGGCAGCCGGGGCGGCGCAGCCGGGTGTGGTGGCGCAACGTGCTCGACCAGTTCGGCGCGTCCGATGTGATCGTGCCCGAAGCACGGCTGGAACGGCAATGGCCCGGTGGCCCGGTGCGCGGGGTCTTCACCGCGCGCTATGGCCCAGACAACACCTTTCTTGAAAGCTTCACCCTGACCGCCAATGACGAGGCCGGGGTGCCCAAGATGCTGAACGAGGCGGTGCTGCGCTTTGATCAGATCTATACCCGCGCGCTCAACGACGGGCGGCTGAAACCCGACAATACGCTGAACGTGCGGACCGGGATCGATCCCGGTCTGGCCGCGCTGATCGCCGCTGGCAACGCGCCTGAAGCCACGCCCAGCGCGGCGCCCACGGCCAGCCCCACGGCCACCGCCAGCGCTACGCCCACCGCGGCGCCAGTGGCCGAGGTGCGGACCTTCACCGTGCAGTTCGCCTCGCCCGATGCGGCGGCGGTCGATGCGGCAATGGGCGCGGTGCGCTCTGCCCCGGGCGTCAAGGGCGCCTCCACCACCAGCCTTGCGGTTGGCGGCACTTCGGTGATGCGGGTCAGCTATGAGGGCGATATTGGCGCCCTGGCCGATGCGCTGCGCGCCCGCGGCTGGAAGGTTACGGTCGGCAGCAACGCCCTTTCGATCAAGCGCTGATGGGCCAGATCGTGCTTCCGCTGGTGACCGGGACGGGTGCGCCTTCGCGGATCGTGGTTGGAAACGCCAACCGCGCCGTGGTTGAGGCGCTGGCCGTTGCCGAGACCTGGCCGTTCCGCACCGCGATCCTGTTCGGCCCGCCGCGTTCGGGCAAGTCGTTGCTGGCCCGCTGGTTTGCCGAAAACGGCGCGGGCGAAGCGATCGACGATGCCGACCGGATCGACGAGACCGAGCTGTTCCACCGCTGGAACCGCGCGCAGGAAAGCCGCACCGCGCTGCTGCTGGTGGCCAGCGGCGAGGTTGGGCAGTGGAAGATCGCCCTGCCGGACCTGGCCTCAAGGATGGGGGCGGCGCTGCACCTTGAAATCGGCACCCCGGATGATGAGATGCTGGGCGATCTGATCCTGATCCATGCCGAACAGCGCGGACTGGCGCTGGGGGCAGATGCGGCCGCTTATCTTGCGGCGCGCTGCGAGCGTTCCCATATCGGGGTGGAACGGCTGGTTGCGGCGATTGACCGGATCAGTCTTGAGCGTAAGGCGCCGCCCACCCAGGGGATCTGGCGGGAGGCTCTGGAGGAAGTCCTGGGGCCGAGCGAACCGCGCTTGCTTTAGGCCGGGCTTTGAGGGAAAATGGACCGACCATGCTGAACGAGCTGACCCGCTATCTGGACTCCGTGGTCGCCCGCGATCCGAGCCCGCGTTCGCGCTGGGAAGTCCTGCTTTATCCCGGCATCTGGGCGCTTGGCCTGCACCGCGTCGCGCACTGGCTGTATGAGGCGGAACTGCACTTTCTGGCCCGGCTGGTCAGCACCTTCAGCCGCTTCATGACCGCGATCGATATCCACCCCGGCGCGCGGATCGGCCGCAATTTCTTTATCGACCACGGTTTCGTGGTGATCGGCGAAACGGCGGAAATCGGCGACAACGTGACCATGTATCAGGGCAGCACCCTGGGCGGCACCAACCCCACCAACGGCATCGGCGGTAAACGCCATCCCACCCTGGGCGACGACGTGATCGTCAGCCTTGGTGCGGCGATCCTCGGGCCGATCCAGGTAGGTGCCGGGGCGCGGATCGGAGCCAATGCGGTTGTCACCAAGGACGTTGCCGAAGGCGCGACCATGGTCGGCATCCCGGCCAAGCCGATGCTGGTTGAGGTCAAGCCGGAAACCCAATGCTTTGTGCCCTATGGCACCCCGTGCAGCGACCGGTTCGATCCGGCGACCCAGAAGCTGGAGATGCTGCAGTGTGAAATCCAGGTCCTGCAAAAGCGCCTGACCGAGCTTCTGGAAGAGCGGGATAGCTCCGCCAAACGCGGCGGGCCGGGCAAGAGCAAGGCCAAATCGGCTTGAGCGCAGAGGTCACGCCTTTCCCCACCCTTGCGGCACGGGCCGCGCAGGTGGGGTTTAGCCGGGACGAATTGCAACGCATCCTTGATCTTTACGGGCGAATGGTCGCCGCCGGACAGGCGCGCGACTATGCGATGGATTTCAGCAAGGACGCCGCCGTCTTTTCCGCCTTCCGCCGCGCGGCCGAGCGCCCGATGGCCCGGATCGAAAAGCGCCCGGCCCTGCGCGGCAAGCAGGGAATCTGGGCGCTTTACGGCGAAGCCGGGCAGGTGCTGAAGCGCGGGCATGAACTGCCCGGCGTGCTGGCCCCGATGGAGCGCAAGCTGCTTAAGCTGGTGGAAGATTAGGCAAAGGTATCGCCAATGTGTGTGACCTGATGCTGGGCGCTGGTGATCGCGCGCAGCAGGCGGATCAGCAGAACCGCGGCCCCGATCAGCAGCATGGTGGCGGCAAACATCATCAGGGCGTTGGCGCCGGGCGGGGTCAGGACGGCGACATTGGTCAGCACGTCGAACATGACCAGGAACAGCAGCATTCCATTAAGTGCGGCGCCCGGCACGAACAGCGCCCACCATGATGTTACCGGCGGCGCGTCATAGCTGGCCCCCCAGGATTCAAGGCCGTTGCTGCGGTTCCACAACTCGCGCATCATGCCATAGGGGAGGAAGAAATTGGCAACCGGGATCAGCAGGGTCACAGTCGCCCAGGCGGGTGAGTAGTTGAGCCCTTCGCGCCCATCGTCGCGCAGGTTGGCATTGGCACGCCAGACTCAGGCGCAAAAGCTGATCAGCACCGGGATCGCGCCGATCATCAGGAAGAAGGCCATGGCCGGCCCATCGACCATGAACCGTGAATAGCCGTCGGCAAAACCGGTATAGGTCATCATTGCGGTAAAAATGGCGACCATACTCGCGATCAGCAAAAACAGCCAAAGCGCAACCTGCGTTATCACCGAACGGGTCCGCAACGAACGCAGCCGGTCTTCGAATTTCAGTGTGGACACGGTGCCCCCAAAAAAGTCCCTGTCGTTGAGATTAGCGGACTTTTCGGAGGCGACAAGTACCAGGAACAAGGCGATTAACCGCGTTAAGTCATGATGGATCGGGGCCTGGTCAGGAAGCGTTGAGAAATCTAACCGGCTCTGCCGCCGCGCAGGAATGCGGTGGTGATGATCGTGGGAATGATCAGGCCTTTGAGGTAGGACAAGGGGTGTCGGCCTTCCGTGAAATCGACCGGCACGCCGCCGAAATGCGCCCAGTAATGGGTCGCAATCAGTCCGCCGATGCTTAGCCACATCGTCCACAGCGCGATGCGTTGGCCCAGCACAACCGCGGTCAGGCTGGCGATAATGCCCAGCCGCAACACGCCCTGAACGGCATTGTAGAAGGCATCGCTGCTGAGCCCGCGCCCGGTGGCGAGATCGTAAAGCATCGTGACATGGTAGAACACCAGCAAGCCCGCCAGCACGAGGATGATCAGCTTTGAAGGCCGCAGCATTGATCGCGCGCGAGAGAGCGGCAGTGTGGTCATCGTCAAGGCACCATGGTTCGTGAACGGGGGGACAGAGCGCTTCGCCCTGTTCCCCCCGTGGTTGCAGGCTCAAGCGGCGAGCAAGGCTCCGCCCGGCAGGCGGCTTTGCATCGTGCCGGGCAGCCTGGCCACCAGAGCCGAGCGGATCGGGGTCCAGAAGGCGGACAGCGCCAGCAGGGCCGATCCGATCACCAGCCCTGTAAGCGCCACGTTCAGTTCCACCGCGCCGAATTCGCGGAACAGCCAAGTCAGCGCTAGCAGCACATAGGCCAGCGCCGAAACCAGCAGGGCGCGGCGGTCCACCGCCAGGGCAACCAGCCCCATCAGGATATAGATGGCCAGCACGCCCAGCGCCGAAAACGCGCCGATATTCTCTCCATCGCTGACGCCCAGCCAGTGGAACAGCGGGTGGGCGATCATCGGCGCGGCCAGCAGGTGCAGCCAGAAGGCCACGTCGCTGCGGCGGGTTTCGCGTTGCGGATCGGTCATGTCCCAGCGCATCGCATAGGCGAATATCGCCAGCCCGGCGGCGAAGACCATCGGCAGCAGGAAGGGTTCGGGATTGCGGTCCGGATTACCGGCCATCAGCGCCGAAACGATCAGCGCGATGACGGTAACGGCCAGAGCCCCGGCACCGGCAGCGACCGTGATCGGCACCATGAACCGGCGCCAGTGCAGCCACGCCGCCCCTGCGGCCAGCAGGCCAATCCCGGCGCCGATCAGCGCGCTTACCGTGTTGGAGAGGTGAGGCTCGGTTTCCGCCAGATAATTGATCGGGATCGCGGCCACACCGCCGACAAAGGCCAGCAGCAGCACGATCGAGGGCAGGGCCATGCGCCGCTTGGCGGTGAAGAATTCCGCCAGCATCCAGGCCGATCCCGCGATCAGCAGGCCCGCCACGCCGGGCGCGATCGCGTGGCCGATCCCGGCCGCCGCGACCAGCAGCAGAACCGCGGCGATGGTAACAAAGATGTCGTTGAACCCGGTGATCAGCCGGAAATGCTCTTCATCGGCGCTAGGGGCGCTGCGCAGGCCCATGGCGTGGGCGCGCAAGGCTTCGGCCGCCTCGTGGCTGATGGCTCCGGCGGTTACCGCCGATTGCAGATCTGCTTCGGAATACATCGGGCATCCTCCCCTAAGGAAAGGGGGAGAATGCCCGATGTGTATTAGTGTGTCAATACGGTGCAGCGATCAGCCCAGGCCGCCGATCTTGGCGAGGGCAGCCATCACCACCTGGCTCTGTTCGCCGCCCGACTGGGGTACGATTTCGCCGGTGCGGTCGATGATCTGATCCCAATGCGCCGCGATCCCTTCGGGGGTGCGCTCACCTTCGGGCAGGGCAACGCCCGGGGTCAGGGTGACATAGGCGGCGTGATAGGCACCCGCGCCCGCGCCGCAGATCATGTTGGTCGGGGCGTCTTCGCTGACCAGATAGAGTGCCATCGGGGCAACGTTTTCGGGCTTCAGCGCGTTGAACAGCATTTCGGGCATGCCGAGGTCTTCGGTCATGCGGGTGCCGGCCACCGGGGCCAGGGTGTTGACGCGCACGTTGTACTTCGCGCCTTCCAGCGCCAGCGTCTTGGTGAAGCCGGCCAGGCCCAGCTTGGCCGCGCCATAGTTGGCCTGGCCGAAGTTGCCGTAAAGCCCGGTGCTGCTGGCGGTGTTGAGGATGCGGCCATAGGCCTGCTCGCGCATCAGGTCCCACACCGCCTTGGTGCAGTTGGCGCTGCCGTTCAGGTGCACATCGACCACCAGTTTCCAGTCTGCCATGTCCATCTTGGCAAAGCTCTTGTCGCGCAGGATCCCGGCGTTGTTGATCAGGACGTGCACGCCGCCCCACTTTTCCTTGGCCTTGGCGACCATTTCGACCATCTGTTCGTATTCGGTGACCGAGCCGCCGTTCGACATGGCTTCGCCGCCCAGTGCTTCGATTTCCTCAACCACCTTGAGCGCGGCATCGGAATGGCCGGTGCCATCGCGGCTGCCGCCCAGATCGTTGACGACAACCTTGGCGCCGCGCTTGGCCAGCTCAAGCGCATAGGCCCGGCCCAGGCCGCCGCCGGCGCCGGTGACGATCGCGACGCGATCCTTGAACGAAATGGTCATGGGTAAATCTCCGTCGAAATTGGTTCGATCCCGGGGGAAGCGGGCGCGGCATGGCATGGCGGGGCGCGGCTGGCAATATGCTGCATCGCGGCACTGCTGTTCCCTAACGTCAGGCCCGCACGTCCTGCCGCGATCACCGGCGCATTGGCCACGAATCGGTTGGAAGTCAGAGCCGGGAGAGCGCTGGAATCAGCTGGTCGAAGTGATCGATCACGGCGTCTGCCCCCAGCTCGTGCACCGGCGCATCGCAGAATCCGAAGCTGACCGCCACGCTGGGAAGTCCAGCCGCGCGGGCGGCGCGGGTGTCGAAAGTGGTGTCGCCGACAAAGGCCGCCCGGCCGCCCCCGCAGGCCGCAACCATCGCGTGCAGCGCATCTGGTGCGGGCTTGAGCGGATAGGTGCCGCCGCCGATTACCACGGCAAAGCGCGGCGAAAGCCCCAGCGCATCGAACAGGCGCACCGCCAGATGCTCGGGCTTGTTGGTCACCACTGCGATCCTGCTGCCCGCGGCGGCCAGCTCGTCGAGCATTTCCGCGCCGCCGGGATAGAGTGCGGTGTGATTGGCGATGTTCTGGCCATAGTGCCTGACCAGGACCAGGCGCAGCGCCTCGAAATCGATCCCGTCCTCTCCGCCGGTCAAGGCCAGCGCCCGGCGCAGCATCAGGCCCGATCCGCCGCCGATCAGGTTGCGAACCTCGGCTTCCGGCACGGGCGGTCTGCCGATCGTTGAAAGGGCGAAGTTCAGGGCAACGCCAAGGTCGCCCGCGGTATCGAGCAGGGTTCCGTCCAGGTCGAAGCCGACGATGTCGAATGGAATGGTCATTGTCGCGGCCCTTGGCACGCGCGTTGTGGAATCGGCAAGCATTTGGTGGCATGGCGGTTAACCATGAGCACCGCCGATACTCCGCTTGCCGTCATCGTCCTTGCCGCGGGCAAGGGCACCCGCATGAAATCCGATCTGCACAAGGTCCTCCACCCGATAGCCGGGCATCCAATGCTGCTGCACCTGCTGGGCAGCCTGGGTGAACTGCACCCGGCGCGGCAGGTGATCGTGGCGGGGGACCGGCGCGAACAGATCGAAGCGGCGCTGGCGGGCAGCGGGGCCGAAGTGGTGGTGCAGGAACCGCAACTCGGCACCGCCCATGCCGCTTTGATGGCGAAAGATGCGCTGGCGGGCTTTGACGGGCTGGTGCTGGTCTGCTTTGGCGACGTTCCGTTCCTGTCAGGTGCCACGGTGTCGCGCTTGTGTGATGCTTTGGTGCACGCGAAGGTTGCGGTGCTTGGCTTCCGCCCAGCCGATACCGCCGCCTATGGCCGGATCATCGCCGACGGTGATGGCACCGTCTCCAAGATGGTCGAGCACAAGGACGCCAGTGCTGAGGAACGTGCGGTAAACCTTTGCAATTCCGGGGTAATCGTCGCCCACAGCGCCGATATGTGGCGCCTGCTCGCGAAGGTCGATGACAACAACGCCGCCAAGGAGTTCTACCTGCCCGACGTGGCAATGCACGCAATCGCCGAAAACGCCCGAGTCGCTGTGGTCGAAGCCGACGAAACCGAGGTGATGGGGATCAATTCCCGCGCTGAACTGGCCGAAGCCGAAGCCCGCTGGCAGCAGCGCCGCCGCAAACAGGCGATGGACGATGGCGCCAGTCTGGTAGCCCCGGAAACGGTCTGGTTCGCCTGGGACACACAGCTCGGCCGCGATGTTCTGGTTGAGCCCAATGTTGTCTTCGGGCCTGGTGTGACCATCGCCGATGGCGCGAAAATCCGCGCTTTTTGCCACATCGAAGGGGCGAGCCTGGCCAGCGGGGTAGAGGTTGGCCCCTATGCCCGCCTGCGCCCCGGTGCGGTGCTTGAGGAAAAGGCCAAGGTGGGCAATTTCGTTGAGGTCAAGAAGGCGGTGCTGGGCAAGGGCGCCAAGGCCAACCACCTGTCCTATATCGGCGATGCCGAGGTTGGGGCCGGAGCCAACATCGGCGCGGGCACCATCACCTGCAATTATGACGGCTATTTCAAGCACAAGACCGTGATCGGCGAACGCGCCTTCATCGGCAGCAACTCCGCGCTGGTTGCCCCGGTGAAGATCGGGGCCGATGCCATCGTCGGCGCAGGCAGCGCGGTGACCCGCGATGTCGCGGCGGGCGAATTGCGGATCGTGCGCGGCGAGCAACTGGTCAAGCCCGGCTGGGCCGACCGTTTTCATGATGCTATGAAAAAGAAGAAAGCTGCCGAAAAGAAGGGCTGACTCGATGCTGATCTATTTCCACTTGCTGCTGGTCGGCGCCTGGATCGGCACCGTTCTGGTCGAGGCGCTGTTCGAGCGCGCCTTGCTGGGGCAGGGGCGCGACAAGGAACTGATCCTCGCGCGGTTGCACTGGAAGGTCGATAAGCTGGTCGAATTTCCGCTGCTGGTTCTGGTCGCGGCGACAGGGGCTGCGATGTTGGGGCAAATGCCGCCGGGCGGCCTGTTTCACGCGAAGCTGGCCTGCGCCGCCGTCGCGATCCTGACCAACCTCTATTGCATCTGGCTGGTCAAAGTCCGGCTTGACCATGCCGAGGCAGGGGACTGGGCCGGGTTCGAACGGGTCGATCACCGCCAGCACCAGTTCGGCGCGGTGGTCCTGCTCGGCTTGCTCGGCGCGGTCGGGCTGGGGCTTGCGGCCTAACGGCGCTTACGCATCGAGGCGATGTAGGCCAGTTCGTTTTCGACCTTTGCCTTGGCTTCCGGTTCATAGTCGAGCGATTGGTTCAGCAGCTTTTCCGCCTTGTCCAGATCGCCCAGTTCGATCAGGTTGAACGCCATGCCGCGCAGGGATCTGGCGGCTACCCGGCGGTCAGGCCCGTTCTTGTCGTGGCTGACAATGTCCCAGGCGCGGGTGAACAGATCGTAAGACCGGTTCCACTGCCGGTCACTCTTGTACCACTCGGCATATTCGTTGATGTAATGGGCATTGTCCGGCTCCATCTCGACCGCCTTGGCCAGATAGTCCCGCGCTTCTGCCGGTCGACCGAGATCGATCAGGACAAACCCTTTGCCAAACAGCGCTGCGCACCAGTTCCTGCTGACGGCCACCGCGTCCTTGTCCGGGTTGGTCGTGATTGCCTCGAGCAATCCCCCCAACGCCTGCTCACTGCTTCCGGCGCAGCGATAGATTACGTTCGATTTTACCCCTTTTTCGTAGGCGGCAATCACCTCGGTAAAGATCGACAGGGCTTCGCCTGGTTTGCCATCGTTGGAAAGGCGAAAGGCCTTGATCAGCGCCTGGGTCTGGCGTTCTTCGAAGTCGGATGCAGCGGCGGCATTGCCGGTTGCCGTCTGCGCGGCGGCGGGTGACACCGCGGCGAAGGCCATGGTTACGGCAAGGGCTGCGGCAAGAGTGGAACGCACGGTGGATCTCCTGACGGGAAGGCTTTCCACCAGGTTGACCGATTGGCCGCACTTCGACAAGAGACTTGACGTGATATCATGATATGATATCAATATATCAATGACTCGCATCCTTGCCGATCTGCCCGATGAGGACATCAAGTGGCTGGACCAGCTCGCGCATGAGCAAGGCAAGTCGCGCGCCTCGGTGCTGCGCGATGCGGTGAGCGCCTATAAGGCGCAGTCACCAGCCGATGGCAACAAGGACTGGATCGCGCGGGGGGCGGGGCTGTGGAAGCACCGGACGGATATTTCCGACGGTGTCGCATACCAGCGGGCGATGCGCGACGATCGCACCCGTCACGAAGACCTCTGAACCGTGTCGGACCCGTTTTTCGATACGAATATCCTGGTCGATTGGTTGAGCGATCGGCCCCAGGCTGCGGCTGAGTTGGGACGGTATCGTCGGCACAGGATCAGCCGGATCGTCTGGACCGAGGTTTTGGCCGGAGAATCTCTGGAACGGCGCGATCTGGTGCAGCAGGCCATCGCTCCCTTCGAGGTGGTCGAAATCGATGCGCGGATTGCCGGCGCGGCGGCGGACATCCGCCACCGAACTGGCATGAAACTGCTCGACGCCTATATCCTTGCCACCGCGCAAGTGAACGGGGCGATCCTCATTACACGAAATACAAAGGATTTTCCGGCAGCTATGCCGGGAATCCGGGTTCCCTATACCCTCTAAGGAAAGCAAGTACCCATGTGCGGCATTATCGGTATCGTCGGCAAGGAACAGGTGGCGGAGCGGCTGGTCGATGGCCTGCGGCGGATGGAGTATCGCGGCTATGACAGCGCCGGGGTCTGCACGATCGCGGGCGATCAGCTGATCCGCCGCCGCGCGCCCGGCAAGCTGGTCAATCTGGTGACCGAGCTGGCACGCGATCCTGCGCCCGGCACCACCGGCATCGCGCACACCCGCTGGGCCACCCACGGCGCGCCGACCGCCGCGAATGCCCACCCCCACGCCACTGCCGAGCTGGCGCTGGTCCACAACGGGATCATCGAGAATTTCAAGCCGCTGCGCGAGGCGCTGACCGCGCGGGGGCGCAAGTTTGAGAGCGATACCGATACCGAAGTCGTCGCGCACCTGGTTTCCGAGCTGGTTGAAGGAGGAGCTGATCCGGTCGAAGCGGTCAAGCAGGCGCTGCCGCAGCTGCGCGGTGCCTTTGCCCTGGCGATCGCCTTTCGCAGCCATCCCGATATGCTGATCGGTGCGCGGCTCGGCTCTCCGCTGGTGGTCGGTTACGGCGAAGGGGAGACCTACCTTGGCTCAGACGCCTTGGCGCTCGCCCCGCTGACCCAGCGGATCGCCTATCTCGATGAGGGCGATTGGGTGATCGTGACCCGCGACGGCGCGCAGATTTTCGACAAGGACAACAATCCGGTCGAGCGCGAAATCACCGTTTCGGGCGCTTCCGCCGCAGAGATCGAGAAGGGCAATTTCCGCCACTTCATGCAGAAAGAGATCTATGAGCAGCCAACCGTGGTTGCCCAGACCCTGCGCAGCTATATCCGCCAGATCGATCAGTCGGTCGCGCTGCCGCAGTTCGATTTCGATCTTTCCAGCATCAACCGGGTGACGATCGTTGCCTGCGGGACCAGCTTTTACGCCGGGATGGTCGCGAAATACTGGTTCGAACAGTTCGCGCGGCTGCCGGCCGACATCGATTTCGCATCCGAATTCCGTTACCGCGATCCGGTGCTGGAGCCGGGTGGGCTGGCGCTGTTCATTTCGCAGAGCGGGGAAACCGCCGATACCCTGGCTGCGCTGCGCCACTGCAAGGAGCATGGCCAGACCATCGCCGTGGTGGTCAACGTCCCGACCAGTTCGATGGCGCGCGAGGCCGATCTGCTGCTGCCGACCCACGCCGGACCCGAGATCGGGGTTGCCAGCACCAAGGCGTTTACCTGCCAGCTGGCCGTCCTTGCCGCGCTGGCCGCGCATATGGCGGTGAAGCGTGGGCGGATGGACCGGGCTGAAGAGACCGAGCTGGTTGCCCATATGCTCGAAGTGCCGGCCAGCCTCAACGCCGCGCTGGCCCATGATGATGAGATTGCGGCCATGGCGCACCTGATCGCTCCGGCCCGTGATGTGCTCTACCTTGGGCGTGGGCAGGACTATCCGCTGGCGCTTGAAGGGGCGTTAAAACTCAAGGAAATCAGCTACATTCATGCCGAAGGTTATGCTTCAGGTGAAATGAAGCACGGACCGATCGCACTGATCGACGAGGCTGTTCCGGTAATCGTGATCGCCCCCAGTGGGCCGCTATTTGAAAAGACCGTGTCCAATATGCAGGAAGTTCGTGCCCGCGGGGGCAAGATCGTGCTGATTTCGGACCGCGAAGGGCTGGACGAAGCGGGTGAGGGCTGCCTCGCCACGATTGAAATGCCCAAGGTCCACCCGCTGATCGCACCGCTGGTCTATGCGGTACCAGTGCAATTGCTGGCCTATCACGTCGCCTGCGTGAAGGGTACCGATGTCGATCAGCCAAGAAACCTCGCCAAGTCGGTGACGGTGGAGTAGCGTTGCTCCCACCACGGGGAGAATCGATTTGGCGGAATTGCTGGTTCTGGCCGGGATCATTGTGCTGATATTCGGCACAATGTGGGTTGCCTATTTGCGGATGATCGGAATCCGCGATGGGACACAATCACGGCTTGAGGTCGATCGTGATGCGGGACCCGTGATCACACCCTATGTCGATGAAGTGCGAGGGTCAGACGGCATGGTCTATGCCAGGGAGATGAATTTTGATCCTGGCCTGTCCTCGGCCGACAAGCGCGCTGGCGAACTGCCGGACATCAACCAGACTTTACAGGGCAAACGGTGAAGCTCCACGGCGGCTGCCACTGCGGCGCGGTGCGCTATGCGATTGAGATCGATCCGCCGGTCGAATTGCTCGATTGCAATTGTTCGATCTGCAGCAAGGCGGGCTACTTGCACCTTAACGTGGCGCATGAGCATTTTGAGCTGCTGTCAGGGCAGGACAATCTGATGTCATACCGCTTCGGCACGGGCGCGGCTGAACATCTGTTCTGCCGGACCTGCGGGATTAAGAGCTTCTACCAGCCGCGATCGCATCCCGATGCTTACAGCGTCAATTTCCGCTGCCTCGATCCTGGGCACGGGCTCGATCCATCGCGGCGCAGTTTTGATGGCCGCAACTGGGAGCAGGCCCGGGCATCGCTCGACTGATCCGCTTCGGGCGTTGATTTTCAGCGCCGCAACCGCCCATCCTTTACGCGGTGCTAACGATTGCGTGCCTATGACGCGGGCGTGACCAGCGCTGCCAGATCCACGCCCGTTTTGCCCAGAAACCTGCCGGTTATGGCGGTGCTGGGCCTTAATGACGCCACCGATGGCGAGTGGGCGCGGCTGCGCGGCCTGCAATATTCCAGCCTTGACCGGGCGACGGTCACGCGCATTCTGGTTCACGGCATCGCGGCTCTGGCGGCCTTGCGGCTCTTTTTCGGACTGTTGCACCCGGCCTGGCTGGTTGCCTGGTTGGCGGCGCTGGGCGGATCGCTCTATTACGGCGCCAGGATCGACAAGGCGCTGGGTGACGCCGACAGCCGCCGGATCACGCGAGAGGAAGTAAACCGGCAGACGATCAGCACGATCGGCAATGCCCTGGTCTGGGTCGTCCCAATGGCGGCTTTTGTGCCATTTGGCGATGCCCGCGCGCATCTGGAGCTATGGGCGGTTTGCGCCATGCTGATGACCGGCGCTGCGGTGCTGTTGCCTGCTGTTCCGCTAGGCAATCTGCTGTTCACCGGGATCGTCGGCGGGGCGACCATGGCCAGCTTCCTGTTTGCCGGCAACATCGAAATGGCGCTGGTATCGCTGGCCTTCATCGCGGTAGTCGGGCTTGGTTCGATCGAGAATGCCCGTGCCTTCCTGACCGCACGGATCGCCGAATCCGCGATGGCGGAGAAGAGCGAAGTGGTTTCGATGCTGCTGCGCGAATTCGAAGAGGGTGAGGCCGATTGGCTGTGGCAGATCGATACCTCGCGCCGGGTACGCGCGCCAAGCCCGCGGTTCGCCTATGCGCTTGGGCTTCCGCTTGATGAAGTTGAAGGCAAACCCTTTATCCAGCTGATCGCCGGCTCCGCCTGGGATACCGGCCAGTTTCCCTCCAGCCTGCACGACCTGGCCGAGCGGCTAAAGCGGCGTGAGAGCTTTTCGAACCTGCTGGTGCGGGTGACGATCAACAACCAGAACCGTTGGTGGGAGCTTTCCGGCACCTCCAAACTGGATGAGAACGGCAATTTCGATGGCTTCCGCGGGGTCGGCTCCGACGTGACCGAACAGCGCGAGTCGAGCGAGAAGATCGCCCACATGGCGCGCTTCGATACGCTGACCAGCCTGCCGAACCGGATGATGGTGACCGAAGCCCTGGGCGAGGCGATGCGCTATGCCGATCAGTGGCGGACGCGCTGCGCCTTCCTGATGATCGACCTCGACCGGTTCAAGGCGGTCAACGATACGCTGGGCCACCTGATTGGCGACCAGCTGCTGGCGCGGGTATCCGAACGGCTCAAGTCGATCATGACCGACAACGAACTTGTCGGCCGCCTGGGGGGCGACGAATTCGCCATCGTTGTCCGCGATGCCTCTGACCATAACCGGGTCACCCGCGTCGCGGAGGCGGTGATCGAACTGCTTTCGCGGCCCTATGAGGTTGATCACCACACGCTCTATATCGGCGCCTCGGTCGGTTCCGCGATCGGGCCGCGCGATGGCTCGACGGTCGAAACGCTGATGCGCAATGCCGACCTGGCGCTCTATCGCTCAAAGGAAGAGGGCGGCGGCCTGCACCATGGCTATGAACCCTCGCTCCACCAGGAAGCCGAGGAGCGCCGCAAGCTCGAATTCTCGCTGCGGCGGGCGCTGGAAAAGAACGAGTTCATTCTCAACTACCAGCCCGTGGTTGATGTGAAGGACGAGCAGATCGTCAGCTTCGAAGCGCTGCTGCGCTGGAACAGCGAAGAGCATGGCATGGTCAGCCCGGCCAAGTTCATTCCGCTGGCAGAGGATACTCGCCTGATCGTGCCGATTGGCGAATGGGTGCTGCGCGAAGCCTGCCGCGAAGCCGCGCGCTGGCCGGCGAACGTCAAGGTGGCGGTCAACGTATCGGGTGAGCAGCTGCTCGATCCGGGGTTCATCTCCAGCGTGGTCGGTGCGCTCAGCGCCAGCGGTCTTCCGGCCCAGCGGCTGGAAATCGAGGTGACAGAATCGATCTTCGTGCGCGATGCGACGACCGCGCGGATGGCGCTTGAACAGATCATGTCACTGGGCTGCGGGATCGCGCTGGACGATTTCGGGACCGGCTATTCCTCGCTGGCCTATATCCGCAACCTGCGCTTTTCGACCATCAAGGTTGATCGCAGCTTCGTGCAGGGTGCGGCGACCGGGAACGCTGAAAGTCTGGCGATCATCCGGGCCGTTGTGGCCATGGCCGAAAGTCTGGAAATGTCCACCACCGCCGAAGGCGTGGAAACCGAACACGAACTCGACGTGATCCGTCAGCTCGGCTGCCGCAAAATCCAGGGCTATTATTTCGGTCGGCCTATGCCCGCGCTAGAAGCGCGCGGCCTGTTCCACGGTGGGCAGCTGCGCCAGGCGCAGGCCGGATAGGTCAGGCTGAAACCAGCGCCTTGAGCGCGCTTTCGAACAGCGCGCGGCCATCTGTGCCGCCCTGTTCGGCCTCGATCATCCGTTCCGGGTGGGGCATCATGCCAAGCACGTTTCCGCCGGCGTTCAGCACCCCGGCAATGGCCCTGGCCGAGCCGTTGACTTCCTCGGCATAACGAAAAGCCACGCGGCCTTCGCCTTCCAGCCGGTCAAGCGTTTCGGCATCGGCGAAGTAGTTTCCGTCATGGTGCGCCACCGGGATGAGGATCTCCTCTCCCGCCGTATAGCCCGAGGTGAACAGGCTCTGGTTGTTTTCGACCGTCAGCGCGACATTGCGGCAAACGAAGTTCATACCGGCATTGCGCAGCAGTGCACCCGGCAGCAGACCGCTTTCAGTGAGCACCTGAAAGCCATTGCAGACGCCCAGAACCGGCACACCGCGCCCCGCAGCCTCAACCACGGCCCGCATGATCGGGCTGCGCGCGGCCATTGCGCCCGAGCGCAGGTAGTCGCCATAGGAAAAGCCGCCGGGCAGGGCGATGAAATCCAGCCGCTGGGGCAGTTCGGCATCGCCGTGCCAGACCCGGTGCGGTGCAGTGCCCGAAACCTTCTCCAGCGCGTCGGCCATGTCCCGGTCGCAATTGGAGCCGGGGAAGGTGATGACAGCGCTGGAAAAGCTCATGCCGCCAGCCTTTCGATCCGGTAATTTTCGATCACCATGTTGGCCAGCAGCTGCTTGCACATTGTTTCCAGCTGGTCGTCGGTGACGCTGGCATCGACATCAAGCTCAATCATCTTGCCGGCCCGCACATCCTGCACACCGTGGATCCCCAGTCCCTCGATCGCATGATGGATCGCGCGGCCCTGCGGGTCGAGCACACCGTTCTTGAGGGAAACGAACACGCGAACCTTCATGAGGCGGGCCTTTCGGATGGAGATGGGATTCGTCTGGCGCCGCCTATGCCGCCGCTTTGCCCGAGGGGCAAGCGGAGAGGCCGCAAAGTTCACAGTCCAGGCGGAAATCAGCCCGCCATGCTGTCCATCACATAACCGAGCGAACGTACGGTCCGCAGCGGGTCTGGCGCGCCGTGCTGCATCAGGGCCCGGCGCAGGCGGCCAACCCAGACATCGACCGTGCGTTCGTCGATTTCTTCCAGGCCCTTGCCAAGCTGGTCGATCAGGGCAGTCCGGCTGAAAACCTGGTCAGGATGTTCCAGAAAATGGGCCAGCAGCCGGAACTCGTTCGGCCGCAGCGGAATTGGCGTGCCGCGATAGCGCAGCTGGTGCGCCGCCAGGTCGATCACCAGATCGCCGTTGCGCAGCCGTCCGCGCGGCGGCGTTTCGACCGCGCTGCCGGATTCATAGCGGGCCATCCGCTCGGTCAGCTTGCGGGCATCGAGTGGGCCGGTCATGTAATCGTCCGCCCCGGCCTTCAGCGCGCGGCGACGGTCTTCCGCATCCGGTGCG
>JAKPHK010000120.1 GCA_029550345.1 Pseudomonadota bacterium
CACGCAGCAAGCGCATCGGACTCTGAATTTTTCAGGCTATACTCTAGGGCTTGGCCTGGTAGCTCAGTTGGTAGAGCAGCGGATTGAAAATCCGCGTGTCGGTGGTTCGATTCCGCCCCAGGCCACCAAAAATCCCGAGTGCTGACAGGCACTTAGACGAAAGCCCTGCACGGTTCGCCGGTCGGGGCTTTTCTACATCTGACACGCTGCTTCTACAAACGGCGGCGAAGAGTGCGGTTGATCCCGATCCGTGGGATTACGAACCGAGACTCAAGGAGGTCAGCGAAATTGCAGTTGCGATTGCTTCGCGCTGAAGCAATGCGAGGTCATGCCGGAGCTCGCCGATTCGGTCGGCCGTCTTTGCTGCACCCTCGCGTTCAAACGTCTCTGCAAGATCTTGCAAGACAGAGACGCTGATCCCAAGCGCCCGAGAGATCAACAACGCCTCACTGAACTCCAACTCGCGCAATCCGCTTTCAGTTCGGCTGATCGAGCTGGAGGAAATGCCGGTGAGTGCAGATAGGTCAGTTGCCGTCATAGCGGCGGCAACTCGTGCGCTCCGAACGGCGAGGCCGATCGACGTCCGATTGAGCTTCATAGGGCTACCTTCGTCTATGTGTCTGAGAAGAGTTCCACCACGTAGCGAACCCAGCTCGCGATGCGCAGTGCAAGCACCGCGGTCTCTTGAGCGTTCCTCTTGCGTAGTGCAAGCCGGAGCTCTTCGCGAAAGCCAACGAGATCCTTCGCAAGCTCAGGATGACTGGCGCCGTACTTCTCGATCAGGACGTCCAGTGAACGAAGCAGCGCGCTAGCGCTGTTGAGGTTGTCGACCATTCAAGCTCCTCCGGCAGCCGCCTTAGGCTTGCCAGCGTTTGACAGTGGGATACGGTCATCACTTCCTCCCTGTGCTATGTCGTTGTGAGTCGTCGTGGCGACTCATTCGTTGTTGCTGCGCGCTCCGACGCCGCAATTGAAATGTAACCGCAAAATTGCAGTCTGGCAATTTGGTTGAGTTATTTAGTGGGTTAAATTCTGAGGACACGCCGGATCACTTATCAGCGCAACGGCTTCACGCGTTGTCCGATGCGCTCGCGTACGTAGTGCTCGGTCATGTCCCGATTTTTGTGCCCCAGCAGCCGCTGCGAGTGCCCGAGGTCGCCGGTGTCGCTGGCGGTCTTGGCTCGGATGTCGCGGAACTGGAACGACACGCCGGCCGCCTTGCGGGCCTTGTCGAAGCGCCCGCGCAGGGCAAGCAGGCTCAGCGGCTTGCCGTCGTCGTCTTGCAGCAGGTAGGCGCTTTGCCGGACCCGGGGCCGGCTGGTGATGCGCTTCAGCACGTCGGCCAGCTCGCCCACAACATCAATCGCCCGCTTCGCCCCGGTCTTGTTCTGCGCGATGAACAACGCGCCGTCCCGGATGTCGGCGCGCAGGATCTTCAGCACGTCGGCCGGCCGCTGCCCGGTCAACAGGGCAAGGTCCATCGCATCGCGCACGGTCGGGTCTGCCTGGTCGCGCACGGCCTTGAACTCGTCGTCTGTGACGTACCGGTCCCGCCCGGCCTCGGTGAATCCCTTCACTCCCTGGCAGGGGTTCGGCGCATCGGTATAGCCCCACTCCCGGGCCTTGTTGAAGACGTGACTCAGCAGGGCCTTTTCCCGGTTGGCTCGGGCCTTGGCGGTCTGCCCGCGCTTGTCCAGATACCCGCGCACGTGGTGCGGCTTGATCGACTCGATCAGCATCCGGCCGAACACGGCTCGCAGCCGGTCCAGCTCGATCAGGTTGTCTTGCTGGGTGCGGGGTGCCTTGGTCGGCATCAATTCCCGCTCGTACCGCTGGGCGATCACGTCGAAGGTCCGCACCGCGGGGTCTGGCTCGGTGCCTTCGATCCGTGCCCACTCCAACAGCGCCCGCGCCCGGTTCTTGCCGAGTGCAGTCCACTTTCGCGGGGTGGTTGTGGTGACGTGGTAGTACCGCTCGCCCTTCATGTGAAGGCCGGGCGGCATGCCCTGGTTGATGGTGCGACGGCGCCCCATGATCAGCGCCGATCCAGTGCGGCGAAGTTCGGCTGTTCGCCGGCCGCCGCCTGGTTGATCAGGGCCGCATGGCTGGCGCCGGTGCCGTCGCCGCAGCCCATGCGGTCGGCGAAGTGCTGCCGCGCCACCTTTGGTTCCCGGCGCCGGTTCAGCACGAAGCGCCAGCGGTTGCGCGTCAACCAGCGGGCTTGACAGTGCGGCGCCTTGAAGCCGGTCAGGTCCACCAGCTCGGCATGGGTCAGGAACAGGTCACTCATTGGGCGATCCTGCCGACACCCGGCCTGTCACCTTGCCGCTGAAGCGGCGCCTCAGCTTCAGCCGCTGCCGCCACCGCCTCGCATCCGGGGTCGATTCCAGCCGCTTCACGTAGCGCTTCAGCCGGCGCACGTTGTGGTCGACGCTGAAGGCCCGGATCAGCCGGAACCCGCCCTTTGTCGGCTTGCCCTTGCAGCGCTTCATTGGCCGCCCCTGTCTTGCTGGTTGCACCGGTCCGGCGAAGTGCTGGCGCTTCGCCCATCCTGCCTAGCAGTAGCGGTAGGCGGGGCTATGCGGCAGTTCACCCGGTTCACTTGGCCCGCTCCCGCTTCAACCGCCGCGGCTTGACTGGTTCACCCAGCTCAACCGGGCCGGCGTCGGCAGGTTGCCCGGCTGGTTGATCGGCATCGGCCGGCTGCGTCGGCGGCAGCAGCGGTGCAGGCCGGGCCACGCCCGGGGCCGGATCGTTCGCCGATCCGAAGTCGGCGATTCGCCCGAGTCGCGCAAGCTTTGCCGTCAGGTCTTCAACTTCCCGCCGCAGCGATTGGGCTACACCGGCATGCATGACGGCATCGTTGTGCGCATCGGTGTTGGCCTGCGAGTGTCCCCAGCGTGTCAGCCAGAACAGCGCCAGCATGACGGGCATCGGCGCCTGGTCTTGCTTGATCCACTCCCGCACCTCGCCCTCTTGCACGAACAGCGCCCGGGCCAGCTCGCGGGGCTTCGGGTTGCCGATGTCGTCAAGCAGCATCGAAAGCGGCATCACCAGCCGCGGAAGTCTGTTCAGCATGTCGCCCCGTTTCGGGTGCCGTCGCTGGGCTGGCTTGCCGCGCCGCCCTCGCATGTGCAGCGCCCGTCGCCCGAACACATGCGCAGGTTCTTTCCCTGTGCCCACAGCGGGCCGATGCAGGTTTCCACCTTGAACCACTCGGCCCCGTTGTCGCCGTGGTTGCTCAGCTCGATGACCTGGCCGCACAGCACGAAGGCGCCGGCCGGGTGGAAGCGCCGAACCTGCACCCACGGCGCGGCGCAGGCTGCCCGGCCCGTGGCCTGCGGCATGCCTGCAAGGCAGTCGCGGTGCGTCAGTGGCCGCCCCATCGGGGCCGCCTGGTTGCCGGTTTCAGCGGTCAGCATGGCATCGGCTCCGGTT
>JAKPHK010000123.1 GCA_029550345.1 Pseudomonadota bacterium
CTGCGCAATCAGGTGCATGACGGGCTCGACCTGACGATGGCCATGCTGGTGCGTTGCGGTACGCCTGAAAACTACCCGGCGTTGAGCGAGCAGGTATGGGCCAATCTTCCCACCATCGTGCAGGGCATTCAGGCCAATTCCGCCAAGCTCGACGCAGCGATGAAGCAGGCCGACCAGAAATCACGCTACAAGGCGATTGCCGATACCGCCGGGCTGACCGATTTCTTCGCCGCACGCGGCATTTCGCGCGATCAGGCTGCCACTTGCCTTGCCAAGCCGGGCTTTGCCGAAGGGATCGCGGATCGTTCGAGCAAGCAATCGGAAGAACTGGGCGTGGAAGGCACGCCCACCTTCTTCCTCAATGGCCGCAAGCTGACCGAACAGACCTGGGAAGCGCTGGAACCCGCCCTGCAGGCAGCGGGCGCCCGCTGATGCGCCGCACCTGAGACAAGGAGACGGGGGTTCGATGAAGATCAGGAAGCTCAAACTCTCGGGCTTCAAGAGCTTCGTCGAGCCCACCGAACTGCGCATCGAATCAGGGCTGACCGGCGTGGTCGGCCCCAACGGATGCGGCAAATCCAACCTGCTGGAAGCGATCCGCTGGGTCATGGGCGAAAATTCGCCCAAATCCATGCGTTCGGGCGGGATGGAAGACGTAATCTTCGCGGGCACCGCCCAGCGCGCGCCGCGCGATTTTGCCGAAGTCGTCCTCCAGTGCGAGGATACGCATTCCGAAGAACTGGAAGTCACCCGCCGGATCGAACGCGGCGCGGGCAGCGCCTATCGCGTCAACGGGCGCGATGTGCGGGCCAAGGATGTGGCACTGGTCTTTGCCGATGCCGCGACCGGAGCGCACTCCCCCGCCCTCGTCAGCCAGGGCAAGATTGCCGCAGTGATCGCCGCCAAACCGGCCGAGCGGCGGATGATGCTCGAAGAAGCCGCCGGGATCGCGGGCCTGCACGTGCGCCGCAAGGACGCCGAGCAGAAGCTGCGCGCGACCGAGGCGAACCTGGCCCGGCTGGAAGACCTGATGGGTCAGCTTGACGCGCAGATCGGAACGCTGCGCCGCCAGTCCCGCGCCGCCGAACGCTACAAGGCGCTGTCGGACCGGATTCGCGTGGCCGAAGCCCGGCTGGTCTTTGCCCGCTGGCGCGATGCCGCAGCCGCCGCAGAGGCTGCCCGGGCCGAGGCGCAGGGCGCCGAAGCCCGCGTGGCCGAGGCGCAGGCCGCGATGAAGGCCGCGCAGGATGCCCAGCATCACTCGGCCCAGGCCCTTGCCGAAGCGCGCGACGAACTGGCCGACCGGCGTGACGATGCCAGCGCCCACGGCCACCGCATGGCCCAGCTGACCAGCCAGCTTGAAGCTGCGGAAGAGCGACTGGGCGACCTTGAACGCCAGCACAAACGGCTGGAGGAAGACCGCGGCGATGCCGACCGGCTGACCCGCGATGCCGCCGAAGCGCTCACACGGCTCGAACGCGAGCTGACCGATGGCGAAGCGGCGCTGGTGGCCGACGAAAAGCGCCGCCCGATCATCGCCGCCGCGCTTGACGATGCCGACCGCAATCTGCGGCAGGCCGAACTGGCGCTGGCCAAGGCTACGGCGGATCAGGCCGGGGTTGAGGCCGAATGGCGCGTCGCCGATGCCGAATTGTCCGCCGCCCAGCAGCGCCTGTCGCGGCTGGAAGGCGAAGCGCGCCGCCAGCAGGATCTGGCTGAAAGCCTGGCCCGCGAAGGCGATCCGTTGGCTGCGCTGGCCCAGGCTGAGCAGGCCCGCGATGACGCCGAAAAGGCGCTTGCCGCCGCGCGCATCGCACTGGAAGGCCAGCAGGGGCGCAAGGCCGAACTGCAGGGTGCCCGCGACGAAGCCGGATCGGTCCTCGCCTCCGCCAAGGCCGAGCTTGCCGGGGTTGAGCGCGAATGGCAGGCGCTGGTGCGTGATCGCGATGCCCGGGCCAAACAGGCCGCCAACCGTCAAGGCACCGCCGCACTCGATGCGGTCCGCGCCGAACCGGGCTATGAACGCGCGCTGGCCGCGGTGCTGGGCCGCGATGCCAAGGCACCGCTGGGCGCCGCCCCCGCCGATGCCGATGGCCGGTTCTGGACCGGAGCCGACGCGCCTGCACCCGTTCCACAAAGCCTTGCCGCCCACGTAACCCAATGCCCGGATGAACTGCGCGCCCGCCTCGCGCTGGTCCACGTGGCCGAGGCTGACGATGGCCGCACGCTTGCTCCCGGCGAATGGCTGGTCACCAGGGGTGGACGGATCCGGCGCTGGGACGGATTTGTCGCCAAGGGTGAAGGCGCCGCCGAAGCAGCCCGGCTTGAGGCGGAGAACCGCCTTGCGGCGCTGGAAGCCGAACTGCCCGCGCTGCGCAGTGCGGTTGAGAGCGCGGAAGCCAAGGCGCAGACCGTCGCCGCCGAACTGGCCGAACTGCAACTCGCCGTCATCGCCTCCGAACGCGCGGTTGCTGCCGCTGCCGATGCTGAACGGTCGGCCCTGCGCGCAGTCGATCAGGCCGAAGCCGCGAAGGCCCGGATCGAAGCACGCCGCGCCGAACTTGCCGCCAGTGCCTCCGATCTTGCCGAACAGCGCAGCGTCGCCGAAGCCGAACGCAAGGCGGCCGAGGTGCGCCGGGCCGAGCTGCCCGATCCCGAAACCGGCCGCGCCCAGCTATCCGCAGCGCAAGCCCGCCATGATGCTGCGCGGCAGGGGCTGCAATCGGCGACGGCCGGGCTGGCGGCGCACGATCAGGCGCTGGCCGTGGCGCGGGAACGGATCGGCGCCCAGCGCGCCGACATCAAATCCTGGCAGGCCCGCGCGGGCGATGCCGCCAGCCGCCTTGCTTCGATGACCCGCCGGTTTGAAGAGATCGAGGAAGAGCGCGCGGTGGTCGCCGCCAAGCCGCCCAGCCTGATCCGCGAGATCGAGGCCGGGGACGAGGTTCGCAACCGCCTCTTCGCTGAACTCGCCGCAGCCGAAGCCAAGGTCGCCGAACTGGGTGAGGCCGCCCGCCAGATCGACGCCCGCTTCAATCAGGCCAACGAAGCCCTTGCCACTTCGCGCGAAGCCCGCGCCGGGGCCGCTGCCCGGGCAGAAAACGAGGAGGCTCGCCGGGCCGAAATGGCTGGGATCTCGGGCGAACGCTTCCAGTGCCCGCCGCCGCTGCTGCCCGAACGGTTCGAATTTGCCGCCGCCGAAGTCGGCCCATCGGGGCAGGAAAGCGCCGAGCATGACAAGCTGGTGGCTGACCGCGAACGGCTCGGCCCGGTCAACCTCCTCGCCGCCGACGAACTGGCCGAGGCCGAGGCCCGGCACGGCACTTCGCTGGCCGAACAGGCCGAGCTGAGCGAAGCGGTCGGCCGTCTGCGCGGCTCGATCGGCAACCTCAACCGCGAAGGGCGCGAACGGCTTCGCGCCGCGTTCGAGGCGGTCAACACCCATTTCCAGCGGCTGTTCACCAAGCTGTTCGAGGGCGGGCAGGCCCATCTTGCGCTGGTGGACAGCGACGATCCGCTGGAGGCGGGTCTTGAGATCTTCGCCCAGCCGCCGGGCAAACGCCTGCAATCGCTGACCCTGCTATCGGGCGGGGAACAGGCGCTGACTGCGGTCGCGCTGATCTTCGCGCTGTTCCTCACCAACCCGGCCCCGATCTGCGTCCTCGACGAAGTCGATGCCCCGCTCGACGATGCCAACATCGAGCGGTTCTGCGACCTGCTCGACGCGATGGTGGGAGAAACCCAGACCCGCTACCTGATCGTCACCCACAACGCCGTGACGATGAGCCGGATGCACCGCCTGTTCGGCGTGACGATGGTGGAACGCGGGGTTTCGCGGTTGGTCAGCGTCGATCTGGAAGGCGCGGAAGAATTGCTGGCGGCGGAGTAGGATTGACAATTTTTGTCGTTACATTAAATAGCAAGCGCTCACGCTCTGACCAAGCATGGGCCTAAGCCGTTTCGGCAGCAGGTCACGAAAGGAATGAATTATGGCGTAATACCGGGCGCAAGGAGTCTGACGTGACCAGAAAGCGGACGAAGATGAAGGTCACTTTCGACCAAGCAAAGCGCGCCCGGACATTGGCTGAGCGAGGACTGGATTTCGCTGATGCGGATCAAGTCTTCGATGGGCCCCGAGTTTACACAAGAGGATGATCGCTTCGACTATCCCGAGCCAAGGTACCAAACCTACGGCTTTCTCGATGATCGGCTTGTCATGTTTGCTTGGACGCCTACTCCTGATGGCATTCACGTCATTTCGATGAGAAAGTGCAATGACCGTGAAAAACGCAAGTTCACCGCCAAACTGGGATGACGACGATCTACCCGAGTGGACTGAGGATCAGTTCGCTCGCGCACAACTGTCGATCGGCGGCAAGGTCGTTCGCCATGCACAGGGGACCTTGACCAAGCCAGGTCGCCCAAAGTCGACTGATCCCAAGAAGCAGGTGACGCTGCGGCTCGATAGTGCGGTACTCGAAGCGTTCCGCGCCAAGGGTCCTGGCTGGCAATCCCGGATCAATGCTGAATTGCGCAAAGCGTTGGGAATCTAATCCAGCACAAACCGCGGCCCCGTGCCGCCGGTCCCGGCGCGGTCATCGCGGTTATAGAGGCGGCAGCGTTCCAGGCTGAGGCAGCCACAGCCGATGCATTCGTCCAGCTTGCGGCGGGTCAGTGTCAGCAGCGCGATCTTGCGGTCGATCATTTCGCGCATCGAGCGGCTGATCGCGCGCCAGTCGGTCAGGCTGGGGGTGCGGCCATGGGGCAGCTTCGATAGTTCCGCCTCAATCTCGGTCAGGCCAAGCCCCAGCTTCTGCGCGATCAGGATAAAGCTCAGGCGGCGGATGTCGCTGCGCAGGAAGCGGCGCTGGTTGCCCATGGTGCGGAACGGCCGGATCAGGCCCTTGTCTTCATAGAAGCGGATCGCCGAAACCGCGAGCCCGGTGCGCCGGGCCAGTTCGCCGATCGGCAGCAGATCGTTCTTGTCCACGCTGGGCCCCTTCATCAAATTTCATTTGACCTCAAGTTATCTTGAGGTTGCACAAGTGCAAGGGCGGCGATTCGAAACCGCGATGACCTGAGTCGAAAAAAGGACGAAATCCATGCCCACAGGCTTTCTTGAACACGCCAATATCACCGTCAGCGATCCCGAGCGCTCATCCGCCCTGCTGCAAAAGCTGTGCGGCTGGCACGAACGCTGGCGCGGCCCGGCGATCAATGACGGCTGGACCATCCACGTCGGCAACGACCGTGACTATCTGGCGGTCTACACCACTGGCGAAGCCGTGGCTCAGCCCTTCGCCAAGGGCGTACCGCTCAACCACGTCGGGCTGGTGGTCGATGATCTCGACGCGGCCGAGCGGATCGTGATCGAAGCCGGGCTGAAGCCCTTCAACCACGGCGATTACGAGCCGGGTCGGCGGTTCTATTTCTTCGACTGGGACGGGATCGAGTTCGAGCTGGTGAGCTACGAATAGTTCACGCAGAGGCGCGGAGAAGAAGTAGAGCCGCGGAGGGGTTGTGGCTGCGGCGAAGCCGCTTTCAAAATTGGACCGCTAGGCAAACCTGACGGCCCATTTGACAGTGATGCCTTCGGCCCGGCGCTACACCTCTGCGCCTCCTTTTCTTCCTCTGCGCCTCTGCGTGAACCGAAAAAATCACAACAATTGCGGCTGACCACCCCCTCCGGCCCAGCGCGCGTCGGTCCGCTCAACCGTGATCGCGTCCTCCCATGTCCGGCACAGCGCCAGCGCCTCTTCCGGCGTGCCATCCAGCCAATAGGCCTGCGCCGCATGGCTCAGGATCAGCGGCATCCGGTCATGCACCTCGGCCATCTGCGGATGCCCATCGACCATCACCAGCGTATAGACCTCGCCCCATTCCGCGCTGGGTCGCCACAGGCCGGCCACGGCGAAGACCTCCTCATCCGGCAGGCCATACCACGTGCGGGTCATCCGCCCCTTCTCGCCCTCGGCCTCGGCCCATTGGCTCATGGGCACAAGGCAGCGGCGGTGAACGAAGCTATCGCGCCAAAAGCCCGTCAGCAGCTTGTCCTCACGTGCGTTGGTAACCGGCTTGGGCTTGAGT
>JAKPHK010000060.1 GCA_029550345.1 Pseudomonadota bacterium
GCCCTTCTTATGATCTTAAGGCAGGCAAAAAATGCACAGTCCGGGCGCGCTTGCGCGCCGGGGGGGAGCGCCTTTCCAAGGGGCTGGCGACCCCCCGCCTACGGACGGGCTGTGTAGTTTTTGCTTGCCATCGGACGCGAGGCCCCTTGTGGGCCGAGTGGACGATTCCGCGCATACATGCGCGTGACGGGTGGGGGTGCGGGGGAGGAATGATGCTCTGGCAACGCCGGTGGCTGGCCTCGAATTTGCTTAGAACAAGGAAGTGATAACTCTGGTTGTCAGACACCCACATGATAACTATAGTTGTCGAATGATCGAGTTAATCCGAAGCGGAACCTTCGATACCTGGCTTTCTGGTTTGCGGGATCGCAGAGCGGTTGCGCGCATCGCTGCCAGACTGGACCGACTTGCAGCGGGGAACCCCGGCGATGTGGAGCCGGTCGGAGAGGGTGTTTCGGAACTGCGGATCAACTACGGGCCGGGCTACCGGGTGTATTTCATCCAGCGCGGGCCGGTTCTCGTGATCCTGCTTTGTGGCGGCGACAAGTCCACGCAGAGCAAAGACATCAAACAGGCCAAGGTGCTGGCCGCAGAGTGGAAGGGCTAAGCGATGCCGGAAGAAAAATTCGCCCGCTACGATTCCGCCGACTACCTCAAGACCGAGGAAGACATTGCGGCCTATCTCGAAGCGGTCATGGAAGATGGTGGCGACGATCCCGCCTATGTTGCCCGCGCCCTTGGGGTGGTTGCCCGCGCCCGGAACATGACCGCGCTGGCCCGTGAGGTTGGCATGAGCCGGGTGGGGCTGAACAAGGCGCTGTCCGGGGATGGGAACCCTACGCTGTCCACGGTGATGAAGGTCGCCAAGGCGCTCGGGCTGAAAGTCTCGATCCAGCCCGGCGCGTGAACCGTCATTCCCCGGCTGATTGTGTCGGTGGTGAAACCATGAAGATGCAGTATCGGCTTCCGTCCGACTGATCGACAAAGCGCCCGCCTGCGGACAGGCAGTAGATGCGGGGATATTGGCCGAAGGCTTTGGCATCGCCTCTGCCAGTGATCCAGAAAGCTGCCAGCGCGCCGATAATCGCCCCTGCGGCCCCGATCGAGGCCAGCCAGACCCAGAACCCGCCGAACCAGCGCCATGCCTCCCTGCGGGCCTCCCCTGCGGCCTGTGAGAGGCTTTTGGCGGTTCGGAGGAGTTCGGCATGGGATTCCGTGATGGCCCCTCTGGCGGCGTCCTGTGCGGCTTCTATGGCGGCGCGGTGGGTCTTGGCGGTGGCGAGTTGCAGCTGGCCCTCAAGGCGCTGTTCCAGCCGCTTGCCGGTTTGCGCCATGTTGTCGAGGCTCTTGGCGATGGTCGCGTTGAGGTGTTCGGCCTCGTCCCTGTCGAGGCTGGTGCGTTGCAGGTTCTCGATCTGGCGGCGCAGCGCGCCAATATCATCGACCAGAACCAGAAACGGATCGGTGCTGCCGCTCATGCCTCACCCGCCCCGGCGCTTTGCGCCC
>JAKPHK010000129.1 GCA_029550345.1 Pseudomonadota bacterium
TTCCGGGTGGGCCGCCACCGGGGCGCCGGGGTGCTGGGCTTTCAGCTTGAGCAGCTCGGTTTCCGAAAACGCCTCATGCACGATGCACACGCCCGGCCACAACAGCATCTCACGCCCGAACTTGCGCGAAAGGTAACCGCCCAGGTGCCGGTCTGGCCCGAAGATGATCTTCTGTTCGGGCGGGATCTGGGCGAGGATCGTCTCGGCACTGGAAGAGGTGACGATGATGTCGCTGAGCGCCTTCACCTCGGTCGAGCAGTTGATATAGGTCAGCGCGATATGATCGGGGTGCGCCTCGCGGAAAGCCTTGAACTTTTCGGGCGGGCACGAATCTTCAAGGCTGCACCCGGCGTCCAGATCGGGCAGGATCACGGTCTTTTCGGGGGCCAGGATCTTGGCGGTTTCAGCCATGAACTTGACTCCGCAAAAGGCGATCACCTCGGCATCGGTTGCGGCGGCCTTTTTCGACAGTTCCAGACTATCGCCGATATAATCGGCCAGATCCTGAATCTCCGGCTTCTGATAATAATGCGCCAGGATCACCGCATTGCGTTCTTTGCGCAGGCGCTCAATCTCGGCGCGGATATCGATGCCGGAAAGGTTTTCGGTCTGGATGGTCATTGCACTTCCTTTTCGCCCTCGAAGCGCACGGTTACACGCACTTTGCCATATCCCGCAACCTGCAGCGGCACCGCCAGGTTCTGCGCCACCGCTTGCCGGGCCGATCCGCGCGCCAGTTCCATCAGCGCTGGCTGGGCGGCCTGCTCTGCCGCCTGCCGCTCGGCCAGCAGAGTGTTGTCACGGGTCAGCTTGGCCTGGGCCGGGCCGGTGATCCAGATCCCCTCGCGCAGGTACTGGGCGCGTGCCTCGTCAAGGTTGGGTTTCGAAAGTTGCAGCGGCGGGAGCGTAACAGTGAGCGCCTTGCCCGCCGCGTCCCATTTGAAATGCGCGGCATCAAGGCTCGCCAGATCGAGCGTATAATCGACCCGCGCCGGGATCACCGCGACCTGACGGCTTTTGAGGAGGCCATAGCCGCGCTCATCCTCGGCGCTGACGACCGGGGCCAGCTGGGCCGAAAACACCGTCAGGCGGTTGGCCTTTTCAAACGCGGTCAGGCTGGTGGCGATCGGATCGCCGTGGTCATCGGCGCGATAAAGCTGCCAGCCAAGACCCGCCGCCAGCGCCAGCGATCCTGCCGCCAGCAGCCAGGGCAGGCGCCCCGCCGGGGCTCTGCTCAGGAGGTCAGCCGCCATGTCTCGTCCTCTTCGCTCACGATGCCGCGCGCCTTAAGATCGAACAGGTGTGCCAGGACTGAACGCCCGGCGGCGCCGGTCAGGCGCGGGTCCAGCCCCTTGTACATCGCGGCGACGAACTGCGGGATCGTCTGCCCCCCCTGTTCCAGCTGCCGCAGGATCTGCGCCTCTCGGCTGCGGCGGTGGCCCAGCATCCCGCGCACCAGCTGGCGCGGCTTTTCCACCGCCGGGCCATGGGCCGGGTAGAACACCTTGTCATCGCGGTCATAGAGCTTGGCCAGGCTCGCCATATAGGCGCTCATGTCGCCGTCCGGCGGGCTGACCACGCTGGTTGACCAGGCCATGACGTGGTCCCCGGTAAACAGCGCGCCGCTTTCGATCAGGGCATAGCACAGGTGGTTGCTGGTATGGCCGGGGGTGGCGATGGCCTCGATCGTCCAGTCCGGCCCGGCAATCCGCTCGCCATCGGTCAGCACCCGGTCTGGCGCATAGGCCAGATCAAAGGCGCTGTCGGCGCGCGGGCCGTCATCCGAAAGCGCCAGCGGCGTGCAGCCGATGATCGGCGCGCCGGTCCGCGCCTTGAGCACGGCGGCGGCAGGCGAGTGATCGCGGTGGGTATGGGTGCACAGTATCGCGGCGATCCGTGCTGATCCGACCGCCGCCAGGATCGCCTCGACATGGCCGCGACCATTGGTGTCGGCGCCCTTGAACGGCGAAGGTTCGCTGTCGGCACCGTCGTCGGCCGGGCCGGGATCGATCACCGCCACCTCATCGCCCGCGCCGACGATATAGGTCTGGGTGCCGGTAAAGGTATAGTGCGAGGCATTGGGCGCGAGCACGCGCCGAACCAGTGGTTCGCACAGTTCGCTAAGGCCGGTCGGCCAGGGTTTGGCGGGAATGTCCATTCCTTGCGGATATGGTGGCTGGGCCGCCCGCTGTCTAGCCGCGGACCTGCTGTCATGCAGGGCCGCATCCACATCGACAACCGCCCGGAAGTGGGTTCAGGGCAAGATCGCGCAGTCGTTCAACATTGGAGTGCCAACAACTTCACTCACTTTGGCGCACCGTAATTTGATCTTTTGACCCTTCTTGAGATTTGCCGCCTGCGTCTGACCAGCCTCATCCAGTTGAGCTTGCGGACCCATGAATTCATTTGTCCCGCGAAGCACCAGGAACGGCTTGTCCCCCAGGCCAAGATCGATCGATTGGATGACGGCAGTGACGATCAACGGGCTTTTCCCATACTTCAATTGTGCGCCAGCCTCATTTTCTTCATAGGCGGCCGCCAATTCGCGGGCGGTCACCTCAATCGGCGGTGCAGAAGCATCAGAGCTCGCACCGCTTGATTTGTCATCCTTGCTGGAAGGACTGCACATTGCAACCATTACAGAGAGGACAATCAAAATTCCGAGGCAGCCGAAGAACTTTCCGAACATCGACCCAAATGCCGCACCAAAACCAGCTTTTGCGGATTGGGTGACCCCGTGCTTGTGATTTACGTCCATGCCTGAAGTAGCCCCGTTGAAATAATGTGGCTAATATTTCAGAACAAGGAAACCTTCGCAATACTTGTTTTGTTGACGCTGATGAGATTGTGTGGGGCGTGTGCGTTCCGCCCTTACCCGCGGACCTGCTGGCCCAGCCGTTCGCGCAGCGCGGCGACGGCGCTGGGGGCGGCGGCCTCGCGGTCGCGCCAGCCGTTGTCGAGCCGTTTGAGCCGGGCATGGAAGCGCTCGGTGCTCTGGATCAGGGCCCGCGTTTCGGCGTCGATCAGGGTCAGGCGCTGGGGCTCGGCCTCGGGAAAATCGGCCAGCTTGCCATAACGGCGCAGCTGGAACTCGCTGAGTTCCCCGGCGAAGAAGGCGCGGTGGTTAAGCAGCCAGGCGACTGCGTGCATCATCCGGGTGGTGGTGCGCAGCGCCTCGCACGAAAGCGCGACGGTTGCCTCATCCTCCTCGCCATTGCCGCGGCCCGAAAGGGCGAAGGCCGAACGCACCTCGTCCGAAAGGACCAGGGCCTCGCAATAGAGTCCTTCGATGATCCTGGGGTTGATGCTTGCCGGGCTTGCCATGATGCGGTCACCGATAGGCATGGCCATCGGCTCTTGCCAACCATGTCGGGAAAAGTTTGCCCGACCATTTCGGGACTGTCCCGATTGGGGGCGTCTTTGTCCGACTCACGTCGGTGCGGACAGGGCATCCGCCCTGTCCTTGCAACACCAGCCCGCTCCCCCTGCCCAACCACCCCAAGGGTACCATGTAACGGGTGGTTGGGCAGGGGGAGCGGGCTGGCGTTGCAAAGCTGATCGCGGACGCGATCAGCGCACCCTGTCAATCACGCAATAATATCGGGGATCAGGTAATCCTCCACCATGGAGATCTGGTCCTTGAGTTTCAGCTTGCGCTTTTTCAGGCGGGCGATCTGGAGCTGGTCGGTTGCCCCGGCGGCGGTCAGCGCGTCGATTGCCGCGTCAAGGTCGCGGTGTTCGATCCGCAGCGCTTCCAGGCGCTTTTTCAGCTCTTCCTCATTCACCCGGCAATCTCCGCAATCCGGTTCGTCGCCAGGCCCGCGCCATCCATCGCAGCGCCCAACTTTAGACCCTTCGCAAGATAGGCTTAATATGATTGGATGACAATTGCAGAGACTCGCCGGAACCGAGTCGGTGATCGGCGATGTCCTTGCAGCCCTGGGGGCTAACATAAGGAGAATCCCAGATGGAACAATCGCACGTCAGCGCTCTTCAGCTCAAGCACAGCGGCCTGGAACGCCAGATCGCCGAAGAACAGAGCCGGCCGATGCCTGACCTCGCGATCATCCAGGCCCTGAAGAAGCGAAAGCTCAGGATCAAGGAAGAGCTGGCCCATTTCTGATCGGCCAGGGGAGGGGCTTCTCGCCCCTCCTGCGTCCTTGCCGGATGCCATGACTCCACAGAATACGTAACGATCAATCACTGGCGCGTTTTCAAGGCCGGGACTTTGGGTTAGGCTGCGCCTATGCCCGTGACCAACGCTGTTTCCGCCGCCCGGACCATCCTGACACGTCTGCACGATGTGATGGCATCGCGCAGCCACGCGCAGGCCAAGCTCAACACCGTTGTCGAAGTGATCGGGGAAGGCCTCGATAGCGAGGTCTGCTCGGTCTATCTGCTGCGCGAAGGGATGCTTGAACTGTTCGCCACCAGGGGGCTGGCGCAGGAAGCGGTCCACGTGACCCGGATGGCGATCGGCGAAGGTCTGGTCGGCACGATCGCTCAGGATAACGAAACGCTCAACCTGGCTGAGGCGACGGCCCATCCAGACTTTTCCTATCGCCCCGAAACGGGCGAGGAAAAGTATCATTCCTTCGCCGGGGTGCCGATCGTTCGGCGTGAACGCGCGGTGGGGGTGCTGTGCGTCCAGCACGCCGATCCGCGCCGTTATGAAGAGATTGAGATCGAGGCGCTGCAAACCGTCGCGATGGTGCTTTCGGAACTGATCTCCAACGCCGGGCTGGTCGATGATGAAGAGGTCGTGCTCAGCCCGCAGCAGACCGGGCAGGTGCGGCTGGACGGACTGACCCTGGTGAAGGGGCTGGCGGCGGGCAACGCGGTCTATCACCAACCGCGGATCACCATTGAACACGTCATGGCCGAAGATCGCGATGCCGAATTGCAGCGCGTTTACCTTGCCTTTGACAAGATGCGCGAACAGATCGACCGGATGGCCAGCCAGGCCGAATTCGGCGTGGGCGGAGAGCATGAGGAAGTGCTCGAGACCTACAAGATGTTCGCCTATGACGAAGGCTGGAGCCGCCGGATCATCGAGGCGATCGACAGCGGACTTACCGCCGAGGCCGCGATCGAGCGCGTGCAGCAGCGCACCCGGATGCGGATGCGCCAGATCGACGATCCGCTGCTGGCCGACCGGATGCACGATCTGGAGGATCTGTCCAACCGGCTGCTGCGGATCGTTTCCGGGCAGATCGGCACGGCGGCCAGCATGGGACTGCGCTCGGACACGATCCTGATCGCCCGCAACCTCGGCCCGGCCGAGCTGCTGGAATATGACAAGCGCCGGCTGAAAGGCGTGGTGCTCGAAGAAGGCTCTTTGACGGCCCACGTGGTGATCGTCGCGCGGGCGATGGGGGTGCCGGTGCTGGGCCGGGTCCGCGGCCTGCGCGGCACCGTGCGCGAAGGCGATCCGCTGCTGCTCGATGCCGACAAGGGCGAAGTGGTGGTCCGCCCGAACGAGGCGCTGATCGAGGCCTTCGATGCCCGCTTCGCCAAGACCAAGGAACGCGCCGCCGCCTATGCTGCGCTGCGCGATGTTGAACCCTTTACCCGCGATGGCACCCGGATCACGGTGCTGATGAACGCCGGGCTGCGCGATGATATGCCCAACCTGGCTCTGGCCGGGGCCGATGGGGTGGGGCTGTTCCGCACCGAGTTCCAGTTCCTGGTTTCCGCAACGCTCCCCGCGCGTGAGCGGCAGACCCGGCTCTACCGCGATGTGCTGGATGCGGCGGGTGACAAGCCGGTGGTGTTCCGCACGGTCGATATCGGCGGAGACAAGGTGCTGCCATACCTGCGCCACAACGATGGCGAGGTGGAGGAAAACCCGGCGATGGGCTGGCGCGCGCTGCGCGTGGCGCTGGAACGTGATGGCCTGCTGAAAGTTCAGGCCCGCGCTCTGCTTGAAGCGGCGGCCGGGCGGACGCTCCACGTGATGTTCCCGATGGTGGCCGAGCCGTGGGAATTCGATGCAGCCAAGGCCCTCTTCGAAGGCCAGCTGGCGTTCCTGAAGCGCCAGAAGAAGGTCCTGCCCGAAGCAGTCCGCTATGGCGCCATGCTTGAGGTTCCGGCCCTCGCGGAAATGCTCGACGTGCTGGTGCCGCGCCTCTCGTTCCTGTCGATCGGGACCAACGACCTTACCCAGTTCCTGTTCGCCGCCGATCGCGCCCACCCCAAGCTGGCGGAACGCTATGACTGGCTTTCGCCTGCGATCATGCGGTTCCTGAAGCGGGTCCAGCAGGCGGTCGTCGGCCACGACGTTGATGTTACCGTCTGCGGTGAAATGGGTGGACGCCGGCTTGAAGCGCTGGCCCTGCTCGGGATCGGCATCCGCCGCCTGTCGATCACGCCGGCCGGGGTTGGCCCGATCAAGGAGCTGATCCGCAAGGTCGATCTGGATGAGATCACCCAGGCGATGAACCAGTGGCTTGCGGCTCCCCCGCCCAGCCTTCGCGAAGCACTGGCCGAATGGGCGCGCGATCGCGGGATCGAGGCGGACTGACGCCCTTTCCCGTCAGTTCCGGGCAAGCCTTTACGGCGTTTTCACCGCCCCGTCACATTTCCAGCGCAGTCTGCCGCCCAGGGGCGGGTCCGAACCGGCATTTGCCGTTGACTTCGGCGCGCAAAGGCGGATGGTTCAGCCCCGAAAAAATAGTCGCAAGACAAATCATTCGGGGTCGTAATGGAAGACGAGGTTATGGAAGAGGTGGAACTGCCTCTTGATGGTGTTGGCGCACGGTTGCTGCGCGCCCGAGAGACCGCCGGACTTTCCCGAACCCAGGTTGCCGGGATGACCCGCATCCCCGAACGTCACCTTGCCGCGATCGAGGCCGGAAATTTCGGCGCGCTTCCCGCCCGGACCTATGCGGTCGGCTTTTCGCGCAACTATGCCAAGGCAGTCGGGGCCGATCAGGATGAGATCGCCGAACTGGTTCGCGCCGAACTGGCCGCGCAGGAACTGGATGAGCCGCGCCGTCCGATCCAGACATTCGAACCCGGCGATCCGGCGCGTGTGCCCGGCCCGCGGCTGGTCTGGGTGGCGCTGATCGGAATTGTCGCGATCATCGCCGCCGGGCTGGTCTTTGCCCGGCAGCTGTTTGCCCCCGGCGGCGAATTGCCCCCGGTCCAGGCCGAAGAAACCGCCGCCCCGGCCGAAGCGACCGGCGCTCCTGCCGCGCCCGAAACTGGCCCGGTGGTGTTCACCGCGCTGGAGCCAAAGGTCTGGGTCAAGTTCAGCGATGCCAGCGGCAACCAGCTGATGCAGAAGGAAATGGCCCAGGGCGAAACCTGGACCGTGCCCGATGGGCAGGACGGCGTAACGATCTGGACCGCGCGGCCCGATGCCCTGGCGATCACCGTCGGCGGGCAGCAGGTGCCCAAGCTGTCCGACGTGCAGAAGACGGTGAAGGACATGCCCGTCACCGCCGCCGCACTGCTGGCGCGCGGGGCAGAGCCAGCGGCCACCGCAAGCGCTGCGCCGCAGCCCGCCGCCACGCAAGGCCGATCGAATGCCACCCCGGCCCGCCAGCCCCAACGCCGCCCGGCCGCACAACCAGGCGCGACCTCTGCCGGAACGGCTCCAACCGCTGTGCCCGCCGCACCGCCCGCCGAAACCGGCCCCGCAGCGCCAGGTCCGGCAGCGCCTGCGACCTGAGTGCAAGGCCGCTTTCGGGTCAGCCCAAGGTTACCCGCGCTGGGTTGATCCTTCGGCCTGGGATGCGCCATGGGGTTCACGCAGAGTCCGCCGAGAAAAAATAGAGGCGCAGAGATGCTGCTTTGCGCCGCAGGCTCTTGAATCCCCGCAGCGATGCGGCCTGCCGCAACGAGGAAACCGGAGAGCGGCTTCGCCGCAAGCGCGACACCTCTGCGCCTCCCCTTCTTCTCTGCGGACTCCGCGTGACCCTGTCAGGATCCGAGGCTTGAGCAGAGACCGTCGGCTTGTTGGGGTGACGGCATCGGCAACTATGGCGTAGCGTCCGGACAGTCCGCTTCGGCAGCTTCATTGGCGGAAGCGGACAGTGGATTTCACGCGATCAGCGCAAGTATGCCATAAACCAAGATTACGAAGCCAATAGTGATTATGCAGCCTTTTGGGTCGCGCCAAAAGCTGATCAGATAATCCAAAAACTCAAACATCCACGCCGTATCGCATGTGTGACCTGCGGCCGCAACGGCCCCGTGACCGGACAGTCCGCTTGCTATTGCCGCTTCCCCATTACTGCCCACGCGCCTAGCCTGCGGAAAGTCCGGCGGGGCCGCTCGACAGGGGTGGCGGGGATTGGTTATGGCCAGCGAACACGGTTAATCGCCGGTTCG
>JAKPHK010000133.1 GCA_029550345.1 Pseudomonadota bacterium
CCAGACCGAGGCATAGAGCGAGCGGGAGCCCTTGTTCGCATCCTCGCAGGCCAGCAGCCGCTGGGTAATGTCCTGATCCAGCCCCGAACTCGCGAGGTTGAGCAGCATCACCCCGGTCAGCACCGCGAACAGGCCAAATGGAGCGGAAAGATCGAGGGTGGGGTTGATCAGGGTCAGCTTGGGGCCAAGCCGTTCCACCGCCTCGCCCAGCGTCAGGTCCAGCCCGCTCCACAGGTGCCAGGCAACCAGCGCCGCCGCCCCGACATAGAGCACGACCTGAACCAGATCGCTCCAGATCACCGATTCGAGCCCGCCCATGAAAGTGAAGACCAGCCCGAACACCAGCAAGCCGAAGGCTGCGATCGCAATGTGCTGGGGGGTCACGTCAAGGAACAGAATCATCGATACCGCGATCGCCGCCAGATAGAGCCGCGCCCCGCTCGCGAAAATCCGCCCGATCAGATACATCGCCGCCGCAGCGCGCCGGGCCGTGGCATCGAACCGGCTTTCCAGCAGTTCATAGACTGTCGTCACCTTCAGCGCATAGAACCGCGGGATCAGCACATTGGCGACGATCCACGCCGCCAGCAACGCCGCCAGAACCCCGCCCAGATAGGTGTAGTCGCCGCGATAGGAATTGTCCGGCACCCCCAGGAAGGTTGCCGCCGATTGCACCGTGGACAGCACCGAAATCGCTACCAGCCAGGTTGGCGCGTGGTGCCCGGCGAGGAAATAGTCTTCGCTCTTCATGCCGCGCCGGGTGGTCAGCCAGCCGGCCAGGGCCAGGATCAGGACATAACCGCCCAGCACCGCCCAATCGGCCCCGGTGAAACTGGTGTGCATGAAAATCCCCCCGGCTGCGTCTGCTTGCATGACCACAGATCGCAGCCCAGCGCAAATCTCCGGTCGGGGGGCAATGCAGGCTTGCCATGGCTGCCTGTTCCTGCTAGCCGCCCGCCGGTTCGAGCCGATCCTTCAAGGGATTCGGCGCTTTTTCGTTTTGATTCGCTAAAGGTGCTCCCCCGCGCCAAGGATGAAGCGGGGTTCTCGCCTTTTGTATTTGAGGTGGCTTAGTCTATGCAAATTCTCGTCCGCGACAACAACGTCGAACAGGCCCTGCGCGCGCTCAAGAAGAAGCTGCAGCGTGAAGGCGTGTACCGCGAGATGAAGCTGCGCCGTCACTACGAAAAGCCGAGCGAAAAGCGCGCCCGTGAAAAGGCTGCCGCCGTGCGCCGCGCCCGCAAGATGGAGCGCAAGCGGATGGAGCGTGACGGGGTCAAGTAAACCCCGTTTCGGCCCTTGAACCGGGGGCCTCGATAAGCCATGAGGGCGCGGACAGTTCCGCGCCCTTTTGCGTATTCTCCAGACAGGAAAACCAGATGACCGAAATTACCCGCGTACCGCTTCAGCCGATCGCCAAGGGCGCGCTGACCAAGCTCTGGCTGGGTGTTGCCGCTGCCGCTCTGGCCGCGGGCGGGGTGGTCTATGCTTCGTTGCCGCCGGGGATCGATCTGGAAACGGTCACGGCGGGCACTGGCGCTTCGCCCAAGGACGGCGATGTGGTGTTCATCAAATACGTCGGCAAGCTCGCCGACGGGACTGAGTTCCAGCGCACCCCGGATGAACCGATCGTGCCAATCCCGGGCATGATTCCCGATGGCGTACCGATGCTGGTCGGCGGCGGCGTTCCGGGCTTCAACGAAGCACTGGTCAAGATGCAGAAGGGCGGCAAGTACACGCTGCACATCCCGGCCGAGAAGGCCTACGGCGCCAACCCGCCGCCGGAATCGTCGATCCCGCCGAACTCCGATCTGGTGTTTGAAATCACGCTGGTTGACTTCATGACCCGTGATGAGGCTGAGAAGAAGTTCAAGGCCGTGGACGAGGCGATGGCCAAGATGAACCCCGAAGGTGCCAAGGGCGCCCCGGACAAGGCACCGGGCAAGCCCGAGTAGGCGGACAGGTAAGGGACGCGAATGTCGGTTGATACTGCCACGGTGGCAAAAATCGCCGCTCTGGCCCGGATCAAGGTGTCCGAGGCCGAGCTTGAGGCAATGGTGCCCGAACTCAACGGAATCCTCGCCTGGGTTGAGCAACTGGGCGAAGTGGACGTCGCCGGGATCGAGCCGATGACCGCGGTGATCGAAAACCACCTGCGGCTGCGCGATGACGTGATCGATGCCGATCCGCTGACCGGCGGGAACAACCGCGATGCGGTACTGGCTAATGCCCCGGCGGCCGAACACGGCTTTTTCGGCGTGCCCAAGGTGATCGAATAATGACCGACCTGACCGAATTCGGCGTCGCCGCAATCCGCGATGGCGTTGCCAAGGGCGATTTTTCCGCGGTTGAAGTGGCTGAGGCGTTCAATGCCAATGTCGCCGCCGCCTCCGCGCTCAACGCCTTCATCGTCGCCACGCCCGATGCTGCGATCGAAGCGGCCAAGGCAACCGATGCGCGCCGCGCCGCCGGGCAGTCGCTCGGCAAGATGGGCGGGGTGCCGATCGGCATGAAGGACCTGTTCGCCACCAAGGGCGTGCAGACCACCGCCGCCAGCCATATCCTTGAAGGGTTCAGGCCCGAATACGAAAGCACCGTTTCCGCAAAGCTGTGGGATGCCGGCGCCGGGATGCTGGGCAAGCTCAACCTCGATCAGTTCGCGATGGGATCGTCGAACGAGACGAGCTATTTCGGCAATGTGATTTCGCCCTGGCGCCGCAACGATGGCGGCAATGCGGCGATGGCTCCGGGCGGCAGCTCGGGCGGCAGTTCGGCGGCGGTCGCGGCGCGGCTGGCACCGGCGGCAACCGGCACCGACACCGGCGGCTCGATCCGCCAGCCTTCCGCCTTTACCGGCATTTCGGGGATCAAGCCGACCTATGGCCGGTGCAGCCGTTGGGGCATCGTTGCCTTTGCCAGCTCGCTCGATCAGGCCGGGCCGATGGCGCGCGACGTGCGCGACTGCGCGATCATGCTTGAGGCGATGGCCGGGTTCGATCCCAAGGATGCGACCAGCCTGAACCTGCCCGTGCCCGAATGGGAAGCCGGGCTGAGCGGCGATCTGCGCGGCAAGAAGGTCGGCATTCCGCGCGAATACCGGGTCGATGGGCTGGACGCCGATGTCGCCGCGAGCTGGGACCGCGGGATCGAATGGCTGAAGGATGCCGGGGCTGAGATCGTTGAGATCAGCCTGCCGCACACCAAATATGCCCTTCCGGCCTATTACATCATCGCCCCTGCCGAAGCCTCCAGCAACCTCGCCCGGTATGACGGGGTGCGTTACGGCCTGCGTGATCTGCCCGATGGGGCGAACCTGCAGGATATGTACGCCGCCACCCGCGCTGCCGGGTTCGGGGCAGAGGTGAAGCGCCGGATCCTTATCGGCACCTATGTGCTGAGTGCCGGTTTCTATGACGCCTATTACACCCAGGCGCAGAAGGTCCGCACGCTGATCAGCCACGATTTCAAGAACGCCTTTACGGAAGTTGACGTGATCCTGGCCCCGACCGCGCCAACGGCTGCCTTCGGCCTGGGCGAGATGGTTTCCGATCCGCTGGCGATGTATCTGAACGACGTGTTCGCCGTGCCGGCCTCGCTGGCGGGCCTGCCCGCGATGTCGGTTCCCGCCGGCCTCAACCGCGAAGGCCTGCCGCTGGGCCTCCAGATCATCGGCCGCGAATTTGACGAGCAGGGCGTGCTCAATGCCGGGCTGGCGATTGAGGCGCGGGCACAGTTCTCGGCCAAGCCGGAAAAGTGGTGGTAAGATGAGCAACTATCGCGTTCAGGGCGCAACCGGTGAGTGGGAGGTCGTGATCGGCCTGGAAGTCCATGCACAGGTCACTTCCAATTCCAAGCTGTTTTCCGGCGCCGCCACCGCCTTCGGGGCGGAGCCGAACAGCCAGGTTTCGCTGGTCGATGCCGCCATGCCGGGGATGCTGCCGGTGCCCAACCGCGAATGCATCCGCCAGGCGGTGCGCACCGGGATGGCGATCGACGCGGTGATCAACAAGTGGTCGCGGTTTGACCGCAAGAACTACTTCTACGCCGATCTGCCGCAGGGTTATCAGATCAGCCAGCTCTATCATCCGCTGGTCGGTGAAGGCTCGCTCGAGGTGATCCTCGATGAGAAGGACCCTGAGGGCAGCACCAAGACCATCGGGATCGAGCGGATCCACGTTGAGCAGGACGCGGGCAAGCTGATGCACGACCAGCACCCGACGATGAGCTACGTCGATCTCAACCGTTCGGGCGTGGCGCTGATGGAAATCGTCAGCCGCCCGGATATGCGCAGCCCGGCAGAGGCGGGGGCCTATCTTGCCAAGCTGCGGCAGATCCTGCGCTATGTCGGATCGTGCGACGGCAATATGGATCAGGGCTCGATGCGCGCCGACGTCAACGTTTCGGTCCGCCGCCCCGGCGAGGAATTCGGCACCCGGACCGAGACCAAGAACGTCAACTCGGTCCGCTTCGTGATGGCCGTGGTCGAAACCGAGGCGCGCCGCCAGGTCGATCTGATCGAGGATGGCGGCACCGTGGTGCAGGAAACCCGGCTCTACGATCCCGACAAGAATGAGACGCGGTCGATGCGCAGCAAGGAAGACGCGCACGATTACCGCTACTTCCCCGATCCCGACCTGCTCCCGCTGGAACTGGACGACGCCTTCCTGGAGGAATGCCGTGCCAGCCTGCCCGAGCTGCCCGATGCCAAGCGCCACCGCTATGAAACCGCACTGGGGCTTTCGGCCTATAATGCCAATGCACTGACCGCCGATGTCGATGTTGCCCGCCAGTTCGAGGCGCTGCTCGGCTCGGTCGCCAAGGCAAGCGGCAAGGGTGAGGGCGAGGCTTCAAAGCGGGTGGCCAACTGGCTGCTGTCCGAAGCACCGGGTGTGCTGAACGCCGCCGGGGTTGGCGGCGACCATCCCAAGAATTCGGTCGAGGCCAACACGGCAATCGTCGTCGCCACCGAAAGCGGGCTGATTTCCGGCTCCAAGGCCAAGGAAATTTTTGCCGAATACCTGACCGGCGAGATTGACCTCGCCGCCGCGATCGAGGCGAACAAGCAGACCAGCGACACCGGCGCGATCGAAGCCGCAGTGGACGCCGTGCTTGCCGCCAATGCCGACAAGGTCGCCGAATACAAGGGCGGCAAGGAGGCCCTGTTCGGTTTCTTCGTCGGCCAGACGATGAAGGCCATGCAGGGCAAGGGCAACCCGCAGCTGGTCAATCAGGTGCTGAAGACGAAGCTGGGTTGATCCCGATCTGATCGACACAAGAAAGGGCGCCGGAGCATCTCTCCGGCGCCCTTCGTGTTTTGGGTCCTGGCGGCGCGGCTTATGCCTTGCGCGTACCCGACAGCGGGAAGCTGCCGAAGGCGCCGGCCTTGACCGAGCCGGTGATGGTATCGCCATCGACGGTCGCTTCGCCTTCCAGGGTCATCGGCATCGGCACGGTCATCTTCATGGTCCAGGTCAGCTTGTTGCCATCGACCTTGCCGTTTTCCATTTCCATCGAGCCCATCGCGCCGACGTTCGATCCGGTGAAGGTATCGCCATCGACGTTGATCGTCACATCGCTCTTCTGGTCGCCCATCGGGGTCTTGGTCACGCATTCATAGGTGCCGGCAACAGACATTGGTTTTCTCCTCTCAGAATTCGAAACTTACAGGGGGGTAAGTAAGCCAATCACTCGCCGCTCTTGGCCTCGCTGTCAACCGGGGTCACGACCTCCACCGGCAGACCCAGGTCCTTGAGCTGCGGTTCGACGGTCTTGCGGTCGCCGACCACCACGAAAGTCAGGCCATCGGGCTGGAGCCAGGTCTTTGCCGCCGCGTCGATCGCCTTGGTGTCGATCGCGCGGTAGCGGCTGGGCAGGGTAGCCTGATAATCATCGGCGCGGTTCAGCTCCCGGTTGGAAACCAGCGCGCCAAGCACCTGGGCGTTGGTTTCATAACGGTTGGGCAGGCCGCGGATGTTGCCATCGGTGGCGCGGTTGAATTCGACCGGATCGACCCCGCGTTTGGCCGGAAAATCGGCCATGTCCTTGCGAATCGCGGCGATCGAGGCGCCGGTCTTGTCGCTCTGCACCGGGGCGATCACCAGCAGGCTGCGCGGCCCGCGCGGGCTGCGGACAAGGGAGCGGACCCCATAGGACCAGCCCTTTTCCTCACGCAGATCGAGGTTGAGTCGCGACAGGAAGTTGTTGCCCAGCACCTCGTTGGCCAGATCGAGCGCCTCCAGCCCCTGATCGCGCCCGCTGAGCGGCAGGACCCGGCCCGCGACGATCACCGATTGCGGCGATCCGGGGCGGTCGATCAGCACGATCCGCGGCTGCGGCGCGGGCACCGCGGCATCGAGCGATTTGACGCCGCGCGGGCTGGCCGGGGCCCGCCACGATCCGAACGAGGATTCGAGCATTGGCAGCAAGGTCGCCATATCGACATCGCCGACCACGGTGATGGTCATGTTGTCGGGCCGCAGCCACTTGGCCTGGGCGGCGCGCAGGCTGGCGGGGGACATCGCCTTGACGGTTCCGGCATCGCCCAGCCCATCACCCGGCTGACCATAGGGGTGCGCAGGCCCGAACAGGATCGGGCTGATCGTGCGCATCGCCAGCGCCCGGGGGCTGGCCTTGGCCTGGGCGATATCGGCCAGCTGCTGATCGCGGGCGCGGGCCACGTCTTCGTCGCGGAAGGCGGGGTTGCGGACCACATCGGCCAGCAGATCGAGCGAGGGCGCAAGGTTGGGCGACAGCGCCGAGAGCGTGACGGTTGAGGCATCAAGGCCCGCGCCCGTACCGATCCGCGCGCCCAGCCGCTCCTGATCCTCGGCGATCTGGGTGGCGCTGCGGGTGGCGGTGCCTTCATCCAGAACGTCGAACAGCAGGGTCTGGGTTCCCGCCGCGTCCTGAAGATCGGCGGCATAGCCGGCATCGAACGAAAGGTTGACCAGCACCGTCGGCACGCCACTGCGCCGGGCCAGAACCACCGGAACGCCGTTGGACAGGGTGGCGCGTTCAACCTTGGGGAAAGCAAGATCGCCGACCGGGGCGACCGGCGGCAGCTCACGCTTGGGACCCTGGGCCAGTTTCGGCGCGGGCTTTTTCGCATCGGGCTTGGGTGGCGCGGATGTCGCCTCATCGCCCCAGCCGCCCATCACCGCGCCCTTCTCGGTGCGCTTGCCCGGCGTGATCGCCAGGGCATAGACCGGCCGCGAGAGCCAGCGCTGCAAGGCAGACTGGACCTGCGCCGGGGTCAGCGCGGCGATCTGGGCCAGGTCCTTCTTTACCTGCAGCGGATCGCCCGAATAGAGTTCCCCTTCGGCCAGCTGCGCGCCCTTGCCCGAAAAGCCGCCGACCTGTTCCAGCGCAAGAATCTGGCCCGAAACCGCGCTGGTTGCGGCGCGCCGCAGTTCGTCCTCACTCGGCCCTTCGGCCAGCAGCCGGGCGATTTCCGCATCCAGCGCGGCTTCGGCCACGGCGCGATCGACGCCCGGCTTGATATCCATCTGCACCTGCAGGAAGCTGACCTGCTCAAACTGCAGGACAAAGGCCGAAACCGAAGTCGCCACGCCCTTGCCGCGGACCAGCGCATTGTCGAGCCGGGACGAGGCCAGACCGCCCAACACCTTCAGGCCCATGTCGAGCGCCGGGGCATCGGGATCGTTGAGCCCGGGGCCGGACCAGACCCGATAGACCCGCGTCAGCGGCACCTGATCGGTCATCTCGCGCTTGACCGGGGCGGCCAGGGTGACCGGCCCGGCATCGACCTTGCGCACGTCCGGTCCGCGCGGAATATCGCCGAACCACTTCTGCACCATCGGCCGGGCGGTGGCGGCATCGATATCGCCGGACAGGACCAGCACCACGTTGTTGGGGGCATAGTTCCCGGTAAACCAGCCGCGCACATCGGAAAGGCTGGCGGCATCAAGATCGGCCATCGAACCGATGGTCGAATGGCGATAGGGGTGGCCGACCGGGAACAGTCCGTCGCCGATCGCATATTCGGCCAGGCCATAGCTGTCGTTATCGCCCTGGCGCTTTTCGTTCTGGACGACCCCGCGCTGCTTATCGAGCTTGTCCTGGCTGACCGCGCCGAGCAGGTGGCCCATCCGGTCGCTTTCCATCATCAGCGCCAGCTCGGTCGCGCCGGTGGGTACGGTCTCGACATAATTGGTCCGGTCGTACCACGTCGATCCGTTGGTCGGGGTCGAGCCGGCACCTTCCAGCGGCACGTCGAAATTGGGCACGTTTTCCGATCCGCCGAACATCAGGTGTTCGAACAGGTGGGCAAAGCCGGTGCGGCCCTTGGGCTCATGCTTTGAACCGACCCGGTAATAGAGCGTGACGCCCACGATCGGCGCCTTCCGATCGGTATGGACCAGCACCGTCAGGCCATTGGCCAGGGTGAACTTCTCATAAGGAATATCGACTTTGGCGACCAGATCAGACAGCGGCGCCGGCCCGGCCGGGGCAGGTGCCGCAACCGGAGCCACTGCGGCAGGCGCGGCGGCCAGATCGGCCTTGGGTGCAGTGGCGCAGGCGCCAAGCGAGAGGGCAAGCAGCGAGGTGAGGGCAAGGCGGCGCATGGTGATGGTGGTCCCCTGTTCGGCAATTCGAACCGCAGCTTAGCCTGCCGGAGGCCGGAAGCCATAGGGCGTTCGACGAACGGCATGGTCGGCGGGTTCGAAGCGAAGGGGATTCGCGGGCGTTGGATAGGTTGCCGCAAATGACCGGGCGGGGTATCGGTCAGGGCGGCCTGCCATGCGGCGGGCCGCCCCTTTTCTTTTTGCTGGGGGCCTCTTGTGTTGCGGATCGGCAACACTATCTCAAGGTGTGACAGGAGGCTGATACACCCATGAACCTCGAAAAATTCACCGATCGCGCCAAGGGATTCCTGCAGAGCGCACAAACCGTTGCGATCCGCCTGAACCATCAGCGGATCACCCCCGAACACATCCTCAAGGCGCTGCTTGAGGATGAGGAAGGCATGGCCTCTGGCCTGATCCAGCGCGCAGGCGGCAATGCCAAGATTGCCCTGGCCAAGGTTGATGAGGCACTGGCCAAGATCGCGGCGGTCTCCGGTTCGGGCGCGCAGGCCGCGCCGGGGCTGGAAAACGATGCCGTGCGCGTGCTCGACCAGGCCGAGCAACTCTCCGCCAAGGCCGGAGACAGTTATGTCTCGGTCCAGCGGATGCTGCAGGCGCTGGCGCTGGGCACCACCAACGCCGCGGGCCAGGCTTTGAAGGCCGCCGGGGTTGAGCCCAAGGCACTTGAAACGGCGATCCAGGAACTGACCGGCGGGCGCACCGCCGACAATGCCAGCGCCGAAAACGCCTATGATGCGATGAAGAAATATGCCCGCGACCTGACCGAGGCCGCACGCGATGGCAAGCTCGACCCCGTCATCGGGCGCGACGAAGAAATCCGCCGCACCGTGCAGATCCTTGCCCGGCGGACCAAGAACAACCCGGCGCTGATCGGCGAACCCGGCGTCGGCAAGACCGCGATTGCCGAAGGGCTGGCGCTGCGCATCGCCAATGGCGACGTGCCCGACAGCCTCAAGGACCGGCGCCTGATGGCGCTCGACATGGGGGCGCTGATCGCGGGCGCGAAGTATCGCGGCGAGTTCGAGGAGCGGCTCAAGGCCGTGCTTGACGAGGTCAAGGGCGCCGAGGGTGAGATCATCCTGTTCATCGACGAGATGCACACCCTGATCGGGGCGGGCAAATCGGAAGGGGCGATGGATGCCTCCAACCTGCTCAAGCCTGCGCTGGCCCGCGGCGAACTGCACTGCATCGGCGCGACCACGCTCGACGAATATCAGAAATATATCGAGAAGGACCCGGCGCTGCAGCGGCGGTTCCAGCCGGTTTTCGTCGGCGAACCGACCGTGGAGGACACGATCTCGATCCTGCGCGGGATCAAGGATCGCTATGAACTGCACCATGGGGTGCGGATCGCCGACAATGCGATTGTCGCGGCGGCGACCCTTTCCAACAGCTATATTTCCGACCGCTTCCTGCCTGACAAGGCGATCGACCTGATGGACGAGGCGGCCAGCCGGATCCGGATGGAAGTGGAATCGAAGCCCGAAGAGATCGAGGCGCTCGACCGGCGGATCATCCAGCTCAAGATCGAGGAAATGGCGCTCGCCAAGGAAAGCGACCAGGCCAGCAAGGATCGGCTGGCGGCGCTGCGCGAGGAACTCGCCGGGCTGGAGGAACAGTCCGCGACGCTGACCACGCGCTGGCAGAACGAGCGGGACAAGATCGCCGCCGAAGGCAAGATCAAGGAAGCGCTGGATGCTGCCCGGGTCGAACTGGAGCAGGCCCAGCGGGCCGGCGATCTGGCCAAGGCCGGGGAGCTTTCCTACGGCAAGATCCCCGAGCTTGAAAAGCAGCTGGCCGAGGCCCAGAGCCAATCGGAAAATGCGCTGCTGCGCGAGGAAGTGACCGCCGACGACATCGCCGCCGTGGTCAGCCGCTGGACCGGGGTTCCGGTTGACCGGATGATGGAGGGCGAGCGCGAGAAGCTGCTCAAGATGGAAGAGGTGATCGGCGCCCGCGTGATTGGCCAGAAGGATGCGGTTTCGGCCGTGTCGAAGGCGGTGCGCCGCGCCCGCGCCGGCTTGCAGGACCCGAACCGGCCGCTCGGCTCGTTCCTGTTCCTTGGCCCGACCGGCGTCGGCAAGACCGAACTGACCAAGGCTTTGGCCGGATTCCTGTTCGATGACGATAACGCCATGGTCCGCATCGACATGAGCGAATTCATGGAAAAGCACGCGGTCAGCCGCCTGATCGGCGCGCCTCCGGGCTATGTCGGTTATGATGAGGGCGGGGTTCTGACCGAAGCGGTGCGCCGCCGTCCCTATCAGGTCGTGCTGTTCGACGAGGTCGAGAAGGCCCACCCGGACGTGTTCAACGTCCTGCTCCAGGTGCTGGACGATGGACGGCTGACTGACGGGCAGGGCCGGGTGGTGGACTTCACCAACACCCTGATCATTCTGACCAGCAACCTTGGCAGCCAGTACCTTGCCCAGCTGGAAGAGGGCCAGGATGTCGAGAGTGTCGAGCCGCAGGTGATGGAAGTGGTGCGGGCGCATTTCCGCCCGGAATTCCTCAACCGGCTGGACGAGATCATCCTGTTCCACCGCCTTGGCCAGGACCACATGGGGCCGATCGTGGAAATCCAGGTGGCGCGGGTGCAAAAGCTGCTGCGGGATCGCAAGATCACGCTGGACCTCAGCGATGCGGCCAAGCGCTGGCTGGGCCGGGTCGGCTATGATCCGGTCTATGGCGCGCGGCCGCTCAAGCGCGCAGTGCAGCGTTACCTGCAGGATCCGCTGGCCGAAAAGCTGCTGGCGGGTGAGATTCCCGATGGCAGCACGGTGAAGATCGACGAAGGCGACGGCGGGTTGATCATTACGGTGTGATCCGGCCTCGGGAAGTGGCCTGCCATCAGGTTTTCGGATCTTCCGGACAAGAAAAAGGGCCCCGATCGCTCGGGGCCCTTTCCTTTTTCGCGGTCTGATCGGGATCAGAACTTGAAGGTGGTGTTCACAAAGAACGTCCGGCCGACATAGTCGTAACCCGAATAGAGCGGCGCGTTGCCGATCGTGGTTACGGCTGCGGTGATCTTGGGCAGTTCGGCATCGAACAGGTTGCGCACACCCATCGTCATTTCGAACTTGTCGTTGACGTTGAACTGCAGCGAAGCCGAGTGCAGCCAGTAGTCCGGCACTTCGAGCAGGTAGCGGTCACGATAGGACTGCGCCAGAGCCGTGTTGACCTGACCGGTCGTACGGTTGAAGGCGAGGTAATCGTAAGTACCCGAGCTGCTGTCGATCCACGAGAAGCCGTAACGGAAGGTCACCTTGCCCTTGCGGAAGGTGAAGTCCGCCGAACCGACCCAATCCGGATTGTTCAGCGTGCCATTCGCATCACGCAGGAACTCTTCAGCGAAGACCTTGTCCGACTGTTCGGTGTACTTGGTCAGGTTCGCATTCAGGGTGAAACGGCCGCCGAACACGTCGGTGGCGAAACGCCCGTTGAACTCAAAGCCCTTCACGATGTCCGTCGACAGGTTGACGTAACCGCTGGTGACAGTCAGCTGGTTGTTGGCGTTACGGCTTACGAACCGGCAGAACCCGGTCGCAGGGTCAAAGTCGGTTGCCGAATAGCAGCGCGACAGGATCGTCGAACCTGAGAGCGAAGACACGCCATTGCTGACCTTGATATCGAAATAGTCGAGAGCAAGCGAGACCGAGGTGGAGCCACCCAGCTTCGGCTTCAGCACAACACCGGCAGACCAGTTGCGCGAGGTTTCGGCCGAAAGACCGGTTTCCGCACCACCGCGAGTGAACACCGTGATACCGCTGTTCTGCTGGAAAGTCGCCACATTGATGCCGGTCGAGGCGCAGTTGGCGGCGATCGTCTGCTGGCTGGTGGTGTAGTTCGCCGGATTGGCCGGGAAGTTGTCGGCATCGCACGGGTCAAAGCCCGAAGAGATGAAGCCGCTGGTCGCGCCCAGGAACTGCTCAGCCAGTGCCGGTGCGCGATAGGACGTGCCATAGCTGCCGCGGATCCCGAAGCCCTGGAAGAACTCCCACTCGCCGGCGATCTTGTAGGTCGTGTCGCTGCCATAGGACTTGTAGTCGGTATAGCGCAGCGAACCGTTGAGGCTGAGGTTGTGGAAGAACGGCTTGTCGGAGATCAGCGGGACGAACACTTCGCCGAACACTTCCTTCACCGAATCCGAACCGCGGGTCGGAACTGCCGCGGTCAGGCCCAGCAGGTTGCCCGACTGCGCGTTCGGATCGGGCGTGTCGTTGATCGACTGCTTGCGGTATTCCACGCCCAGCACGAGCTGGACATCGCCGCCCGGCAGCTTGAACAGCGGACCGTCGATCGAGGCCGAGAATGTGGTCTCGCGGAACTTGGTCGTGCCGATCGTGTTCTGCAGGATATAGTCGCGCCAGGCCTGCGGCAGGTTGCCACCAATGACTGCCGCCGAAAGAGCCGGCGCGGCAACGCAGTTGGCAAAGGTCGCCTGGTTGGCGCAGCTGAAGGTGCCATCGCCATTGTCGGTCACCAGCATCGAGTTGGCCATGCGATCGATCAGGAACGATTCGATCTCATAGGTGCCGTCGGTCCACGACTTGCCCATGTAGACGTCATAGCGCCAGCCCGGGAGGGCGAAATCGCCGCGCAGGCCAACACCGGCGCGGACATAGTCAACTTCCTGCTTCGCATCGGTCAGACCAAAGCCCACGAAGGCGCGAGCAGCGACGTTCCGACCGCTTGACACGTTGTTCGGTAATGCGAATGCGCCGTTGCGGAATTCGATCGGCAGCAGCGGGCTACCCTGCAGGTAGTCAATCGACAGCTGGCGATAGAGCTTGTTCGCCGACTTGCGGCGGGCGCCCAAGACTTCGGCATAGATTTCCGCATTGCCGAGAATATCAAGCTGATAGCTGCCCGAAACGAAGCCGGTGTAGGTCTCAACCGGGGTTACGACCTCTTCTTCCTGCATATCGGGGTGGAAGGTATCACGATCGTAGTAGCCGACGCCCTTGTAACCAATGGTGCCGGTGGTGGCAGTGGCATCGGGTACCAGGCGGTTGTAGTTGCCCAGAACGCCGGAAGTGCGGCCAATCGCCTGACGGGTCGGAACGCCGAGGGTGTTGATGGTCACACCACCGTTGTCGAGCGTGAAGCACGAGTTGCCTTCAAAATTGACGTCGTCGTCCGAGCCGAAGGGCGCGCCTTCGCCGGCGATGTAACCGCCAACCGGGCAGCTGGTGAAATCGACGTCGCTAAGGCGAACGGCATCACGCTTGCGGTATTCGAACGATCCGATCACGTCGAGCCGGTCATTGCCGAAGCCGAAGGTCGCCGAAACGCGGCGGTCCACACCGGCGCCGATCTGGGGAACGTTGACCTGACCTTCGATGGTCAGGCCGCGCACCTTGTTGTCGGTCACGATGTTGACGACGCCGGCCACAGCGTCCGAACCATAAACCGACGAGGCGCCGGCCTTGAGGATTTCGATGCGGTCGATGATCGAGGTGGGCAGGACGTTGAGGTCAGCCGCCAGAACCGCACCGCGGGTACCCGCGGGGGCAATGCGGCGGCCGTTCAGCAGGACCAGGGTACGGGCCGGGCCAAGGCCGCGCAGGCCAAGGGTGTTGACCCCGGTGCCACCGTCGGTGACGAAGCCGCCGTAGTAGTTGTTGATCTGGGCCGAACCCTGGGTGACTTCGGTGCTCTGCAGAGCGTCGCTGGCGCTGTTGAAGCCCGACTGGGTGATTTCTGCAGACGTCACGACCGTGACAGGCTCAATCGCGGAATATTCATCGCGGCGCACGCGCGAACCGGTAACGACGATATCACCGCTGCTTGACTTGGCGGTTTCCGAGGTCTCTTCCGAATCGGATGCCGCAGCGTCCTGAGCCTGGGCGGCGGTGGCAGTGCCGAATGCGGCAACGGTCATCGCGATCGCGCACGTGCTCGTGGAAAACAGGGATTTTCTAATAAATTTCATTACGTTGCCCCTTGTTTGTCACCCGGCGAGCCGGGCGAAAATAAGTCAGGTTCGAAGTGCGGCGAGAAAGCGCCTAATGCCCCAAGTCCGAGTTGTGGACCTGAACGGATAAACCCTGCGGTATGTGTCCCGGGCTGGCAATTGTTGAAAAGGCCGCGGCAATTTTTCGTTAGTCCTTGTTGTCATTTTGCCACAGCCGCGCTTGACGGCCTTGCGGTGCAGGTTTAATCGTTCGGTTAAATCGAGACTCAGTGAAAGGGATTGAGGGATGCCGACGGCTTACATTGTCGATGCTCTGCGCACAGCGGGCGGAAAGCGGGGCGGACGGCTGGCCGGGGTTCACCCGGTCGATCTGGCGGCGGCGACGCTTGATGCGCTGGTTACCGGCACCGGGATTGATCCCGCCGCGATCGACGATGTGATCATGGGCTGCGTCAGTCAGGGCGGGCAGCAGGCCGGGCAGGTCGGGCGCAATGCGGTGCTGGCCTCGAAGGTGCTGCCGGAATCGACCCCGGCGGTGACGATCGATCGGCAGTGCGGTTCCTCGCAGCAGGCAATCCAGTTCGCGGCGCAGGCGGTGATGAGCGGCACCCAGGATGCAGTGATTGCCGCCGGGGTCGAAAGCATGACCCGCGTGCCGATGGGCTCCACCGCGATGTTCCACATGAAAGAGGGCCTGGGCAACTACAAGTCACCGGGGCTTGAGGCCAAATACCCCGGGGTTATCTGGTCACAGTTCATGGGCGCGGAGATGATCGTCCGGAAGCATGGCTTCACCAAGGATGATCTCGATCGCTTTGCCTTGCAGAGCCATCTGCGCGCCCGGGCCGCGACCGAGGCCGGGGCCTTCAAGGCCGAGATCGTTCCGATCGAGATCGAAACCGCCGAAGGCCGCGAATGGCACACGGTTGACGAAGGCATCCGTTTTGACGCCACGCTGGAAGGGATCGCCGGGGTCAAGCTGCTTTCGCCCGAAGGCGCGCTGACCGCTGCGACATCAAGCCAGATCTGCGACGGCGCCTCGGCTGCGCTGGTGGTATCGGAAGAGATGCTGAAGCGCCATAACCTGACCCCGCTGGCCCGGATCCACACCCTGACGGTAACGGCGGGTGATCCGGTGATCATGCTGGAGGAGCCGCTGTTCGCCACCGACAAGGCGCTGACGCGGGCCGGGCTTTCGATCGGCGATATTGACCTGTACGAGGTCAACGAAGCCTTCGCCTCGGTGCCGATGGCCTGGCTCAAGCACACCGGGGCCGATCCCGAAAAGCTCAACGTCAACGGCGGGGCGATTGCGCTCGGCCACCCACTTGGGGCATCGGGGACAAAGCTGATGTCCACACTGCTCCACGCGCTCAAGGCGCGGGGCGGCAAGTATGGCCTGCAGACGATGTGCGAGGGCGGCGGTGTCGCCAATGTGACCATCGTCGAGATGTGCTGATTCAAATTCACTCGAACCGGAGTCAAGGAAATGAAACTCGATAACACAGTTGCCGCAGTCGTCACCGGCGGCGCTTCGGGCCTGGGGGCCGCAACGGCCCGCGCACTGGCCGCCAAGGGCGTCAAGGTCGCGATTTTCGACCTGCAGGAAGAAAAGGGCAAGGCCGTCGCCGCGGAAATCGGCGGCGTGTTCTGCGAATGCAACGTAACCGACGATGCCAGCGTTGACGCCGCCTTCGCCAAGGCCCGCGAAGCCCACGGGCAGGAACGCGTGCTGGTCAACTGCGCCGGCACCGGCAATGCGATCAAGACCGCCAGCCGCAGCAAGGAAGACGGCAGCATCAAGCACTTCCCGCTCGACGCCTTCAACTGGATCATCCAGATCAACCTGGTCGGCACCTTCCGTTGCATCGCCAAGTCGGCGGCGGGGATGCTGACGCTTGATCCGATGGAAGACGGCGAACGCGGCGCGATCGTCAACACCGCTTCGGTTGCGGCGGAAGATGGCCAGATGGGACAGGCCGCCTATTCGGCATCGAAGGGCGGCGTGGTCGGCATGACCCTGCCGATCGCCCGCGACCTGGCGAGCGAGGCCATCCGCGTGAACACGATCCTGCCGGGCATCTTCGATACTCCGCTGCTGGCCGGGGCGCCGCAGAACGTGCGCGATGCGCTGGGTGCTTCGGTGCTCAACCCCAAGCGGCTGGGCAACCCGGTGGAATATGCCAACCTTGCCATGTGCATGATCGAGAACGGCTATTTCAACGGCGAAGACGTGCGGCTTGACGGCGGCATCCGCATGGCGCCGCGCTAAAAGACTGAAAATTCGGACCGGGTGCCGAACAGGCACCCGGCCGGCCCTGGCGGGAGAGCAGCATGGGTTATTCGCAGATCGACCTTCACATTGGCGAAGGTATCGCCACCCTGACGCTCAACCGTCCGGAAAAAATGAATGCCTACACCCGCACGATGATGAACGAGATCATCGATGCGCTGGACCGTACCGACGCGGATGACAATGTCCGCGCGGTGATCTTTACCGGGGCGGGGGACCGTGCCTTTTGTGCCGGGGCGGATCTGACGCCGGAGAGCGGGGGAGGTCCCTTTGCCAGCGCTGCGGCCGTGGATGACCTGTCGGACCCGCAAGTGCGTGACAGTGGCGGGCTGATGACGCTGCGCCTCTACCAGTCGAAGAAGCCCCTGATTTCAGCCTGCAACGGGGCGGCGGTGGGCATCGGCGCGACCATGCAGTTGCCGATGGATATGCGCCTCGCCAGTGAAAACGCGCGCTTCGGCTTTGTCTTCGCCCGGCGCGGGATCGTACCGGAGGCCTGTTCCAGCTGGTTCCTGCCCAAGATCGTCGGGATCAACCGCGCGCTCGAATGGTGCATGACCGGGCGGATCTTTGGCGCGGAAGAAGCGCGTGAGGCCGGGCTGGTCCGTTCGGTCCACGCCCCCGGTGATCTGATCGACGCCGCCCGCGGCCTGGCGCGCGAGATTGCCGACAATACCTCCGCCGTATCGGTGGCGATGACCCGGGCGATGCTGTGGCGCCTCCCTTCGGCCGATCACCCGATGGAAGCGCACAAGATTGACAGCCGGGCGATTTATCGGCTGTCCAAGGGGGCGGATGCGCAGGAAGGTGTGCAAAGTTTCCTTGAGAAGCGCCCTCCCGCCTTTCCGCTACGGGTTTCGGGCGATATGCCCGATTTTTACCCGTGGTGGGGTGAGGAGCCCGGATACGAATGAACCAGCGGACCAAGCCGAGCGAAGTCGAAGCCCCGGCGGGCGCACGCGAGCTGCTGTTGCAGACCGCATCGGACATCATGCGTGAAGGCGATATCGTCGATATCTCGTTGTCGGAACTGTCGCTGCGTTCGGGGCTCAATTCGGCGCTGGTCAAGTATTACTTCGGCAACAAGGCCGGACTGATGAAGGCGCTGCTCGATCGCGACATGGCCGATATCGTCCAGGCGGTCGATGCGCTGATGGCCAAGGATATGTCGCCTGAAGAGCGGCTGCGCCGCCACATCGGCGCGGTGGTCGATACCTATTACAAGACCCCCTATCTCAACCGGCTGCTGATGCGGCTGGTGCGCGAAAGCGATGAGGAGGAGGCCCACCGGATCGCCGACAGCTACCTCACCCCGCTCAGCCGCGCCTATGCCAAACTGATCAAGGACGGGGTGCGCGATGGGGTGTTCCGCCCGGTCGATCCGCAGCTGTTCTATTTCACCACCACCGGCGCCTGCGACCGGTTCTTTTCATCACGGCTGGTGCTCAAGCACTGCTACGATACCGAAGCGCTGACCGAAGAGTTGCGCGATCGCTATCGTGAGCATTGCATCGACTTCATCATGGCGGGTATCCTCGCCCGGTAATGAGCGAATCCTGGCATATCGGCGTGATCGGCGGTTCCGGCCTTGCGGCTGGGATCGAACTGGAAGCCGCACAAGAGATCGAGGTTGCAAGCCCCTTCGGGCTGCCCTCTGGCGCGATCACCACCGGCAGCATCGCGGGGGTGCGCTTCACCTTCCTGCCGCGCCATGGCCCCGGCCATGCAATCCCGCCCGGTGCGGTGAACTACCGCGCCAATATCGACGTACTGAAACGCTGCGGGGTGACCGATGTGGTCGCGGTTTCCGCGATCGGTTCGCTCAATCCGGCAATGATGCCGGGGCATTTCGTTGCGGTGGACCAGTTCATCGATCGCACCCAGGGGCGTGAGAACTCGTTCTTCGGGCCTGGCCTGGTTGGCCATGTCAGCCTGGCTGATCCGGTCTGCCCGAGGCTATTTTCTGGACTGGTCGATGCGATCGGCAAGGAAAAGGCCATGGTCCATCCCGGCGGCTGCTATGTCGCGATCGAAGGGCCGCAGTTTTCGACCCGGGCTGAAAGCCGACTCTATCAGGCATGGGGCGGGGACGTGATCGGCATGACCGCCATGCCCGAGGCCCGCCTCGCGCGGGAGGCGGAGCTGCCCTATGCCCTGATCGGCATGGTCACCGATTTCGACAGCTGGCGCGAAACGGATGAGGGCGTCGATGCGGCCGCCGTGCTGGAGGTGATGGCCCGCAACACCGGGCTGGCCCGTGCGGTGATCCGCCGCTTCGCCGCGCTGCTTCCGGCCCGGCGCTCGCCCAGCCCGATCGACCGCGCGCTGGACCACGCGGTGATGACCGCGCCGAGTGCACGTGACCCGGTGCTGGTCGCCAAGCTGGGTGCTATTGCAGGGCGCGTGCTGTGATGGGCGATGGCATCGTCCTTTACGATTACTGGCGCTCGTCTGCGGCCTATCGGGTGCGGATCGCGCTGGGCCTCAAGGGGCTGAACTGGCACGCGGTGCCGATCGACCTTTCGCAGGGGCAACAGGGCGCGGCGGACTATCTGGCGCGCAATCCGCAGGGGCTGGTCCCGGCGCTGGAAATCGACGGCCAGCTGCTGACCCAGAGCCTTGCGATCATCGACTACCTTGACCGGACTCGCCCCGATCCGCCCCTGCTCTCGTCCGATCCGGCGCAGCGGGCCAGAACCCTGGCCCAGGCACTGGTGATTGCCGCCGATGTCCACCCGGTCCAGAATCTCAGGGTGATGAACCGCCTGAAGAGCCAGTTCGGGGCCGATCAGGACCAGGCGGTCGAATGGAACCGTCACTGGATCGCGCTGGGCTTTGCCACGCTTGAAGGGCAGGCGCCCGATCAGGGCCTGTTCGGCGGCGCATCGCCCAATCTCGCCGATCTGTGCCTGGTTCCGCAGATGGCCAACGCCCGCCGTTTCGGGCTTGATCTGGCGCCCTATCCGCGGCTGGTGCGGATCGACGCGGCGCTGCGGGAAATACCTGCCTTCGCCGCCGCTGCGCCTGAGGCGGTCAAAAACTGACTTTCGGCATTGCACCGCCCGTCACTTGTCCCTAGCGAACTGGTTGCAAGAGGAACCGGTTGCCATGCCCGACAAGACTCGCCTGGCAGACTTTCTGCCCTACCTGCTTTCGGTGACTTCCAATGCGGTGAGTGACCGGATCGCGGACGAATATCGCGCCCGTTTCGGCCTCAAGATTCCGGAATGGCGGGTCATGGCGGTGCTGGGCGATACCGGACCGCTGACCCAGCGCGAACTGGTCGGGGCGACGCGGATGGACAAGGTGGCGGTCAACCGCGCCTGCAAGGTGCTGGAAGAGCGCGGCCTGATCGCCCGCAGCCCGAACGAGCGGGACGGACGATCGCACCACCTTGAGCTGACCGGGGCGGGCCGCGATGTCCATGGCGAGATCATGCCGATCGCGCTGGAAATGGAACGCAGACTGTTTGCACCGCTGGCCACCAGCGAGCGGCAGGCATTCAAGGCGCTGCTGGCGCGGATCTACAAACAGGCTGCGGCCGAAGGAGAATGACCGAATGAAGCTCGCCTCGCTTCCGATAGGCCGCGATGGCCGGCTGGTGGTGGTCTCGCATGACCTGGCCTGGTACGCCCCGGCCGACCATCTGGTGCCGACCCTGCAGGCCGCGCTGGACGATTGGGATCGTCACGAGCCCACGCTGCGGGCGCTGGCCACCGATCTGGAATATGGCTCAATCCCGCGCGAACGGTTCCACGAACGCCGCGTGACCGCGCCGCTGCCACGTGCCTATCAGTGGGCAGATGGCTCGGCCTACGTCAACCATGTCGAACTGGTTCGCAAGGCGCGCGGGGCGGAATTGCCGGACAGCTTCTGGCACGATCCGCTGATGTATCAGGGCGGCAGCGACGATCTGCGCGGCCCGCGTGAGCCGATCACGCTGGCTGACGAAGCCTGGGGCTGCGACATGGAGGCGGAGATCTGCGTGATCACCGGCGATGTTCCGCAGGGCGTTACAGCGGCTGAGGCGCTGGACTACGTCCGCCTCGTCGGCCTGGTCAACGACGTGTCGCTGCGGGGCCTTATCCCCGGCGAGCTGGCCAAGGGCTTCGGCTTTGTCCAGTCGAAACCGGCCAGCCATTTCTCGCCGGTTTTCGTCACGCCGGACGCGCTTGGCGATGCCTGGATCGGGGGACGGCTGCATGGGGTTCTGGCAGTCGATCTCAATGACAAGCCGTTCGGCCGGGCCGAGGCAGCGGAAGAATGCACCTTCGATTTCGGCACACTGATCGCGCATCTGGCCAAGACCCGCCGGATCGGCGCGGGATCGATCATCGGATCGGGCACCGTATCCAACCGCGATAGCGATGGATCGCCGGGGCGGCCCTGCAGCGAGGGCGGTCGCGGATATTCGTGCATTGCCGAACAGCGGATGGTTGAAACAATCGCCACCGGCGCGGCAACGACCCCGTTCCTGCGCTATGGCGACACCGTGCGGATCGAGATGAAGGATGCCCACGGACGGTCGGTCTTCGGCGCGATCGAAAACACCGTAGTCAAAGCCTGAAACGGCATACCGGGCCGAACGTTTCCGTCCGGCCCGGCCTTGTCTGGTTCCTCTGCCGCTCTGCGGTGCCGATCAGCCAGTGCCGCTCTTGGCCGGACCGTCTTGCGAGAAGGCGTCGGCGATCGAGCAGGCCGCCGGACCAAGGATCACGACGAACAGCACCGGCAGAATGAACAGGATCAGCGGCACGGTCATGATCGCGGGCAGGCGCGCGGCCTTTTCTTCGGCGCGCATCATGCGCTCGTTGCGGAATTCGGCCGAGAGCACGCGCAGTGCCGAAGCCAGCGGCGTACCATAGCGTTCGGTCTGGACCATGGTGGTGGTCACGCCCTTCACTGCTTCCAGCTTGACGCGGTAGGCAAGGTTTTCGAAGGCTTGGCGCCGTTCGCTGAGAAACGACAGTTCGATCGCGGTAAGCGCGAATTCATCGCCCAGTTCCGGATAGGCCCGGCCCAGTTCGCGGGCCACGCGGTTGAAGGCCGCATCGACAGTCAGACCGGCTTCCGCGCAGATCACCAACAGGTCGAGCGCATCGGGAAGGCCCTTGCGGATCAGGTCGGTACGCTTGGAAATCAGGTTATGGATGTATATTTCCGGACCCTTGTAGCCAATTCCGATCGCTGCGGCGAAACCCATCAGGCGCTTCATCGAACCCCAATCGGGGAAGTAATTGATGCCATAGATCACCAAGGCGGCGATCCCGCCCAGCACGATCGGAAGCACCGCCCGGGCAAAGACCACGACGATTGCCAGTTCCTTGCGGCGGATGCCGGCCTGGGCCAGCTTTTGCTGGATCGTTTCAAGCTGGCTTTGCTGCAGCACCTTCAGCGAGGACAGCGTGTCCTTCATCTTGTCGGTGGTTTCGGTCTTGCGAACCAGGCTGGCGCGTTTTTTCGCGCTCTGGGTCACGATCCCGGCCTTGAGCTGCTCGCGCCGCTCGTTGAGCGCCTTGACGCGCTTCTGCATGGGATCGCGGATCGTGATCGCGGTGTAGATCGCGAACATCACGGCCATGGCGGCAAGGCCGGCCAGCACCGTGCCGATCCAGATGACGTCAAAGCCGAGAAGTGTCGGTCCGGGCGGGGTGTTCAACATGGGTCCTACTTTCCCTCGCTCAGATTTCGAAGCTGACCATCTTGGCCATGATGAAGCCGCCGATGCTCATCCACACCAGGCCGCCAAGGCCGGTAACGATCAGACGGTCGTCGGTGAAAAAGCCGCCCAGGTATCCTGGGCTGACCCAGTAGATCATGGTAAAGACGGCGAACGGCAGTGAGCCGACGATATAGGCCGAGGCCTTGGATTCAGAGCTCATTGCCCTGATCTTGAGCTTCATCTGGGCGCGCTTGCGCAGCACGTCGGCCAGGTTTGACAGGGTTTCCGCCAGGTTGCCCCCGGTTTCACGCTGGATCGCCAGGGTGATGCAGAAGAAGCTGAATTCCGCCATATTAAGGCGATCGGCGGTTTCCTGGAGGGCATCCTCCATTGGCTTGCCGATCTTGATGCGTTCGGTGATCAGCTTGAATTCCTCGCCCACGGGACCGGGAACTTCGGTGGCGACAACCCCCAGGGTTTCGGTCACCGGAAGACCGGAACGCAGACCGCGGACCAGCAATTCGATCGCATCGGGGAACTTGGTGGTGAAGCTGTTGGTACGCTTCTTGATGAAATAGCCGACAACCATGTGCGGCAGACCCGCACCGACCAGCAGGCCGATCCCAAGCGAAAGCGCAGCGGCGCCGGTCTTGAGGAACAGGATGACGGTGACCGCCATGGCCAGACCGGCCGAGGCATAGGCGTATTGCGACAAGGTCCAGCCCTTGCCGGTCCGGTGCAGGCGCATAGCCAGCGCCACGATCCGGCTTTCGGACCCGGCGATCTGGTGCATCTTGGGCTTGCGCGCGGCGACAGCCTTCTTGAGCTGGGCCTCCACCTTGTCGGCGGTGCTTTCGCTGTGGCGATAGCGCACGGCCTGAAGGCGGCGGGTGCCTTCCTTCGCGGGAGAGGGCCCGGAGAAGGCCAGATAGCCCAGGACCATGAAACTCATCAGGCCCACGGCAATCAGCAGGAGCTGAACTATGCTCATCGCTGGCTTACACCTTCCTTCTCGGCCGGGCCGCGCGCGGGCGGCACCGGGCCGTGTTTCTTATCAGGCCTTGGCCGTGGCCGGCTGCTTGGCGCCGTCCTGACCCTTCGGCTTTTTCGAGAGCATACCCTTGAGATCGAGCTTGCCGAGCAGCGAAGCCTTGGTCTTGATCTTGTCGTCGATGATCTCGCCTTCGCCGACGCCCATGATCGACTTTGCGATGTCGCGGATCGCAACCCCGGCCCGGGCCGTGCGGTTGGCATCGGCAAAGGTCTGACCCAGCTTGGCGGCGTTGGTTGCGGCCTTGAGGTCATAGGGGATCGTGTAGTTGATCTTGCGTTCGATCGAGGCTTCGAAATCGGCCTTGCTGATTTCGGCCGTGCCCGACTGAACCTTGTTGGCGATCACGATCGGCTGAATGTGGGCAGCGTTGGTCTTGAGCCAGGACAGGATCCGGATCGCATCGCGCGCCGATGCCAGGGTCATCTCCACCACGATCAGCGCGACGTTCACGTCGGAGAGCAGGTGCGGGAAGTTGATCAGCATGTTGCGCGGCAGGTCGATCAGGGTCATTTCGAACGCCTGGCGGAACTCTTCTTCCAGCTGCACGAAGGCCGAACCGTCGGTCATCAGCGGCTGGTTCATCGGCGCTTCGGCCGAAAGGATCGCCAGATTGTCATTCGCCCGGATCATCGCCCGCTCGATGAACAGTCCGTCGATCCGGCCCGGGTTCTCGATCGCGTCGGTCAGGCCGCGGCCCGGTTCGAGGTCGAGCGCCAGCGCGCCGGTGCCGAAGTGGACATCCAGATCGAGCAGGGCGGTCGGCATCTTTTCATCAGCGCTGAACAGCCAGGCCAGCGAAGTGGCGATGGTCGAGGCACCGACCCCGCCGCGCGTGCCGATCACCGCGGTGGAGATGTGGCGCTTGGCCACCGACGGATCGTGCTGCTTGGGCGAAGCGAAGACCGCCTGGGCGTTGCCCAGGGCATCGCGCACCTGACCAGGCGAAAGCGGCTTGAGCAGGTAATCGTGGATCCCGCTGGCCAGCAGATCGCGATAGAGGCGCACGTCGTTGACCTGGCCGACCGCGATCACAACCGTGCCGGGTTCGCAGACTTCCGCCAGAGCGTTGATATCACTCAGCGGGTCGCCGCTTTCCGACAGATCGACCATCAGGATGTTGGGGCTGGCCGAGATCGACAGCGACTGGACCGCATTGCGCAGACCGCCCTTGTTGCACTTTTCGGGCTGCCAGCCCATTTCGATCACGACGGGGCGCAGAACGTCCAGCGCGGCATCATCGCAGATGAAGGCGTTGAAGGCGTCGCGGTTGCCGGGTGCGCCGGGTTTCCATGGAGCGTTCATGTGCTTACTTCCCCGTCTGAGTGGACTGGTTGGAAAGGCCCTTTTCGCCGGTCGGCGGGGCTTCGCGGTAGGAGTCGATCGCCTTGGTGCCGCTCATGACCGTGGTCGATCCCTTGCCGGTGGCGCCCTTCAGCAGGTGTTCGGGATCGGCAACCATCGCTGCGAGGTTCGCGTTGTTGGCGCAGCCGTAATTGCTGCTGGTGGCATTGCCCAGGTTGGCCGAGCTCTTGGCGGACCAGTCCGGGCAACCCGGAACAGCGGCGGTCGAACGGGTCACCACCACCCGAACCGTGCCGGGATTGACATAGCCTGGCGTGACCGGGGCTTCATCGCCCACAATCATGCCGTACCGTCCGGCCACGCCCTGGATTGCGGCATGGGTCGCGCCGCTTTTCAGCGGATCGTCGATCGTGATCCGATCGCCATAGCGCAGGTCCATCGCTTCGAACCAGCCGGCCAGGCGGCGCTGTTCGGGGATCGAGACCCCGCCCGGTCCGGCGACGATATCGAGCGTGTAGTTGGTGCGTGCAACCACCGGCTGGTGGATGCTTTCGAGCGAGCGGTTGCTCGGCATCCCGCCGCAGCCACCCAGAACGAGAACGAGCGAAGCCGAGAGGGCCGAGGCCAGCGTCTTCTTGGAGATACGATTACGCATGGGGTTCACCTCTCTCAGTTCAGGTCGAAGCCAGGGGTCGCACCGCTGGCGTCAGCGGTACGGTTGCCCTTCTTCTTGCTCTTCTTGTCGCCACCCGATGGGTTCGGGTTCTGGAGCCGTGCGGGCACGTCGAGATCGCCGACCTTGGGCGGCTGGCCGCCCTGATCCGGCGCGGCGCTCGGCATCGGGCGCGATCCGCCCGACTGGCCGGAGTTTTCCATGTTGCCGAAGATCTGCTGGGCAGCGTTCGGATTGCGGAAACCGTCGGTCGGCAGCTTGATCTCATCGGCGTTGACCGGCTTGACCAGATACGGGGTGACGACGATCACCAGTTCGGTTTCGCCCTTCTTGAAGCTGGTCGATTTGAACAGCGCGCCAATGATCGGAAGATCACCCGCACCGGGCAGCTTCTTGATCGTGTTCTGGGCGCTGTTGCTCATCAGGCCGGCGATCATCATCGACTGGCCCGAACCCAGCTCAACTGTGGTTTCGGTACGGCGCACAGTGAGCGCCGGAACCTGGAAGCCGTTGACGGTGATCGCACCCTGGCTCGACAGTTCCGAAACTTCCGGGCGGACCCGCATCGAAATCCGTCCGTTGGAAAGCACGGTCGGTGTGTAGCTCAGACTGACCCCGAAGCGCTTGTATTCGATCGAGGTGGTGCCCAGACCCTGGCTGATCGGGATCGGATATTCACCGCCGGCCAGAAAGTCTGCCGTTTCACCCGAGAGGGCGGTCAGGTTCGGTTCCGAAAGCGTCGAAACCAGACCGAGCGATTCGCCCAGATCCAGCGCGCCCAGCACGTTAAGCCCGGCGATGTTGCCCATCCCGGCCAGCGTGCTGCCGGTGGCTACCGGGGTGATCACGGTGGTGCCGGCTGATCCGGTGGTGCCGGTGGCCATGCTGGTCCCGTTCGGGGCATACTGCGGCGCAAAGGCACGGCCCTGGCCGAAGTTGACGCGAAACCCGTTGGTTGAATCAGCCGTCTGCCAGTTCATCCCGATGTCGCGCACCAGCGTGCGGCTGACTTCGGCGAACTTCACGCGCAGGTTGACCTGCAACGGGGTGGCCGTCTTCAGGCGGGTGATGACGTTGGCTTCCTTGCCGACGAAGGCTTGAACCAGGCGCTGCGCCTCTGCCGCGTCTTCCGGTGCGGCGACGGTACCGGTCAGCAGGAAGGTGTTGGTGCCCATGGTCGAAACCGTCACCTGGGCATCGGGCATCGCCATCCGCAGCATCTGATCGACGCTGTCGATGTTTGATCCGACCCGGATGTTGGCCGACCAGATCACGTGCCCGGCAGCGTCGCTGGCATATACCGTGGTCTCACCACCGGACTTGCCGAAGACATAGAGCTGGCGGTTCGACTTGACCTGCACGTCGGCGACCTTTTCGTCGGCGACGAAGACGTCGGTCATCACTCCGCCGACGGTGACCAGCTGGCCGCGACCGATCGAAAGAACGATGTCGTTGGCGGGGCGGCTCACCGACTGGGCCTTGGCCTGTTCGGCCGGGACCAGGGCGAAGGGAGCAACCGCGCAGGCGGCAGTCATCATGGTAAGGGCAAGGCGGTTCATCGTTCTGCCTTTCTTGGCGTCAACGTGGGCGTTCGATTGGATGCTCGGCATTTTCAGTTACCTCCCGCCACTTCTTCGGTGGTGGTCTTGCCGCGGGTGACGCGAACGGTCGGGGCCGGGCGGTAGCCCGAAGGCGCCGCAGAGCGGGTCTGAGCACCGGCAGGCGGCATCCCGGCACGATCGGCGATGGTGTTCGCGAAAGTCGAAGCAAAGGCCTTTGCGGTCTGTTCCGGGTTCGGCGCATTGCGGCGCTGGAAGCGGGAGACATCGCCGCCGGTGACGAAGGTGGCACCGCCATCAACCGGACGGTTCATCGCCTGGCTAAGGAACTTTTCTTCCTCGGCCTTGCTCGCGCCGGCGGGAACCTTCACGGTACCGCTGGCGATCGCCTGATCGAGCTCGGCCTGATTGTCGGCAAGGCTGCGCAGCGAAAGGCTAAGCGTGCCGATGGTCTGGGCCACCGCGATTTTTTCGGCGATCTTGGGCGTCACTTCCAGCGTAACGGTGCGGAAGGCGCGGACAACGGTCTTGCCTTCTTCAACCGTGGTTTCGGTTGACTGGTCGGTTGCCAGCACGCGGACGTTGCGCAGGATGGTTTCGGTGGCCTTCAGTGGGTTGCCGCCGTCCTTGGCCTGAACCGTCTGGGTCAGCATCAGGTCAACGTGGTCGCCCGGGAAGACGAAGCCGCCGACACCGGTCTTGGCCGAAACCGGGATCGTGATCGCACGCATCCCCGGGCCAAGCGCCGCCGCGAGGAAGCCGCGGTCGCCCGGTGCGACGAGCGCGCCCTGGGTAACCGGCTGGCCAGCGGTGATCGGATAGCGCACCACGGTACCCAGCAGCTTGTTCATGTCGGCCTCGCCGTCGATGAAGTAAGCGTCCTGGACCATTTCCTTGGGCCATTCCTGGAACGAGACCGAATCGGCGGTGATAATCGTGCCGACCGGAAGCGCCCGCTGGGCGACCAGGACCTTGGGTCCCTTGGGTGCTTGCTGGGCAGCCTCGGCCTTCGGCGCCGAACCACCAACCAACAGGCTCCTTGCAGCGAAGGCAGTACCAACCGCGATGATCAGTGCGCCAAGCAGCAGCAACAGCTTTTTCTTATCCATGGCTATGCAAGCCCCCTAGAAAATTCCCGAAACATCAGTGTCTATTCGGGCAAACTGGTTAAAATCCGGTCAACCGAGGCCCGATGCTGCGAAAGCAGCCCGCGCTGACGGCAGAAATTGCGTGAAAATGACGAGGAGCCCCCCGGTCGAAATGGCCAGGCCATAGGGAACCGGAAGGCGGCTTTTCTGGTTGCGCGACACCACGATGGCGCCGACCGCCGTCAGGCCGAGCAGTGCGAACAGCGCGATCTTGACGATTGCGGCGGGCAGCAGGGCAGTTGCGTCAAGCGGTTTCCCGCCGTTCATCACCCAGGCGATATAGCAGGACCCCAGCACCCACAGCGTGGTCGCGCTGAAGGCCAGTGAGCGTTTGCCGCTATCCCCGGAGCCAAGCGAAAGGTTGCGCGCGCCCGCGACCATCGACATCGCCCCGCCGACCAGCGAGGTCAGGAACAGGACCGAGAAGAACACCATCGGCGGCAGCCACAGCGCCAGTGCGGCCAGCAGCTTCACATCGCCGCCGCCCATCCCGCCGCGGGCGAAGATAACGGCAAAGCCGAAGAACACGATCAGGCAGATACCGATCTGCCAGGCCACGTCGGGCCACAGCGTCAGGTTTGATGCCCACCAGTAGAGCGGGGCGCAAAGCGCGATTGCGGCGTTGAGCCAGTTATCGATCTGGCGGCGCCTGAGATCGGTGACGGCCGCAATCGCCAGTGCGATTGCCAAGCCACCCAGCAGCAGGTAACGAAATTCGACGTCTGACATTAACAGCCCCCTGGTTCAGGAAGGCTGTGTAAGGGCCATGACTTACCAAATAGTAACTACCCTCGAGAGGCCGAAGTTAGCCACGTGCGACAAGCATACGACCGCAGGGCCATTCCCCCACAGGCTTCCGAAAGCCATTGGCAAACCGCAGACGGCCATGCCGTCCGCCGGATCGATTGGCCCGCACCCGATGGCGGCGCAAAGGGATCGATCCTGTTCCTGCCCGGACGCGGTGACTTTTACGAAAAGTATCTTGAAACGCTGGACTGTTGGCATGGCCTCGGCTGGCAGGTGACGGCGTCGGACTGGCGCGGGCAGGCGGGATCAGGCCGGCTCGGGACTGACCCGGTGACCGGCCATATCGATGATTTCGCCACTTGGATCGAAGATCTGGCCAGCCTGTGGAAGCATTGGAAGGCCGAAACGCCGGGGCCGCACGTGCTGGCCGGGCATTCGATGGGCGGGCATCTGGTGCTGCGCGCTTTGGCCGAGCAGCAGGTCGATCCCGATGGCATGATCCTGTCCGCGCCGATGCTGGGGTTCACCGCCAGCCTGCTGCCCGATGCGGTGATGCACCAGGCCGCCAAGCTGATGAAGGCGCTGGGCGATCCGCGCCGCCCGGCCTGGAAGTGGAGCGAAAAGCCCGGTCAACCGCCTGACGCACGGATTCACCTGCTGACCCACGATGCCGAACGATACGGCGATGAGATTTTCTGGCGGCAGGCGCGGCCCGAACTGGTGATGGGGCCGGGATCGTGGGGCTGGGTCGAACGGGCCTATGCCTCGATGCGGCTGCTGGCAACGCCCGGCCTGCTCGAAGCGATCGGAATCCCGATACTGATCCTCGCCACCGATAACGACAAGCTGGTCGGCTACAAGGCGATCGCCCGCGCCGCGGATCGGCTACGCGATGTCGAGCTGGTGCACTTCGGGCTTGAGGCGCACCACGAAATCCTTCGCGAAAGCGACGCCGTGCGCGATCGCGCGCTGGCCGCCTGCGAAGCTTTTCTGGCACGGATTGCGGCGGTTTAGGCGATGGGCGAGCGGTTCGAATTCGCAATCGTCGGGGCCGGAATCGCCGGGGCCTCGTTGGCCGCGGGGCTGGCCGGACATGGCCGGGTGGCGCTGATCGAGGCAGAGGATCGGCCTGGCTATCACGCCACCGGGCGCTCCGCCGCATTCTGGACCGAAAGCTACGGCGGGCCGATGGTCTTTCCGCTGACCGCTGCATCCGGCCCGTTTCTGGAGCGTCACGGGCTGGTCACGCCGCGCGGTGCGCTGACCCTGGCGCGGGCGGACGAAGCTGCGGGGCTGGAAGCCTTCGCGGCGGAGTTCGAAGGGCTTGGCGTTCGGGTCGAGCGGCTGGATCGTGCACAGATCGAAGCGCGCGTGCCGGGCCTGCGGGCCGAATGGCGCCACGGCGTGCTTGAACCCGATTGCAGCGATATCGACGTCGCCGGGCTGCACCAGCTCTGGCTGGGGCAGGCGCGGCGCGGCGGCGCGGAACTGCTCTGCCGCGCCCGGCTGGCGCGGGCCGAGCGCAGCAATGGGCACTGGCGGATCGAGCTGGAGGACGGGCGCAGCCTCAGCGCCGATGTGCTGATCAACGCTGCCGGGGCCTGGGCCGATGACGTGGCGGTACGGTGCGGTGCCCGACCGCTGGGGATGCAGCCGCTGCGGCGAACCATGGCCCAGCTCGATTGCGGCAAACGGGTGCCCGATGATCTGCCACTGACGCTGGGCTTCGACGGCTCGTTCTATTTCAAGCCTGAGGCGGGCAAACTGTGGCTGAGCCCGCATGACGAGATTCCAAGCCCGCCATGCGATGCCGCGCCGGATGAAATCGACGTGGCACAGGCGATCGACCGGTTTGAACAAGTGGTCGATTGGCCGGTCCGGCGGCTGGAACACAAATGGGCAGGGCTACGCACCTTTTCGCCCGATCGGCTGCCGGTCTATGGCTTCGATCCGGCTGCTGCGGGGTTCTTCTGGTTCGCCGGGCAGGGCGGCTTCGGCATCCAGACCGCGCCCGCCGCGGCGGAACTGGCGGTGGGATTGCTACTTGGTCAGGCCGGGGGCGCGGTTGATCCTGCGCCCTTCGGCCCCGCGCGTTTTGGCTAGCGAATCGGTGGAATAAGAGTAGCTTGGGGAAGCTAACCGCAGGAGATTCCCCGATGGCGCACAAGTTCGAAATCTACAAGGACAAGGCTGGCGAGTTCCGCGTCCGCTTCAAGTACAATTCGGAGATCATGTTCTCGACCGAAGGCTATGCCGACAAGTCGGGCGCCAAGAACGCCATTGCCTCGATCAAGAAGAACGGCCCCGACGCCCCGATTGAGGACAATTCCTGATTTTCGCCTAGGCTGCTGATCCCAGCGCCGCACCACTGGCCAGGCGGTCGGCCCGTTCGTTTTCGGGGTGACCGTCGTGGCCTTTCACCCAGATCCATTCGATCCGGTGGCGCCGGGTGGCGGCCAGCAGGTCCTGCCACAGATCGGCATTGAGCACCGGCTTTTTCGCCGCAGTCTTCCAGCCGTTCTTCTGCCAGCCGTAAATCCACTTGGTGATCCCGTCGATCACATAGCGGCTATCGGTGTGGAGATGGACCAGGCAGGGCTCTTTCAACGCTGTCAGCGCGCGGATTACCGCGGTCAGTTCCATCCGGTTGTTGGTGGTTTCGGCTTCGTGGCCGGACAGTTCCTTTTCGTGGTGGCCCATGCGCAGCACCACGCCCCAGCCGCCCGGGCCGGGGTTGCCCTTGCAGGCTCCGTCGGTGAAAATCTCAACCTTCTTCACGGCGCGGCGAATACCGCGCCGTTGGCCGGATCGGCATAGAATTCCAGCCGCCGGGCAAAGGCCATCGGGCTCTTGCGGACCACCAGCGCATCGGCAGGAGTGTTTAGCCAATCATAGGCCCGGCTCATCGTAAAGCGCAGCGCGGCGGCGCGGGCCAGCACCGGCAGGGCGGCGCGTTCATCCGTGCTGAGCGGGCGCAGGCTTTCGTATCCTTCAAGCAGCGCGGCCGAGATCGCCGGATCAAAATTGCGCCCTTCGCCATCAAAACACCATGCGGCGTGGGTCACCGCCACGTCATAGGCGGCCAGATCGGTGCAGGCGAAGTAGAAGTCGATCAGCCCGGTAACCGTTTCGCCCAGCATCAGGACATTGTCCGGAAACAGATCGGCGTGGATCACCGATCGCGGCAGGCCTGCGGGCCAGCCTGCTTCAAGCAAGGGCAGTTCCCGCTCGACCAGCTCGGCCAGCGCCGGATCGATCGAGGCCATGCCCTGATGCCCGCAGGAATCGGCCAGACGGCGGCTTTCGGCCAGATCCATCGCATTGGCGCGGGCTGCGGGGAAATCGACGCTGGCCAGGTGCAACTGGGCAAGTGCCCGGCCGACCGCGCGGGCCTGCCCCGGCGTGGGGTGGCTTACCGAAACGCCGGGCAGAAACTCGATCAGCGCCACCGCCTTGTCGCCGACCATGCGGTAGAGCGCGCCGTCGCGGTCATGGATCGTGCGCGGCACCGGGCAGCCCTGCGCGGCAAGGTGGTCTAGCAGTGAGAGGAAGAAGGGCAGATCCTGCACCTCGATCCGGAATTCGTACATCGTCAGGATGAACTTCGCGCCGGCTCCATCCTTGCCGGTGGTTTCGATCAGCCAGTTGGAATTGGAGACGCCTTCGGCAATGCCCTTTGCGCTGGTCAGGGTGCCGACATCGAAATGGGCGATCAGCGCAGCCAGATCTTCGGCGCCAAGATGGGTATAGACCGCCATCAATCCACCAGTTGCCGGGGTAGTTTGAAGACCATCTTTTCCTCGGCGGTAACGACCTGCTCAATCGCCACCTCGCGCAGTTCGGCGATGCGCGAGATCACTTCCTGGATCAGTTCCTCTGGCGCAGAGGCCCCGGCGGTCAGGCCCAGCACGTCAACCCCATCAAGCCAGTCGGCCGCGATTTCCGCTCCGCGCTGGACCAGCCGGCTCTGCGCGCCGCAGCGTTCGGCCACTTCGACCAGCCGCAGCGAGTTGGAGCTGTTGGGCGCGCCGATCACCAGCACCAGCTGGCACTGCGGGGCCACGGTCTTGACCGCGGCCTGCCGGTTGGAGGTGGCATAGCAGATGTCTTCGGCCTTGGGCCCGACGATCTGCGGATAACGGGCGCGCAGCGCGGCAACCACTTCGGCGGTATCATCGACCGAAAGCGTGGTCTGGGTCAGGAAGGCCAGCGGGGTATCTGCACCGAAGCTGAGCGTCGCGACATCGTCCACCGTTTCGACCAGGGTGATCGTGCCTTCGGGCACCTGGCCCAGGGTGCCGATCACTTCGGGGTGGCCCTTGTGGCCAATGAACAGGATGTGCCGTCCGGCCTCGATCTGGCGTTCGGCCTGACGGTGGACCTTGGAAACCAGCGGGCAGGTGGCATCAAGCCAGTCCAACCCGCGTCCGGTCGCTTCGGCAGGCACCGATTTGGGCACGCCGTGGGCGCTGAACACCACCGGGACGCCGTCCGGCACCTCGTCCAGTTCCTCGACAAAGATCGCGCCCTTGGCCTTCAGGCTATCGACCACGAAACGGTTGTGGACAATCTCGTGCCGGACATAGACCGGCGCACCATAGCGCTGGAGCGCGAGTTCGACGATATCGATCGCCCGGTCCACCCCGGCACAAAAACCGCGCGGGGCGGCCAGCAGCAGGCGCAAGGGGGCTCTTTCGGGGTTTGGCAATGGCGCGTTCATCAAGCGGCCTCTAGCGCTTTGCCCCGCGCGCCGCTAGGGCAAGCAAACCGAGATTCCAAGGATGCCCAGATGACTGCTCGTTTTCGCCTGATTTCCGCCCTGGCCGTGGCTGCTGCACTTGCCGGGTGCAAGTCCACCGGCGATATCGTGATCGAAGACGGTGTCGGCATTTCTGCGGTGCGAACAGCTTGCCCGGCGGTCGGCATTCCCGACTATACCGGCGATGTCACCCTGTTCCGCACCCCCGGCAACACCAATTCGGGCAACATCGATGTGGTCGCGGCGATGACCAACGTGCGCAGCGAATGCAACGATGCCGGGGATAAGGTTTTCACCAACGTCACGTTCGACGTGCTGGCCCGCCGCACCGATACCCGCGGTGAGCGGACCGTGACCGTGCCCTATTTCATCACCGTGCTGCGCGGCGGCAAGGCCGTGGTGACCAAGCGGGTCGGCCAGGCCACGCTGACTTTCGCCGATGGCCAGGAACGGGCCCAGGCCCGCGGCCAGGGCGCCGCCTATATCGATAAGGCAGAGGCCAGCCTGCCGCCCGAAATTCGCGAACGGATCACCCGTCGTCGCCGCGCGGGTGAAGAAGATGCCGCGGTCGATCCGCTGTCGCAGCCCGAAGTGAAGGCCGCGGTTGCGCGGGCGACCTTTGAGGTGCTGGTTGGCTTCCAGCTCAGTCAGGATCAGCTGACCTACAACGCCACCCGATGAAGCGGGCGCGCAGCCGCGCGCCTTCGATCCTTGCGGCGCCCCTGCCCAGGCGGTAGGGGCGCTGTTACTTTATGCGGCCCGGTTGTGGCCCTATCCAAGAGCAGTCCAATGACCGAAGCGAAGACCCTCTACGCCGCCTTTTCCGGGCACATCGCCGCCGCGCTCGATGCGCTGGAGGCCGCAGGCACCCTCCCGGGCGGGCTCAACCGCGCGGCGATCACGGTCGAGCCACCGCGCGATCCCAGCCATGGCGATCTGGCGACGAACGCCGCGATGGTCCTGGCCAAGCCGGCCGGAACCAATCCGCGCGCCCTGGCAGAGGCTCTGGTGGCCGAGCTGGGCAAGCTGCCTGCCGTGACTTCGGCGGAAATCGCCGGGCCGGGCTTCATCAACCTCAGGATCGCACCCGATGCCTGGATCGCCGAACTGCGCGCGATCGCGGCGCAGGCGGCTGATTATGGCCGCTCGCACATTGGCGGCGGAACCACGGTCAACGTCGAATATGTCTCGGCCAACCCGACCGGGCCGATGCACATGGGCCACTGCCGCGGCGCGGTGGTGGGCGATGCGCTGGCCAGCCTGCTCGAATGGGCCGGGCACAAGGTGATCCGCGAATACTACGTCAACGATGCCGGCGGGCAGGTCGATGTCCTCGCCCGCTCGGTCCAGCTGCGCTACCGCGAGGCGCTGGGCGAAGACATCGGCGCGATTCCGGAAGGACTCTATCCGGGGGACTACCTCGTCCCTGTGGGTGAGGCGCTGGCGGCGGAGTTCGGCGACAAGTTCGCATCGGCTCCCGAAAGCGAATGGCTGGCCCTGTTCCGCACGCGTGCGATCGCGGCGATGGTTGAGCAGATCAAGGCCGACCTCAAGCTGCTGGGCATCGAGCATGACCTGTTCTCTTCCGAGGCGGAGCTGCAGGCTGCGGGCAAGCCGGATGAGGCCGAGAAGTGGCTGCGGGCGCACGATCTGGTCTATGACGGCCAGCTCGAAGCGCCCAAGGGCAAGACGCCCGAGGACTGGGAGCCGGTTGAGCTGCCGCTGTTCCGCTCGACGAAATTCGGCGACGATCAGGATCGCCCGATCAAGAAGAGCGACGGCAGCTGGACCTATTTCGGCGCCGATATGGCCTATCACTTCCAGAAGGCGCAGGGTGCCGACGCGCTGGTCGATATCTGGGGCGCGGACCACGCCGGCACGGTCAAGCGGATCAAGGCCGCGGTCGCCGCACTGACCGGCGCCGAAGGCCGCGCGCCCAAGCCGTTCGAGGTCAAGCTGGTGCAGATGGTCCAGCTGCTCAAGGGCGGCGAGCCGTTCAAGATGAGCAAGCGTTCGGGCAATTTCGTCACTCTGGCCGATGTGGTGGAGATGGTCGGCAAGGACGTGGTCCGTTTCACCATGCTGACCCGCAAGCCCGAAGCGCAGATGGACTTCGATTTCGACAAGGTGGTCGAAGCATCGAAGGACAACCCGGTGTTCTATGTCCAGTATGCCCACGCCCGGATCCGATCGACCCTGCGCAAGGCTGCGGGCGAAGGCTTCGCGCCCGCCGATCAGGGCCTTGACCTGCTGGGTGAGGAAGAGCTGGAGCTGGTCAAGCTGGCCGCGCAGTTCCCGCGCCTGGTCGAGGCTGCCGCCGCCGCCCGCGAACCGCACCGGATCGCATTCTATCTCTATGATCTGGCTGGCGCTTTCCACGCTTACTGGAACATCGGCAACGATCGCCCCGAAAAACGCTTTATCGTGGCTCAGAATGAGACGTTGACGTCTGCAAGGCTTTATCTTGCGTCCCAAATCGGGCAACTTATCCGTAACGGCCTGTCCATTCTGGGCGTGGAGGCCGTAGAGGAGATGTAACCGTATGTCGGGCGTAGACGGGGATCGTGACGGCGAAGAGTGGCTGGGGGACGAAGGCGAACCCTTGGAAACCGAGCAGCTCGCGCTGGAAGACGAGGATGAACGTCTGCCCTGGCTTGAAGGTTCCGACGACGATTACGACGACGAGGAAGAAGGCGGCAGTGGACTGCTGAAGCTGGTGGCGATGGGCCTGCTCGCGCTGGTCGTGCTGGTCGGCGCGATCTGGTGGGCGACACACCGCAACCCTGATCCGGCGCTGACCCCTGATGGCAGCCTGGTAGAAGCCGATGCGCAGCCTTACAAGGAAGCGCCAAAGGACCCCGGCGGCAAGCAGTTCGACGGGACCGGGGATTCCAGCTTTGCGGTATCCGAAGGGCAGAACCGTCCGGCCCAGCTCGACAAGAGCGGAGCCGCCGCGCCAGCCGCGCCTGCGGCCAACGCCGATCCGGAAGCCAAGCCTGCGGTCAGCACCGGCGGGGCCGCTGCGGCCAGCGGCGGGGTTGGGGTGCAGGTCGGGGCCTATTCCTCAAAGCAGGCGGCCGATGCCGATTGGGCCAAGCTGGTCGGGAAATCGAAGGGCGCACTTTCCGGTGTTTCGCATCGGGTGGTCGAAGGCTCGGCCGATAACGGCACGGTCTATCGGCTCCAGGCGGTCGCGCCTGATGCGGCTGCGGCGCAGGCGCTGTGCGGCAAGCTCAAGGCGGCCGGTATTTCCTGCATGGTGAAATAGCGGGATAATCCACACGGATCGGCGATGCGGCGCTTGCAACGGCGCCGCCTTGCTGCGACTTTGGCGGCCTTATGACTCCCGCGATCTTCGGCCTTTCCGGTCTGGTGCTGAGCGCCGATGAGCGCGCCTTCTTTAGGGAGGCCGATCCGGCGGGCTACATCATCTTCGGCCGCAATGTCGAAAGCCGCGAACAGCTGCGCGCGCTGACCGATTCGCTGCGGGCGATCCACGGGCGGGACCGACTGCTGATTTCGATCGATCAGGAAGGCGGGCGGGTCCAGCGGATGAAGCCGCCGGTCTGGCCGCAATATCCCGCCGGGGTGGTGTTTGACCGGCTGTTCGATCTGGCTCCGGCCAGCGCGATCGAGGCGGCCCGCGCCAATGCTGAGGCGCTGGGGATCGATCTGGCCGAAGTGGGCATCACCTGCACCCACGCCCCGGTGCTCGACGTGCGGCGCGAAGGCGCGCACGATGTGATCGGGGACCGGGCGCTGGGGCACGAGCCGTTGCGCGTCGCCGCGCTGGGCCGCGCGGTGCTTGATGGCCTGGCCCGCGCCGGGGTGGCGGGCACGATCAAACATATGCCCGGCCATGGCCGATCAGCCTGCGATACCCACAAGGAACTGCCGACCGTAACCGAGGGCGAGGACGAGCTTGAGGCAGACATCGCCCCGTTCCGCGCGCTGGCCGATGCGCCGACCGGGATGACCGGGCACCTGAAGTTCACAGCCTGGGACAGCGAGCATCCGGCCACGCAATCACCGTTCATCGTGAACGAGATCATCCGGGGGCGGATCGGCTTTGACGGCCTGCTGTTCACCGACGATCTCGATATGGAAGCGCTTAGCGGCACCGTGCCGGAACGCGCCGAGAAGGCGATCGCGGCGGGCTGCGATCTGGCGCTAAACTGCTGGGCGAAGATGGCCGACATGACTGGGATCTGCGAGCGCTTGCCCGCACTAAGCGGCAAGGGGCTTGAGCGGTTGGCGCGCGCGCTGGCGGTGACCCGGCTCGATGGCGCGGATGGCGATCAGGCCGAACTGATCGCAAAGCGCGATGCCCTGCTGGCGCTGGGTGAGGCTGCGGCATGAGCGATCTGGTCGATAGCCCCGCGATCACCTTGCCCGAGGACGATTGGCAGGGCCCTGCCGCCGCCGCAACCGACGATCAGGCGCTCTACCTTGAGCTCGATGGCTGGGAAGGGCCGCTTGATCTGCTGCTCGATCTGGCGCGGCGGCAGAAGGTTGATCTGCGGCGGATTTCAATCCTCGAGCTGGTCGACCAGTACCTGACCTATATCGAGCGGGCCGAGGCACTGCGGCTTGAGCTGGCGGCGGACTACCTGGTGATGGCGGCGTGGCTCGCCTACCTCAAGTCCGCGCTGTTGCTCCCGCGCGAGGAACAGCCCGATCCCTCGCCCGAGGAACTGGCGCTGCGGCTGCAATTGCGGCTGCAACGGCTGGCGGCGATGCGCGATGCCGCCGCCCGCCTGATGGGGCGTGACCGGCTGGGCCGCGATGTGTTCGCGCGCGGCGCGCCCGAAGGGCTGCGGGTCGATCGCAAGGCGCTGTGGCAGTGCGATTGGTTCGCGCTGGTGCAGGCTTACGGTCAGGTCAAGGCGCGCACCGCGCCGGTGGTCCATATGGTTCGCGACCGGATGGTGATGACGCTCGATTCGGCGCTGAGCCGGGTTTCCTCGATGCTGGGCGTCAATCTTGACTGGATGGAACTGCGCGATTTCCTGCCGCCACACAGCGATCCGCGCCTGCGCCGCTCGGCCATGGCCAGCAGCTTTGTCGCCGCGCTCGAACTGGCGCGGCTCGGCAAGGCCGAACTGCGCCAGGATGAGACTTTCGGGCCGCTGATGCTGCGGGGGATCAAGGCGTGAGCGAGCGCCCTGACGATCTGGTCCGCGCGGTAGAGGCCACGCTGTTCGCCGCCGAAGAACCGATGAGCGCCGAGGCGATTTCGGTCCACCTTGGCGGGGCGAACGTGAAGGAGGCGCTGGCGGCTTTGCAGTCCGACTATACCGAGCGGGGCGTCAATCTGGTCGAGCGGGGAAAGCGCTGGCATTTCCAGACCGCGCCCGATCTTGCTCACCTGCTGCGGCGCGAGCGCGAGGAGGTGCGGCGGTTGAGCCGCGCGGCGACCGAAGTGCTGGCGATCGTCGCCTATCACGAGCCGGTCAGCCGTGCGGAAATCGAATCGATCCGTGGGGTGCAGACCGCCAAGGGCACGCTTGACGTGCTGATGGAGGCGGGCTGGGTGCGCATTGTCGGGCGGCGCGAAGTACCTGGGCGGCCGGTGATCTATGCCACAACGCCCGATTTCCTCAGCCACTTCGGCCTTGAAAGCCGCCGCGACCTGCCGGGGATCGATGAACTGCGCGCAGCCGGTCTGCTCGATCCGGTCGAGGATGCCCTGGCCGAAGCGATGGAGGCGGTCGGTGCGGGTGAGCAGGGTGATGATGATGGGCAGGACGAGGAAACCGAACATTCGGCAGACTGACTCGCAACTTGCTGGCAAATGTCCTACATGATGGATGAGGGGCACGGTCCCCGGCGGAAGGCTGTGATGCCGAACCCGCCGATTCAGGAGTGAAAACAATGGGTTTTGGGTCAATCTGGCACTGGATGGTTGTGCTGGTGATCGTGCTGGTGCTGTTCGGCCGCGGCCGCGTTTCCGAAATCATGGGCGATTTCGGCAAGGGCATCAAAAGCTTCAAGGACGGCATGGCCGAAGGCTCTGACGTGAAGCCGCAGCCACCCGCCGGACAGATCCCGCCGCCGGCGCCCGCCGAGCAGGCCACGCTGAATGGTGAGCCGGTGGCGGACACCACCCAGAACCCGCAGTAAGCATCCGCCCCCGCGCGGAGTAGCGCCATGTTCGACATCGGCTGGGATGAAATGCTGTTCACCGCGATCATCGCGATCGTGGTGATCGGGCCCAAGGACCTGCCGCGCGCGCTGCGCACGGCGGGGCGCTGGATGGGCAAGGTCCGCCGCGTCTCCGGCCACTTCCGTGCCGGGATCGAAACCATGATCCGCGAGGCCGAGCTTGAGGACATGGAGAAGAAGTGGCGCGAACAGAACGAAGCGATCATGAAGGCGCACCCCGCCTCTGATCTGCCGGAGGAGCCGATCGGGCCTGACCCGGGCATGGGTGACCCGCCGATTCCCCCCACAGCCTATCCTGACGCGCCGGAAATCGCGGCAAGTGCCGATCCGCAGTTACCCTTGCCGCCGGAGAAGGCGGGCTGATGGCTTTCCAGATCGACGACATCGACGAAACCCAGGCCCCGCTGCTCGATCACCTGGTCGAGCTGCGCACCCGGCTGATCCGGGCGATCGGGGCGCTGGTGGTTGCCTTTGCCATCTGCCTCTATTTCGCCAGGCCGATCCTGGCCTTTCTGGTCCAGCCGCTGGTTGAAGCCGGGCAGAACCGGCTGGTTTTCACCAAGCTCTACGGGCAGTTTTTCGTCGAGCTGAAAGTGGCGCTGTTCGCCGGGTTCTTCGTCAGCTTCCCTGTGATCGCCAACCAGATCTGGGCCTTCGTCGCACCGGGGCTCTACGCCAAGGAAAAGAAGGCATTCCTGCCCTTCCTGCTGGCCACCCCGGCGCTGTTCATCGCGGGCGGAGCGATGGCCTATTACCTTGTCATGCCGGTGGCGTTCCGCTGGTTCCTGGGCTTTCAGGGCAGTCAAGGCGGCCTTTCGATCGAGGCGCTGCCCAGTTCCGACGATTACCTTGGGCTGGTGATGCAGTTCATCCTGGCTTTCGGGTTCTGCTTTCTGTTGCCGGTGCTGCTGCTGCTGCTCAACCGCGCCGGGATCGTCAGCCGTCAGCAACTGGCGGGCGCGCGCCGCTATGTCATCGTCGGAATTGCGGTGATCGCCGCGGTGATCACCCCGCCGGATGTGGTTTCGCAGCTGATGCTGCTGGTGCCGATGATCCTGCTGTTCGAAGGCAGCCTGCTGATCATGCGGCTGAGTGAAAGCAAGGACGCGCAGGCCGAAGCGGCTGAGCCTGTCCCCTCTGCATCAGAGGAAAGGCCTTTCCAGTAAGGCCGGCCTACTTTTTCTCCCACACCTTCCGGCCGCCGATCCACACTTCCAGTACCTTGGTCTGGGCCAGTTCGGCTGGGGTCGAAAGGAACGGATCGCGGTCCACGAACAGGAAGTCGGCGCGTTCGCCCGGCACCAGCCGTCCGAACCGCCCTTCGGCGAATCCGGCATAAGCCCCGTTGACCGTATAGCCCGCGAAGGCCTCTTCGCGGGTCACGCGCTCTTGCGGTTGCCATCCGCCCGGCGGATTGCCGTCCGGCCCGACCCGGCTGATCGCCGCCGCCCACCCGGCCCAGGGATCGGCCTCTTCAACCGGCACGTCAGAACCGAAGGCGATCCGTGCGCCGCTGGCCTGGATCGATTTCCAGGCATAGGCCCCGGCCAGCCGGTTCGGGCCGAGTCGCTTTTCAGCCATCTCGCGGTCGCTGGTCTGGTGGGTGGGCTGCATCGAGGCGATGATCCCTTGCTTGCCGAAGCGGGCGATGTCGGCCGGATCGACTACCTGGGCGTGCTCGATCCGCCAGCGCCGATCCCCGCCATAGGTCTCGCTCATCTCCTCGATCGCGGAAAGCACCGCCATGTTCGCCTCATCCCCGATCGCGTGAACCGCGACCTGGAACTTGTCCAGCGCGGCGCGGCTCATCAGGTTCTTGAGCTGGGTGTCGCTGGTGATGCGCAGTCCCTTGGTGCCCGGGGCATCGGCATAGGGCGCCTTGAGGCTGGCCCCGCGCGATCCCAGCGCGCCATCGACATAGAGTTTGACCCCGTTGAGCCGCAGCCGGTCTTCATAAAGCCACGGCGTCGGCCCCGGGCCGCCAATCAGCGCCATGTTGTCGGTGCCGGAAGCATAGGCCATGATCCGGATCCGCAGCGAACCGTTGTCTCCGGCGCGGCGGAAGGTCTGCCAGTCCTCGATCGTGGTGCCCATGTCGGCGATCGCGGTGACGCCCTTGGCCAGCAGCACGTCCTGCGCCATGGCAAAGGCCAGGTCGCGGTCTTCGGGGCGGGGGGCTGGGACCTTTCCGCCGACCAGATCCATCGCATTATCGACCAGAACTCCGGCAGGCTTGCCGCCCGGTGCTGTGCGTTCGATCTTGCCGCCTGCCGGGTCCTTGGTGGTGGCGGTCACGCCCGCCATCGCCAGCGCTTTTGAATTGGCCCAGCCGGCATGGCCATCGACCCGAACCAACCAGACCGGCCGATCCGGCACCACGGCGTCCAGCTCGGCAGCGGTGGGAAAGCGCTTTTCGGGCCACAGTTCCTGATTCCAGCCGCGCCCCAGGATCCACGGTGCGCCGGGATGGGTCCTGGCATAGTCAGCGATCATCGCCAGCGCTTCGGGCAGTGAGCGGCTGGCCGAAAGGTCCAGCGTCAGCGCGGCGAAGCCCAGGCCCATTACATGGCCGTGGCTGTCGATCATTCCCGGCAGCATGATCCGGCCCTGGCCATCGACCTTGTAGGTCGGGCGTTCGGGGCGCTTGTCGCCCCGGTGCAGCACCTGCTTGATCCGCCCGTCGTCGGCGATCACCAGCCCGGTGAAGCGGTCCATCCCGCCGGTCGCATCGATCGTTACCCCTTCGACGTTATCGACCAGGGTATCGGCCAGCGCTGGTGCGGAAAACGCCAGCGCGGCGACCGCGCCGATCAGCCCTGCCTTCACGCCTTTGCCTTTCGCGGCAGGCGGCGCACCAATGCGGAGGTATCCTGCCGCCCGCCGCCAAGCGCCTGAACCTCGGCATAGAACTGGTCGATCAGGGCCGCGACCGGGAGCGTTACCCCAAGTGAGCGGCCTTCCTCAAGCGCGAGGCCCATGTCCTTGCGCATCCAGTCGATCGCGAAGCCGAAGTCGAATTCATCTTTGCACATGGTGTGCCAGCGGTTGTCCATTTGCCAGCTCTGCGATGCCCCGCCCGAGATCGCTTCATAGACCTTGTCGAGATCAAGGTGCGCCGCTTCGGCAAAGCGCAGCGCCTCGGACAAAGTTGCAAGCACGCCCGAAAAGGCGATCTGGTTGACCATCTTGGTGGTTTGTCCGGCCCCGGCCTTGCCGACGTGGACGATCCGCTTGGTATAGGCTTCCATTACCGGGCGCGCGGCCTCGATTGCATCGGGGCGACCGCCGCACATCACGGTCAGCTGGCCGTTCTCGGCCCCGGCCTGCCCACCGGTTACCGGGGCATCGACGCAGTGGACCTGCAGATCGCGCGCCTCAACCGCGATCTGCCGTGCGATCCGGGCGGAAACGGTGGTGTGATCGATGAAGGTTGCGCCGTGGCTGATCGCGGAGAACACCCCCAGCGGCCCCAGCACGACATCGGCCAGATCATCATCATTGCCGACACAGGTCAGCACCACGTCGGCGCCCTCTGCGGCTTCGGCCGGGCTGGCCGCGACCCGGGCGGCGAGGCCGGGGTTGGCCTCTTGCCAGCGTTCTGCGCGTTCGAGGCTGCGGTTGTAGATGGTCAGACTATGCCCGGCCTGACCGATATGTCGGGCGATCGCGCCGCCCATTACACCCAGGCCGAGGAAGGATACATTCAACATCTGTTGGTTGCCCTGAACTTGTTAATGGATCACGCACCGGTCTGTAGCGGCTTTTCCTTCAAAGCAAAGCGGCGATCGGCACGCACAATTGCCTGTTTCCCCCATTGCCGCTTTGCGTTACGGCCCCCGGCATATGACCGACACCGCCCAGACCGCCGCCCAGCAGCTGACCATCGCCGATATCCGCGCCGCCGCGCAGCGGATTTCGGGCGCGGTGGTGCGCACCGATTGCGATTACAGCCGGACCCTGAGCGAGATTACCGGCGCGGATATCTGGCTCAAGTTCGAGAACCTGCAGTTCACCGCCGCCTACAAGGAACGGGGGGCGCTCAACACCCTGCTGCAGCTCTCCGACAACGAGCGGGGGCGCGGGGTCATCGCCGCCTCGGCCGGCAATCACAGCCAGGGCCTGGCCTATCACGCCGCGCGGCTGGGCATTCCGGTGACCATCGTGATGCCGCGCTCGACCCCCTTCGTGAAGGTGCAGCAGACCCGCGGCCACGGCGCCCAGGTGGTGCTGGAGGGCGACAATTACGACGAAGCCTCGGCCGTGGCGATGCGGCTGCGCGACGAACAGGACCTGGCCTTCGTCCACCCGTTCAACGACCTGCAGGTGATGGCCGGGCAGGGCACGGTGGCCCTGGAGATGCTGGAGGACGTTCCCGACCTGGAGGTCCTGCCGATCCCGATCGGCGGCGGCGGGCTGATCGCCGGCTGCGCGACGGCGGCCAAGTCGCTGAACCCGGGGATCGAGGTGATCGGCGTCGAGCCGGCGATGTATCCGTCCTTCACCGCCAAGATGCGCGGCGTGAACGGCGCCAGCGGCGGGGCGACCATCGCCGAGGGCATCGCGGTCAAGCAGGTGGGCGAGCTGTCCTACGCCATCGCCCGGCCGCTGATCGACGAGGTGCTGTTGATCGAGGAGCCGCATTTCGAGCGGGCGGTGGCGCTCTACTGCAATGTCGAGAAGACGGTGGTCGAGGGCGCGGGCGCTGCGTCCCTGGCGGCGCTGCTCGCCTATCCGGACAGGTTCAAGGGCAAGAAGGCTGGGTTGATCGTCACCGGCGGCAATATCGACACCCGCCTGCTGGCCTCGGTGCTGACGCGCGAACTGGTGCGCGACCAGCGGCTGGTCAGCTTGCGGATCATCGGCGACGACCGGCCGGGCCTGCTGGCGACCGTCTCGGCGGTGATCGGCCAGATGGGGGCCAATATCATCGAGGTGGCCCACAACCGCCTGGCCCTCGACGTGCCGGCCAAGGGCGCGGAGTTCGACATAATGATCGAGACCCGCGACGCCCAGCATACGCAGGAAATCATGGACGCCCTGCGCGAGCACGGCTATCCGCCGCGCGCGGTCTAAGCCGTCACGCTCTGGAGGGATACCGAGATGAAGCGCGTTCTTTCCGCCGTGGCCGTCGCCCTGCTGCTGGCCGCCTGCAACCGCGGCGCGGCCACCGCCGATCCGGCGGTGCTGGCCAAGGCCGCCGCCGAGGCCAAGGCCTATATGGACGCCAACGCCAAGGCCGCGGGGGTCCAGACCCTGCCGTCGGGCGTGCAGTACAAGATCGTCCGCTCGGGGCCGGCCAGCGGCCTCAAGCCCGGCCCCGACGACGAGGTGAAGGTCCATTACGAAGGCAAGCTGGTCGACGGGACCATCTTCGATTCCTCCTACGAACGCGGCCAGCCGGCGGCCATACCGCTGCCGGCCCTGATCCCGGCCTGGAAGGAAGCCCTGCAGCTCATGCGGCCGGGCGACGAGTGGGTCCTCTACGTCCCGCCGGCCATGGGCTACGGCGAGGAGGGCGCCGGCGAAATCCCGCCCAACAGCGTGCTGATCTTCCGCATCGAACTGATCGACGTGCTGCCGGCGCCGGGGCGCGTCGGCCAGGGGTGATCGCCCATCGTGCGGCGGCCCTGGCGCCCTTGCTCGTGTCGTCCCGGAAAGCGTGGAGCGCTTGTCCGGAATCCATGAACACCTGATTTTCAGAACCTGACGCCACGAGCGGCATGACCAACTGATCCGCCTGCGTTCATGGGCCCCGGTCTTGCTTCGCAAACCGGGGTGACACCTGGATGCGGCGCCCCTGCCACGAAGGGGGGGTGTCTTCCCGGCTGGGTCCTCAGCTCATCTTCATCCGCAACTGGCCCATATAGTCGCGCTTGCCGATCGGCACGCCGCGGGCGCGGAGCAGGTCGTAGGCGGTGGTGGCGTGGAAGTGCAGGTTCGGCAGCGAGAACGACATCAGGAAGTTCTCGGCGGTGAACGGGATCTTCGTGCCGCGGAACTCGAAGAACACGTCCTTGCCCTCCAGGGCGTTCACCTCGTCGCGGCTCAGGGCCGAGAGCTTGGCGTGCGTGTCCTTGATGAGCGCCACCAGGGCCGGATAGTCCTGGGCGGTCTGGTCGCCGCCGGGCGAGAACACGCCGGCTTTGGCGCCTTCGATGGCGCCCAGCGAGTGGTGGGCGACCGAGATCACCTGGAAGCGGAAGTCGAACATGTCCTCGCACATCTTCGAGGTCACGATCTCTTGCGGGTCGATCCCATTGTCCTGGCAGTGGGCCAGTCCCCGCTCGAGGAAGCCGGCCACGCCGCCCACCGTCTGGAGAAACGCAGCCACGCTGACGTCGTAGAGAGAGATCGCCATTTTCCGCCCCTTGTCTGATTTGGGCGGGCAATCTCCTCCGTCGGACGCGCCGACGCCAGCGGTTTTCGGCGCTATTTGTACATGCCCTCGCGCAGGTTGAGGCCGTGCTCGAGCCAGGCCTTCATCGCGCACTGCATCTGGCTCCAGCCCTGGCAGTTGCCGTACGAGGCCTTGAGGCCGGCCGGGGTCTCCTTCCAGCCGTGCTCTTCGATGGCCACCAGGGTGCGGCCGTCGTCGAGCGGCTCGAAGGTCATGGTCACGGTGGTGTTGTAGCCGACGGTCGCGACGGGCGCGCCGTCGTCGGGCTGGCCTTCGCTCGCCGCCCATTCGAAGACGATCTTCTGCTGCGGGACCACCTCCTTCACCCAGACCGGGAAGGCGCCCGGGAAGTCGGCGAAGTCCCAATAGACGGTGGCGCCAGTCTCGATGCGGCCCTTGGCGCCGCCGGTGGTGAAGTAGCGCGACAGCTCGGCCGGATTGACGACGGCCTCGAACACCTCGGCCACCGGCCTGGCGATGCGGGCGGTCACGCGGAAGGTCAGATCCATGATCCTGCTCCTTGTCTCCAGCCCTATCATGTTATAGATTTATAACATGTCAAGCGAGTCGGAAAACAACCTGATTTTCAAAGCCTTGGCCTCGCCCACCCGGCGGGGGATTCTCGACCGGCTCCGCGATGCGCCGCTGACGACCGGGGACCTGTGCGGACGGTTTCCGGAGCTCGACCGCTGTACGGTGATGCAGCACCTGAAGGTTCTGGAGGCGGCGGGGCTGGTGATCGCCACGCGCCGGGGGCGCGAGCGCTGGAACCACCTGAACTCCATGCCCATCAAGCAGATTCACGACCGCTGGATCGGGCCCTACGCCGAGCGGGCGGTGAGCGTGCTGGAAAGGCTGAAGGCCGATCTGGAAGCCTGAGCGTACCGGCGGCTCGAAAGCTTGCATGGGCGGCGCGGGCGGGCTTTGCTGACGCCGAACCAGAAAAGCCGAATTAGGGAAAACGCCGCATGCGCCTCGCCAAGCCTCGGATCGCGCCGGTCCAGGACGCCGACCTCACCGACGAGCAGAAGGAAATCCTCGCCCCGATGGGCGAGCGGGTGCTGAACATCTTCCGCACCATGGTCCAGGCGCCGAAGGCGGCGAAGGGCTTCCTCGCCTGGGGCAATTACGTGCTGTCGAAGAAGAACGACCTGCCGCCGCGCGAGCGCGAGATCGTCATCCTGCGCATCGGCTATCTCTGCCGCTCGGGCTACGAGTGGACCCAGCACGTGCCGATCGGCCAGCGCGCCGGCCTGACCGATGACGAGGTGGCGCGGATCAAGGGCGGCGCCGGCGCGCCCGGCTGGAGCGCCGCCGACCAGGCGCTGCTGCGCGCCTCGGACGAACTGCACCACGACCAGTTCATCACCGATGCGACCTGGGCGGCGCTGAAGGCGCACTTCACCGACAAGCAGTGCATGGACGTGGTGTTCACCGCTGGCCAGTACACCCAGGTCTCGATGATCCTCAATTCGTTCGGGGTGCAGCTCGACGCGGGCCAGAGCCTCGATCCCGACCTGAGGGGCTTCTGACCATGCGGCTGGCAGGCAAGAGCGCCATCGTCGTCGGGGCGGGCCAGACGCCGGGCGAGACCGTCGGCAACGGCCGGGCCGTCGCGCTGCTGTTCGCACGGGAGGGCGCCGACGTGCTCTGCGTCGACCGGCGGCTCGACCGCGCCCAGGAAACGGTGGCGATGATCGAGGCCGAGGGCGGCCGCGCGGCGGCTCTCGCCGCCGACATCGTGCGGGCCGAGGATTGCACGGCCATGGTCGAGGCGGCCAAGGCGCGGTTCGGCGCCGTCGACATCGTGGTCAACAATGTCGGGATCGGCGGGGGCGGCGACGGCCCGGCCCATCGGCTGACCGAGGACGCGCTCGACCGCATCCTGGCGGTGAACCTGAAAGGCGCCTGGCAGGTCGGCAAGGCCGTCCTGCCGACCCTGCGCGAGCAAGGCGCCGGCTCGATCGTCTACATCTCGTCCCTGGCCTCGATCGCAGGGGGAAACCAGACCGCCTACGAGGTCTCCAAGGCGGCGGTGAACCGGCTGACCACAAGCATCGCCCAGGCCAATGCGTCCAAGGGCGTGCGCTGCAACGCCGTGGCCATGGGCCTGCTCGACACGCCGATGGCCGTGGCCGGCATCGCACAGGCCAGCGGTCAGGAGCAGCAGGCGGTGCGCGAGGCCCGCAACGCGCGCGTGCCGCTGGGCGGCAGGATGGGCACGGCTTGGGACACCGCCTATGCGGCCCTGTTCCTGGCCAGCGACGAGGCGAGGTTCATCACCGGCACGGTGCTGTTCGTCGACGGCGGCATGTCGAGCCGGATCGGCTGAGCCCCCGGTTCGGCCCCTGCTGCGGCGCGGCATTGAAAAACGGCCTCGGCCATTCCATCTAATATTCAACCAGCCGGGCGCGCCGCTACAGGGTGTTCGGTCGGGGAGTCGCTTCCAGCGAGGACTCTTTTGGAATGACCCGGACGATCCTGTTCGACAGCCCCTTCCTGCTCGGTTTCGAGCACACCCGGAACCTTGTCGAACGCGCCGCCAAGGCGGCCGCGGAAAGCTATCCGCCCTACAACGTCGAGGATCTGGGCGACGGCGGGCTACGCATCACCCTG
>JAKPHK010000134.1 GCA_029550345.1 Pseudomonadota bacterium
TATGTTAAATCAACAAGTTAGGCCGCGAACAGCTCGCCCTGACATCTTGCTGAGGATGGAATAACGCTCTGCGTTGCCGCAATCTTCCCAAGCGCCCTGAGAACGACAGGCCGAACCACATAGACCGCATGACGCCCACCGCCGCGGTTCTCGTGATTGGTGGCATAACCCGCATAGTGGCGCGTCACGAGCCCGGCACGCACAAGGTCCGAGATCGCCCGGCTGACATTGGCACGGCCAACGGCCAGGACCTGCTCTTCGACCGCGTGATCGACACGTGCTGTATCGGCGTCAGGATCGCCGGTCAGCTGGTGCTGAAGCGAGATCGTTACGCGGGCCCTCAGGCCTGCGCGGCGCACGCTTTGCTCGCTCATGGGAAGAAGCTGGGTGCATAGCCAGTCGCGTAGCAGCATCGGGGCTTCTCCTCGGCCGACGAGCGGACCGGCACGGCCACGGGCGTCGGCTGCTTCAGCCACGAGCTGGAGGACAAGGAAGGCATATCGCGGGCGTTTCGATGCCGCAGCCAACGCTGCATAGATGGCTCCCACGCCGGAAATGTGTGTTTGGTCCTGCATGGATCAGTTTTGAGCACAAAAGGTGAATCTTGTGAATCCCCTTTCGCGTGCCTCGTACGGTTTGTCAGTTCTGACACTCTACCCGCCGGGTAAAGTGTCACAAACGACAGAACCGGCACAATCGCACAATATGAGAAGCAGCGATGGCTGTTCTCAGCATGGGCTTGCCAAGGATCGGATGCGCGGCTATCTTACTTTCATCTTACCGCTGGAGATCGAGATGGGTATGCAGGAGCGGATCACGACGGTGATCTCGACAAAGGGGCAGGTTATCCTGCCCAAGGCTATCCGCGAAGGGCGACACTGGTCTGCAGGCACCCGGCTGACCGTGGAAGACACGCCCGATGGGGTGCTCCTCAGAGCTACCCCGGCCTTTCCCGAAACCGTGATCGATGCGGTTTTCGGCTCCATGCGCCACAGTGGTCCCGCGCTGTCGCTCGAGGAGATGGATGCAGCTATCGCGAAGGAAGCAAAGCGCCGTGCGCGCGATTGATACCAATATCGTCGTCAGGTTTCTGACCGCCGACGATGAAAAGCAGGCCAAAGCGGCGCGCAAGGTCATCAAGGAAGGCGACGTATTCGTTGCAACGACCGTCGTGCTCGAGATCGAATGGGTCCTGCGCGCCGGTTACAATTTCACGCCCGCGGCTATTGCCGACGGACTCCGCGCGATCGGTGGTCTTCCAGGTATCACACTGGAGGAGCCGGTCGAAGTTGCCCAGGCGCTCGACTGGCTAGGCGAAGGGATGGACTTTGCCGATGCGTTGCATCTGGCCAAGGCCGGGCATTGCAGCGCTTTCGTGACCTTCGATCGAAAGCTCGCAAAGCGGGCGAAGGGGCTTGCCCCCGTGCCAGTCGAGGTTCCCTGAACTGAATACTCAGGAACCGTCCAGCACCCCTCCCGAAACCACACCTTGCGAGCCGAAGGCGACCCCAAGCTTCTTGCGTGTTCGCTTCAGCTTGGCGGGTGCAACCACAGCCACTTGACGCGGTTTGCGTCCGAGACCGATCTTGAGAGCAAGTTCCTTGCGGCGAGCGGCATAGTCCGGCGCTACCATTGGATAGTCAGCAGCGAGGTTCCAGCGGGCGCGGTATTCGGCCGGAGTCATGCCATGATCGGTGCTGAGATGGTGCTTGAGCATCTTGAACTTCGCGCCGCAATCAAGGCAGGTAACCGCATCGGGTTTGACTGATGCGCGCACCGACACGGCGGGCGTACGGACTTCCTCGGTCGGCTCGGGCACCTGACCAAGCGAAGCCAGCGAAGCGTAGACCGACTGGATCAGGCCTGGCAGATCACCCGCCGCGACCGAATTGTTGCTGACGTGGGCTGAAACAATATCGGCGACATGATCCAGGAGCATTTCATCGGCCATTGCGTGCGGTCTTTCTCTAATTGGCGATGGCGGACCCTATGGGCCGCGGCCGCCAAATGCCAGTGCCGTTGGCTTGCGCTCCAGATCGACATGCGCAAAAAAATGGGGCCAGCTTGCGCCGGCCCCTTGGAAAGTTTTGGGAGAGGATGCCTGAAAGGCACTCCTGATATGGGGTGACGCCTTAAATGCTGCAAATGCGAAATAAGGTCCGGCAGTTGAATTTTGTGCAACGCGGCATCCACCTTCACCCCGGCGGTCGGTAGCGCGGGGTCGGATCGGCAAACCGGCGCGGATGAGCGAGTTCGGTGCGGGCGACACGGAACGTGTAGCCATCCCATTCGCGCCAGGGATGGTAGCGGCCTGCCTCATCGAGGCGGCCATAACAGACCCGCGCGAGGACGGTTGGACAGGCAGGATCGTCTTCAAGCAGCGCCACCGTGAAGGTGCCGCCCATGCCGCTCGGCGTATCCCACACCGGCGTTTCGGCAGTGATCGTCATGGGGAATTCCTGTCTTTGTGAGAAATCGGGGGTGCAACGATCCGGCAGGGATTGGCCTCACCCCCCGTTGGGAGGCGGCGCTGCCGCCTCCCGGGCTCCGGTCAGAGGAAGAGGACTTCCTCGGCGACGATCTCGACCGCGTAGCGTTCGACGCCCTCGCGGTCCGTCCACTTCGAGTAGTGGAGGCGGCCCTGGACCTCGACCATGTCGCCCTTCTTCTTGTGCTTGGCGACCGAAGTGCCGAGGCCGTTGAAAGCGGTGACGCGGTGGAACTCAGCGAGGGTCTCGGTGTAGCCGGCCTCGTTCTTGACCGTCTTGCCATCGACCAGCTTGGGGCGATCGGTGACGAGGGTGAAAGAGGTGATCGCGGTCTCGCCGGCGTGGCGGGTTTCAGGAGCGGCGGCGATGCGGCCGATCAGGATGACGAGGTTCTTCATGGGGTATCTCCGTGGCTTGAACTCGGCGGAACAGCCCGCCGATGAACACCACAGGCAGGGCCAAAGGCCCGGGCCCGCACCGAACGCATGTGAGGGAAACCCAAAAGCGAGGAGTGGTGCGGCAAGCCCGCAAGGGCTTCACGGTCCGCTGCTTTTGGGTTGCGGCCAGGGACTGGCGCTGCAGGGTTCATCGGCAAACGAAGGGCGGTCTCGTCAGTTCAGGCCCGCGGATCCCCGCAAAGGTCAGACCCGTCAGCTTCGGCCATTTCGGCAGAACCTGCTCCAACCTAAGCGCCCGCAGCAGCGGGCATTGCCTTCCTCGGCCCCCGCACCATGCCGGTCAGAGACAGGTGGGGTCACACGAGGCCGCGCCCAGCCCCTCCCCGTCCAACGCCATGCGCTACGGCAAGCATCTTGGTCAGGTGCGCAAGCTGCGCCCGCAGGCGGGCAAGGCTCGCCCCCCGATAGGGACGCTTAGCGCCAGGGCCTCGCGAGGCCTTGCGCGACCAGATAGTCGCCGGCGTCCACGCCGTTCACCGAGACCGTGGCAAGCGTCCGCCCATAGGGGTCGGTGCCAAGCCGCGTGATCGTCACCCGTCCACGCGACAGCAGCCGCGTCAGGGCGACCCGCGAGGCTTCTCCCGCGGCAAAGTCGCTACCCAAGCGTAGGACCGCCGCCGGTCCTGGCACTTGGGGCTGTCGGGCAATTCCGGTGCATCGATATTGGCAATGCGGACCCGCTCGCGGCCGCAGCGGATCGTGTCGCCGTCGTGGACGGAAGGAGCGAGACAGAGGGCGGCGGCAGCAAGGACGATCGGCATGGGCTGGAGCCTAGCGCCCTCGCCCGCCCGCGCCAACCAGCCTTGCCGCCTCCCCCACTGGCCCCGATCGTCACCCGCAGGGCCGGCATCCATGCCGGCGAGCTTGGGTGGGCGGCGGTGCGAGAGCGCCGACGATCCGCCCTAGCGAGTAGAGCGGGTCGCCGCGGCGCCCGCGCGGGGCGCGGGCTCCGGGGTGCCCCCCTTCCCCTCTCCACCTCGCCACATCCCGACAAAACCGGTATGCTCGTCCCTCCAGCTCAACTTGTCCGGCCCCGCTGCCGCAGGCAGAGCCGCCCAAGGGAAAGGATCCCGGCCCATGGCTGAACCACAGCAAATGCCAAGCGCCCTGCAGGTGGCGCGCGCGATGGCCCAGGTCCTGCGCACAAAGCTTGCCGTGTACGGTGCAGAAGAGATCATGCTCACCCGCGAGGAAGCCGCGCTGTGCCTCGGCCTTGCCGAAGGCGTAAGCGAACAGCTGGACGAGGACGAGCGCGCCGCGGACTGAGGCAAGCGGTCCCGCCCTGCGGCTAGCGGACGTTGAGCCCCAGTTCGCCCAGCAATTGCCCCGCCTGCTCGCGCGAGATCGTCGCCCCGCGAAACAGCCCGGCATCGACCAGGCGAAGCCCGCCGAGGTCGGCGCCGCGCAGGTCCGATCCCTCGAACCGCGATCCAGCGACCAGCGCCTCGCGCAAGGAACAATCTTCAAACACCGTCATGCGAAAATCGCCCTTGCGCACATCGGCACCGGACAGATCGACCCGGCGCAGGGTTTCCTTGCGGAACGAGAAGCCGGGGAGCTTGGCAGAAACCTGCAGCACTTCCTCGAAGTGGATGTGCATGGCGCGCGCCTCGGTGAAGTCGGCGCCGGTGAGCTTGGAGCCGGTGAACCGGGCCGAGGTCAGGCTCGCTCGGCGCATCGCGCAATTGTTCCAATCGCCGCCGAGGAACTCGGCTTCGCTGAGGTTGGCGCCCGAGAAATTGGCGAACGGTCCCCGGCAGCCTTGCCAGACCGTACCTTCAAGCTTTGCCCCCGCAAGATCGCTGCGCCGCAGGTTGCAGCGTTCGAAGCGCCAGCGGGTGAGATCGAGCCCAGAGAGGTCCGCCTCCTCGAGGTCGCAGTCGATGAGTGTACGCGGCGTCCTGCCGATCAGGCGCTCGATGTCGCCGTGTGCCAGGGTGGCGCCTGCGATGGGCTGCGAAGCGAAGAGGTCGTCCATCACAGGACCAGTAGCGCGGCATATGCCGCCACGCCAGCAAACCGCGGGCGGCCTCCACGGTTGCACAGCGACAGGCTTGAAGCGTCCGCTCGGCGGGCTTGCCGCGATAGAGCGGCTATCATAGTCTGAGCCCAGCGCGCCCATCCGGGGCCGCGTCATACAAAGGAGATGCGCGAGAGGTCGAACGGGCAGCGTCGATCGCGAGAAATTGGAGATACCCCAATGATCCAGCGATACCGTGTGCTCGGCCGCAGCGTGGCCGAAGGCGATGAACTGCAGCCCGTCTTGCGCGAAGCTTACGAGC
>JAKPHK010000137.1 GCA_029550345.1 Pseudomonadota bacterium
ATTTCCACCGGCGAAGCAATCGCATTGACGGGAGCGATCCTCGGCCATTCGAACCCTCGCTCGACTGCCATCTATGCTCACATCCAGCATGAGCCGTCACGCAAGGCGGCCAATCGCGTCAGCAAGAGGATCGCGGCGGCCTTGTTGCCTGGGGCGGCGCAAACTGGACCGCTCTCATTGGAAGACCAAAAGCTGCTTCAGGCACTGAAGACCAGGTTCGGCAAGACCGACACCAGCGCAGGACAACTTCGCGAAGCGGTGATCGCACTCGTCCAGCAGCATGCCCCTGCGCAGGATGTATCCGATGCGGCCTAGACGAAAGGTAACGAATATGTTACCCATGGCGGTGCAATGTGATTGTTGAGGAGTATGTTCGCGAAGATGGCAGCTGCCCGTTTCGGGGCTGGTTCGATGACCTCGATGTCCAGGCCGCAGCCAAGGTAGCGACAGCCATCGTCCGGATGGAACTCGGCAACCTGTCGAACGTCAAATGGATCGGCGGCGGGCTTGGCGAGTACCGGATCGATTGGGGCCCAGGATACCGGCTCTATCTGACTCAGGATGGCGAGCAACTGATCATCCTCTTCGTGGGCGGGACCAAGAAGCGGCAACAGTCGGATATCAGGCAGGCCGGTGCATTGCTCGATGAGTACAAAGGCCGGAAGGCCAAGGCGAAGAAGGCAAGGAGTTAGGCAAGGTGGCGCTGACACGCGATTTCAAGGCGACGGTGAAGGAACGTGCCGCGCGCGACCCCGCCTTCGCCAAGGCCATGCTCGACGAAGCCGCCACCGCTTTTCTCAACGGCGAACCTCATGTCGCGCGTCTGATCCTGCGCGATCTGGTCAATGCCTCAGTTGGATTCGAAGGCCTTGCCACTGAAACCAATCGGCCCAGCAAGAGCCTGCACCGGATGCTCTCCGAAAAGGGCAATCCGAGCATGGACAATCTTGCTGCCATTTTTGGCGTAGTGCGCAGGCACCTTGGCGTCACTTTAGAGGCTAACAGCGTCGAGCCAGCGTAAGACAGAATTATCTGCTCGTCGATTTCGAAGGCAAAGGCGGATAGGTTCAGCTGCGCTCAAAATATTCAATCGCAGCGCGCACCAGCAACAAGACCGCGCTCAAGCGGCTCGACGGATGCCCTTTTGCAGTTCCGACTTCCACTTCATCAACGCTCGGACCAGTTTTTCCGATGCCGGGATAAACTCGCCTTCGAGGCGCTCCTCTGCTTCGCGCTGGCGGCCGCCAAGCGCCGACGACATGACATGCCCGGCAGACCGGTGAAAATCGGCGTGAACACGTTTGACGACCTTATAGGGCACGTCTGCCTTGGCCTCAGCAGAAAGCGCCGTGGAATTGAGCCATTGGCCGAATTTGCAGTTGCCGTCGCAACCGGCTTCATGCGCCGAAATGTCAGACTTGCCCGTGCGCATTGCCGCACGCAGCCGCATCTTCCACATGCCGTGCGCGCCGATCGCTTCGTCGATCTGATAAATTAGATTGGCGTTTGTCATGGGGCCGACTCCATTGGCTTGCAACAAGGCTTGAACTGGCCGGCATCTTAATATCAGAATATGATAATATATAATGAGTGCTCTACGGGGTAACGCTTAGTCCTGCCTGCCCCCGGACGCGCGCGCGAATTCTGCCTGACTGACCGAACCCTGCGCGGCGGCAGGCTTGCTGCACGATGCAGGTTGAGTTTGACCAGGTCCGCCACCTGATAGACCGTTCGCCAACCACAGTGTTTGTCAAAGCGGCTTTCCGTCACGATCCAGCAGCTCGATCCGGTAGGAGCAGCCATAAAGGGTCTTGCCCGGGTGACTGGTAACGTTGGAGATGGAACGGGCAATCACTGTGTGGGTCCCGAACTCGTCTGCCTCGTTGGCTGGTTCGGTCACGTCAACGAGGATGCGTTGACCGAGGAATTTGCGGAACGGCGTCTCCGCTTCGACTTCGTTGCGGGTGGCAACACCAGCGGTTTGCGCTGCCCTGGCGATTTCCGCGACGGCGGCATCGCTCTCCAGTGCGTTGACGATACCTTCCTCTTTGGCGATCTCGGCGGGATCAGCCAGATCCAATATTGCCATGACGCCGCTGGAGCTGAACGCGATCCGGCGTGTCGACCACGTGCCGGTAACCAGCACTGGCTGCGGCAACTCATATTGGGCGAGGAACGGATTGGGGCTCTCGATCTTTCGCCAGCCGAAGCGCTCAGCAAGCTTCTCTTCGCCGCTCAGGGCCCAGGCGAAGGCATTGTAGCTCGGGGCGTCGAGATGGCAGTTGATGGCATCTGCAATATCGACTTCGGCCGGATCGAAGTCAGCGCCGTCCAAAGCGTGCGCAGGCGATGCTGCGAGTAATAACAGAATTAAGGCTTGGCGCAGCATACTTGCCCGATATCCAATCGCGACACCCCTAACAAGCACTGGCGCTCATCCGCCGGTTGCGCAATGACGGGACGATGACAGTATTTGCGCGTTTTGGTTTTCCTGTCCTCGCCATAATCGCGGGCAGTGCGGTGGCAACGGTTGCCATGGCGGCGGAGCTCCCGCCCACGCTGGAAAGTGGCATCTTTGGCGACGATCGGTTGATCCTTGCCGCTGACCGGGAAACCGGAACTCTGTCCGGGTACTTGCACGACGGCGATTGCCGGGTGTTCTTCAGCGGACCGTTAAAGCCGGTCACCCAGTATCAGCGTCCCGAACTGGGCGAGAGCTATGAGCTCATGTCCTGGGATCCGCAGCGCCCTGCCGCCACCTTCACCACCACGCTTTATTCGCGGGCGCGCGGCGGCTTCAACGATCAGATCACGCTGGAGCCCGGCCCCGACGATGCAAATCGCCCGACCGCTTGTCGCTGGCGGATAAGCTTCGACCGAGCCGGCCATGTTGGCAATAGCCTTATCGGTGCAGCGGTCGTTGCCCGGTCCCGCCCACGGCTGTTCGAGCTGGCAGAGGCCAAAGAGGGGCTTCGCCTGGAGCCGAAAGGCCGCGCCGCGCTGTCCCGCGATTCCGGCGTTTGGGTCACCAAGACCTATGGCGCGGCCTGGTCGCTGCCGGGCATGGTCCGGATCACCTGGTACGATCCGCCCGGCACCCCGCGCGGCGGCTATGTGCGCGAGCGCGACCTTTATCCCGTGCGCGCAGCAGGAAACCCCGAAAGCAAAGCCTTGCCCTGCACGATGCTCAAGGATGGCACTTTCGAATCGCTGGGCGACTGCGCCACCCCGAACCCCGATGGCAGTTATGCCGTCGGGCCAGACGCGCTGCGGCAGCTGCGCTTTGACCGGCATGGGCTTGCCACCTTTGCCATCCGCACAGCAGGCTATGCCTATGTCCGGCGCGATGGTTATGCACTGCTGGTGCCGACCTTCGACAACGCGCCAGACGTGTTTGAGGATGGTCTGGTGCGGGTGCGGCTTGGCGACAAGTTCGGCTATGCCGATCGCCGCCTGAAGCTGGTCATTCCGGCAATCTACGATGGGGCCTATCCGTTCACCGGGAAGCGGGCATGGGCCTGCATCGGCTGCGCGCCGGTCTCGGATGGAGAACACAGCTGGTATCGCAGCGGGCAGACCGTCTGCCTCGATCCGCGCGGCAACCACCGTCCGGAGGCAGAATGCGGGACTGCCGGCTGGGCACCGCCTCAATTGCGCGAGTAGCGCCCGCGCCCCATGTTTTCCGGGATGAGATCGCGCCCTTGCACTTGAAGGCGCATGACCTCGAACGGCGGTGCGACCAGTTGCTGCGTATCGACGGCCACCGCCTGCACGCCCTCGGCCAATGGCTTGATCGGCAGCGGTGCAGAGCGCCTGGAACCGTCCGGCAAGGTAAGGACAAGTTGCTCGACCGCCGCGCCGCTCCTCCGGGAAACGAAGGCCCAGCCACCCCGGCTGGTTTCGGCGGCTTCACGGTAACCGTCGCTGAACACAAAGGTCACGCTGACACGCGACAAGCGCATTTCACGGGCCGGATCGCCGACCACCACCCCCACGCCGCGCCGCCATTGCGACGGCGGGATAGGCGCATCGGCGGCGGCATCGACGGGCGCGGCCTGACATTCTGTCGGCATCACCGGGGCGCCAATGTCCGGCAGGGGCGCGGCGGCGGTGCGGTAGGCCTGCTCCATTTCGTAATGCGCTTCGTACCAGGCCACCATGGCGGCTTCGGCGGCCGTGCGGTCTGCCTCGCTTGCGCCCGCAGCCGCGCCTTTCGCGGTTGCCCGGCTGGCTTCGTCCCGGGCAGTTTCCGCGATGCGCTTCGCCTCTGCCGCCCGCGCCTGCTCGGCAGGGCCGGGAGCGGGGCGATCTTCGGGCAGGATTAATGGCGGAGAAGCCGCCGCGCCAATGGTCCAGGGGCAGCGTTCGGCAATCGCTTCGGCCTCGCGTGCGCGCTGCGCATTACGCAGACCGCGCTCGGCCGCTTCGTCCCAAGGGAATGCCTGATCGACGCGCAGCAGCGGCGCATCCCCGGCGGGCAGATCGGCTGCAAGGGTCACCGTCTGGCCGGTGCGACCCCAGCGCCCCTTGGCCACCTGATCGACCGCGCCGTAGCTGATATACCACTCGAACCGGCCATCCGCCTTGAGCAGCAGTTCCGAGCCGGTCTCCATCACGCCTGAAAGATAATAATGACCCGCCAGCGCTGCGTCAGGCTTGCCCATATCGGCCGGCGGTCCCGGCTGCACGCAGCGCATGCGGCGCCCTTCGCTCTCCAGCTGCTGCTCCATGTCATCAGCAATCGGACCGACGTTCATGTCACCGTCTGCTGACGGTACCCGCCGGGCCTGATCGAGATAAGCCCTGCCCTTTGCCAGCGCGGCACATGGATCACGTGTACCAGCAGCATGGGACGCACGGGCAATGTCGCGCTGCAGATCCGCCCGGACCACAAGGCCCAACCCGTCCTGCCCGGCAGGGTCCTCGGCCAGCAGGGCCGCAGCTTGGTTATAAAATTCGAGCGCACCGGCATGATCGCCGACCGCTTTGGCTTCTGTCGCTTTTTCCAGCAGTTCCATGGCGGTTTGCGCTTGCTGTTGCGGCGCCTGCGCGGGAAGCTGGACACCGGCCAGCAGTACTGAACCAGCGAGGATCAAGGTGAGGCGGCGCGGCATGGTCATTCTGGGTCTTTCTCGCGCGTGGTAGGGAGCACGACATGATCCCCGTCCGCACTCCGCCCATCCTCGCAGCTTGCGGGGAGTGTTTCGTCGATGTTGTCCAGCACGCGCAGCTGAACATTGATGGGACCATCGCTGGCCGTATAGGCGGTATCCCCGTTCGGGTAAGTATAGCCCCGGAAGAAGCGCGGCGGGCTGGTGCAGGTGATCAGCGCATAGGGAGCGTTGAACAGGTCGTTGTCGTTATGGTCGGTCAGGTGAAACGTTTCGCCGAACGGACCGCTGCCAAAGCGTTCGCGCAAGTCGAAGGCGGCATCGGGCAGGCGCACCGGCAGTCGGAATACGGGCGTGCGGCCTTCTTCGTCCGTCCGGCCCTGAAACACCTTCTTCTGGTCGGTCACGAAGGGCAGTTCATAGTCCGTCGCCCGGCTGGCTGACAGGGCATAGTCGGTATGGGCGGCGGGCTTCCCCGTGCGCGGTTGCAGCAGGACGAAGCGATAGGCATATGCACCGCTGCCGATCACTTCACCTCCGGCCGGGGCGGCAGCGCCGGCGGCGAGAGCGTCCCAGCGGTCGGCATCCGGGGTGCTCGCTTCGCTGGCTTCAGCCGCAGCAACCGCAGCCTCCGGCCCCGCTTCTGCCCAGGCATCGGCCTTCTCAAAGCTCTCGTCGATGGCGTCGAGCAGATGGCAGGTCTTGCCCAGCCGCACATTGTCAATCGCCGCCACGTCGAGAATGTGCGCCTCCCCGTCAGCCCGATAGCTGGCAATGACATGGGCTTGCACCTTGCCGGTCTTGCCGCGCAGCTCGGCCAGCGGATCACCTGCGCCTGCGGCCGGCAGCAGCCGATAGCGCGTGCGCACGATATTGCAGCGCTCCAGCACCAGGTTCTCGCCATCGGCAATGACCATGCCGATGAAGATGTCCAGCGGGGCTGCGTCTGCCTCTTGCGCCCGGACCGCAGCTGGCAGCAGCAGGCCGATCGCGCAGAGCCTGATCAAGACGCGCAGGCATCGATTGCAGGACGAAGCGGCTTTACTTAGAGCAGCAGTATGGATGGTCATACGTTCCGAAAAGTCCTGCATTTTTTTGTGCGCTATCAGCCCCTCGCGCTGGTTGCCAGCCTCGTTCTGCTAACCGCCCCGCTGCGCGCCGCCAGCGATGACCGCCAGGTCTATGCCGGAACGGTCGGAGCCGCCCAGGTCGTCGTGGAACTGGAAGGCAGCGGCGACAATGTGACGGGACGCTATTTCTATCGCAAGTATCGGCTCGATATCGGCCTTAGCGGCCGCTGGACGGGCGACAGGCTCTTGCTCGAGGCCCGCAGCAGCGGTGATCAACTGAACCTGCACTGCGCCGGGGCCGAGCTGGCCGGATCGCTGACGACCAAGGCCGGGCGCACGCTGCCGGTGCGGCTGTCGCCAGTGGCCGCGCCAGCCCCGTTGGCGGCGGGTCTGTCTGCGGACATGGCGGATCTTTCCCCCTATGAGCGCCACCAGCTGGCAGGCCTGTCGCTGGTTCCGGGCAGCATCCGTCAAGATGGACCGCGCGCGCTGCGCGACTGGCGCGAGCCCGTCAGCGGGATCACGCTGTTCCGCATCGAAAGCGGCTATCCCGCGCCGGTTCTGGCCCGGATCAATGCCGCACTAGAACGCCAGCAGTGGGAGCGCGTGTCGCAATGGTTCGGCTGCGAAGGGTTTGGCGGCCAATCGGGCATGGACGTTTCCGAGGCAAGAGCGCCGTACCTCAGCGACGATTTCGTGAGCTATGCCTGGTTTGCCAGCTGGAGCTGCGCCGGCACGGCCCACCCCGATTTCGGCACGCAAGGCGTGACCTTCGACACCCGGACCGGCCGCGAACTCCAGCTGGAAGATCTGCTCTATTTCGGTAATCCGCCAGCACCCCAACCCGGCACCCCGGCGTTCTTCGACTATCGCGGTGACATCTTCGCGCCGCGCATCGTCTCCTTGCTGGGCCAGCTTTACCCGAACGAGCTGCAGCCTGCCGATGGTGAGGCGGCAGAGGATCAATGCGACTATGCGGATACGTCCGTGTGGGATTTCCCCAGCTGGTACCTGACCGGACAAGGCCTCTATCTCGGCGCCTATTTCGCTCGAGCGCAGCGGCCGTGCGACGAGCCGGACTGGTCGGTCATCCCCTGGCAGCACCTGACCTGGCACAAGGGCGATGACACAGTGCCTCACCGTTCTGCAGTGCCGACCTCCACCTTGCACTTTGGACAGCGTGAATTCACCCGCGACAACATCGCGGGCGTCGCCCTGGCCTTCGACGACCGCAATTTTCCGGTTCTCGATATCGCCTTGCGGCCCGAGGTGGCACAACACCTCGAAGCCGAATCAATCCGCCTGCTGAATACCGATGTCGCCATCACGGTGGGCGACAAGTCCATCAGTTCCGCCCGGCTTGTCGAGCCAATCACAGAGGGACGCATCCGGATCAGCGGCAGGTTCAGTCTGACCGAAGTGCAAGACATGGCCCGCCAGATCATCTGCACCATGCATCTGGGCGCTGAGCAATATGACTCCTTCGCTCTCTCCGACAGACCAGTCTGCGAGTCGCCCGCAGCACCCGAAGCACAAGGCGCAATTCCATGACCCTCCCGCGCATCCCTTTTCTCTTCATGCTGGTGGCTGTGCTCGGTCTGACGCCAGCCGCCGCGCAGCAGGTTCGCACCCCACCGCCTGGCACGAGTGAGCGCACGCAAATCCTTAATGCGCTCCGGCCGTCACCGGGTTCCAAGATCAGGTTCATCGTCCACCAGTTGAAGGTGATCAAAGGCAAGACGGCGACTTATGCCTATGTGGTGATCGAGCCGTCTAAGCAGGAATACGACGGCGGCGAGTACCTGCTGAAGCAAGACGGCGGATGGCGGGTGATCTGGTCAGTCACCGGCGGCGGCACCGATGATTGCCGCACGGCAGCCAGCTATTACCAATCGGCCCTGCGCCTATTTCAGGCCGAAGGGATCGATCCCGATGCGATAAACCCGGAGCTTCACGAGGAATATCTGCGTCTTGCCACCTTTGCGGCGGAAGATCCGGACTGCACCGCCCTGGGTGATCTGGGCCCGGACCTGCCCGTCAGCGACGAGAAGACGGATGATCGGGACGGTCTGCAACCGGGCAACGGGGCGCGCTCACGCATTGCCCCGCACCCGCGGTTTAGCGCGCCCATCACGCAGGTCGACCTTGATGGCGATGGCAAGCCAGACGCAATCTCGGTCGTTCATATCCTGCCCGCCAGCGCGGGGCGCGAGCTGGCCCCCGACATCATCATCGCCAACCCGTGGGACAGCGACGCCGCGGCGCAGGGACTGACCGACGATAATCAGACGATGGCGCTGGTTGTCGAAAACTCCCGGACCGGCACCCGCCATCTCCTCCACAGCCCCTATGTGGAAATTTCCGCCAGAGTGGGTGCCGGTCACCCGGTTGCAGTAGAGCGCGCGAACACCAAGCTGGCGCGGGAATTCCGCAAGGATTGCCCGGACTTGCGCCACGACTTCCTGCGGATGGCGACCGAGGCGGGCATCGACATTGCCCTGTTCTGGAACGCGGGAGCTAACAGCTATGATGTGTGCTGGCCGAACGAAATCCCGTGAATAATTACGTGACAACATTTATGCGGGGAATCGAAAGGCGATAAACCGACGGAACCTGCCCGCGATCCTGCTGGTCCTGATCGCCGCCTGATCACTCTGTCGTCCGGCCATCAAAATGCTCATGGTCCACGGCCGCATCGGCGCAGGTCTTGTGGATAGTCCCGTCCAGATGTTCCGGCGGGCCATAGATGGTATAGAGTCGCAGCGGCTCCTTGCCGGTGCTGATCACATTATGGCGCGCGCCCTGGGGCACAATGATTCCGTCGTCTGCCTTGACCTTGTTGCAGACGCCATCAATCCAGATCTCGCCTTCCCCCCCCTCGATGCGGAAGAACTGGTCCCGGTCGTCGTGGACTTCCTCTCCGATTTCCTCGCCAGGCTGGATCGCCATAAGAACGAGCTGGAGGTTGTGTCCGGTATAAAGCACGCGGCGGAAATCGTCGTTTTCTTCCGTCAGCTTTTCGATGTTGTCGACGAAACCCTTCATTCAGCCTGCTCCTGTCGTGGCACCCACCGTTTATACTATCGTGATGCGCAAATGGTTGTCACCCGATTTGGGCTGACCATCCGTAACACCGAGCGACGGGCCGTCCTCACCCGAACTGTTGGGGCCACACACGGAAGGGGGGCTTCCGGTGCGGCCCCTGTCCGCCAGCATGGGGGTGCCGGCAGAAGCGGGATCAATCGGCAATCTCGATCCGGTAACTGTCGTGGCAGGCAACGCAGGTATTGAGCGCCTGACCAAGCGCAGCATTCGCAGCGCTGCGATCCCCTTTGGCTGCGGCAAGGTTCAATGCATCGAATTGCTGGCGCATGCTGCTGCTCATCTGGCGAAAGCCGGGCGGCTGCCGCTCACGCAAGCCCTCGGGCGGTCGTTTCCCGCGTCCGGTCCCTTGCGCCTGCGCTGCGGCGCTGACCGCCCCCCAGTCGTCGACCGCCATCGCGGAGTGAATGTCGCGGATCGAAGCCAGGAGGCCGCGCATCTCGCTCAGGACGTGATCGGCCTGGGCCGGATTGAGCGAAACGGCCTCGCGCTGGTCGGGCGGCGCGAGCTGCGCCGGGGCGGAAGCACTGGCACTGCCTTGCGTCCGCAGCAGCCGGGCCAGCAGAATGAAGACCGCCAGCAGCAGGGCAACAGTCAGGCGGCCAGCCGTCCGGGTCATGCTAGTTCCCCCGTGCCTGACCGACCGGCCATGACACGAGAATGGCCCCGCGCATGTCGCCAGGCTTGAACCCGGTGGCCTTGTCGGCCGGATAGAGTTCGGCCAGCTTGGCCTGCACATCAGGGGCGATCGCCGTACCGTGGCAGGCAGCGCATGGCTGCTCCTTCATCGGAATCGCGCGCATGTAATGGGTCCTGGCGTCAGAACCGGAACCGCTGCTCCATTGCATGACCGCCGGCTTGCCATCGGCGGACAAAGGCGCGGCGGCCAGTTGCTCCAGCCGCTCACGCAATTCGCCATCCGGAGCCGCGCCCGGATTACGCTCCTTGAGCGCGATCCGGCGCACCTCTGCCCCGTTTTCCTGGGACAGACTGGCGGCAATGGCCGGCGCTGCCTGCTGGCAGACGCCGATGGCACCCACCGGACCGCCGGCCTTTATCGCCGCCTGCAATTGCCCCTGAAGGTCAGCCTGGAAGCGGTCGGCCAGCGCAGCCGACTTGGCCGAAACATCCACCGGCTGCGGCGCCGGGGCCGCGCATCCGGCCAGCCCCAGGACAACGCCCGTCAGGATGCGGCGCATCACAGGTTGGGGTCCTCATCCAGCGGCGACTGGAATTCGTGCCACATCCCGTTGATGATGCCGAAGGCGAGCGCCAGGCCAAGCCCCAGGATCCATGCGAAATACCACATCGTTTTCGCTCCTTAGTAGAAGTCGGGGTTGGTGCGCACGTCGCGCAAGCTGATCCGGCCGAACAGGACCTTCATCACCCAGGCGGTATAGGTCAGCACCAGCGGCAGGAAGATCACCGTGACGATCAGCATTATCCACAGCGTCAAGTGGCTGGACGAGGCATTCCATGCCGTCAGGCTCGATTGCGGATTGATGGAACTTGGCAGGATGAACGGGAACATCGACAGGCCGACCGTGGCGATGATGCCCACGGTCG
>JAKPHK010000011.1 GCA_029550345.1 Pseudomonadota bacterium
CGCTTCGCGACGCGTTCGCCGCATCAGGAGCAGTGCCATGACGGTACAAGTGACGATCACGCCCAATGGCCGGATGAGCCTGCCGGCCGAGATCCGCAAGCGGCTCGGCCTGGCCGGCGGCGGCGCGCTGCTGGTCGAGGAAACCGAGGATGGCGTGATCCTGCGCACCGTGGCGCAGTCGATCGCCCACGCCCAGGCGCTGGCGAAGAAATACACCGAAGGCAACGCTGCCGCATCGGTCGATGCCTTTCTTGCCCGCCGCCGTGAGGAATCCGGCGAATGACCGAAGTCGTACTCGACGCCTCCGCGCTGCTTGCCCTGCTCCGGGACGAGCCCGGCGCGGGCAAGGTCGCCGATGCGATCGGCGCCTCGCGCATGTCGAGCGTCAACTACGCCGAGGTCGTCAGCCACTTCATCCATGCCGGCATGCCCGCCGACCAGGTCGACGCCATGCTGCGGCCCCTGCCGATGGCGATCGTCGAGGCCGACCAGGCGCTCGCCACCATCGCCGGACGCCTGCGCGCCGCGACGGCCGAGGCCGGCCTGTCGCTCGGCGACCGTTTCTGCCTGGCGCTTGCGCGCCGGGACGGTCTTCCGGCGCTGACTGCCGACAAGCAGTGGCGCACCGTCGCGGACGCGGCCGGTGTCGCAGTGTCGGTGATCAGGTGATGCCAGGCAATTCCATGTGGTCTTGCCGCAGAGTCCAATGCAAGACTACTAAGTCCCCATGACGCGGGCGGCCATCCATCCTGAGCTTCTGACCTGGGCGCGCGAGCGTGCAGGCAAGAGCCCGGAAGATCTGGACCACCGCTTTCCCAAACTTGCCCTGTGGGAGGCCGGAGACGCGCAGCCCACGATCAAGCAGTTGCAAGCCTTCGCCGATGCTGTCCATGTGCCGGTTGGCTATCTGTTTCTTCCTGCTCCGCCTCATGAGCAATTGCCGATCCCGGATTTTCGGACGGTCGATGGCCGCGCCATTCACCGCCCTAGTCCCAACCTCCTCGACATGGTCTATGCCTGCCAGGAGCGCCAGGGATGGTTCAAGGACTATGCCCGGGCCGTGCGGCTGCCCGAACTCGCGTTTGTCGGCAGTGCCTCGCTGAATGACAAGCCAGTCGCTGTGGCAGCGCGGATGGCTGAAGCGCTAGGCTTCGACTTAGAAGCGCGTGCAGCCTGCCGGACCTGGGAGGAGGCTCTGCGACTCTTCATTGGCCACGCCGACGCGCTCGGCGTACTGGTGATGGTAAGCGGCGTCGTTCTCAGTAACAATAACCGCAAGCTCGATCCGGAAGAGTTCCGCGGCTTTGCCCTTGCCGACACCCAGGCGCCACTGGTGTTCATCAACGGGTCGGACAGCAAGTCCGCTCAGATGTTCACGCTTGCCCATGAACTCGCGCACCTCTGGCTTGGTGCCACTGCGATATCGAATGCCAGCGCCGCGCCGGTCGCGGGTTTCCGGCGTGAGGAAGTCTGGTGCAACGCGGTCGCAGCTGAATTACTCGTGCCATTGGTAACGCTACAAGCCGATCTCGTCGCGGATGAAGCAATTGACGACGCCGTCGCTCGTCTCACGCGTCGCTACAAGGTCAGCAGCCTTGTCATTTTGAGACGTCTTCTCGATGCCGGTTGGCTGGCCGGGGCTGCCTTCGAGGCCGCATGGGCTGCCGAGCGCGCCCGCCTGCGAGTGATCGCAGAACGAAGCGGCGGCGGCGGCGACTTCTATCGTACGACCCTGTCTCGCGTCAGCCGCCGTTTCGCGCGCGCCCTGGTCGAAAGCACGCTTGAGGGCCAGACCCTTTACCGTGATGCCTTTCGTATGCTCGGTGTTGCGAAGACCGAGACCTTCAACCACATCGGGCAGGAAGTAGGGGTGCTGGCTTGACCCGTTACCTGCTCGACGCGAACGTCTTCATCCAGGCCAAGAACCTTCACTATGGCTTCGATTTCTGCCCTGCCTTTTGGGAATGGCTGGTAGATCAGAACGCGGCCGCGATTGTCGCAAGCATCGAGAAGGTCAGCGACGAACTCGTAGGCGGCGGTGACGAACTTGCGGACTGGGCCCATGCCCGAGGCAAGGGCTTTTTCTTGCCACCCGACGACGCGGTTCTCCCTGCCTTGGGAGAGGTGAGCGCCTGGGCCACTGGGCAAGCCTATGAGCCCGCCGCAATCGCGACTTTCTTGCAAGTCGCCGATTATTGGCTGGTGGCACATGCCAAAGCCCACGACTGCGTCGTGGTGACTCACGAAGTGCCTTCGGCTTCGGTACGCAAGATCAAGATCCCAAATGCATGCATCGGTCTCGGCATTACCTGCATGAGCCCATACGAAATGCTCCGCCGTGAACGAGCAAGGTTCGTATTGGGAGCAGCCGTCTAATTCGTTCCTGGAATGTGTTTTGCGGTTAACCCCGAACGCCCCAATGGGGTTCGGGGGCAAAACCGTAATCTCTCTCTCATCTCGGTGACTGAGCGAAATCAGCATCGCCATAGCATGACGCCTGGGAGATTGGCGGCCGTCAAGGATCGCGGGTGCCCCCCGATTTTGGCCTGCTGCGGCTACCGCCTTGCGAGCAAAAATCGGCTCCCCCCACGCCCGCGACACGCGGCGGCAGCGCGTGCGCGCCGCCGTCCCTGACTGCCTGACTCCGGCGTCCTTCCGATGGGCATCTTTCATCAGCGTGATGAGAGAAAATTCCTTTTGGAGGTTATCATGACGGACCGTTTCTCGAACTTCGCCGACCTTGCCGAACACTATGCGCGCGAAATCGCCACGCCCGACTACGCCCGGGCATTCATGGAGCAGACCGAACTGGCCAAGCTCTCGATCGAACATGAGCCGAGCGCTGCCGAAATGCCCGACCCCGAGGTGGCGCAGGCGGCGATCGAGATGATGCTCGCTACCGTCTTCGACCTGTTCCGCGACACCCGGATGGAGGACTTTGCGAGCGAAGTCGCCTGGGGCATCGCCAACAGCTTCCATGTCGTCGCCAAACGCCTCGATGACCGCGAGGACGCGATGGCGAGCCGGCTTCAGGAGAAGCTGCGCGAATACGATCCGAGCGAGGTCTATGCGACCGACCTGGAAGACTTGACCATGCAGGCGCGCAGCCTCGCCGAATGCCGCGATGCCATGGAGTGCATGCGTGACCATGCAGCACGCATCTACCTTGTCGAAACCGGTCGGCCCTTCTCGCCGGTGCGGGGATCGCGGGTCTCGTCCAAGACCAACGCCTCGATGATCGAAGCACGCGACTATCTCGCAGCACAGAAAGCGCAGCGGCGCGAGCAGTTTGCCCCATCGGGTCCGGTCGTGGTGTTCTCGGGCGGACAGCAGTTCACTGACATTGCGCTGGTTGAAGACTATCTCGATGCGATCCATGCCCGGGTCCCGTCGATGGCGCTTGCAACGACCGCTCAAAACAAGGGCGCGGACGTGATCGCGGCGGCCTGGGCATCGCGCCACAATGTACCGGTGATCCTGTGCAAGCCCGATACCTCGCGGGGACCTTCGGCGCCCTATCAGCGCAACGCGCGCATGCTCGCCTTCAAGCCTGTCGAGGCGGTGGTGTGCAGCGGTGGCGGCATCCAGGCGAACCTTGCCGACCGGCTGCGCGAAGCACGCATTCCCTTGCACATCGTGCGCGACGCTTCGGTCCAGAACGAGGCTCCGGCGGCGCGGACCAAAGTAGCAGCGCAAGCTGAGCGGCCTGCGATGAAGCGCACGGCTTGTGGCACCGTCAATGGCGATGAACTCCCGCCATTCTGAGCAGGGACTGCTCCGATGGCATCAACCAGAAGGGTGTCCGGCCTTACCGCCGGATGCCCTTCTTTTTTGTCGATCGGGACGCACACTGTCATGGCCCGGCTCGCTCGCTTCTTGCCCCCGCCAGTAATGGCCTGACGGCCTGCTGGCGGGCACGCGAAGGCTTCGCATCGGCCGGGCGCTCGAGACCCGTGCCTGGGACCATCGGGTGTGCTGCCCAACAGGGTTAAATACTCTCGCAGACTTCCAAGCGTGATGGCCGCCATTGGCCCGCGTCAAGAAGGGCGGTTCCCCCAATTTTTACGCCTGAAGAAGGCGAAAAAATCGGCTCCCCCACCCCCGCTCACGCGGCGGGCCGCGGGCGGCCCGTTCCTGACCCGGGCCAAGCTCGGCCATCCCGAAGGAGACCTCTTCAATTCCTTTGACAGGAGGCTCACATGAACGCTCTTACCAAGACCCTCGACATCCCGGCTTTCGACCACATCAGCTATGACGCAGCAGTGCGCGCCGCGACGATGCGGGCCCAGCACAGCTTCTTCGACCAGCACGTCATCGAGGACGAGTTCGGCTGCTTTCTCGCCATCGACGAGGGCGACTACAACGCCCTGCCCCAGGACCTGATCGACCGGATCGTCCATTCCGTCCCGGGCATGATGGCCGACGACTTCGACGAAGCGAACATCGCCCGCGCCGCGAGCTTCATGAGCGTAGTGATGGATCCCGACTGGGACGCCGACTGCCCGTTCTGACATGCCGCATATCGCACCGCGCCGGAGGGCTCTTGAGGGGCTCTCCGGCCCCTCTTTTTGCGTGTGTTCAATAAAGCGCAGCCGGGGCATCGAGCCCCGGCTGCGCTGGCCTCTGCCGAGGCCGGTTTCAGCTTGCCCGCAGGCGCTTTTCCGCTTCGTCCAGACCGAGCTTTCCGAGAGCGGCGAAGAATGCTTCGACCCTCTCAAACGGCGCCTTGCCGAGTACTGACTTGTGCATCAGTTCGACGCTTGCCGCCCGCTCGCTATCTCGCAGTTTTGCCTCGCGCGTTTCCAGCGCTTGACGTTCCTTTGCGATTGCCTGTCGTTCCGCTTCAAGGCTTCCTTTCCTGGCCATGATGATACCTCGTGGGTTGGTGCTGAAACCTCCCGCGCGCGAGGATCATGATCCCTCCCCTGTTTGGCAAGCCCTGATGTTACGGGGCTGAGATCGCCCCCGGTTTCCGAGTGCAATTCAAGCCGGGCACGACGCCTGCGGACGTCCTGGAAGGCCAGCTACGGATTCGCGAAAAACCACCAAACCCGCGAGCCATCACCACTGCAGGATCAAGGGGGAAGGATGCAGACCGTACACGGCACGACCGTAGGAAAAATGGCGCAAATGCGTGAGTTTGCGATGTCGCCACCTGTCTGACTGTGTCGGACCATCCCGCAAAGCCGCAGACTTCCGCCGTTTTGCGGTCCGACTGTGTCCGACAAGGGGCACCGCACCGCTGCGCGATTGCCAGACGGCCCATGCTGGCCTAAAAGGGGTCCGCGCAATTCCCACCAGGCCTCCACGAGGGGTCTGGGTATGGTTGATGAAGTCCGGATTACGGTACGGATACCGCGCGAACTCGCAAAAGGTGTCGAGAAGGTCCAGGAGGCGCGCGGGCTGACGCCCTCGATCATCCTGCGCAATGCGCTGACCCTCTACCTTGCGACCATCGACGGCAGCACCGAAACCGAGCGCCGGCGCCAGTTCTCTTCCGAGTATCTGTTCCTCGGAATCGATCTCCTCATCCAGCGCCAATTTCCCGATGCACACCAGGCCCTGATGGCGGAAGCCGACCGCCGCGTGGAGGCGCTCTATGCGGCGTCCTGACACCTGGTCCGACCAGGCCCGGCCGGGTCAGCTCAAGCATCATTCAGCGCGTGGAAGCATGCCGCGCAACGCGGGCAATTTCACCCGCGGCTCGCAGCTCATCACCCATGAATTCCTGATGTGGTTTGCCTCAGCCAAGATGCCGCTGCTGGTGTGGTTCTTCACCTTCCTCCTGGCCCTCTCGATCGTCCTCGCCCTGCTGCTTCACGAGCACGAAGTGCAGATGATCCTGATGCGGATCTACGCCGCGGGATGGAGCTTCATGGAGTTCAATCCGAAGAAGATCCTGAACCTCACCCTCCCCTCCGGCGAAGTCGTCCGGGCCCCCATCAGCATGATCGCCACGCACCCCGACGTGGTCATTGCCTGGAACAAGCTGATGCGCGCGATTTGGGGTTCGCTGTTCATCTCGCTGTTCATCGCAATCCCGCTCTCGATCTGGTTCGTCAATCTCTCGCACCGCCGGGGCAAGGCGATCCTCGAAGAGCGTCACCAGCGCGGCGCCATGCTGGTCGATGCCGCCGACCTTTCCGCCGTGATCAACGAGCACAACCGCGCTGCGCTTGCACAGGAAGTGACCGAACGCATGCCCGGCAAGACGCTCGACGACGTCCTGAAAATGAGCTTTGCCGAGCGCAAGGACGCGGGCATCCACCACGTCTACAACATCGCCGGCGTGTCGTTCCCGTGGCGCACTGAGCAAGCCCATACGATCATGATCGGCTCGACCGGGACGGGCAAGACCACCCAGATGCGGGACATGATTGCCCAAATGCGCAGGCGGCGCGACCGGGCGGTCGTGTTCGACCTCACCGGCGCTTACGTCGAAGCCTTCTACAACCCCGAAACCGATACGATCCTCAACCCGATGGACGAGCGCTGCCCAAGCTGGTCGCTGTTCGACGAGGGCAAAAATTACGCCGACTTCACCGCGATCGCCGCAGCCATCCTGCCGACCGACGGCGGCGGTGCGGACCCGTTCTGGATGTTGGGGGCGCGAACCCTGTTCGTGCAATCCTGCGTCCAGTTGATGAAGCTCGGTCAGGCCACCAATGCCGCGCTTGCCTACCGGCTGATGATGGCCGATCTCGAAGAGGTCCACGAGCTTCTCCGCAACACCATTGCCGAACCGCTCACCGCTCCGGTTGCCGCGCGCATGGCCGAGTCCGTTCGCGCGGTTCTCAATACCAATGCCCAGGCGCTGCTGTTCCTGCCCGAGGGCAAGGAGCCGTTCTCGATTTGCGATTGGATCCGGCATCAGGACAAGCCAGGCTCGATCCTGTTCATCACCTCCTCGCACAACGAACTGGTGCTCAACCGGGCGCTGCTTTCGCTGTGGATGAACCTCGCGGTCCACACACTGATGCGCCTGCCGCGTACCCGGTCTTTGCGCACGTGGTTCTTCTTCGACGAGGTTCATGCGCTCCACCGCCTGCCCGCGATCGAGGACGGCCTGCAGACGGCGCGGGGCTTTGGCGGGGCCTTCGTCCTCGGCATCCACTCCTTCGCCAAGCTGGCCGAGACCTACGGCAAGGAAGGCGCGCAGAACCTCGCATCGCTCGCGCGGACCAAGCTGATCCTGGCCGCCGCCGACCGGGACACCGCCGAGCACTGTTCGGACTATATCGGCCACCGCGAAGTGCGGATGATGGATGAGGCCTACAGCTACGGCTATTCGAACATCCGCGACGCTGCGACCATCACCCCGCGCTCCGAAGTGCAGCCGCTGGTCCTTCCTGACGATATCATGCGCCTGCCGTCGCTGCGCGGCTTCCTGGTCTTTCCAGAAGGCTTCGACGCGGCGCGGATCAAGCTCACCTACAAGGACTATCCCAAGGTCGCCGAAGGCTATGTCCTTCGTGAAAATGTCCAGCCCATCGAGTTCGTGCCGCCGCCGGTAGATGACGCCGAAGAGACGGAAGTCGGGGGCCGAGAACCGCGAGGCGAACCCGAGCGTGAATTACACAATGACGATCTCGAAAGCAGTCCTGGCCCGCATGCATCCGAGCAGGGTGATCCGGAACATCCCGCCTCGGAAAACCCGCTGCAGGGGCCCGAACAGGATCCCAGTGTGGGCAAGCAGATGGCCTTCAGGCTCGAGCAGGCTCCGCAGGGCGAGCGGAATGGAGGGCGCGAACAGGAAGTGCCGGACAAGACCGCGGATCATGCTTCGGCCAAGGCTGCGGCGCAGCGCGCGGGCGTGACCCGCGAACTCAATGACCCCGTCCAAGACGAGAAGCCCGCCGAGCGCGGCGGCAAGGCTGCACGCGAGATCGACGATCGCTCACATTCCCGTGACGACGGACCGGAGATGTAAGCCATGCACTCCATCGCATCCGTCAGGTCCTCGAGCGGGGCAGCCGCCTATTTCGCCAACGATAACTATTACACCGAGCAGGAACACGCGGAAGCCGGGGTCTGGGGCGGCGAAGGTGCGCGCGCACTCGGACTGGAAGGCCAGGTCGAGAAGGGCGCGTTCGAAGCTATCCTCAATGGGCGGCTGCCCGATGGCGAGATGGTCGGGCAGGTCGAGGGGCGGCGCCTGGGTCTCGACCTCACCTTTTCGATGCCGAAGTCCGCCTCGATCCTGGCACTGGTGAGCGGCGACAAGCGGATCCTCGATGCGCACCTTGCCGCGGTCAAATCGACGATGGCGCAGCTCGTCGAGAAGCAATTTGCCGAGAGCCGCAATTACGACCGTTCGCGCAGCGGCGAGCCGCAAAAGACCGGCAACCTCGTCTATGCGCTGTTCGCCCACGACACGAGCCGAGCGCTCGATCCGCAGGGCCATCTCCATGCCGTTGTCGCCAACCTGACGCGCGATCCCAAGGGGACCTGGAAAGCGCTGTGGAACGGCGAGATCTGGAAGAACAACACGACGATCGGCCAGTTCTACCATGCCGCCTTCCGCGCCCAGTTGCAGAAGCTTGGCTACGAGACCGAGGCGGCGGGCAAGCATGGCTCGTTCGAGATCAAGGGTGTGCCGAGCGAGGTCATCAAGGCGTTCTCGACCCGAACCACCGAGATCGAAGCCAAAATCGCGGAAACGGGCGCAACGCGGCTCGAAACCAAGAAGCAGATCACGCTCTACACCCGCGACCCCAAGCTGGCCGTCGATGACCGCGGCGCGCTTACCGAAAGTTGGCAGCAGCGGGCGCAGGAATTCGGCTTTGACGGGAAATCACTTGTCGCAGAGGCACGTGAACGTGCCGACTTGCAGGCACGTCCAACCTTCCGCGAAACCGCGACCGCCGCGCTCGGTGAAGTGTCGACCCGGATTGGCGCTGCGCTGCGCACGCCGAGCCCGCTCGCGGCCAGCGGCGCGGCGGCCCTGTTCCTCCCCGCCGGCACGATCAAGGCGCAGCACGCGACCGCCTCGGCGATCCGCCACCTGTCCGAGCGCGAGGCGGCGTTCTCGCCAGCAGCCATCCTCAGCGCTGCGCTGGGCTTCCAGATCAAGGGTCTTGAGGGCGGAGCCGTGGTCGAACGAATTGGCGAACTCATCCGCGATGGCCACCTGATCCCGGGCAAGTCGGAGCGGCTTGATGGTCACTTCGATCTGGTGACGACGCCGACGGCGCTCGCCATGGAACAGCAGATTCTGGACCGCATCGATGAGGGGGCCGGAAAGGGCCGCGCGTTCATGCCGCCCGAGCATGCCATGGCGCGGCTGCAGGACGCGGCGCGCGAACTCGGCCAGACCCGGGCCGGGGTCGATACCTGGCAGCTCAACGAAGGCCAATTGGCCGCAGGCGTCGCGATCCTTTCGGGCACCGATCGCTTCCTCAATGTCCAGGGCGTTGCGGGTGCGGGCAAGTCGACGCTGCTGGGCGCGCTCGACAAGGTGCTCGGGCAAGAAGGCGTCAAGCTCGTCGGACTTGCCTTCCAGAACAAGATGGTTGCGGACCTGCGCGGCGGCGGCGGCCAGGGCATGTCGGCCGAGCAGATGCGCGAGGCGGGGATCGAGGCCTACACGATCGCCAAGTTCCTCAGCACCTATGGCGGGGCTGCGGCCGCAGGATCTGGCGAGCGCTTCGAGGCCGCCAAGGCGGCGCTCGCCAACACAGTCATCATTACCGACGAAAGCTCGATGGTCTCCTCACGCGACATGCTGCGGCTGACTGCGCTGGCCGAGCAGCTCGATCTCGCCAAGGCGCCGTTCATGGGCGATCGCCAGCAATTGTCGGCGATCGAACAGGGCAAGATGTTCGCCGTCAGCCAGGCCGCGGGGCAAGCAACCGTGCGGATGGACGAGAACATCCGCCAGAAGAACTCAGCCCTTCTGCTGGCGGTCGCCGGACTCTCGAACGAGGGCCATGCGAGCCTCGCGCTCGACCTTCTTGCCGCGCACGGCCGGGTGATCGAAGCGGGGCCCGATCACGTCGCCCGCGCAGCCGAGCTGTGGTTGTCGCTCAGCCCCGACAAGCGCGAGGCGACCGCCATCTTTACGGCCGGGCGCGAAGACCGTGCCGAGATCAATGCGCGGGTCCAGACGGGGCTGCTCAAGGAAGGCACGCTCACAGGATCAGGCCTCACCCTCACCACGCTCCAGAGCGCCAACGCCACGCGCGAGGAGCTTCGCTTTGCCTCGACCTACCGGGTGGGCCAGGTGTTTGACGCGCGGATGGACGTGCGCGAGCTGGGCCTGAAGCGCGGGGAATACGAGGTTCGCGAGATCCGCAAGGACGGCAAGGTCGTGCTCGAGGCTGGCGGGCGGCGCAAGGTCATCGACCCGACCCGCATCGATCCCGATCACCGCTTCGACCGGATTGGGCTCTACGAGCAGAGAGAGCTCAAGATCCATGACGGCGAGACCGTGTTCTGGCGCGACAAGGACCAGGGGCGGGACATTGCCAAGTCGACCTATGCGATCGTGCTTGAGGCCCGTCCCGAGGGGGTGCGGGTCGAGCTTGCCGACAAGCGGCAACTGGTGCTCGCGCCCGGCGATCCGATGCTGCGCCGGCTCGACCTCGGCTATGCGCTTAATGCCCATATGGCGCAGGGCATGACAAAGCCCGAGGCGATCGAGGTGATCTCCTCCGCGCAGCGCAACCTCGCGACCCAGCGCACGCAGAACGTGCTCAACACCCGCGCGACCGACGACATGATGGTTGTGACCAACAATCTTGAGGGGCTGAAGCAGCAGCTCGACCGGACGCCCGGGAACAAGACTTCCGCACTCGAGGTGACCGGCAGGCTTGAAGTCGAACCCCGCCATCATAACCCGGTCGACGCGCGGCAGTTGCCCGAACTCAAGATGAGCCCCGAGCTCAAGGCCAAGCTCGATGCCGTGCTGGGCAAGGTGCCAGAACCCCCGGTGCGGCAACTCCCCGTGCCTGAAAAGTCACTGGGGCTCGACCTGTGAGGTCCCTACCCGCCCTCGCCCCTGCCGCCGCCACCGAAGTGTTCGACCGCGCGCATTCCACGCTCGTCTGGTTGGCCGTCCTCGCCTTTGTCCTGCCCGAGCCGGCGGCGCGCGGCCTTGTCATCCTGGCAATGATCGCCGTCGCGCTTGCCGCGGCGGCGGTCGCGTTCCTTGCGCCGGCTGCGCCAGATCCAAAGCCCGATGCCGATCCCGAACCGCCCGTCAGCGAACCGATGGAGAGCGACCGTGGCCTATGAACACGAGGAAGTCGGCGACTTTGCGAGCGAGCGCGATGCCCAGGATTGGGCCGAGCGCAACAACATCGATCCCCAGGATCTCCACTTCCGCGCCCGCGGAAGGCGGGGCGTCACCCTGAGCGTGCGCCGGTCAGCGCTCGGGGATTCGTCGCGCGGCGACCTCTCATATGGCCGCCGGACCGGCTTTTTCTGAACCAAGGAGACTAGCCATGAAACGATATGCCTATGTGCTGGTGCCGCTGCTTGCGGCGGCCGCAACCCCTGCCCTCGCCGCCGAGCCCGCTTCCAGGGCGGCTGCGGCGTCAACGTTGATCGAGAGCCAGCTCGATAGCCGGGCGGGCTCCGAACAGACCAGCTCTGACCAGACCAGGGCGACCCTCGCCCGCCTTCGCGAAGCGCTCGAGGCGCGCAAGCAGGCGCTGAAGGATGCGGCCACCCGAGCCCAGCAGGACGCCAACGGTCTCTGTCCGGACTGCCCGGACAAGGCGGCTCCTACCCATCACCATTCCGTCAGCGAAGAGCGCAAGGTCGACTGCATCCATTGCGTCGAGCAGGCCATCTACGCCTGACCGGAACGTCGGCGCGGTCCGGGCCACCTCCCACCGGGCCGCGCCGACCCTCTAAGTTGCTGCAATTGCGAATAAGGCGAACACTTGGCATGTTGCAGTTGCGACATGGTTTTCTAGGGGCACTTACCCAACTCGCTCCATTCTAGAGTCATTTCGGCAAATTTAACACGGTGCAATATTGACAGAATGTCTATATTGCACAATCGTTTGCGTTATTGGCTTCGGGGGCGGCTTTGATGCGCATGCAGCGACTTCTGATCGATCGAAGTACGCTCGACCTGATCGTCTCCGACGGCAATGATTTTCTGGGTGTTCTGAATGCCGCCGGGCTCCACCAGGCCGCCAATCTGATGATGGCGGTGCTTCAGCAACTCGAGACCGACCAGTCGCGGTTAACCGAAGACGGTCCGCCCGCCGCGCCGACAAATTAGCCCTAGCTCATGTTCCTTGCGGGAACGCCGAAGGGAACGAGGCGCCCGTCCACTCCGGCCTCGCGTGTCCCCTGCCCGTAGAGGCGACCATCGATTTCCAGGGTCGGCGCGAGCCGGACCACGGAGGCAACCTCGCCTTCGTGCGATCCCATCCCGGCGATTGCTGCGAGTACGGCCTCGCGCGCCGAGTAGATGTCCTCGCGCATCAGCAGCCGGGCCATCGAGGCCGAGCGCTCGGCAATGGCGGTCGCGATCTTCTGGTGCATGCGCAGCGACTGCTCGGCATCCTCGGCACGCTGCGACCAGGCGATGCGCCGGTGAAGCGCATTGGGAAGCGCCATGCGCGCCATCTCGGCGAGTTGCGGGATGCGCGACATGCGCATGACTTCGATGTGGAAGCGCAGGTTCTCGTGGATCACGCGCTCGAGGTCGTCGGGGCTGTCGGGCGCGGCTTCGCGGGCCTCGGCAACAAGCGCACCCAGAAGTGAAATCTCGGCCGCACTGGCGCGCGTTGCCGCCCGCGAGGCGGCGTGACCCTCAAGGTTGGCGCGCATCTCGAAGAGATCCTCGACCTCTTCGGCTCCCCAGGTGCGCACGACGAATTCGCTGCGCGACTGGCGCGTCAGGTAGCCTTCGAAGGCCAGTGCATTGAGGACTTCGGCGACGGCGGCAGGGCGGCATTCGTAAAGTTCGCCGAGTTCGCCCTTGGGAATGATCTGGCCCGGCAGAAAGCGCGCCGACAGCACCCCGAACCTGAGTTCGAGGAACATGCGTTCAGCAAGTGAATGCGCCTTGGCCAAGTGACGAGCCCCCATGGGCGAGTTCTGGCCCGCCGCATAATTTCCCTCTCCATAGCACAGGATCGATTTGATTTCCGAATCCTGCCGCTTCGGATTATCCCGTTTTTGCGATGAAGGAGTAGTTCGGAGCCTTGGGAACACCGACAAAATTGGACGGCGTACGAACAATTGCGTGTCCGGCGCAGAACCTCTTTGCTGTGCTTCGCGAGCCCCACAAGCGTCGCCGTTTCGACAGTCCGTCCAACATTCCCGGGCTGCACACCCTTGCGCTCGGCACTGCCGAGCATTTTGCCCAGGAACTCGTCGACCTTGGCCTCCTTACCCGCGACCACGGCCGCTATTCGATCAACGACTGGACCATCGAGCGGATCGTCGAGCACCTGGGTCTTGCCGGCGCGATCCAGGCCATGGCCGCAGCGCAGGTCGCGGGCGTGGCGGCGAGCGCGGACTTCACCCATCTCGAACGGCTGAACGGCGTGCTGCGCGGCATGGACGACCGCGATCCGGGCAACCTCCTCGCCGGAGCCTACATCGACTACCAGTGGCACCTAGAGCTGGTGCGCATCAGCGGCAATCGGGCAGCACTCGCCGCCTATTCGAGGGCGATCCCGCCCGCGGTGTGGATTGCGGGGGCGAACTACTTCCAGCTCGAGGAAGCGCGCAGCTCGCTGACCGAGCACGAGCGCCTTGTTGCCTACATGAAAGCCGGCGACACGCTGCGGGCACGCGATGCGGTGGCGTTCCATTTTGAGGAAGCCGCGTCCCAGATCGGGCGGGCCGGCGAAGCGCGAATCGAGAGCTATCCCGCCGGCGCTTCCTGACTTCCAGCGCTTGACGCGCTGCGAAGGAGAGAGGGTGCAGTCGTGGCGCGGGGGCTCCAATTGTTCCTGGCACATGATTGAAAAGAAAGTACGTTTGGGGTAATCATGGCCAAGGCGAGGAGACCCTCGATGGACCATGATCGATACGGACTGGATGGAACCCCAATCTATTCTCATGGGGTAGACGTGGACCCCGTAACGGGCGAGCAGCTCGGCGGACAAGGTGCCAGCGGTCGGTTCGCCCTTGAGCCCCACACAATCGTGTTTGCCGTTCTCGCAGTGGGCTTCGTGGTCTTCTTCGTGATCGAAGCTCGCGTTTTCGGATAATTATCAGGTTCGACGTTTGGCAACGTGGAGATGATCCCTGGCGGGATCGTCCGGGAACCGCTCGAAGTCGACAGCATAAGCGCTCCCCAAGCGTCCTTGGACCTTGGCAGCCCATTGCTCGCCTTGCTCATTCGAGATGTTGTTGCCGCGAAAATCGAGCGCGCGATCGTCATAATGGGCAGACCCGGCCTTGTGCTGGGTGCTGTCATTGCCCGAGGTCACCACGGGCGTGGGCAGGCCAAGGGACCGCGCTTCTTCGGCCACAACGCCCATCGCCGGCACCAGAGCGCCGTCCATGTGACCGAGCCGCGCGCCAGGCTTGACCTTGATACCAAGGTCCTTGGCGAGGGCTGCTCCATCGACCGGTCCATCGGGAACAGCCATGAGAGTTCCCCCTTCGAGCGGTGAAGACACAAGCGCCGGGGCATTCGTGCCCGACGGCGGGCGCGGCGTGCCCGGCATGCCGAGGTCGCCGTTCGAGCCCAGTGCCCCTGTCCCGGCAATCCCGGCGACATCGCTGAGTTCGTTGATCCGGTGGGCCCGAAGATCGCCCATCAGGTCGTCCATGAGATAGGCAATGGCCTGGTCGCGGCGCGAGAGGTCGCGGTAGTCGAGCCGCGGGTTGGACAAGTCCGGCAAGTGCCATTCGGGATGCTCGCGCTGCAGCGTTTCGTAGCGATCCTGGATGAGGTTGGACATATCGCTCGACACCTGGAAGCCATGCGTCTCGGCGTAGCTCGCCTCCGACATCATCCGGCTGCCGATCTCGCGATAGCGCGCGGCAGCAGCCCGCCGCTCCTCGGCTTCCGAGGTCCGCCAGTCGGTTCCATCGGTGCTGGTCCGCGAACGCGAATGATCGGCGTAGTCCGAGTTCTGGTTGTAGGTGCCCGATGACTCGACGTCGCCGCTCGAGCCGCTGACAACCACGCGGTTGCTGGTCTCGTCTGATTTGTCGGTCCCTCGGGTGGTCTGATTGGTTGAGGAACGTTCGGACGAGGCGCGCGAATCTTCCCCCCATTCCTTGCGACCATAGCCATTCACACTTAGGGATCCCGAGAGTCCCGCGCCCTTCCCTCCCTTTGTCGTGGCACCGCCATCTCCGGCTCCTGGCGTGCTGCCGCCGAGCCTGCCGCCCAGTCCGAGTGAATAGCCGAAGGTGCGGTTCTCGAAATCGGAGTAGTTCCTGCTGTTCCCCTCGCGGAGGATGAGGTCGTTGTTGGTAACCTCGCGGGTCGAACTGCCCGAGGCGCCTTCGACCACGACATTGCCCCCGACATTGTGCGTGTCCGAGGCCCGCGAGCCGTTTTCGCGGCGCGAGCCCGATACGTCACTGGTCGCGGTGACCGCGCTGCCGAACCTGCCCTTCGAACTGCTCCAACTGGTAGAGGTGCCGTTCTCGATCTTGTCGGCCTCGTTCATGTACCACTGGCCCTGCGAGCGCAGGTCTGAGGCGTAACCTCGCGTCATGGTCGGCTTGAACGGCAGCTGCGAGATCGCGGCATTGGTGTCGATCACCGTATGACCGGAGCCATATTCGTTGAACATGCGGCCATCGGCTTCGCGGAAGCCCGAGTGCGCGCTGCCTGCGAGCAGGTTCGGTGCCGTGTTCCACTGCGACATCTGGCGGTTGTCGGCATTGAGGTTGCCGTAGCTGACGTCGCCATAGGCATAGTTGCCCGTGGTCCGCTCGAGCGCGGCGGCATCCGAACCCGCCTGGACCGGCGCCAGCATTGAGCCAAGGTTGTTCGCGACCGACATGGTGCCGCGCATCACCATCAGCGCCAGCACTGGCACCGACATCATCAGGAACCCCGCCATGGTGGCGACGTCCTGGTTGACCGCATCGATTCCCGCCCAGTTGGCGAGGTTCACGCTCCCGGCGGCAAGCGCGTTGGTCTGGCTGGCGAGCCGGTCCATGATGAACGAGTGAATGAGGACGTAGATCGGTCCCCAGGCCGACAGGTAGAAGAACCCGGAGAAGTAGCCCTTGAGCGTCGCGATCCCGGTGCGCGGGAAGAGCAGCAACGGAAAGACGATCGGGAACAGCGCGTAGAACACTACCGTGAGGACGACGCCAAGCACCGGTATCCAGATCAGCCCCTGCTCGGCCGCAGTCGTCATCGCGTTACGGGTCTGGGTGTCCGCGCGCTGCAGCGCGAAGGAATCCGCGTCGGCATTTCCAAAATCGAGCTGCGCGGCCTCGAAGGCATCGACCATGCTCTTCTGCTTGAAGAACTGGTTCCGCGTCATCGCCGTGCCGGTCAGGAGCTGCGAGACCACCGGTACATCGGCGGCGAGCTTGGCCCCGGCGGCGGCCTGGGTGAGCTTGGGATACATTGTGTGGGCAAAGGGCAGCGCGTAGGCATTGATTTGCGCATCCCACTGGTTGTTGATCAGCGTCCAGGCCTCGGCACAGGTCTTGCCCTCGATATCGACGGTGCCCGCGCCGGTATCGGTCAGGTACTTCATCCCCCGGTTGGTCGCGGCATTGACCCCGAGCTCGGCCCAGAGATCGGACGCTTCGCTGAGCAGTTTCAAACTCTTGGTGCCGAGCAGGATATCGTAATAGGCACACTGCTTGAGATAGCCGTCGACGTTCGCCTTGAAGACCGGATCACGGATCTCGAAGCCGCGGACCTTGTCCCACATCCGCGCCCCGTAGACGAAGCCGCCGGTCGAGTAATTGAGCGCCGCGGGCATGACAAAGACGGTCTCGGCGGTGCGGGTCAGGTAGTCGCTGACCTGGCTGGTGAAAGAAGCCATCGCGGCAAGGCCGATCGGCACGTTGTCGACTGTCGCGGGGGCCAGCCCCGGGTTGACGCGGTCAGTGACCTTCACCGTCACGGTCGGGACCATCAGCACGAGATAGATGAGGGTCGACTGGATGAACCAGCGAAACCAGGCCCGCCAGTCGAGATCCATGGCGGTGACAAGCAGCGCGTAAATCAGCCCCATCACCATGCACACGCGGATCAGCGCCTTGAACCCGCCCGAGCCAGTCCAGGCGGCGATCGCGTTGAAGGTGTTGACGAGGTAGTCGCCGCCCCCGACCGTGAAGACCTCGAGCATGAGGGGTGCCTTCCTTCGTCGCGGTCTACTGGACCTGTTGGTTGAGGGTGCGTGAGAAGCGCAGCGCCGCCGACATCTGCGGGGAGAGCTGCGTGCGCAGGGTCTTCTCCAGCATCTGCGTGCGCTGGATCAGCGCGAAGGTCTGGTCGAAGCGCTGCGAGGTGCGAGCGGCGATCCCGAGGAAGTTTCGCCGGGTCTCGTAAAGCCCCTCGCGCCACTCGCGTAAGCTATCCGCGTCCGCCCCGTTGAAGTCCGAGCGTGCGTTCACCGCCATGTCGATGAACCGCATGGTCATGGTGGTGACGAGATCGACCGCGACGATTTCCGAAAGGTCGTTGATCTCCTGCGCGGAGATACCGAACTCGGCCGCAGCGCTCACGGTGATGATCTTGTAGACCGGGACGCTTGCCATGCCGAGGAGCTGCACCTCGGCCGGGGTCAGCGAAGCGCCGGGATCGCGCACCTTCAGCGCCATGCTCTCGATCAGGGTGCGGACCCGCGCCTTGATCGCCGCATTGGGGCCGATCACCATGTCGGTCTCGGTGGGCGCCATGCATTTGGTGGTATCGCCCCCGCAGTTCCAGTACTTGTGCGGGGTAGCCGAGGTGCCATCGAGCATGGCGCTGATCAGCGCCGGATCAGCCGGGCCGATGAATTGCACCCGCGGTTTGCCGCCCGAGCCCTGCGGGTCGTAGATCACGGTGCCGACCAGCGTCATCAGGAACTCTCGGAACTGGGTGTCGAACCCGCCGTACTTCTTGCCGAGCGCCTCCCAGGTGTAGTTGTTCGGCATCCCGGCCTGTTCCTTCATGTCCGGGTCGGAATTGGCAGCTTTCAGCGCCTCACGCTGGCCGCCGTTGTTGCATTGCTGGCGCGCGCGGGCCCAGTCGGAGACCGCGCCCTGGCTGTTGGCGATCGCCTCGCAGATGACCGAGGAGGCCGTGTCGGTCTTGGGCCAGAGCCCGCCGACCAGCGCCTGCGCGGTCTCGCAGGACGAGATGTTCATCTGGTTCATCTGCTGAACCTTCTGGGCAAGCTCATCCATGACCTTGCCGATCTCGGGCGAGATCGTGTCGATCGCGAGCTTGAAGGCGAAGCCCAAGGCATTGTTGGCGGTCGCCTTGAGCATGGCGACGAGTTCGGCGGTGTTGATGAACGAGAAGCTCCCGGCAAAGAGGTCGATGCCGCCGCAGCCAGCGCGTGCATGGGGCAGCTGGATATTGAAGGGCTGGATGTTCTTCTGGGGAAATCGCGACCAGACCGAGCCCATCGAATAGTAGCCCGCCGACTGGCCCTGGTAGGCGCTGGGTCCGGTGACATTGGCCTGGGCTCCCATGTCCGACATGAAGCTCTGCATCTCGCCCTCAACCCCGGCCACGGCGGGGGCTGGCGACGCCAGCAGGACGGACACGCCGAGCACGGCGCCGAGCGCACGGCGCGAGACCTGGTTGACCCGCGCGCGCATCAGTAGTCGCTCCCGGGCTGAACCTGGGTCAATTGGAACACGCGGTCCATGATCTCGTCCTGGCTGAGGATGCCGTAGCCGATCGGCATTGGCTGCTTGGTGACGGAATCAAAGAGCACCAGCGCCGGGACCTGCCGCTCGGTGCCCATCCCAAGCTTCTCGTACTGCCCGCTATCGACCATGTAACCGGGGAAGGTCGCCGACGGGCCGCCGTCCATCGAGACCGCGAGAACGGCGAGCCCGAACTTGTCGCTGACCGCTTTGAGGATCGGCGAGAAGATGTCGCAGGCGCCGCAGCTCGAGGAGAAGAAGTAGAACACCCCATAGCGCTGCGAGAGTTCGCCCATCACGCGGTCGCGGTCGGACTTGCGTTGGTCGATCCACGCGCGCTTGCCGAGCGTCGAGACCGGGCGCTGGAGTGTGTAGTCGAGCCCGGGATCCTGCCACAGCGCGCGTTGCCACACGTCGGCGAACATCGAGGAGCGGTCGAGCTGCTCGCGCTGGAAGCGCACATAGGCAGTGACGTTTTCCGGGCTCGGCTCAAGGATCGCGCGCGCCTTCAGCTCCTCAAGCTGGGTGCCGATCGCGGCGAGGCGCTCGCGCGCCGGCGGCTGCGTAGCCGTGACGGCCTTGCGCGGCTCCTCCCTCGGCTTCTCGCAGTAGAACCAGGTCCCTAGCTTGCGCTCCTTGCAGTAGAGCGCGTCCTCGGACTGCTTGACCTCGACGCCGTCCTCATTGGCGGCGTGAAGCGGGGCCGTGCCGGAAAGCATCAGGCTGACGCCGAGGCACAGGGCGGCAATGCGGCGTCTGTACATATGGCGGGGGTTCATGATCCGCTCCTCTCGAATTCCTTGATCAGTGACATGAAGACAGCGAGGTCGAGCAGGCGGCGGCCGCCGTCGAGCATTCGCACCAGCGCGTGGGTGAACGGGGTGAGCGCGGCGGTGCCTGCCTCGCTCAGCGTGTAGCTCTCGGCATCCGGCGCGATCCAGCCACGGCCGAGCATGGCATCGAGCGGCCCCTTCAGCGCGCGGGCGCGCACCGGCCGGTCGAACCAGGCCGAGACTTCCGCCGCCAGTTCGCCCGCACTTTGTGGCGCGCGGCGGGAAAGCGCCATGCCGAGGAAGAACTCGACCATGCTTATGTCGGCAAGCGCGCCGACGGCGCTGAGCGGGATGACCGTGGCGCCAGGTGCTGAAGGGGGCGAGGTGCCCCCGCCGTTACGGCTTGTGGGCGGCATAGTAGGCCTCGATCTTTACCTGGATCTCGATGAGCGTGGCGGCCTCGTCGGGGAGCTTCGCCGCGTCGACGAACTCCGCGTAGATCTCGCGGAAATCCATCACCGAAAGGTCGAGCTGCTGGAACTCGAAGATTGTGAACCCGTCGCAGAGCGGTTTTTTCGGCGTCCCCCAGGTCTTGCCGATCTGCGGGCGGCCCTGCTCCTGGAGGATCCGGCTGATCTTCGACTGAAAGCAGCAATAGACGTCGCGCTTGGTGAGGCAGATGCCAAGAAAGCTCGACGAACAGTAGGTGCCGATCTTGTGGCACAGGCCGGCATCGTCCTTCTGGTCGAGCAGGACTTCGGACGGACTGCACAGCAGCGGGGTCAAGAGCGGCACGCCCTTGCCCGAACAGCAATTGGCGAGCCCGAAGACCTTGTGCGCGCAGCTCTCGGCGGTGCCCTTGAACAGCGTCAATGTGCTCTCGTCGAACTCGGCGTTGGCCTGGCCGAGCGCGTTCAGCGCCACGACCGCATCCTTGAACTCGTCGGAGGCCTCGCGCACGATCGGCTCGCAGTCGCCATTGACGCAGTAGACGTCGCCGCCGCAGATGTACTGCGCAGGCTGCTGGGTGCTCCCCGGGATCGGGCACTTGTAGACCCGCTCGGCAACCTTGCACGAGCCGTCGCTGCTGGGCGGATCATCGAGACAGGTCTCGTGGTCGAAGGCGCAGCCCGGTGTAGCATCGAGCTTGCCGCAGTCGTTGCCGCCGCCAACCACGGTCTGGCACTGGTAGGTCCGGGTAGCTTCCCAGCAGGGCCGCGTCACCGGCACACCGTCGATCAGCCGGGTTTCGCCCGGCGCGGTGCAAGTCTCGCTGGCGAGCGTGCAGGTGCCGAGATCGACCGAACAGGCATTGTCGGTCCAGGTTTCAGTGAACCACTTCGAGACCGAGCTTTCGGGCACGATCCCGGCGACATTGGCACTGCAGGCATAGACCTCTTCGGGGGCGGCCGGCTCGGCGCAAGCGAGGTAGCCCCCGCCGCCGAAAGGATCGCCGATGAAGTCCCAGGTCTTGCACAGCTGCCGGTCGGTCAGCCCTGCGGCGCTTGGCGTCGTCCGGGTGCAACTGGGCTCAGACGCGAGCGAGCCGCACTGCTGGAGCCCCGTCACATACTGCAGCGGGAAGCCGGTCACCGGATCGAAAGTCAGCGCGGCGGTCAGGCCTTCGGTGTTGCAGCGGTAGACGTTGCTCACGACCTGGAAAGCGTTGGCCGGCGGCGGCTTGGGCACCGTGCCCATGAGGTACACGTTGGGATCGGTAACGGCCGCGTCGCAGTCGTAGTAGTCGACGGTGAGGTTGTACTGCGGCACCGGGTAGGTCCCGGTCTTGCGGCAGAGGCTGCTCCCTTCGAGCGAGGCGCAGCCGGCAAAGCTTGGGCTTGTAACGCAGAGGTACTGGTAGAGTGTTTCATTCCACGCCGAGACCGAGAGACTGCGGGTGCAGGTCTTGGGCTGTTCGACCACGGTTGAACCGACATTGCAGGTCCACTCGGCCATGTTCGCTCCGCCAGAGCCCGGGGGTAGCGGCACGCAGTTGCCGGTCGAGCCGTCAGCGCTCATGCCTTGCAGGTAAGCGTTGGGATCCTCGGTGACCGTGTTGGCTCGCGAAAGGTCGCTGCGCTTCACATCGACGGTCGGCCGCGTCGTGGAATTGGCGGTGCGGTAGGCATCGCTGCCCACACCAGCAGCCGCCCCATCGGCATACATGTTGCCGGGATTGTCGTAATACTGGGTGAGCCCGGGATAGTTCGCCTGATAGCCCGGAATTTGCCCGGCAGCGCCCGGGGCATCGGTGATCCCCTGGTTGGCGCCGCGGACCGTCGATCCGAGCTCGCGCGCCTGCGCCTTCGCCTCGTCCCAGGTCATGGTGGCCAGCGCGGAAGGCGGTGGGGGCGCTGGTGGGGGCACGCCGGGATCGGTTGCGGGCGGGAGTGCGGGCTGCGGCTCGATTAGGTCGTCGGGCGGCGGGATGTACACTTGCGCGCTGGCTGTGCCCGGCGCGAGCAGCGCCAGGGCAAGAAGAACAACAGCTTGCCGTCGCTTGGGGAGGCCCCGCCCAGCCATCTCACTGGCCCTTGGTCAGTTGGGCGAGCGCAACGCGCGCAACGCCGGCCCCGGGACCGCGCCCGCCGGCGAAGGTCTCGAGCGCGTATTCGACCGTGACGTTCCCGGTGATGCGGTCGTGATCGGGGGTCACGCTGGTGCAGTCGAGCCCGTCGCAAAGCTCGTATTCGCGGCCCGCGGCAACGAAAGTCGGGGCGGCCGTAACCTTGAAGGCGCGGAACAGGCGCGGGTCAATCGCGAGGTGAGCTTCCTCGCCCTCATTGGTCACCACCCGTTTCAGCCCATCGGCAAAGGCCTTGGTGCTCCCGCCCGGAAAGCCGCGGAACACCACCACCCCGCCAGCCTTGGTCGTGTCGGCGATCAGCCGGGTGAGCGAGGCATCGGGCATCGACAGGCTCGCGAAGACGATGAACATCGGCCCCTCGCCCATCGGCGTTTTGGTATTGGCGGCCGCCCCGCTCAAGAGTTCGTCGAAGTCGACCGCGCCATCTGGCCCCTTGGGAAGATCGGCCGGATTGATGCGGCCGACGGCGGCGAGGCCCTCTTCGCGCAGTTGCTCGGCTTCACCGCGGTGGGCCTCGCCCTTGCCTGCAACGGCATCGACCAGGGTCTGCGCATCGGCCGTCGCTTCGGTTCCGCGCGCTTTCACGGCCTTCAGGTCGAGGCCGTCTATGGTCTGGGCAAGCGCGGCCGAGACCGCGGTCAGGGCCAGAAAGCCGACGACACCCGCCAGGCGGATTTTGGCAAATGAGAGGTCTCGAAGTGGCACTGTTAACCCCTTCACATCATGCAACAATTTCGTTTCCTCCAGACGAGGTAGCCAAAGTCCTCGCCCTTGACGGGGTAGCCCTTGCCGGTCTGGGGGATGATAGTGGCAGCACCGACCGGCGCGCAGGCGTATCGGCCCTTCACCGTCGGACTCGGATTGGTCATCTGCAGCCGGTATTGCTGCTTCCTCATCACCGGCATTAGGTACTTGTGGCACAGCGCCTTCGAACCCATCGTGCCCCAGGCCAGCGCCTCGCGATGCATCTTGTAGAGCATCCGTTCGGCGACGAGCCGCGAAGCCTGGATCGGGGTGACGTGGGCCGAGACGTGGCCATTGAGCGGATACATCCCGCCGTTGCAGCCCGCGCACCAGAACATCTGGTCGATCGGCAGCTTCGCTGTCGCCGCGACGCAGTCGGCGGCGCAGGCCGCGGTGGCGATTCCGTTGGCGAAGAGCGCCACCTCGGGGTTGATGATCGAGGTCAGCGCGGAATCCTGCCACAGCGGGTCGATCTCGGTCACATAGGCGACGTCGAAGGTGGTCTGCTCGAAACAAAGGAAGTCGGTCAGGATCTCCATCCAGTAGAGCAGCGGATAGACGTAGTAGTGCGACTGCCACTGCGAGCTATTCTGGGTCTTGCCGCCGATCTGGCTGCGCCCCTGGACGTGGCCCTCGCCGATGTCGAAACCGGGGTTGAGCCGGATCCCGCCGAGATTGGGAAAGCACCACGACTTGTTGGTGACATCGACGAGGCGCACCGGCTCCCAGAAACCGACCGAGATGCCGATGCGCGGGATCGGCGAACCGCAGGCGCACAGGGGAAACGACGGGTTCTTGGGATCGGGGCGCGAGCCCTTCCAGATCGAGAGCCCGCCGATCGAGAGCGGGAACAGGCACGACCAGCACACGTCGGTGATCGGATTGATGAACTTGCCATGGCAGGTGACCGTATCGGCCCGCGCGGGGCTGGTTCCAGCCAAGGCAAGCGCGAGCGCGCCGAGCAGCGCCATGAATCTCGCGGGAACACGCATCATGGCCGCCCCTCCCGCCCAAAGGCATCGTCCGCGCGCGCCTTGGCGCGGAAATAAGCAAGCCCGTGAAGCATCGCCGCGACTGTCAGCAGCAGCGCGGGAAGCGCAGCCCACGGCCCCAGCAGCGCCTTCAGCACCGGGAGAAGCAGCACGGCGAGCGCCAGCGACCAGCACAGCACCATCCAGAGCCTGCGCATGCGCCGCAACCTCCGCGTTTCGGGCGCCGCCATCGGGGTCTTGAGGAAGGTGATGAGCGGATGGGTCATGATGTCTTGCCTCCGCTTGGGGTTATCGCCGCGCGCGGCAGCGGCATTTCGCTGATCTTGAGGCTGGCGCCGGCCTGGCTCACCACGGCGGGGGTGTGGCGGATGCCGAACTTCGATGTGAGCGTGCCACCCTGGTCGAAGTAGAAGCGGCGCTGCCACGGCTTCATCGCGTCGAAGGGCGAGCCCGAAACGAAGATGATCTTGGCCGCCGTGTCGTTCCAGGTCCGCAGCGCCCATTGCAGTTCGGCCGCATTGTCGCCGTCGACGAAGACCAGCGCCTGGCTGAGCTGCACCATGTCGAGCGGATTGACCCTGGTGCCGCGCGCGGCGATTCTGTTGCCCTTGGCGTCGACGATATCGTCCTCGGTGACGATCGAGGGATCGAACAGCCACTCGCGCTTGGTGGTCGCCGGGGTCATGCCATCGACCCGCTTGGGCCGCTGCACGCTCGCCACGGCCTGTTCTTGCATCTCGCGCTGCAGCCGCTCGATCCCGCCGTTTGCCTCCAGCGTCCTGAGCCTGGTCTCGATCGTCGTGAGCAGATCGGCCTCGATGATCGGGAAAGTCTGGCCCATTTGCCCATAGTCGGCAGCCCTCACCGCCGAGATCAGCGGCCAGCCTATCAGCAGCGCGGCACCGCCCGCGGCGGACAGAAGGGCCAACCGGCTCACAGCACCGAGTCCCCGGTGCCGATGATGCGTCCCGAACAGACGAAGCCGATGTCGGCGTAGCGGCTATCAAGCCCGTCCTTGTGCTCGGTCCCGACATAGTAGCAGTGCTCGGGGATGCGGCCCGTGGGTCCAGGCTCCAGCCTCTCGCCGCGCGAACTCAGCACCTTCAGGCGTGCGACCTCGGCCCCGTTGATCCGCACCACGCCATTCTCGCGGGTGACCACCTCACCCGGCATGCCGTAGACGCGCTTGGCGAAGGGCGGAGAGACCTTCCCGAAATGCGCGGTGATGAGCGGCGTCTGCGGCGGCGCGAACACCACGAAGTCCCCGCGCGCCGGGCGGCGGTGCTTGTCGATCCAGAACGCCCAGTTGGGGAGCGATTGGGTCGTGTTGATCAGGATCGCATGATCGTCGCGCCAGCTCGCGAGCGAGGAACTGGCCGCCAGCGTCGCGGCAAGCGCGCCGATCACCAGCCAGCGCCGGGCGTGCGAGGATCGCTGGGTGAGCGGCTCAGTTGACGGGAGCACTGCCCTGTCCTCCAAAGGCAGCGCCCGGCATCGGGGCCGCTGCCTGCGGGGCCCCCTGCCCGTTCATTGCCGCGCGCATCGCGCCCATGACCTCACCCGCAGACGCATTGGCAGCTTGGGGCATCTTGACCTTGGCATAGACTTCGCGGCGGACTTCGGCGGTGATGTCGGGAACATTGCCGGCCAGCACGGCCTCGCCTACCAGCACGATCTGGCCGGAGGTGCCGCGGCGCTCGAGGTTCTTCTGGACCTCGCCCATGAACGCGCGGGTTTCGGTGGTGACCTGCTCGGGCGGCGTGGCCGAGCGGGCCTGGGCCTGGACATATTCGCCGACAATGCCTGAGAGCTGGACCTTGGCGATGGCCGGCCGGTCCCCTGCCCCGAGCACGTTCTTGGTGACCCAGGCGCCCCACAACCCCGCGGCAACCAGCGCGCCGACCAGCGCCACGGGAACCAGTCCGATGCGGGCGCGGGGCGCAGGCCGGGGCGGGCTCACATCGGCCTCGAACAGCGGGCCGGCAGTAGTGTCGGCCGCAGGAGCCGCGGACGTGCGGGGGCTTCTAGCCATGATGGTTCTCCCTGGGATCTGAGGTGGCCGCGGCCCCGCGCGCGAGCAGCGAGTGGCGGCGAAAGAAGCCGACCGCGGCGAATAGCCCGGCGCTGGTCAGCCAGAAGAAATGGGCGAAGCGGACCTGGCGCTCGGCGCTCGCGGCGACATAGCGCGAGGCGAAGTTTTCGAGCTGGAGCACGGTCCCGCCGAAGCTGAAGTTGCCGAGCGCCGCGAAGAACAGCAGCCACAGCGCCGCGACGCAGGCGAAGGTGACCGCGAGCCAACCCGTAAGGCACAAGGCCTGGTAGCAGGCATCGGCGAGCCGGATCGGCCGGCGGGGCGAGGCGAGAAGCGTGATCATTCCGCCGCCTCGGCAAGTTCGCCGTCCGTAAAGTCGGGGGCTCCGGGCTGCGGCGGCACGAAGTCGGGAAAGGCCACCCGCTCGATCGCATCGGGGAGCGGCAGACCAGCGCGCACCTTTTCCTCGATCTCGGAGAAGACCCGCGGGCTCGAAGAGTAGAGCGTCGCCGAATAGGGATCGAGCACGAGCCGGCCGACCGCGAGCGTCTCGGGCCCCTTGATCAGGACGTCGGAATACTCGGTGCCATTGCGCTTCAGCGAGCGCAGCAGGCTCTCGGTGTAGTGGTCCATCTCGAAGCGCTGGTGCTTGGCGAGATCATTGATCGTCTCCTCCTTCTGCTGGAGGACGATCGACCAGTCGGAGTTCTCGAGCGCGGCCAATGAGCCTTCGGACTTGTAGAAGTCATTGAGGGACTGGGTGGCTGTGATCAGCGAGCCGCCATATTTGCGGCAGGTCCGGGCATAGGTCTCGATCGCCTGGCCCATCTGCCCGCCCCCCAGGAGCTGCCAGGCCTCGTCGATCATGGTCAGCTTGGGCACCGAACGGTCGAGATCGCGCATGACCCGAAGTGTCAGGAACATGAGCGCAGTGAGCGCGACCGAGCGCAGTTCGGGCTTGGAGGAAAGATCCGAAAGCTCGAACACGGTGAGGCCTGCCGAGAGATCGATCGAGCAGGCACCCTCGAAAAAGCGGCCATAGGTCCCGCCCTTCAGGAACGGCGACATGGCATCGGCCAGATCGCCGGCGAAGGGCGATGGCAGGGAGCGAAGCGCCGCAGCAACGTCGTCGATGGTGCCGGCCCGCTGCTTTTCGCGCCAGACGCTGCTCACCGCGGAATCGATCAGGCCGCGCTCGGTATCGGACAGGCGGTCCTGCTGGCGCGCCATCTGCCCGACGATCGATTTGAGCATGGCAAGGCATTCGACCTCGTAGTCCTCGCCGTCCTCGTCGGAGGACAGCGCCTCGCCATCGATCATGTCGAACGGGTTCAATGAGAAGCCCGAGGAAAGCTTGAACTCGACGAAGGCGCCGCCGAAGGCCTTGGCCATGTGCTCGAACGAGCGCCCGTCGTCGATCACGATGACCTTGGCCCCGGCGCCTGACATCGCCGCGCAGACGTCCTGCAGGAAGACCGACTTGCCCGAGCCCGATTTGCCAAACACCGCGACGTTGTGATTGCCGGCCGCGTTCTGGAACGGTGACCAGAAGAAGGGCTGGCCGCGCCGTCCGATCAACAGCACGTGCGGAATGTGCCCGCCGGTATGCTCGCCCTGGAGCGGCGCGATCGAGGCGGCCGTCGTCGTCAGCATGGTCTTGAAGCGCTTCATGCGCCTGAGGTCCGCCGACAGGCCGTTGGGGAACGAGAGCGGCATGGCAGCGAGTAGCCCCATGACCTGGAGAAAGCGTTCGTCGATGAGATCCCATCCGCACGCCTTGTAGACCGACTTAACCATGCGCTCGTTGACGTCGCCCTTGCCGAGCGGCGAGAGCGCGCCAACCCCGTAATAGACCTGCGCGAGCTTGCGGCCCTGCCGCATCTGTCCTTGCACATACTGCCATTCGTCGCGCTGCTCGGAGAGCTGGGGCAGGAACCGGGCCGAGCGGCTGTCGGCAAGGCTGGTCGTGCGCATAACCTTGAGCCCGGCGCGCGACTGGGCCGCCTCCTCGTCCTGGAAAACGAGGCCAAGCACGGTCATCACGTTGCAGCCGAAACGCAGCTTGTCGTTGATGACGTCGCCGATGATCTTCTGGACGTCCCACGGCGCCCACTGCTTGGGCAGGTTGCGGACCGAGAAGAAGCGCCAGTCGAACTTGTCGGGGACCACCTCGCCGATCACCGGCGCGCCGTCCTGGCTTTCACCTGTGGCACGAAACCGTTCGGTCTGCAGCACGATGCGATCGGGCGTGACCTGGGTCTCGAGGTCGCGGCGCACGCACTGGATGTTGATCGGATCGAGTTCGGAATAGTGTTCGGGCCGGTCGGCATTGTCGACTGCGGGGCAGAGGAAATCGTCGAGGAAGGCGATCAGTTCGACCGGGCCGACGTCGCGCGCCGGGATCGAGAGCGCCTGAAGCGTGCCGTGCAGGCTCTCGCGGACCGAGCCGAGCGCATCAGCGCCGATTCCGCCGCTGAGCCGTGCGCCGACCGAGAGGATCACGCGGGTATTACGCAGGTAGAAAGGCGCATCGCGCGAAATCGACATCCACGCTGCCCGGCGCAGCCAGCGCGCGCGGTGGGTCGCGGCGCGGCCGTAGACGCCCTTGGCGACGATGCGCGGCATGACCCAGTCGGCGATGCGTTCCCCGACCGATGGACTTTGCCAGTGGATCAACTGGATTTCGCAGCCCGAAGGCACGGCGTCGGAAAGGAACTGGGTGAGGATCTCGCCGCTGCGCTCATCCGCCCCCATCATCGGCGCGAGTTCGAGGATGAACCCAAGCGATTCCGTGTTGATGAACATCCGGCTTTTCTTGTCGTAGCTGCGATAGGGTAGCCAGTTCGACAGCATCGGCGCGCCGAGCACGGGCCGTGTCGCCTCGGGATGGGCGCTTTCGCCGAACACCATGTCGAGGAACCGGTCCCAGAACCCGCGCGAAGCCATCGGCTTTACTCCTCGACCTTGGCTGGGAAGGCAGCGGGCGCGTTGACCGGCGCTGCGGAGACAGGAGCGGGTTTGCCCGCGTCGGCAGGTGCCGCATTATGTGCCGCGCCTTGTGCCGCGTTAGGCGCGAGGGCTGCTACCGGCGGCACGGCACCAGGGGCCTTCGCGGTCTGGGCCAGGCGGCTCTGGACCTCGGCCCGGATGGCATCGATCGCGCTCCCTGACTTCAGCGCAGCGCCCTTGGCGCGCGCCGCCGCAACGGCTTCGGGGCTTGGCGGCCCCGCAGGTGTGGTTTTGACCTCTGGTGCGGGCGACATGTCATTCGGCAGGTTCGCCGCATCCGGCAAGGACGGCGGGGTGAAAGCCGCGCTGGCAAGGCTCGCTGAGCGGCCCTCGATCTGGTCGATCGCCGTGGGTTCGCTGCCTGAGAGCTGCATCCAGGCCCCATCATCGACCACCGCATGGACGATCCGCGGCTCATGGAGATTGCCGCCGCCATCGACGAACGATGGAAACACCACGCGGAGCACCCGGCGCTCGCGATGGGCCATGCCGCCCTGCGCCGACGTGATGCGTCCTGTGCCGGTGGGAACGTAGGCGGCGGCGGTAGTCCGCGCAGAGGTGGGTGAGCGCATATAGGGTCCCGCCGGAGTTTGTCCTGGCGTCATCGGCCGCGCGTTCTGGATCACCGACAAGGCCTGGTCGTCGATCACTGTCGAGGGCGCGCAGGTGCCGTTCGGCGCACTGCAGGCAAAGCTCCCCTTGATGTTGCCGCCGAACAGGCTGGTGCAGGCCGCGAGCTGGGTTGCGGCGAGACCGAGCGCAGCGAGCGATGCCGCCCGCGTGAGGCCGCCTGCCTTGCGCCGCTCGGCGAGCTCGCCGAGACGCAGGGCGAGGCGCCAGAACGCAAGGCCCGCTTCGAGGCTGAGGCTGGTTTCGCTTAGCGCCGCAAGCCCATGCGAGACCTGCCAGGAGCGGCGGCGCAGCCGATCGAGATCGCGCGCCGCGAGCAGCCGGCCTTCGGGTTTGCCGAAGCTCGCGGCGACCACGTGCCACAGCGCAATCGCCTCGGCCCGGTCGATCGCGACTGGCGGCAACGAGACCTGCCCACGCGACCTTCGCGTCACTGCGCGGCCCAGATCGGCAAGCTGCCCCGGCGTCAGCGCGGTCACGAGCGGGCACCCTTGAGCCACTGCTCGAGCACCTCGCGCGGGCGGAAGCCTTCGATGACGGCCCCGTCCGAGCGCACGATCACCGGCGTGCCAGCGAGCCCCTGCTCGCGGGCGAAACGTTCATTGGCATCGAGCGGCGAGGTGTCGCAGGCGTGGCTGTCGGTGATCGGGGCGCCCGCATAGGCAGCCTTGACCGCCTTGCGCCGGTCACGCGCGCAGAACACCTGGTTGGCAAGGTCGCGGCTGCCGAGCACCGAGATCGGTCGCTCGATCACCCGCACGTTCATCGCCTCGAGAACGCCCGAGAGCGCGCGGCAATAGCCGCAGCGAAAATCGCTGAAGACGGTGACGGTCGGGCCCGAGCTTGCTCCCCAGACAATGCCGCCCGCCTCGGGCAGTGCGGCGAGCGACATCATCCGGGGGGCACCGCTCGCCGACGGCGTGCTGACGCCGCGGCGGGGGGTTTCGACTTCCTGGGCTTCCTGCCGGCTGCCGGCGGCCCCGCCGACCAGCAGGTCGGGGTTGACCTCGAGCAGCCGCACGGCGGTCAGGTCCTGGCGGGTCTGCATGTCGTAGACGCGGCCGATCAGGAGATAGCGCGCGGTCCTGTCGACGTAGAACAGCTGCGATCCGGCAGTGACCTCGCAGACCCCATCAACCACCTGGCAATTGACCCGGCTCACCTGCGTGCGCGGCAGGCGCTCCTTGAGCGCGGCGGTCACCGCAAGATCGGTTTCCGATGGGGCGTTCGGCGCATTGGCATTGGCATTCGCCCAGACCAGCGAGCCCCCGCTGCCAAGCGCAATCGCCGCGAGCGGCATCGCCAGTTTGCGAAGGGCGCCGGGGCACCAGTGCAGTGACTTCAAGCTCAGTGACTTCAGCTTCATGATTTCCTCCTCATCCGTTGATGAACACGCCCTCGAGGAACACGATTTCGACATCGATCCCGGTCGGCATCTCGATCACGGGCTGGTACTGTTCGGCCCGCTCGATCAGGTATTTGGAAACGGTGTCCGCCGAGGTTGCGACGCCCTCGCCAAGCCCGCCCTGGAGGATATCTCCGGCACCGAGCTTCTGGCGCTGGCCGTTCACATTGACGTTGGTCCCCTGAAGGATCGAATTGGTGTTGGCCGAGAACCCGCGCCCGAACCCGCCGGCGAGCCCGGCCAAGAAAGCCTGGCCGATGAGCGCGCCTTCGCGGCTCACGACGCGTCCCCTCACCCCGGTCTTGCCGCCGAAAGCGATGAAGCCCTTCACGTCCGAGACCGCGTAGCGGCCGTTCGGCTGCGGGCAGGTCATCCGCTGCAGCTTGACGTAGACTTTCTCGGAAGAGAGGTCGCCGCGCGCCGCGCCGTTGACCAGGCACCCGGCGATGTTGGTGGTGAGCAGGCGCCCATTGTCATAGACCGAGCGCGCCGGGCCGGTGATGCGCAGGACCACGGGAAGTGGATCGGTCTGGCTCTGCACGCCGGCGGCCGCATCGACCCCGACGATGACCTTGGCGACCGCGATCGAGTTCGGCGGTAGGTAGTTGGCGCTGTCGGTGTAGACCGTGTTGCCCTTGGGCACCGGACTGCCGGTTCCACTCGCGCCTTCACCAAACGAGACGAGGCTGACCTCGCTGCCCCGCCCGCTCGGGAGACCCGCCGCGGCCGCCGCGGCTTGCCCCGCCGGCGTTGCCTGCGCGCTCTGGTAGCTGGGCGGACTGGTGCGCCCGTACATGGCATTAGGTCCGACCGGTGTAACCCCCGGGCCCATAACCGGCTGCCCCATGACCGGCGACTGCCGCGCCGCCGCGAGCGCCGCTTTGAGCTGCTCGTTCTCGCTCTGATAGGCGGAAAGCACCCGCTCGGTGTCCGGTGAGACCCCGGCACCTTGTGCCTGGCCTTGAGCCATTTGCGCTTCGAGCTGGTCGGCACGCTGCGCGCGGGCGGCGAGCGCGCGCATGTTATTGTCCATCGCCATCATCTGGGCCTCGGACTGGGCGCGCCACTCCTTCTCGGCCATGTTCTTGTTGACCATCTCGTCAACCGAGACGTCGCCGACTTCCTTTTTGACGTGTGCGTCGCTGCTCTTGCCGTCGCCCGAGAAGATGTAGGTCGAGCCGATCAGCAGCGCGGCGAGCCCGCCGGCACCGAGCAGCAGCATTTGCTTCTTCTTGACCGCTTCGTTGGCCTGAATCGCATCGCCGAGCGGCGAGGCATCGCTTCCTTCCGTGTCGCCGGCAGGCCCATCGAGCGCCTTGGGCCCTTTGCGGAACGGGTTCTTCCAATCCATCAGCGGCCTCCATTCGACTGGATGAGGTAGACGGCAGCGGCCTGGCCCGGCGCGAGCTCGCTGACCGGGGTCATGAAGGCGACCGCGCCCTTGGCGGCGAGCATGTTTTCGTCGAGCGGCAGCGCATCGCGGCCGGTGTTGCGAACCCGCAGGACCAGGCCCTTGAGGTCGGCGCCGCGGTATTCACCGACCTGCTGGACCTCGAGCTTTCCGACCGTCACCGGCTCGAGCACGTCCTGGCGCACCTCGAAGCCCTCGATGGTCTCGCTGCGGTACATCGCCTGCGCGAGGCGGACCGCGCTGTCCTCGGGCGAGCTTCGCACTTCCCAGTCGCGTGCGGCTTCCGCCTTGATCGCGGTATTGGTGACGAAGATCTGCTCGGCGTCATTCCCGCGAACCTGGCAGACGAACTTGTAGACGTAGCCCTTGCGGGTCGTGCCGAAAAACGAGAGGTTGCTCTTCGCAAAGCCGTCGGGGACCGAGAGGTAGATGTCGCCGCGCACCGGCTCGTTGACGATCTTGAAGTCCTCGGCCGGGTTGCCCGTGCTGATCTTCGAGACCGAGGCGAACTGGTCGCCGGCAAGGCTGATCCGGGTGAGGTCCTTGGCCGAGGCCACGCAGGCGACCGTGCCGTTGTCGGCGGCAGGAATACTCTGGTCGGCCATGGCGGGTGCGGCAAGGCACATCGCGCCAAGGCAGATGAGCGCCGCGCCCACAGGCCGTCCGGTTATCGCGTAGGGCCTGCCGGCGAGCACCGCGCCCACGCCAATCGCGCCCCATCCAAGCTGGGCCATCACCCCTCTCCCCCATCGGTCTTGTTGCTGGTCTTGCCGCTCTCGGCACCCGCGCCGTCCTTGGTGACGCGCCCGAACCCGGCGAGCTTGAGGCTGACGCCCGAGTAGCTCCACACGAAGCGGAAGGTCCGCGCCTCGGCGGTTACTTCCTTGGAGCCGACGACGGTATGGAGCACGCCATTGACCTCGCTGGTCAGCGCGTCTGGATCGACGCTCAGCTGCTCAATCGTGAAATACTGCGAGACGCTCGAGCCGTTCTGCTCATTGAAGATCTTCATGAGCTCGGCCTTCATCCGGCCGTGCGTCCTCGGATCCGTGATGGCGAGGATCGAATCCATCCAGTACTGGAGGTTCGATGGCGAGCGATTGAGCGTGAGGAGCGCGGCATCGCGCGTCACCAGCTCGAGATAGTCCTTGTCGACGTGGCTGGAGGATAGCGTCAGCGGCTTTGCCAGCACCGGCTGCAGCACGACCTCGCGGTCGCGGTGCGCCGCGGTCAGGGTCAGCAGCACGCTCAGGCCGAACAGCCCGGTTGCCGTGATCGCCAGGAGGTTGCGCTGCTTCAAAAGCCGCTGCGCCTGGCCGTGGGAAATCGAGAGGTCCATATCAGCCCGCCATCAGTCGAAGATGGGAGGGCGGCGTCGCCTTGAGGCCCATGAAGGCACCCGGCAGGTACCAGTAGGCCGAATGAATGATCCACGAGACGGCACGTCCCGCCTTCAACTTGCGCAATCCCCACCAGGCCAGCACGCTTGCTGAAATCCCAATCAGAATATGTTGAGACAGGATCCCCCACGCGAAGGGCAAGATCATCGCGAGAAACTCATCGAGCGTCCAAAAGCCGATGAGCTCGGGATCATCGAGATGCGCGGGAACCGTATAGCGATTCATGAGACGACACCGCCCTCCAGTTTGTCCGGCCAGTCCTCGTTTCGAGAGCGAGGCCGGAGGGGGACCGCTTGGGGTCAGATCGTTGCGGTGACTGCGGCGGTGACGATCGGCACGCCGGTTCCCGCGCCGACACCGACACCCACCGGAATGGCGACCTGCGCCAGGCTGAAGCGGCCCGAGGCAAGGCCTACAATGCCGCCAGCAAGGCTGAGCACGGTGATGATCTTGCCGCCCGAGCCTTCGAGGAAGCCAGTGAAGGCGGTAAGCGCCGTGTTGAAGGTCGCGTCGGCGCCGGCCATCGCGACCTCGCTGCCGAAGAGGGCCGCGACAGCGACGACCGCCGCGCCCTGGAGCAGGGTCTGACCCTTTCCTTGTGTGATGAGTTTCATCTCTCGTCCTTTTTCCAAAAGCCGCGTCATTCACGGCCTTCAGAATGAACAGAGGTGCGCTGATGGGAGCAATTAACAGGTCGTTGAAGCTCACCGGCGAATCGGAAGATTTCCCGGAGCGGCAACTTGGGACGTGCTTTGTTTCCCGTTTGGGGAAACGGAATCCCCGCTGCGGGAACTGCGTTTGCCGCTTCGGGAATAGTGTTTGCCGGATCGGCAATTTGGTTTCCCGCTGCAGGAAACGAGCGCTGCGACTCGCTCGGCAATGGTCGGATTCGCCAAATTTACGATTCCGGGCCATTGTGCAGGGCAACACATGTCCTGGATGACCCGTCTATGGCCGCAGGCAACCGCAATGTCAGGATTCACCTGAGCCAGCAGTGCTTCGACCTGCTGGCCGAAGCCATGTGCGCTTATTCCAAGCGTACAGGGCGCTTCCAAACGATGCGAATGACGGTGCAAAGGGCCTGTGAACGCCTTAAATCCCACGGGATTTCCAAGGAGGAACTAGATCTCTTCCTCAGCGAATTCGCGGTCGACGGCGACATCGCCGTGTGGCTCGAGGTTACACCGAAGTGGTCGGCTGATTACGATGTGCTGCGCGAAAAGGTAAAGAATATCGGAGAGAAACAGGGCGTTGATAAGATCCTCGTCCCGCTTGCCGTCTACCTCGCCGAACGCAACAATCTGATCTAGGTAGAGCTCCGGAGCAGAGTTACGCGCTTCTTAAGACTCTTGACAGGTTATGCCATCCCATAGACGTTTTGCCTTGGGAGGGATGGAAAATGCCTCACAGGAACTTGACGCCTGAGACAGTCTTCAAGCCGAGCACTGATCCCGAGGCGGAACCGGTTTTTCTCTTTGCCAATCCGAACCCGGGACCTGGGGAACAAGACCAATACAAGCAGCTGATCAACGCCGAGCTCGCCCGGCAGGGCATTCCGCCCGCGCATCTGGCTGACCGGATGCGGATCTCCCGTGCGAGGCTTCACAAGATCCTCAAGAAAACAAACCCGCTGACCGACGGGCTGCGCGACAGGATTTTCGACGAGCTCGGGATGGATCACGTGCGCGCCAAGATCAGCGTCGCCTTGCTCCATGATCCGGATGCCTACGCGAACCAAGCCGTATTCCTCGCCACCGAAAGTCTCAAGAGCTTCTATCTTGAGGTCATGACCTGCAGGCGCGGCTCGATCGAGGTCGACCTGCGTCCGGCCATCATCCATGAGGCTGCGCGCCGGGCTTATGATCTGCTGCTCTCACATCAGGAGCGAGTCTTGCAGAACGACCAGACCCTGCAAGCTTGAGTGCGACATGGCGCCTGAGACCATTTTGGCCTGGCAGAAGCTATACAGCGCTGTCGCCCTGCTCGCCGCCATTTGCTCGGCCTGTGCGGCGCTCAAGACGTGCTATGACATTCGGACGGGCGTGCTCAAGCGACCGCTAAAGTCGGTAGCGGCCTGGATCCTCTGGTTGCCGCGCGTGTGGTTGCACTTCCAGCTTGCATACTTTCTGGGATTTCCGAGCATTTTGGCGATCGCGGTGCTCTATGCGCACTATATCGGGTTTGATGCGTTCATTACTTCATAGACCGATAGATCGACCTCTCGATAGCCCGCCGCATTGATCGCCAAGTGGGCGGCTTCGGCTCTGGCTGCGGCGTCAATGTCGATTGTTGCATCAGCGACGAGCCTTGCCCAGTTTGTTGTGATGGTGCGCACGTAACCCATGGTTTCGGGGATTGCCGGAATATAGCCGGCCTTGAGAGACCTGCGTTCAGGCCCCGCATTGTAGGCAGCCAAAGCCAAGTCCATGCGCCCAAACCGGTTTGCCTGATCGCGGAGGTACCGTGCGCCTGCTCGCATGTTAGCGATTGGATCCCAAGGAAAAGCGAGCCCCAGTGAGCGGGCGGTGCCAGGCATGACCTGCATCATGCCCATTGCACCAACGGGACTTATCGCTCTCGGATCGTATCCGGATTCCTGAGCGATAACGGCGTCCAGCAGGCGAGCCGGGAGGCCGAACTCGCAGGCTACCTGTACCATTACCGGATAATAGATTGCCCGCCGAGCCTCAACAATATGGGGCAACCACCATGTCGGCCGGTAGGCCACTTGCTCGCAAGCAGGCACGTTAAACGACGACCAAAACTCCCCCATAGAGATCGGAATAGGTAGGGCCTTTGGCGAGGCCGGCACAGCGTAAAATTCCTGCAGGACTGGTTCTCTTGCAAATGCGCCGCTCGGAATCGCAATCAAGAAGAACGAAGCAAGCATTATTTTAGCGAAATCCATCACACACCTTCTCAAGGCGTGCAGACTGGCTGAGATTGCGCGTTACAAACATCGCAAAACGTTCCGGTTTTGCAAGTGTCTTTTCTCTTAGATGCCCTGAATTTCGCCGTATGACGCTGCGTGTGGGCTGACCAGACGAAGTGTTAGCCCGCCTCCGCGCCTATCTCCCATTCCCCCGGCGACTAACCACAACTCGATTGGCGAACCTTACCGGATGATACCTCGCGCCTAGTCAATCGGATCCCAGTGGCATTGGCGGCCAGTTCAACCGCTAAACTGGCTTGAATGAAAATCAGGGGATCATGTGTGGACATCCGATAATCACGGTAGCGTGCTGAAGCGCTAATGTGCCGTGATTCGGGCGCTGTTGCCTGGTGGTTTTGACCATCGGAGTCGAATGATGACACATTTTGTGGGATTGGACGTTTCGCCCATTTGCGCAACACGTTCTCGTGCACGTCAAGATCGCGAGCTGCCTGGGCAACCGCTACACCGCGTTCGCGGACCAATCTGACCGCCTCAAGCTTGAACTCGCGGGTGAACTTCCTTCTCTGCATTGATGCTCTCCGGTTGGTGAAAACACCTTATCTCGGTGTCCACCAAACTGGCGGCAGGCCAGACCTCGGACCGGCGAAGCTTGCGCCGGATCAGCGCCCCGCCATCGGCAGCGATGGCGGGGCGCTGAAACACATTCTTCGCCAGATCCAGTCCGACGGTGGCGACCTCCTGCTTCATGAGACGACTCCTAGACTTGGACCTACAACGACCCCATAATTGCATAGCTACGCGGGGGCGCAGGCCGTCCACCACATCACGACACGCCCAATCAAGAAATTTCTTGCTGTGTGAGAATCAGAGTTTGAGCCAATATTGCCTCTGACGCAGGAACATGGGCTAATCTGGAGAAGCACCGGTAGGAGGGTTGGGCATTGGCAAATCTAGGCCGTGAACCCATAAACAGCGAGCGGTCGTTTAACCTCAGGAGTCATTTTCCTGCTTCTTCGATGCCGCTCGTAGAGCATCTCGTCGCTCCATGAATGGCTGTAGCAGCGTGGTGTAATCCCTAAACGACAGAGCAAACGACACGGCGAACGCTACGCCCAAAGCGACGAAGAACGCTCCGTAGTCGGCAGAGGCGATGACCTGGTAAATACCGTATGCGCCTGCCGTTCCGAAGGCGATAAGCGTCGCTGCCTGCGCAATTGTCTGACGCCGCTCGAAAGCGGCAATTACGGCATCGTATTCCTCGGCGGAAACAGGAGCACTGTATTTTGATCGGGGTGGCTGGAATACGATGTTGTCGTCAGCGCCCGTACGAAAGTTCGCTTCGAAGCGGTCAATAAGGTCTTGTCTTCGAAGAAACACGCGCATCCCTCAATCACAATCCGCATATCTTTCCACGGCTGGTTCGACATTGCCACGATTAAGATCACTGCACACTTTCAATTAGCGCAAATTTCTGATTCACGCTCGCCATGAGCCGTTATGAACTGACAGACTTCGAGTGGCGCGTGATAGAGCCGCTGCTCCCCAATAAGCCCCGAGGAGTGCCGCGCGTCGATGACCGCCGCGTGCTGAATGGCATCTTCTGGGTGCTGCGTTCTGGCGCACCGTGGCGTGACCTGCCGGAACGCTATGGACCGCGCACCACATGCTACAATCGCTTCGTGCGATGGCGAAAGGCGGGCGTCTGGGATCGGATGATGGACGCCATCACCGCCGCTCACGACAGCGACATCCAGATGATCGACAGCACATCCGTTCGCGCCCACCAGCAGGCCGCAACGGCAAAAAGGGGGATCGAGATCATTGTCTCGGTCGTTCCCGAGGCGGGCTTACGACCAAAATCCACGCGGTCGTCGACGGGCAAGGCCTCCCGATCCGGCTAAGCCTTTCCGCTGGGCAAAGTCACGATGGGCAAGCCGCAGACGATCTGCTCGACCATGTCGGTGCTGGAACAATCTTGTTGGCGGACAAGGCATATGATGCCGATCGCATCCGGGCGTCTCTCCGCGACAAAGGCGCGTTCGCCAATATCCCACCCAAGGCCAACCGGAGGTCGAAACCCTACTTCAGCACATGGCTCTACCGCGAGCGCAACCTCATCGAGCGCTTCTTCTCCAAGCTGAAGCACTTCAGACGCGTTGCCACCCGCTACGACAAGCTTGCCGAGAACTTCCTCGCTATGGTCCAACTCGCGTCAATGCGACTGTGGCTCCGCGTTTATGAGTCTACGGCCTAGGTAATGATGCAGGGTACATGAGCCTTGCGCAGCCCAAAGACCGTTGGACCTTCCTTCTAATTGCAACCTTCATTTTTGCCTTAAGTACAGCTGATCGTTTTCTCATGTCGCTCTTCCTAGAGCCAATCAAAACAGAATTTAATCTGTCTGACACCGCTGTAGGATTTCTCACAGGTACTATATTTGGCATTGTATATTTTGCGGCCAGCATTCCCTTGGGCATTCTGGCCGATCGCCGAAACCGGCGAAATCTTCTAGTAATCTTTGTTCTGATTTTCGGTGTCATGACCTCCGCGTCCGGACTAGTGGCCGGCTATTTTATGCTGATGCTCACGCGTGTGGGCGTAGCCGTCGGGGAGGCGGGCTGCACACCAACGCCCATCTCGCTTCTCGCCGACAAGTTTAAGCCCAGTCGCCGAGCGATGGCTATGACAATATTCTCCATTGGCTCGGCCATTGGTGGGTGGCTCGCAGCCAGCGGAGGTGGTTATCTAAGTGAGGCTTTCGGTTGGCGTGCTGCTATGATCATTTTTGGTCTGCTTAGTTTGCCGGCGGCACTTCTCCTACTTTTCATTCAGGAACCCGATCGCGGAGCGCTTGATGGCGTTGTCGAAGCCAGCGACGAGCCTGCGTCTCTACGGGAAACAGTTTCGTTCATCATATCTCAGAAATCCGTCCTTCATACCATTCTTGGCGGCACGATCCTCTCGTTTTGGGGCTGGGGGATTGTATGGTGGGCGCCAGCACTGCTTGAACGCAGTTTTGGCATGACGACGGGCGATGCAGGTGAGTTGTTGGGGCCGGTCCATGGCATTTGTGGAACTCTTTCGATTGTCGCCATGGCTGTTGTGATGCGTTTTCTCGCTAATCACGATCCACGTCGCCCTCTTATTTTCCTCACGATCATGACGGCACTTGCAACGCTTCCATCGATCGGCCTGGTGCTAAACCGTTCGCTGTCAGTGGAAGTCGGTCTTCTGTGGGCATTCTTGCCTGTCGTGTATGCCTATGCCGGACCAACATTTGCGGTAATCAGCTCTGGCGTGCCGGCTAAAATGAGAGGCCAAGCGATCGCATACTACGTCGCTATGGTTAACCTTGTGCTCCTAGCCCTAGCGCCTCAGTTTGTTGGCTGTCCGCCGTCAGCACCCATGGCACAGATTTGAGGTTGTGATTTAAGGAGGGTTGGGGCTTCGTCGTAGTGACGAAGGAACGAAGATGAAGCCCCAACCCTCCTCGAAAAAATCGCCTGCGAAGGCCCCTGCCGAGCGGGTGGTAAAGGATATCCGGCGTGCAACCCGGCGGCATTTCTCTGCCGAGGACAAGATCCGGATCGTGCTCGAAGGCCTGCGCGGCGAAGACAGCATCGCCGAGCTGTGCCGCAAGGAAGGCATCGCGCAGAGCCTGTACTACACCTGGTCAAAAGAGTTCATGGAAGCGGGCAAGCGGCGGCTGGCCGGTGACACCGCCCGTGCCGCGACCACCGGCGAGGTGCAGGACCTGCGCCGCGAGGCTCGTGCGCTCAAGGAATGCGTTGCCGATCTGACGCTGGAAAACCGCTTGCTCAAAAAAAGCATGATCGCGGATGGGGGCGTCGACGAATGAGGTATCCCGCATCCGAAAAGCTTGAGATCATCAGGATGGTCGAGCAGTCGCACCTGCCCGCCAAGCGCACGCTGGATCAACTCGGCGTCGCCCGTCGGACGTTCTACCGCTGGTACGATCGCTATCTCGAAGGCGGCCCGGAAGCGTTGGAGGACCGGCCCTCGGCGCCGAGCCGGGTGTGGAACCGCATCAGCGACGACATCCAGAACCAGATCGTCGAGATGGCACTGGATCAGTCCGAGTTGAGTCCCCGGGAGCTGGCGGTGCGCTTCACCGATGAGAAGTGCTACTTCGTGTCCGAAGCCGCGGTTTACCGCCTGCTCAAGGCCCATGATCTGATCACCAGTCCGGCCTACGTCGTGATTAAGGCTGCCGATCACTTCCACACCAAGACCACCCGACCGAACGAGATGTGGCAGACCGACTTCACCTACTTCAAGATCATCGGATGGGGCTGGATGTACCTCTCGACTGTGCTCGACGACTTCTCGCGCTACATCATCGCCTGGAGGCTATGCACCAACATGCGGGCCGAGGATGTGACCGACACACTCGATCTGGCGCTGGCGGCATCGGGCTGTGACCAGGCCACGGTGCTGCACAAACCCCGCCTGCTCAGCGATAATGGTCCCAGCTACATCGCCGACGAACTGGCGGAATACATCGAGGCCCGGAAGATGAGCCATGTGCGCGGCGCCCCGCTGCACCCGCAAACCCAGGGCAAGATCGAGCGCTGGCACCAGACCTTGAAGAACCGCATCCTGCTGGAAAACTACTTCCTGCCCGGCGACCTCGAGGCCCAGATCGAAGCCTTCGTCGAGCACTACAACCACCAGCGTTACCACGAGAGCCTGAAAAACGTGACGCCCGCCGACGCCTACTTCGGCAGGGCACCAGCCATCATCAAGCAGCGCGAAAGGATCAAGCGACAGACCATCGAACATCGGCGCTTGCAACACCGCAAGCTCGCCGCCTAACATCAACCCCCAGACGAGGCCCGCACTCCGCTAATCTACGCCGCCAGTTGTGCCAAATGTTCTGACGACGGACACTCAAGAGCTGGGCGCCGCTCTTGGAAGACCCCGGCAATACCTGTCGCCGAACATCTTTTCGGTTTACGGCCGCCTGTCGGTCCCGACCGCGGACAGCTTCGGCAAGGTCAGCCTGTTCGTCAGCTATGCCTGGACGGACAAGCAGGAAACCGCTCCGGGTTCGCTGCAGGAGTTCAAGGGCACCTCGAACGTGTGGGAACCGGGCGTCCGCCTGCCGTCCTACGGTCTGATCTCGGCCTCGCTGGACTGGAAGAACGTGCTGGGCACCAGCCTGGACGCGTCGGTCTTCGGGACCAACCTGACCAACAAGCAGTACGTGATCTCGAACTCCGGCGTGTTCAACTCGGTTGGCGCGCAGGGCAACATCTTTGGCGAACCGCGCATGTACGGTCTGCGCCTGAAGTACAACTTCGGGAACTGATCGGCCTGATCGCCAACACCTGAAAGAAGGGGGCGGGCTTCGCGGCCCGCCCCCGACTTGTGTAAAATCCCGCAGAAATGCGTTCTGGCAATACAGGGCAAGGCCCCTGCCTCGCCTCCATCGAACCGGCCGGAGCCTGTCAATCCGAGGCGAGCGCTCTCCGCTGGTCACACGCCCATTCCCCGCGCCGCACCTCAGATCATGAGGTCAAGCATTCGCCCCAACTGATCGTGAAGATCGGACGCAGCGGCCTCTCGCTGGACGTGGCCCCGAATGAGGCGCCCGGCCATTCGGCCTCTTCGTCAAGCCCGGTGCGAGCGGCTTCATGGACTTCGGTTCGCCCCACGCGCCGCCCTGTCCCCGCACCTACACGGAGCGATCCGTCAGGCGCCTTGTTTGGCTTCAATTCGGGCGAGGCTGATCGCAAAGCCGCAGCGCGGGCCTGTATCGAGATTGAACTCCTGATAGCGTTGGAACAGGCCGCCGAGATGTTCGTCGATCTCGGCCTGCGTATAATCAAGGGCGTGCACGCTGTTGTAGCCATGGCGCACGGCTCGCTCCATCGCGAGTTCGCCATCGGAAACATTGAAATACACATTCATCACGCCTTCGCCGTGGGTCGCAAGGAAGGCCGATACCGCGCTGGTGCCTTCCCGGCCCGGAAGCGGCGCGCACAACTCGATCCCGGCATCCCATGCGATCGACACGGCAATGCCGAACGGTTCGCCGGTCCAGTGCGCATCCAGGAACGTGGCGCCGAGCAGGTCGTGGTATTTCTGCTTGGCGCTTTCCAGATCGTGCACGGCGATCAGGATGCGATTGACTCCGTTGACGGCCATAAGTCCCTCCCCTGTTGAACATCGAAGATCGATATGCGCGGGACAAGGCGCGCCGGCAGGCGAATGGCCGCCAGCGCGCCCTGTGAGCCGTGTTACAGCGTGCGCGCCAGCTCTGCGGCGCCTCTCATGGCCCCTTCGATATAGCCCACGCCCCCGGCATCCCCGACCGCCTGCGGGGCAAAGCCTGCAGCCTGGAGCCTTTCGGCAAGGCGCAGGTCCGCGCCGGCACCGCGCGCCAGGATGACGTGGTCCGCCGGAAAGGCGATCCGCTGGCCATCCGCCCGGGTGGCGTGAACGGCGGCCTTGTCGATCGCAAAGTCGCTGGCCGCCGGTTCGAAATGCACGCCGGCTTCGCGCAGATCGTCGAGCACACGCCAGCGGCGGACAATCTGCAGGCCGCGCCCGAACTTGGGCGCATCATCGAGAATGGTGATCTTGCGCCCGCGATGCGCCAGGAATTCCGCCAGTTCCAGGCCAACCAGATCACCGCCGATGATAACGATGCGTTCGCCCAGCGGCATCCAGGCCTTGCTGGCCTCGCGGACCACGGCGGGTTGGCTCGTGGCGCCAGTCATGGCCCCCGCCTTGGCAAGCGCACGGTCCGCCCTGCCCAGCTTCGTCCGTCCGGGCAGGGCCTTTTCGCCCAGCATCAGGCGCCGCAGATCATCGCCATTGAGGACATGCGCCAGATCGTCGCCGGGCACGCCGTAGAGATCCCGGCGGGCGCCGGTTGCCACGACCACCGCGTCGGCGCCGATGGACTGGAGCAGTTCCGGGCTGGCTTCCTCGCCCAGTCGGACATCGACATCCGATTGCCCGATTTCGCGGACAAGCCAGTCCAGCAGCCGCTCGTTGGGTTCATAGGCGATGGCGGCGAAGCGCAGGGTGCCGCCCAGCACCCGGCTGCGTTCGATCAGCGTCACGCGGTGTCCGCGCAGGGCCAGCCGGCGCGCGGTTTCCATCCCGGCCGGCCCGCCGCCGACGACGGCGATGTGGCGCTTTTCGGCCGCCGGGGCCAGCCAGTCCTCCCCTTCGAAGGCGGTTTCCGGGTTCACCGCGCACCGCACCGAGCCGCCGTAGTAAATCGCGCTGATGCAGGTGTAGCAATAGATGCACGGCAGGATCGCGCCCGGCTCGCCCCTGCCGATCTTCGCCGGGAGCGACGGATCGGCCAGCAGCTTGCGCCCCATGCCCAGGAAATCGCCCTCGCCCCGACCGATGACCGCATCGGCCAGTTCAGGTTCGATCCGGCCCGAAAAGATTACCGGGATCGAGACCGCCGCCTTGATCGCGGCGGCCTTGGGCAGGTTCAAACCGGGGGTTTGCGGGGTGTGCGAGGCAGAGTGCAGCGTGCCCCGCGCGGGCTCGTGGTTGGCCGTGACGGTGATCGCGTGCGCCCCCGCCGCCTCGGCCAGCCGGGCGGTTTCGAGGGCGTGCTCGAGGCGGATGCCGCCCGCGCGTTCGTATTCCTCGGTGTCGATCTTGCACCACACCGCGACATCGGGTCCGGCTCCGTCGCGCACGGCCGCGATGATCTCCACCAGCAACCGCGCGCGGTTGGCGACGCTGCCGCCGTATTCATCGTCGCGCCGGTTGGTGGCAGGCGAAAGGAACGACGAGATGATATAGCCGTGTCCGGCGTGGATCTCGATCCCGTCCACCCCGGCGCGCCGGGCGCGAGCGGCCGCGGCCCGGAACATTTCGACCAGATCCGCGATATCGGCCCGCGTCATCACCTTGTAGTGGACATCGCGCAGCTGGAAGAATGGGGCAACCGCGGCCTCTTCCTCCAGAAACCCCTCCAACATGTCGCCATCGACGGGCACCGGGAGCGATGGCGTCCAGGCCGGGCGACCGGCCAGCATGTCCTCCATCCCGACGAGCCCGCCGAAATGGAGCTGGACGGCAAAGCGCGCCCCGTGCTGCTGAACGGCCCGCGCCGTTTCGGCGATCCCGGCGATGTGCCGGTCCTCCGAAAGGGCCGGCTGGCCCTTCATGTTGCTGCCGATCGGCCATCCGACGCCAACCACGCCCAGCGTGACCAGACCGACCCCGCCTTCGGCCTGCCGCCGGTTGAACGCCAGCGAGCGGGGGCCGCAGGTGCCGTCGTCCTCGGCAAGCCCAGTCCCCATGGCCGTAAGCAGCATGCGATTGCGCAAGGTCATCGGCCCGATGCGGCCGGCAGACAGGAGATGCTCGAACTGCTTCGCCATGATCAGAACCCCACGCGCAGATCGATGCCATAGGTGCGCGGCTGGGCATATCCGACCGTCCCGAACCCCAACGATCCGAAATCGACCGCGCCCAGCAGATAGTCCTCGTTGGTGAGGTTGCGGACCCAGCCGGACAATTGCGCCTTCCCGCCGCCCAGCTGCATGTCGGCCAGCGTAACCCGGGCATCGAGGAGACCAACCGGCCCGTCCGAGAGGACTTCGTTGAACGGATTGAGGGTCGTGGTCGAATGGAAATAGGTCCGGCTGCGATAGGAATAGTCCAGCCGGGCCGACAGGTTGCCGATCCCCACACTGCCGAAGCGGTATTCCGCGCCGACATTGGCCGTGGTTCCGGCCGAATAGATGAACCGGGCCGTCTTCGCGATATCGACCAGCTCATCGGTGGCGGGATCGCGGATAATGAAGCTCTTGTACTTGCGATCGACGTAGCCGAAATTGCCGTTGATCGTCAGATGCTCGCCCAGCAGCGCGGTCCACTCTGCCTCGACGCCGTTGTATTCGGCCTTGCCCGCATTGACGGTGATCCCCGCCGAGCCGCCCGATCCCGCCAGGAACTGGCCAACCTGCACATCGCGGTGATCGGCATGGAACGCCGTCAGGTTGAGCCGCAGGTGGCGATCGAACCATTCGCCCTTGAGGCCGATCTCGTAGGAGGTCAGGTTCTCCGGCTGGAAGCCCTCGTTCTGCGAGCGGGCGTTGAAGCCGCCGGCCTTGTAGCCGGTGGCAACGCGCGCATAGGTCATGAGATCGTCGTTCCAGCGGTAGTCGAGCGTGGCCGCCCAGTTGAGCTTCCCGAACGAACGATCGAGATCGCGGACATAAGGCTCCTTCTGGCGCAGGTGCCGGTCGTCCCAGGTGTAGCGCAGGCCGCCGGTGGCACTCAGCCGGTCGTTCAGGCGGACCGTGGCCTGCCCGAACAAGGCCTTGGACTGCGACTTGAAGCGATAGTCGAAGTTGCTGGCGAGATTCACCCCGTAGGAGTTCACGAACACCCCCGGCGCCGCCTCGATCGGATCGGCGGAGGGCAGGATGTAGGTCAGGTAAGTCGGGTTCTGCTCGTGGGCCGTTTCATGGAAATAGAAGCCACCCAGAACGAAATCGACCTTGTCGCCGATCTTGCCGAGCAGGTTCAGTTCCTGGGTCCACTGGCGCTGGCCGCGCTCGAACGTCAGGTTGAACAGGCTGATCGGCTGGACCCCGAGCGGGATGAACGATCCATCGGTGAACAGCGCCGGATCGACCACGAAGCCCACCAGGCCGCCATTGCCGTCCTGATCGTTGACCACGCGGTTGGTCCACTGGCGATAGCCGGTGAGCGAGCGGAGCGTGAGATTGCGCCCCAGATCGACCTCGGCGGTGAGCGCATGCCCGGTGACGCGATCGAGGATCGGCCCGTCGGCATCGAGCCGCAGCGTGTTCAGGCGATCGCGCGACAACTGCAACGGAGCGCCGCCCAGCGCGGCAGAGGCACCGGCATAGGCGAGGATGTCGGGGCGGGCCACGGCGAGTTGCGAAGGATTGGCAACGCTGTGCCGGTCGTTGAAGTCATAGGCATAGTTCAGCCGCACGGCCCCGCCCTTGTCGTAGCGCAGCGCCACGCGGAAGGCATCGACGTTGTAGGCTCCGGGGTCGCGCGCATCGGGCGCGAGGACATTGTCGGCATAACCGCTGCGCTCCTTGTGCAGATAGGTCAGGCGCGCGCTGATGCCGCTGTTGCCCCACTGGCCGGTATCGATGCTGCCCTTGAGCTGCACCGCATCGAGGTTGCCGTAGCTGGCCAGGAAATCGGCGCCGAACTCATCGGCGGGCCGCTTGGAGATCAGGTTCACCGCGCCGCCGGTGGTGTTGCGGCCATAGAGCGTTCCCTGCGGCCCGCGCAGCACTTCGACACGCTCAAGATCGACAAGGTCGAACACCGCGCCCGAGCTGCGGCCGAGCACGATCCCGTCGACATAGAGGCCCACGGGCGAGTCCACCGTCAGGATCGTTTCGGATTCGCCGATGCCGCGGATGAACAGGGCGATATTGGAGGTGGAGGCGCCCGTCGTGGTCACGGTAAGATTGGGCGCCGCCGCGGTGAGCGACGACACATCCGTGATCCCGCGCCGTTCGATCGTTTCGGCAGTCAGCGCGCTGACGGCCAGCGGCGTTTCCTGAAGGTTTTCCCGGCGCTTCTGGGCGGTGACGATGATCTCCTCCAGCCCCGTCGACGGCTCGGCCGCCGCTTGCGCATAGGCCTGGCCCGAAACCAGGCAAGCCGCCCCTATCACCGGGCCCAAAATTCGTTTTGCCACTGCAATCCCCTCTTTTTTGTCTGGGGCCGGACATAGGCGCGAGCCGCCTGGGCAATGGAGGCATTCTGGCGCAAAATAGGGGGTATTCTGGTGCAGGCATGCTAATGTTGCATCCTTGCGTCCCCCGGAGGCTACGAACGTGCGCCCCCCCGCTTCAACCTCGCTGCGATTTGTTCCCGCTTCGGGAATGGTCGTCCTGCTCGATACCCTGGCCGAAATCGGCGGAGACATTCGGGGTGTCCTCAAGCGGTCGGGGCTGGGCCTGCTCGAACGGGCCGCGCGCGAAGGCCGCGCCACGCTGATCCCGCGCGCGGCCTTCGCGCAGCTGGCATCGGATTGCGTGCTCGCGATGCACCACGAGAATTGCCGCAAGAATGGGTTGCAGCCCTTCCCCGTGCGCAATCACCGCATATTGCTGCTGGCGATGCTGGGCTGTTCCACCCTGCGTCAGGCCGTGGGCATCATGACCGACTTCTATGCCATGCTGGGTGAGCGTTCCGCGCAATGGACCGTCACCATCGATGGCAACGTCGTGACGTTCACGCTCGACCGGCGGACGCGCGAAAAGAGCGTGGCGGAGTTCCTGATCTCGCTGTTCTCCCTAGCCTCATACCACCGCATCCTGGGCTGGGTGATCGGCGAGGAGATGCCCTTGATCGACGTGACCCTGGCCTTTCCCGAAACCTTCGCGGAAACGGGGCTCCACGATCTGTTCAGCATCCAGCCCCGCTTCCACCAGCCACAGGACAGCTTTTCCTTCGCGGAACGCCACCTGAACTGGCCGATCGCGCGGAAACCATCCGAGATCGATGATCTGTTCGCGCTGTTTCCCTTCGACCTCCTGCCGCCGGACTATGGCACCGAAACCTTGTCGAGCCGCGTGGTAAGCGCGATGCGCGCATCGCTATCGATGGAAGAGGGCATTCCGGACATCCAGACAATCGCGCAGATGTTTGGCTTCACCCCGGCCACCCTGCGTCGTCGCCTGGCCCGCGAGGATTCGTCACTCGTGGCGCTGCGCACCCAATGCCGCCGCGAACTGGCACTGACGATGCTGGCGGGAACCGACCTCACCGTGCGGGAGATCGCCTCGCGCCTGCAATACGCGGATGCGGCGACTTTCCGCCGAGCCTTCGTGGGTTGGACGAAAATGAATCCGGGCGACTGGCGAGCGCAGAATGCACCGACGGACACGGCGGTGCTGCAGGCGGAAGGAATTGACTTTCCGTAACGCTCCTCGCATCTTGGCACGATGCAGATGCAGCCCATCATGCCGCGTTTTCGCGTCCACGCAGGCCAACTTCTCGCGGGCAACTAGCCCCGGGATTCGGGGTGTTGCGCTCCGGACTCGGGGCGATAATTCCTTCCCCGCCGCGACCTGATCGCGGTTGCGCGATCCAAACCTCCGGATGCCATTCTCATGACCACGAACCGGTCCACCCGCCGGCCGCCGATCCATATGATCGACGCCGAGGCCGACACACTGACTGATCTCGCCTTGCGCACAAGCGCGCGGAATCCGGAGGTCAGCCGGCAATTGCTCAACGAAATCGCGCGCGCCACCATCCATGATGCGGCCAAGCTCCCGGCTGGCGTCGTGACCATGCACGCGACGGTGGAGTTCCTTGACGAAGCCAGCGGCACCGACCGGACGATCGAGCTCGTCTATCCGCGGGATGCCGATATCGCGGCCGGGCGGGTTTCCATTCTCACGCCGGTCGGCGCAGGTTTGATCGGCCTGCGCGCCGGGCAGTCGATCCTTTGGCCCGACCGCGACGGACGCGAACGCAAGCTCACGATCGTCAACGTCTGCAACCCGGGATCGCGGTGACGCTTCGCCCGCTCCCGCGGCCCGCCAGGCGGATCACCTCAGGCGACGGGTGACAAATGCCGGAACAGAGGGGCGGGTTTGCGCGGGCGGGGCATCGCCCCTCCCTGCCCTTCATCGCCCCCCTGTCACCGGCCCGTACCTTTGCTGTGGCGGAGCCGTATCAGAAGAACAGGGCCAGCGTTGGCGCGGTGACGACGTTCCAGTCGAGCACGATGCGTCGTTCGGCGATGCGAAAACCGTCCTCGCTTCGCCGTAGCCGATCCTGCCGCTGCCCGCTGTAAAGATGATTGTCGGCGCCATGGCGGCTGTAGCTGAGCATGAAATTGCTCAACACCCGCACTTCCCCGGCGCACGCATCATCGTCCTCGATCTCGACATTGGTGATGAAGCGACGCGTGCGCGCCGGCGGGTTTTCAGCCCACGCATTGGGGGCGAGCGCCCGCTTGGCGCGGATCGTCAGCAGCGGCAGGCGATCCTCGCGCAAGGCCGCTTCCTCCGCACCGCCCAGTTCCCGCTCCACCAAATGGAATTCATCGCCTCCACGCGCCGGGAGATGGCCGAGCCTGATATGCCGCGTGGGGATGACATAGCGGACATCTTCGGTCAGCAACTCCAGCCAGGCGAGAAAACGCCGGTCGTCCAGCATTCGCGCTTCGCGATAATAGAATTGCTCGATGGCGTGCTGCTGCTCCATGCGCGATCCTCCGCTGTTCACCGGGCCGCTCCTTCAGCGATATCGCGCTGCCAGCGCAGGTAAAATTGGCGCGCATAGTGTTCATTGTAACAGCTGCCCGCCACTCCCGGCAGCAACGGGTGGACCTCCTCCTCGCCGGCGCCGAGGCCGTAATAATAGGGGTGGTCGTCCATGTAATCGATCGCGCTGCCGGCATATTGCTGGGCCCAGGCGTCTGAATCCTCCTGCTCCAGCAGCCCGCCGGGGCCGAAGAAACCGTTATAGACGCCCTGCAACTCGCGCTTCACGCTCTCCGGCGCGCCGGCCGGCACCACCCACCAGGACCAATATTCAACCTTCCCCGGCCCGCGCGGGTGGCTCACCCGGATCGTCGAATTGGCCCACAGGAACGAGAAATTGGGATAGACGCCGTATGTCAGCCCCTTGATCCGGGCATGAACCGAGCCAAGCCGGTCCTCCATCTGCCGCTGGGTATCGAGCAGGAAGGCCTGCGTCTCGGCCGAAAAGGCCGAGGCAGAACCGTTTTCGCTGCCCCACATGCGGCTGGCCAGCGGCGTCTCGGGCGGCAGCAGGCGGATCGCCGCGCCATGCCCCGGTTCGGGCACCATGTTGAAGCCGTAAGCCTCGATTTCGGCAATCGCGTCGCTGCCGCCCAATACCGCGCCATGCAGGAACGGTCCGTGCCCGACATCGCCCAGCTGGTTCTCGACGGGCAGCTTCCAGTTCGCCGCGAGCCGCCATTTGTGCGGCGCGCCGACCACCTCGACGCCATCGGCGAAACGGGCGAAATAATTGTCGAGATAGAAGCGCATATTGCCGAGATACTGTTCGAGCGGCGCAACATCCGGGTCAAAGCTCCCGAAAATCAGGCCCGCATAGCTTTCGACGCGCGGCACCTGCCGCAGGCCCAGACGGGCCTTGTCGACCGGGCGTTCGATCTTGCCCTGCTGGGGAATGGCGAGCAGTCGCCCGTCCATGCCAAAGGTCCAGTTGTGATAGGGGCAGATGAAGCGCGACGCATGGCCGCGCTCGACATGGCAGACGGCCACGCCGCGATGCGTGCAGCTGTTGACGCTGGCGTTGATCCGCCCATCCGGGCCGCGCGCGACGATGACCGGCGTTTCCCCCATGTAGGTGGTAACAAAATCGCCGCTCGCCTTCAATTCGCTCTCGTGCGCCAGATACAACCAGGCCCGGCCGAAAATACGTTCCTTCTCAAGCTTATAAACGGCTTCATCGGTAAAAGCCCGGCGACTGACGAGCGTCGCATCGGCGCTGACCAGATCCTCGATCCCGCATGTCATGGTGTTATCCTCGCTCCTCTTGTACATAAATTATCGGTCGATAATTTATGTACAAGAGGTTTTCGACACGCCTAGTCTTTTCAGGGCTATCCGCTATCCCCGCCCCCGGAACGGACGAGATTGCAGGCACGATGAAGGGCGCAACGAAAGGCGAACGCACGGCGCAGCGCATTCTGGACGCGGCCGAAGTGCTGTTCGCCCGGAAAGGCTATGAAGGCGCCTCGCTGCGCGACATCGCGGCGCTTGCGGGAATCCACCAACCCGGCCTCTACAACCATTTCGCGAGCAAGGAGGATCTGTATCGCGCCGTGCTCGATCGGGGCTTGCAGCCGCTCGTCGAACTGATGGGCAGCCTGCTCGGCGCGCGGATTCCGCCGGCCGACATGATCGATCTGCCGGCCCGGATGACCGACCTGCTGGCCCGCCATCCCAATATTGCGGCCCTGCTCATGCAATCGATGCACTCGGTCGCCGATGCCGGCGCGCTGATCGCCCGGGAATGGCTGGATCATCTGCTGGATCATGGCCGGCGGGTGAACGAGGCAAGCGATCTGGAAGGCGATGACACCGCGCTCATGCTGCGCCAGATCGCCTTGTTCAACCTGTGCTGCGGCTATTTCTGGGCGGAACCGCTGGTGACGCGATTGACCGGGGCCAGTGCCCTGTCAGCCGATAATCTGGCGGTGCAGAAGCGGATGCTGGAACAGATCATGCGGGCGTTCGCCGCCTGATCCAACGCCATGCTCCGGGCCGCCGGAGTCGGAATGGCCCTGCCTGCTCGGGATGCGCGGCAAGCCAATGCCGAACGGCTTGGCCCAAAGCTTCAATGCCCGCCCGCGGGACGAATGCCTCGATGAGACGCGGTTCCCCTGTCCGGCTCACGCCCGGTCCGTCCTCAACCATGAGGGGAGAACCCCGCTCTCAAGAACCTCGCCCTCGCGATCAACCGCACGCCCCAGACCAGGCCGCGAAGCTCAGTCGGTCAGGCTCATGGCATCGAGCGCATAGAGCAGGCCAGCACCGGCCATGGCCGCCGCCTTGAGGCCCCGCGTTTCCGGAACGATGTGCTCGATGAAGTAGCGCGTGATGACCGGTTTCGTCCGGGCCAGGGCGCCCCCTGCGCTGGCGGCGGCGCGGGCCTGGCGCAGCAGTTGCCACCCCGCCACCGCAACCGCGCACATGGTGCAGAACGGCACACTGCCGGCCAGCTTGTCATCCAGGCTGGCCTCGGCGGACATCCACCGGGCGATGGCGATGCAATCCTGCGCAAGGTCTGCCAGCGGCGTCCCCTCCCCGGCCTCGGCGGCAACGTCGGCCAGCAGCGCCGTCAGGACCGCGCCATTCTCGTAACCCAGCTTGCGCGTCACGAGATCGGCGGCCTGGATGCCATTGGTGCCTTCGTAGATCGGGGCGATCCGCGCATCGCGGTAGTGCTGGGCCGCGCCCGTTTCCTCGATGAAGCCCATGCCGCCATGAATCTGCACGCCAAGGCTGGCCACTTCGCAGCCGATATCGGTGCCCCAGGCCTTGATCATCGGCACCAGGCAATCAGCGCGCACCTGCGCATCCCGGTAGCCGAGCGCGGCCCGATCGACCATGCCGGCTGTGTAATAGAGCAGCGCCCGCGCGCCTTCGGTGAGGGCGCGCATGCGCAACAGCATGCGCCGCACGTCGGGATGCTCAACGATCGCCACGGGTTCGCGCGACGGCGAGCCGGCGCGGGCCGACTGGATGCGTTCGCGCGCATAATGCTGCGCCTGCTGGAGCGCCCGCTCGGCAATCTGAACCCCCTGGCTGCCGACATTGATCCGGGCCGAGTTCATCATCGTGAACATGCACTTCAGGCCTTCGTTCTCGCGGCCGATCAGTTCACCGATGCATTCGTCGTTATCGCCGAAACTCATCACGCAGGTGGGCGAGGCCATGATGCCCAGCTTGTGCTCAAGGCTCACCACCCGCAGATCGTTGCGCGCGCCGAGGCTGCCATCGGCCGCCACGTGATACTTGGGCACGATGAACAGGCTGATGCCCCGGCTGCCCGCCGGCGCGCCCGGCGTGCGCGCGAGCACGAGGTGGACGATATTGCCGGCCAGATCGTGTTCGCCCCAGGTGATGAAGATCTTGGTGCCCTTGATCCGATAGCGCCCGGCACGTTCGCCCTGCGTGATCGGCGTGGCCGTGGCGCGCAGGGCGCCCACGTCAGAACCGGCCTGCGGTTCGGTGAGGTTCATCGTGCCCGACCATTCGCCGCTGATCAGGCGCGGCAGGAACAGATCCTGCTGGGCCGGGCTGCCATGATGCGTGATCGCCTCGATCGCGCCGACGGTCAGCATCGGCAGCAGGCCGAAGGCCATGTTGGCCGTGCCGAGGTTCTCCAGCACGTTGGCCGCCAGGGTAAAGGGCAGGCCCTGCCCGCCAAAGCGCGGGTCGCCGGCAATCGCGTTCCAGCCTTGCTCCACATAGGCGCGATAGGCCTGCGCGAACCCATCGGGCAGGTTCACCCGGCCATCCGCCAGTACCGCGCCCTCAACGTCTCCCTTGCGGTTCAGGGGCGCCCACTCCCCGGCCGCGAAGGCGCCGATGCCCTCGACGATGGCCTCGACCATGTCCGGGCTGGCAGCGGCGAAGCGCGGATCGGCAGCAAGCTCGGCAAGCCCGGCGTTAACCCGGATCGCGAGAATCTGATCGGCAGTGGCGGCGGTGAATTCCATGGTATCGGCTTCTGGCTTTCCGGCGAATTCGGGCACAAACCCGAGATGGGGACAAGGGGGTAATCGGGAACCGGCATCAAGGGGCAGATCGGCCACGCGGAGCGATGCATCCGACACGTAACCGCGCCCGACCGCCATACTGCGATCGGGCGCGGAGAGCATCCCCAAGGTTGCGATCTCAGCTGTTGATCAGCTCATCGACGACGGTATCGATCGGCGGTGCGCTTTCAGTCATGGCCTGGATCGCCTGCATCGGCCCGCGCATGACCCGCAAGATATACTCGCGGATCATGTCGCTGCGCTCCGCCGCGGCATCGCCGGCGGGAACATAGGCTTCGATGTCGGCGCGCGAGATCGAGCCCTTGGCCTCGAGCAGGCGCTCCACCGTGTCCAGCCGCTGGCGCATCACCGAAACCTCGCCCACCAGCGACAGCAGGATCGAGTAAAGCTCCTCATTCTGCGGATCGGCAAAATAGGACGGGCGCTTGCCCTTGGGCTTGCGGTTGGCCAGGGCCATCCAATCGAGCGTGGTTTCCGTCATTTCGGTTCGCCTCCCTTCCAGGCGCCATAGGCGTGCCATGCAGCGGCGCGGCCATGATCTTCGGTTTCATCGGTTGCCGCTTCGGGGAAGATCGTCCGATCGGCCACGGCCTTGACCGCGGCGACGAACAGCTCTTCCGGCGCGAAGCCGGCGCTCACCATCTGCTGCTTCAGGTCCATTCCGTGCATGGCCGACCAGAACGGCTCATTGTTGTTGAACGCATCCCAATCGCGGATGAACTGCTCGTAAAGCGGCATGTCCAGCGTATATTGCGGCTGTTCCACGTGCAGCATCAGACCGTGCGGCGCCAGCACGCGGAAGCCTTCCCGGATGATCTGCGGCAGGGCCTTGCCACTCAACTCGTGCAGGAACATCGTGGTCTGCACCCAGTCGAAACAACCATCCCCCCAGCGCGACAGATCTTCGCCATTGTGCTGGATGAAGGTGATGTTCATGGCCCCAAGGGCCTGGGCACGCGCATGGCCATAGCGCAGCGAAGCGGCGGCCGTGTCGATCGCGATGAATTCCGCCTCCGGATAGGCCAGGGCCAGCGGCACGACATTGTGGCCGATGGTGCAGCCGATATCGAGCACGCGGCGCGGCTTCCAGTTGGGATAGTTGGCGCGCAGCCACTGCACCACCGCCTGCCCGCCGCCGTCCGACAGGCCGCCCAGCGCACCGGCCGTGGTCGCGAACAGGCCGCTATCGTAGTTGGCGCCGGCCGAAACGTCGCCCGGACGCTCCTCGCCGTGATAGCAGCCCGGCATGCAGTGAATGTCCACCGCCGACTGATAACGCGGCACCTCGACCGTGGGATCGAGCTGCAAGGTGGCCTTGCCGGCATTCAGGGCATTGGCGCGCGCATCGAGTTCGTCCAGCTGGCGCAACGCGATCGCGCGGCCGTTCTGCTGGCGCATTTCCATCGTGTTGCGCTTGGAGGCCGACCACAGCTGGTGGAAGGGATCGCGGTTCATCGCATGGCGGATCTCGAACCGGTCCTTGGGATCACGCCCGTGCTCCTTGCGGAACGCCGGCAAGACCCGCGCCTCATAGGCAATCTTGTTTCCCGCACCCAATGAAGATGCAAGAAATTTGTTCATATGAGTAATGAAATCGAAACGAGCCGCCTCATCCAGTGTGGCGGATGGAAACATATCGTGCTTTGTTACCGCACGATATGGAGGAACATGCACCCCTGATGACTTACTCATATCACTCCATCCTTTATCATTCGCTCAATGGATTCTTCCTGAATCCTCTTAAAGAAATCTCTATTCGGGATTATTACTTCATTGTCCTGAATCAAACTATCGGCTGGCTGCGGTGATTTCCCGGCGTAGACAGCCGCGAACAGTTCCAGGCGCTGGCGCGCCAGGAAGTTGGTCATGGCCGGCTTGCGGCGCGTCGCGCGCAGCGCGGCAAGGTCGATCTCGGCGAAGGCCGTGAAGGTTTCGCGGGAATTGGACTCCGCCAGAACCCTGCCCTTGTAGTCCACCACCATGCTGTTGCCGTCGCCCGCCCCCACCGGCAGGCTCGACAATTCGATTCCCGCCGTATTGGCAGAGACGACGTAGGCCATGTTCTCCTGGGCCCGGGCACGCTTGGCGATGGCCTTGGGCGTATCGATCGGCGAGCCGATCTCCGAGGAACTGTGGACGAAGACCTCTGCCCCGCGCAGCGCCATGGCGCGGGCGATCTCGGGATAGAGAATCTCTTCCGACGCGATCGCCGCCAGGTTGCCGATTTCCGTACGCGCCACCGGGAACACGCCGTCGAGGCCATAGATGTCGAGGTATTTTGACCATACGTCGTGCGGGGTCGGCGCGAACATGGAATTGAGCCGGCGATAGCGCAGCACGACATCGCCCGATGGCGCCAGCACGAAACTGGTCTGGAAATAGAGGCCGGGGAAATGCCGGTCCACCTCATAGGCATTGCCGGCAATGAACATGCCGAGGCGCTGGGCCATGGCACCCATCGCCTCGTATTCGGGGCCATCCACTTCCAGCGCGGCGATATCGGCGAAATCCGGAATGGAAATCCGGCCGGGATAGCTGGTCAGCACATATTCCGGCAGCACCGCCAGCTTCGTTGGAGTTCCGGCATATTGCTGGACGAAGATGCCGGCCGACCGGATCTTCGGCTCCATCGAGGCGATGGTTTCCATCATCTGCTTGCGGGCGGCGGCCTTGTCGGCCGCCCGTTCAACAGACCGGGCGGCCAGCTGCATCGCCACCGCCGCATATGTTTTCACGTCTGCCATTTTCTGCCCATTTCCCTTGCCAACCGGCGCCGCCGCCACGCGATCGATCATCATCGTGGAAGCCGCCCCCGCCAGAAACTGTCTGCGCACGACTTCCATGACCGCCCCCTAGAGCCCAAGCGAGCCGGGGTTCATCAGCCCGCGCGGATCGAGCGCCGACTTGAGCGCCACGAGCAACGCATCGGCTGCCGGGTCCAGGCTTTCACGATAGCGATAGGTGCGCCCGATCTGGAAGTGCACCGCCTGATGGGCCAGGAACAGGTCGACGATCGCCTGCTTGATCTCCTGCACCGCAGCCCAGATTTCCGGATCGTGCGGGAAAACCTGGAGCTTCTTCAGGTGCCCCGGCTCCACCGTCCGGTCGATCAGCGGATTGCGGGCATCGCGCCAGTAGAGGCACGGCTCGATCACCACGCCGGCCCCGCCAACGGCGGCCATCAGCGTGCCGGGGTGGATGTCGAGCCGCTCCATCGTTTCGGCGTAGCTGGCGAACAGGTCTTCCAGGGCCGCGAAGCAGGCCTGGGCCTTGCTGTGCGAAACCAGCCCGTGGATCGGAGCCCAGCGCTCGCCCTGCGAGCCCAGCATCATGTTCAGCGGCCCGAACGGATTGGCGCGCACGATCTTGGGCACGGTATTTTCCACCTCGGTTCCGCCGTGGCGGGCCACGATCGCGCGAGCAACGGCGATATCCGCATCGGCTGCCTGCTGGATGCCCGCTTCGGCCATCACGTGCATGGAGAACGTTGCATCCCCCATGAAGTTGCGGCCTGCCGTGACGACCTTCACGCCCTCCTTCAGGGCCTTCAGGACCGAGCCCTGCTTCTTCATCATGCCAACCAGCTGCTTGGCATCGGTGGACAGGCTGTCGCGCTGCATGCGGATGGCGTTCAGGCGCGGATCGAAGCCGAAGCATTCCGTCGAGACGCCCGACCGTTCGATCTCGCTCATCGCGCCAAGGTAGCTGGCGGCATCCGTGAAGGTGAAGCTGGCATAGCCATGGCAGCGGGCTTCGGGCACCATCCGCATGGTGATCGTCGCTTTGATCCCCAGCGCGCCGGTATCCGCAAGGAAAATGCCGGTCAGGTCCGGGCCATAGGGGCGCGCGTGGCTGCTGCCGGTCTTCATCACCGTGCCGTCCGCGAGAACCACTTCCAGCGCGACGCAGCTCTGGACGGCCGTGCCATGGCGCCCGGTGCCCCAGAAGATGCCGTTCTGGCTCATCCCGCCGCCAACCGTGGCATGAATGCCCGAAAGCGTGCCCCAGAACGGCGTGCGCAGGCCGCGCGGGCGCAGCGCCTCATACAGCGCCGCCCAGGTGCACCCGGCCTCGACCGTCACGGTCATGTCGGTTTCGTTGATGTCGAGGATGCGGTTCATCGTCGCCGTGTCGAACAGCACCGCGCCGGGCCGGGATGGCGTGTAGCCGCCGGTATAGCTCATGCCGCCGCCGCGCGGCACCACGACCAGGCCCCGATCGGTCGCGGCCTTGACCGCGGCCGCCAGCGAGGCGGTGTCGGTCGGATGGACGACGGCCGCCAGGTCGGCCCCGCGATCGTAGATGTCGTGCGCGAACAGATCCAGCGTGGCCGCGTCGGTCGCCACGCGGGCGCCACCGGCGGCAAGGGCCTGGATCAGATCGGGTTCAGCAAGGGTGGCCATTTCAAATCCTCGAAAACATCAGGGAAGCGGTTGGGGGGCGGCCGCGAACGGCTCGGGGTCCTCGTCATCGAACGACTCCGGGTAGCGGCCGAGCGTGAGCAGGAGGGCACCGCCGCCCACGAAGCCGATCATCGCCACCAGGAGGATCGCATCGTAGGATCCGGTCACGTCGCGGACATAGGCGTAGACGATCGACGAGAAGGCCGAGGCGATGCCGAACGGCATGTAGAGCATGCCGTAGATCTTGCCGTAGTGAGCCATGCCGTAATAGCGGCCGGCGAGGTAGGCGATTAGGTCGGCCTCGGCGCCGGCGGCAAAGCCCAGGAAGAAGGCCGCGACCCCGGCCATTGCCAAGCTCACGTGTCCGCCCATCAGGATGGCGCAGGTCAGCGCGGGCAGGCACAGCAGCGGGAAGGCGACGAAGCCCTGCCAGAACCGGTCGAGCAGCGCGCCGGTGATCATGCGGCCGGCGAAAATGCCGATGCCCAGCACGCCCATGATGCTCGCGGCCGACTGGGCGCTGATGCCGGCGTCCTTGAGGATCGCGGGCATGTTGACGAAGGCGCCGGAATAGCACCCGGCGACGATGCTGATCGAAATCCACATGATGTAGAAGCGATAGCCGCGCATCGCGTCGCGCAGGGTCCGGCCGACAAGGCGGCCGTCGCTGGTGACCAGCGCCTCGGGCCGCTCCTCCGGACGGGGTTCGCGGAAGTAGCGCCAAGCCAGCGGGAGGGCCACCAGCAAGGGCAGCAGGGCCATGAGCGCGAACATCACGCGCCAGCCGAACCGCCCCATCGCCCAGACCCCCAGCTTGGGGACGAACAGCGCCGCGACGCTGGTGCCCATGAGCAGGATGCCGAGCGCAAGGCCGCGATGGCGAACGAACCACAGGTTGATGGCCCGGCTCCAGGTGACCGGGGTCGAGCCGATGCCGACGAGCCCGATGACGGCCCACAGGCCATAGTAGATGTAGAGGGTCGACGCGGTATTCGCAGTCGGCGTCAGGGCCACGGCGGCCAGCGCCACCGCAAAGGCAAACACCGACCACAGCGCCACCGTTCGCACGCCGTAGCGATCCGAAAGCCAGCCGAACACCGGGGCCATCAGGCTGGCGATCAGGCCGTAGATGGTGGCCGGGAGAATGATCTCGGTGCGGTTCCAGCCGAATTCCGCGCTCAGCGGCTCGACGGTGAACCCGATCAGGTTGAACGGAATGGGCGACGCGCCGCAGGTCACCCCCACCATTGCCGCCAGCAAGACCTTCCAGCCGTTGGCGAATTCGCCGTCGGAACGACTGGCTTGATGCTGCGCGAGCGATGTCATCTGTGCGATCCCGTCCGTGGTAATCCGGGAGGACCGGGAGGGGACTGCCCCTCCCGATCCGACCCCATATCAAGCTTCGGCAATCAGAACGAGAACCGGCCCTTGAGCAGCCAGGTCCGCGGCGGATTGATGTACTCCAGGTTCGCGAGGGTCGATTCCACCGATTCCTCGTCGAAGCAGTTGCGGCACTCCATCGAGACCGACCAGCCGGCATCGCTGCGCAGGGTCAGCGTGCTGTTGACGATCCAGCGCGCCTTGCTCAGCGAACCGGCAATGCGCGGACCGTTGCCGAGCAGGTTGTTGGCATAGACGGTGCCCGACGAGCTGGTCACCGGATCGTCGTAGAAGGTGACGTTGCTGGTGCCGACTTCGCTCTTGTCGCGCCAGTTGGCGTTGATCGCCGGAACCAGCGTCAGCCCCTTGCCGAGGTCGGCTTCATAGCTGCCGCCGATCGAGAGGTTGAACTCGGGCGTACGCACCGGGGAAGCCAGCTGGCCATTGGCCGCCACGATGCCCTGGGCGCAAGCCGTGGCGTCGCCACCCGGAACCAGCCCGGCAGCCAGCTGCGTGAGGCAGGCCGCCTGCTGGGCGCTGACCGACTGCACGCCATAGGCGTCGAAGGCCGGACCGCCGGACTTGATCTTGTACTTGTCGTCCTGGTAGCCGAACGAGGCGAACAGGTTCAGGCCACGCGTCGGCATGGCGTTGATCTCGAGTTCGATGCCCTTGTTCAGGTAATCCGCGAAGTTGCGGGTCACGAAGCCGATCGAACCATTGGCGCGCACGAAGCCCGAAGGGGTCTGCAGGCCCTTCACGTCGAGCACGTAGGCCGCAAGGTTGACGCGCAGGCGCCGGTCGAACAGCTCCGACTTCACGCCGACTTCGTAGCTCCAGGCCTTTTCCGCATCGAACGGCAGCAGTTCGGCCGGGCTGGTCGCGCGGGCGTTCCAGCCGCCCGACTTGAAGCCGCGGGTCGCCGAAGCGAACAGCAGCACGTCGTCGGTGGCCTTGTAGTTGATGGCGAAGCGCGGGGTCCAGATCTTGATGTTCTGGCTACGCGGGATCACCTTGCCGTTCGGCACCGCCAGGTTGACGTTGGCCAGGCAGGTGGCCTCGACCGTCCCGTCGTTGCACGAGGCGCGGTTGTCGCTGATCGAGAAGCGCTTCGTTTCGTCCGTGTAGCGGATGCCAGCGGTGAGCTTGAGCTTGTCGTTGACGTTGAGGTCGCCCTGCAGGTAGCCCGCATAGGCCTTGGTCGAATTGGTCATGGTCCGGTCAGCGAGGACGATCGCCGAGCTGCCGAACAGATCGGCAAAGTCGCTGTAATCGTCTTCGTTGAAGTAGTAGACGCCGCCAACCAGGTTCACCAAGCCATCGGCGAGCGAGGCGTTGACCTTGATTTCCTGCGAGAACTGCTTGAAGTCGCCTTCGTTGGCCACCGTGAAGCCGCCGAGCCGATCCCCACGCGCCGCAGTGATCGGCGTGTTGATCGACGGCAGGGACCGGCCGTCGGCGAAGTCAAGCGCGTAGTCCTGGGTCGTATTGACGTAACCGGTGATGAAGGCGACGCTCAGGTTTTCGTCACCCAGCTTCAGGTTCGACGAGAGGAAGTCCATCGTGGTCTTCACGAAGTGGCCGAAGCCGTTCTTCTTGCCCGTGATCTTGCCGCCGAAATTGCTGTTCCGCAGGAACCCGGTGGACACGAAGCGGCCGTCGCACTGGGTCGGATTGGCCGGGTTGCAATCAAAGTTGGCGATGTTGGCGCCATCGGCGAAGGTGTGGATGTAGGAGCCGGTCCACACCGCCTTGTCCGAGAGCTCGCCACGCAGGCCCAGGCGCACGCCCCAGCCATCGTTCTGGTTCTGCCGCTCGTTGGTCAGCGTGTTGCGGGCGTAGCCGTCGCTGTTCTGGACGTAACCGGAAATCTTCGCGGCGAAACGGTCGCTCAGCGGTACGTTGAGCGAGCCATTGAGCTGCCACAGGTTGTACGAACCGTAGCCGGCCTCGATATAACCGCCGGTCTTCGGCTCGGGATCCTTGAGGAACACCGCCACCGCGCCGCCGGTCGTATTGCGGCCAAACAGCGTACCCTGTGGGCCGCGCAGAACCTCGACGCGCGCGACGTCGAACAGCGAGAGGTTGTTGGCGTTCTGGCGTGCCAGGTAGATGTCGTCGACGTAGGTGCCGATCGGCGGGTCGAACGTGGGGATCGACTCGGTGTTGCCAAGGCCGCGCATGTAGTACGCATTGGCCGAACCCAGGCCGGTGTTGTTGATACCGACGAAGTTGGGGACGTACTGGGTGACCTCGAGGGCATTGCTGACGCCGCGGGTTGCCAGCTCGTTGGAACTGAAGGCGCTGATCGCGATCGGCACGTTCTGGACGCTTTCCGAGCGACGCTGGGCCGTCACGATAATCTCGCTCAGGCCATAACCGTCCTCACCCTGCTGGGTCGAGGCGGCGGCACCAGCAGGTTTGTCCTGCGCCTGAGCAACGCTCGTGGGCACCGCGACCGCAACGGCCGCCAGCGCAACATTTCGAAGCAACATTGACCTCATCGTAAGAGCTCCCTTGACTCATACCGCATTTGTCCGGACAAGTTTGCACGGCAAGGCGACTTATGCAAGAGAGGGTTCGTCGGTCGTTGAAAAAGGCCTCGAATGCCTCCGCCGTCGCGCCAGATCGAGGGATAATCGCATGCCGGAAATGTCCGTAAGCCTGTACCAGGTGCTCGTCTTTACGCATTTGCTGCTGTTCGTGCTGTGGCTTGGCGCAGACGTGGGCGTGTTCATGCTGGGGCAGCACTTCCGGAAGCGCGAGAAGTGGACCCTGCCGCAGCGCCTCGCCCTGCTCCAACTGCTGGTGAACGTCGACATGGTGCCGCGCTCTGCCTGGGCCCTGATGGTTCCCCTGACACTTTCCATGGTCAAGGCCGGCGGCTGGTGGGATCTGCCTGGCGTCGCGGTCGCCGCGGCATGGGCGGTGGGCGGCTTCTGGCTGTGGCTGGTGTGGGACAGCCACTTCCATGACCAGACGCCGCGCGCCCGGCGCAACAACCGCATCGAATTCGTGCTCAAGATTGTCCTGACCCTGTTCTATCTGGCTCTGGGCGGCATCTCGCTCGCCAAGGGCGCGCCGCTGGCTCCGCTGTGGCTCGCCAGCAAGGCCGTGATGTTCGGCCTGATCTTTGCCGCGGCAATCATGATCGACGTGGCATTCAAGCCGGTCGGACCGCAACTGGGCCGCCTGATCGCCGAGGGCTCCAGCGACGCGACCGAAATTCCCCTGCGTCGCACGATGGACCTCACCCGGATCTGGGTCTGGGTCGTCTACGTACTGCTGCTGGGCACCGCTTTCCTCGGCAATATCAAACCGTTCTGACCGGGACCGCGGATTCGCGCCTCCCAAGCTGCCGGGCCGGCGCTGCCAGATCGCGCCCGATGCGCCCGGCAGCGCGCCACAAAAGCATTGACTTTGAAACTTGTCCGGACAAATCTAGGGCCGTGTTAGGCTTTTCCAACTTTCTGTTCGTGCCGGCCAATCGCCCGGATCGCCTTGAAAAGGCCCTGGCCAGCGATGCCGATCTGGTGTGCCTGGACCTTGAGGATTCGGTACCGCCGGCCGAGAAGGACTCTGCCCGGGCCACTGCGCTCGAAGCACTGGCGCGGTTGGCCTCGCCCCGGCTCGCATTGCGAATCAACGGTCTCGCGACACGGGCCGGCCTGGCCGACCTGCTTGCGCTGGCCGCCACGGAGTCTCGCCCGAAATTCCTGTTCCTGCCGATGGTCCAGTCCGCGGCTGAACCCGAACAGGTGGCGGCGATCCTCGGCGATGATTGTCCGCGGCTCATCCCCTTGATCGAAACGGTGCGCGGCTTGCGCCATGCCGATGCGATCGGCGCTTGCCCCGGCGTATACGGCCTGATGTTCGGCGGAGGCGACTTTTCGGCCGAGCTGGGCGTGCAACTCGCCTGGGATCCACTGCTCGCAGCGCGCAGCGCGCTGGTGATGAGCTGTGCGACCAACCAGATCGCCGCCATCGACGTTCCCTTCATCGACCTGGTCGACGAGGCCGGGCTGGAAGCGGAATGCCGGGCCAGCAAAGCGCTGGGCTTCACCGCCAAGGCCGCGATCCATCCGCGCCAGATCGCCGCGATCAGCACGGTCATGCGGCCGAGCGAGGCAGAAATCACCGAAGCGCAGGAGGCGCTCGACGCCTTCGCCGCTGGCGGCGGCCGGGCCATCGCCTTCCGCGGCCGCATGCTGGAGGCCCCGGTGATGCACAGATATCGTCGAATACTGGCCTTGGCCGGGATCCCCGCAAGCCAGATCGATCAAACAACATAGAATAAAAAGGGTAATAAAATGCGTGCAGGAGTTATCGAAGTTTCACCAGGCCGCTTCCGCGAGACCTTTGGCCGGTATTACGAGGATTTCGTGGTGGGCCACGTCTTCGAGCACCGACCCGGACGGACCATTACCGATGCAGACAACGTGCAGTTCACGCTGCTGACGATGAACACGCATCCGGCGCACTTCGACTATGAATTCGCCAAGAAGACCGAGTTCGGCAAGCCGCTGGTCTGCTCGCCCCTCACCGTCGCGCTGATGGTGGGCATGAGCGTTTCGGATTGCAGCCAGAAGGCCGTGGCCAACCTCGGCTGGAACAACATCCGCCTCACCCACCCGATGTTTCCGGGCGATACGCTCTATGCCGAGAGCGAAGTGCTCGAAAAGCGCGAGTCCAGCTCGCGGCCGGAGCAAGGCATCGTCACCGTGCGGACCATCGGCAAGAACCAGCATGGCGACGTCGTCTGCACCTTCGAGCGGACCATGCTGATCTGGAAGCGCGGGTTCGGTCCGGCCGACGATTGATCCCGGCTGGCGCGGGGCCTCGCTCGGAAGCGCCCGCCGCCCAACCGAACTGCTTGAATTTTACTGGAGATTGATATGTCCGAACCAAGGCTCATCGACCCTGAAGAGGAACAGGCGTTCCTCGACACGATCGAACGCTGGGTGCAAAAGGAAGTCCGCCCGGTGGTCATGGAGCATGACCATGGCGACATCTGGCCTGAAAAGCTGGTTCACCAGATGGCCGAACTGGGCCTGTTCGGCGCCACCATTGGTCGGGAATATGGCGGGCTCGGGCTTCCGGCGACCACCTATACCAAGATCATCGCCTATATCTCGTCGTACTGGATGGCGATCACCGGCATCGTCAATTCGCACCTGATCATGGCGGCCGCGGTCGAACGCTTCGGCACCGAAGAGCAGAAGGCCAAGTGGCTGCCCCGTTTCGCCACCGGCGAAATCCGTGGCGGTCTGGCCCTCACCGAACCCAATGCCGGAACCGATCTCCAGGCCATCCGCACGGTCGCGCAGCGCGATGGCGACGACTATGTGATCAACGGGACCAAGACCTGGATTTCCAACGGCATCCAGGGCAGCTGCTTCGCGCTGCTGGTGAAGACCGATCCGAAGGCCGAGCCCCGCTACAAGGGCATGAGCCTGATGATCGCCCCCAAGGGCGAGGGCTTCAAGGTCGGCAAGAAGTTCGACAAGCTCGGCTACAAGGCGATCGACAGCGCCGAACTGGTCTTCGACAATTATCGCATCCCGGCCGAAAACCTGATCGGCGGCGTGGAAGGCAACGGCTTCTTCCAGGCAACCGGCGGGCTGGAGCTCGGGCGGATCAACGTGGCCGCGCGCGGCGTTGGCCTCGCGGAAGGGGCCCTGCGCCTCGCCACCGAATATGCGCAGATCCGCGAAACCATGGGGCGTCCGATCGCCGATCACCAGGCCATCCAGCTCAAGCTGGGCGAAATGGTGACCCGCGCGCGCGCCGCACGCTTGCTCACCATGGACGCCGCCGAAGCCTATGATCGCGGCGAACGCTGCGACATGGAGGCGGGGATGGCCAAATACTTCGCCTCGGAGGCGGCCGTTCGCAACAGCGAGGAATCCCTGCGGATTCACGGCGGCTACGGCTATTCCAAGGAATACGAGATCGAACGCTACTATCGTGACTCCATCCTGATGTGCATCGGCGAAGGCACGAACGAAATGCAGCGGATGATCATCGCCAAGCAGTGGGTGAAGCGGAACCCTGTGTGATGACCCAGAACCTCCCCCTTGCCGGTTTCCGCATCCTGTCCGCCGAACAATATGGCGCCGGGCCCTATGCCACCATGTTCCTGGCCCAGCTGGGCGCGGAAGTCATCAAGATCGAGCCGCCCGCCACCGACAAGACCGGTGGCGGGGATACGGCGCGCGCCGTCGGCCCGCACTTCCTTCGCAAGGGGGAGAGCCTGTATTTTCAGGCGTTCAACCTGAACAAGCGCTCGTTGACTCTCGACCTGCGCACCGACGACGGCCAGGAAATCTTCCACGCCCTCGTCAGGAATTCCCACGCGGTCGCCAACAACATGCGCGGCGACCTTCCGGAAGCGCTGGGCCTCACCTACGATGCCCTGAAAGCCGTGAACCCGGCCGTCGTTTGCGCCCATCTTTCCGCCTATGGCCGCGACAACGAACGCGCCCGCTGGCCCGGCTACGATTACCTGATGCAGGCTGAAGCCGGTTTCATGGAGCTGACCGGAGAGCCGGATGGGCCGCCCACCCGCTTCGGGCTTTCGATGGTCGATTTCATGACCGGGACGATGATGTCCATCGGCCTGCTTGCCGCGCTGGTCGATGCCCAGCGTTCGGGCCTCGGCCGCGATGTCGATGTCGACCTGCTCGGCGCGGCCCTGCACCAGACCAGCTATCCGGCGGTGTGGTATCTCAACACCGGCGACGTGACCGAACGCACCCCGCGCTCGGCTCATCCGTCCGTCACGCCCAGCCAGCTGGTGCGCTCGGCCGATGGCTGGATCTTCGTCATGGCGCAATTGCCCAAGTTCTGGACCGTGCTGTGCAAACGCATCGGCCGGGCCGATCTGGCAACCGATCCCCGGTTCGTCTCCCCGACGGAACGACTGGCCAATCGCGATGTCCTGACCGGAATACTGGACGAGATCTTCTCGGCCCATCCCACCAGCCACTGGCTCGACCTGCTCAGCGGGCACATGCCGGTGGCCCCCGTCCACCGCCTCGATGCGGCACTGGACAACCCCTTCATCCACGCCACCGGCATGGTTCAGACCACCGACCATCCCGATCTGCCGGGCATGCGGGTTCTAGGCAATCCGATCCGGCTGGATGGCAAGCGCCTGCCCACCCGTGCGGCCCCCCTGCTCGGCGCGGATGTCGACGCGATCCTGCAGGAAATCGGCTATGACGAGGATGCGATCGCCCGGCTGCGGTCCAGTCAGGTGGTATAACCGCGATGGGCAAGCTTTCCGGCATCCGGGTGGTGGATCTCTCGCTGTTCCTGCCCGGCCCCATGCTGACGATGATGATGGCCGATCAGGGCGCCCAGGTTATCAAGGTCGAGCCGCCCACCGGCGACCCGGCCCGCGCCATGGAGCCGAAGGAAGCCGGGGAATCGGTATGGTTCCGGAACCTAAACCGGGGCAAGCATTGCATCCGGCTGGACCTCAAGACCGATGAGGGGCGCACGCAACTGTGGCAGCTGATCGCCGAGGCCGATGTGCTGGTCGAAGGCTTTCGCCCCGGCGTGATGGATCGGCTGGGCTTCGGCTATGCCGCCGTTTCCGAACGCAATCCGGAAATCGTCTATTGCTCGATCTCGGCATTCGGCCAGACCGGCGAGATGGCGCATCACCCGGCTCATGACATAGCGGTCCAGGCCCACGCGGGCTTTCTGTCGGTGAACGACGGAGCCGATGGAACCCCGGTGGTCCCCGGCGTACCCTCGGCCGACATGGCCGCCGGGCTGACCGGGCTGTCGGCCGTGCTGATGGCGCTGATCGGCCGCCAGACGACCGGCAAGGGCGATTACCTCGATATTGCCATGTTTGACAGCCTGCTGCCGTGGTGCGCGCACATCGCCGGCGGTGCTATCGCGGGCGGCGAACCGCCTGTGTCACGGGCGCAACGCTCGCTGGGCGGCGCGGCCTTCTATCAGGTCTACCGCACGGCCGACGGCCGCCATATCGTCCTCGGCGGACGCGAAACCAAGTTCGCCGAAAACCTGCTGAACGCGCTGGGCCGGCCCGACCTCATCCCGATCGCCGATTGCCCTGCTGGCGAGCAGGACGAGCTGATCGCCTTCCTCGCGCAGACCTTCGCCGCGCGCGGGCGTGATGAATGGGTGGCCTGGTTCGCCGACAAGGACGTGGCCTTCGCCCCGGTTCTCGATTTCCGCGAGACGCTCGATCAACCCTTCGTGATCGGCCGCGGGCTGATCGACGAGGTGGGCGGCGCCCATCTGCTGGCTCCTGCCATCCGCCTGTCCGATACGCCGGACTGGCGCCAGCCCGACGAGCCGCCGCAATGACGGCTGGTTCAGTCCACTTCGATGTGCATCGAATAGGTAAAACGTTCGCCCGGGTGATAGTTGACCGAGATTTCAAACAGCTGGTCGTCGGCGTCGAAGTAGCAGCGCAGGATCAGCAGGACCGGCGCCTCGTCGTCAAGGCCCAGGGCTTCCGCCACGGCACTGGTCGCCTTCACGGCCTGGATGTCCTGCGTCACGCGGGTCACCGTCCGCTTGGCGTATTTCTCGATCTGGCCAAACAGGGTCGGGCTGCCATCCTCGAACCGGGCCACCGCATCGGCGAGGTCGGGGTGAACCCATGCGAAGGTCAGCGCGATCGGGCGCTGGCGTCCTTCCGCCCGGCGCACACCCTGGAACACAAACCACTCGCCGGTCGGATTCATGCCGGTCTTCTCGGCGATGTCCGGATCGACTTCCTGCCGCTCAAGCTGCTCGAACGAAATCGACGTGCCATGGGCATATTGCAGAATTTCGCCGACGTTCGACAGCGGCTGGTGCAGCGTGCCGCCGCGCGCCGATGCGGGCTGAACCACGGTGCCCGATCCACGCCGGCGCTTGATCAGGCCCTCCTGGGTCAGCTTGCGCAGCGCCTCGCGCACCGTGAACCGACTGACCTTGTAATGCTTGCACAGCACCGATTCCGTCGGGAACGGGTTCTTGGCCCCAAAGTCACCACGCAGCACTGCCGAGCGCAATTCGTCGGCAAGAACAAGATATCTGGCCGGTTTGGGCTTCGTTTCAGTCATCGATTGGCTCTGCCGTTTCGGTCGTCTTGGCTGTGGTGTGAATGCTACCCAAGGCAACTGTCCGTAGGGGCGAGATACGCGTGACGCAAGACAGCCTGACCCGCCGGTTGGCACGCCACCTCGTCCGGCCCATTGCCGCGCAGGATCGCGCGCGGACGCGCCTGCACCTGCTCGACTGGCTGGGCTGCGTGGCCGGGGCGCTCCCGTCCGATACGGGCTCGATCGTCCGCGCCATGCCCGGCGGCAGCGCCATGCGGGCCGCCTGGCTGGGCAACAAGCTGGAGATGGACGACGTCCACCGCGCAGCCATCCTGCATCCCGGCCCCGTGGTCTGGGCCAGCGCCTTGGCCAGCTCCACAGCCGGGATGGACCGGCTGCTCGATGCCGCGATCCGCGGCTATGAAGCCATGATCGCGGTGGGCAGCACCTTCGATGCCCACCACTATGCCCATTGGCACAACACGGCCACGGCCGGCATGTTCGGCGCCGCCGTCACGGCGCTGGCCTGCACCGATCCCGCCTTCGCCGATGGCGATGGCGATGGCGATGCCGCCTTGCGCGAGGAGCGACTGGTCCATGTCCTGGGCCTTGCCGGATCGGTCGCGGGCGGCCTGTGGCAGATGCGGCACGAGCCCGGCGACGCCAAGCAGTGGCACGTGGCCCACGCCGTGGCGTCCGGGCTCCACGCGGCCAGCGCGGTACAGGCCGGCGCGCGCGCGCCGCAATTCATCCTTGAAGGGCCGCAGGGCCTGCACGCAGCCACCACGGCTGCGGCAAGATCGATGGATCTGCCGGATCACTGGCGCATCCATGATGTCAGCTTCAAGCCGTGGGCGGCGTGCCGCCATGCCCACCCGGCCATCGATGCGGCGCTCGAACTGAAGGCGCGGCTGGGCTCGCTCGACGGGCCGATCACGGTCGAAACCTATGCCGATGCCCTGACGTTCTGCGATCGCCCGGCCCCCACCAGCGAGATCGAGGCCAAGTTCTCGATCCAGCATTCGGTGGCGCTGGTGGCGCTTTCCGGCACGCCCCGGCTCGGCGATTTCGATGCCGCGGCCATAGCCGCCACGGCCGGGGTCCGCACACGGATCATCGTGCGCGATGAGGCCGAATTCACGAAACGCTATCCGGCCCATTTCGGCGCGCGGGTACGCTGCGGCGATGCCGAGGTCACGCTTGAAGATACGCTGGGCGATCCCGAACGCCCGATGAGCGAGGCCCAGATCCTCGCCAAGGCCGGGGCGCTGCTGGCACTCGGCGGGCACGGCGCCGAGCTTGACCGGATGGCCGCCGCCGCGCTGCAAGGCAACAGTCCCGCAGCTGTGGCGGGCATCCTGAAGGACTGGCTGCCATGAGCGCGATCGACCGGATCATCGAATTTGCCCACGCCTCCCACGAACTGCCGCCCGCAGTGCGTGGCGATGCAATGCGGCTGCTGGCCGACACGCTGGCCGTAGGGGCCACCGGCGCGGCCTCGCGCGAGGCCGCGCCCGTTCTCAGGGCCGCTGGCGCCTGGGGAACCGGCACCGAGGCCCGCACCCTGGCCGGCGGCACCCTGCCCGCCCCGTCGGCCGCCTTCGTCAACGCCTTTGCCATTCACTGCCTGGAATGGGACGCGGTGCACGAACCCGCCGTGGTCCATGCCCTGTCGGTGGTGACCGCCGCCCTGCTCGCCGCCTCCGATCGTCGCGGCGGGAGCACGGTCGACGAATTCCTCACTGCCCTTGCCGTCGGCGTCGACATCGCCAGCGGGCTTGGTCTGGCCGCGCAAGGCGCGATGCGCTTCTTCCGCCCCGCCACGGCCGGCATCATCGGCGCCGCTCTGGCCGTGGCCCGCCTGCAGGGGCTGGACCGGGCGCAGATGGCCAATGCCGCCGGGCTGGCCTACAGCTTCCTCGCCGGCACGATGCAGGCCCACGTCGAAGCATCGACCGCGCTACCGCTGCAGATCGCCAATGCCGCGCGCGGCGCGCTATGCGCGGTCGATCTGGCCGCCGCCGGGATCGACGGGCCGCACGACGTGCTGACCGGGCCCTTCGGCTATGCCGCGCTGATCGAACCGGTGGAACTGGAACGCTACACCGCGTCGCTCGGCGCGGTCTGGCGGATCAGCGAAGTCAGCATCAAGCCCTATCCCTCCGGCCGCGCCAGCCACGGCGCGCTGGGCGCGCTGGCCGATCTCCGCGACGAAGGGCTGGTGACGCCGGATAACGTGGAAGCCATCGAACTGCTGGCCCCGCCGCTGATCCAGCGCCTGGTCGGCCGACCGTTCCGGCCCGGTGCGCCGCAGTCCTACAATCGCCTGTGCCTCGCCTTTCTCGCCCCGCTGATGCTGCGCGACGGGCTGATCGATCCCCGGCTCGATACCACCATCGACGAACTGGCCGGAAAGGTGCGGGTAACGCTGGACGACAACCCCGATCACAACGCCCTCTCGCCCCAGGTGCTGGTCGTGCACCTGCGCAACGGGCAGGCCTTGCGCCGGGCCGTGGCCGCCAATCCCGGCAGCCCGCAGGCCCCGCTCAGCCCCGCCCGCGCCCAGACCAAGCTGGACCTGTGCCGCACTCTTGCCGGAGCCGCCGCGGCCCGGATCTTCACCGACCCCCTTGCCTTCGCCACGGAGCCGAAATGAGTTTTCCCACCTACTTCGAAACCTTCGACGCCCGGCAGCTTCTGGCCGATTACCCGGTCGGCGAAACCTTCGTCGATCGCTATACCCGGATGAGCCGCGACGAGCTGCACGCCCTGCAGAACGAGCGTTTTCTCAAACTGATGAAGCGGGGCTGGGAAATCCCGTTCTACCAGCGCCTGTGGGGCAACAAGGGCATCGAGCCGGGCGACATCCGCGGCCTGGAGGACATCACCCGCCTGCCGGTCTACGACAAGTCGGACCTGATGGCCTCGGTCAACGAGTACCCGCCCTATGGCGATTTCGACGGCCGCGGCGACAGCCCCGTGGTGTTCCACACCACCAGCGGCACCACCGGCCGCCCCCAGCCGCTGATGTTCGGTCCCAAGGGGCGCGAAATCACCAGCCTGCTGGTGGGCCGCATGTATCGCTGGATGGGGCTGGGCCGGGAAGACGTGGTGCAGTCGGTCTATGGCCACGGCATGATCAACGGCGGCCACTACATCCGCGAGGCCGTCACCCATTACACCAATTCGCTGTTCCTCAGCGCGGGAACGGGCATCGAGACGCGGTCGGTCAACCAGGTCAACCTGATGGCCGATTTCGGCGTCACCTGCATGGTCGGCTTCGTGGACTACATCCGCAAGCTGGCGGAAGTGGCCGATGCCGAAAACCTGTTCGATCGCATCAACCTGGAGATGATCATCGGCCACCTCGGCACCGAAGACCGCGCCTCCACCGAGGCGGCCTGGCGCGGGGCCAAGGCCTATGACTGGTATGGTGTGGGCGATACCGGCACCATCGCCGGCGAAGGGCCGGAACGCGACGGACTCTATGTCTGGGAAGACGCGCAGTACCTCGAACTGCTGGATATCGACAGCGGTCAGCCCGTCGCGACCGGCGAAACCGGCGACATGGTGGTGACCTGCCTGTTCAAGGATGACATCGCCCCCTGCATCCGCTTCAACACCCACGACATCACCGAGGAACTGACCGGCGCCAACCAGACCGGCATGGTCTTCAAGCGAATCTCCGGCTTCAAGGGCCGCAGCGACAACATGGTGAAGCTGCGCGGGATCAACATCTTCCCCCATGCCATCGGCGCGATCATCGAAAACCGGGCGGATCTCACCGGCGAATTCGTGTGCCACGTGGTGCGCGATGCCAGCGGGCGCGATGAGATGCTGGTGCGTCTCGAAACGCGCGGCGGCAGCGAAGTCACGGAAGTGGCCGCCCTGCTGCGCAAGGGCATCGGCATCGAAGTGGGGGTCGAACTGGTGGCGCCCGGCGAAACTGCGGCCGAGACCCAGATCGATTCCCGCCAGAAGCCGATCCGCCTGATCGACCGGAGAGCCCTGTGATCGATTTCAATCGGCTGGAGGAAGCGAACCGGCCGCTGAACGCCTTTACCGATTTCGATCGCACCGCCCGGTCGGGGGAAGGCCCGCTGGCCGGGATCACGGTGGGGGTGAAGGCCAACATCGCGGTGCGCGGCCTGCCGTGGACGGCGGGCATGGCGCTGCACCGCGATCGGGTGGCCCAGCGCGATGCGGCCACGGTTGCCGCGCTGCGTGGGGCCGGGGCGGCGATCCTTGGCATGCTGAACATGGAGGAGGCCGCCCTCGGCGCGAAGACGGACAATCCGTTCTTCGGCCGCACGCACAATCCCCATCGCGTCGGCTACACGCCGGGCGGCTCGTCGGGCGGCAGCGGCGCGGCCGTGGCCGCCGGGCTGTGCGACATCGCGCTGGGCACCGATACCATGGGCTCGGTGCGCATCCCGGCCAGCTACTGCGGCGTCTATGGCTTCAAGCCGGCGCAGAGCGCGGTCAGCCAGGATGGCCTCGAACTGGCCGAACCCACGCTCGATGTGATCGGCCCGCTGGCCCGCTCGCTCAATCTGCTGGAACAGGCCGCACGGCTGACGAGCGAATTCGGCGAGGCCGACTTGCCGGGCCAACCGGTCACCCTCGCCGGCCTTGCCGGGGTGGAATGCACCACCGAGGTGCTCGCCGTCTACGAACGGGCCTGCGCGGCACTGGGCACGGGCGCGGCGGTCGCCCTGCCCGATCCGCCCTCGCGCGTTCGCTATGCCGGGTTCATCGCCACGGCCCAGGCCTTGCATGCGGCGCTGGCCGATGCCCCGCCCGAGACGCTGTCACCAACGCTGGCCCGCCTGATCGCCTATGGCCCGCGGCGCAAGCCGGAAGACCGGGCGGCCGATGCACAGGTGCTGGCCCGCACGGCCGAGCGGCTGAACGCCATCGTGACCGAACACGGCCCGCTCCTGCTGCCCACCGCGCCGCAGCCCGCCTTCGATCATGCCGAACCCGCGCCGGCCAACCAGGCCGATTTCACCTGCCTGGCCAATGTCGCCAATCTGCCGGCGATCACGCTTCCAGCCGGAACGGCGGCGAACGGCATGCCCATCGGCGTCCAGCTGATCGGCCCGCGCGGCGCCGAAAGCGGCCTGTTCGCGCTGGCCCGCCGGCTCGACTCGCATCTGGCGGCCTACCGGCAGCCGAACCACTTCTACCAAGGATAAGAGGCTCATCATGCGCATCATCGTGCTGTTCAACCTGAAGGAAGGTGTCGATCCGGCGGCTTACGAAGCCTGGGCTCGCGGAACGGACATTCCGGGCGTCAACGCGCTGGGTTCGGTCGACGGGTTCACCGTCCACAAGGCAACCGGCCTGTTCGGTTCCGATACCGCCGCCCCCTATCAGTATGTCGAAGTGATCGACATTGCCGGGATGGACGGCTTCGTCGCCGATATTTCCACGCCGGAATTCCAGGCCATGGCCGCCCCGTTTCAGCAATTTGCCGACAATCCGCAGTTCATTCTGACGGCGGATCTGTGATGGCCGGTCGTTACGCGGGCAAGACCATCGTTGTCACCGGATCGGGCAAGCGCAAGGGGCTTGGCCAGGCCATCCTGCAACGCTTTGCCGATGACGGCGCGAACTGCGTTGTCTCCGACCTGACGATCGACGCCGAGGCCGAAGCCGTCGCCGCCGACCTGCGCGGCCGCGGGGCCGCTGTAGCCACCATCGCCTGCGACGTCAGCCAGGCCGACCAGTGCCAGCGCTTGATCGATCAGGCCGCCGCCCGGTTCGGCGCGGTGGACATCCTGGTCAACAATGCCGGCATCGGTTTCATGATGAAGCCGTTCCTTGAAGTCGATCCGGCCGATTGGGCGCGGGTGATCGCGGTGAACCTGTCCGGGGCGTTCTATTGCACCCAGGCTGCGGCGCGGGCCATGGTCGCCGCCGGCCGGGGCGGGCGGATCATCAACATCGCGTCGCAGGCGGCCAAGTCGGCCTTCCCGCACCTGCCCGCCTATGTCAGTTCAAAGCACGGCATGGTGGGCCTGACCCGCGCCAGCGCCATCGAACTGGGCGCGCATGGCATTACCGTCAATGCGGTGTGCCCCAACCATGTCACGACCGGGCTTGGCGCGCAACAGAACGAATACTTCTCGCGCCTGCTCGGCTTCGATACGGTGGAGGCCTATATCGCGGACATGCACCGCAAGAACCCGATGGGCCGCCCCGGCCAAGCGACCGACACCGCCGCCGCCTGCGCCTGGCTGGCCAGCGACGAAGCCGTTTACGTGACCGGCGAGGCGCTGAACGTCTCGGGCGGCGAGGAGATGCACTGATGCGCGAAGAATCGATCCGCTGGCCCGATGGCAATATCATGGCGCTGTCCGTGGTGGTCAACGTCGAGGAAGGCAGCGAAATGACCGTTGCCCGCGGCGACCGGGGCATGGAACCGGTTGACGAACTGGGCATCCACATCCGCTCGCCCATCCGCAACTACGGCAACGAGAGCAATTACCTCTACGGGATCAAGGCCGGGGCACCGCGCATCGTGCGGCTGCTCAAGGACTACGGGATCATGGCCAGCTGGACGGTGGCCGCGCTCAGCCTCGAGAACCATCCGGAGATCGCCGCCGCCATCGCCGAACTCGGCCACGAGCCGGTCAGCCACGGCTGGCGCTGGGTCCACCAGTTCAAGATGAACGAGGAACAGGAGCGCGAATTCATCCGCAAGGCAGTGGAATCGATCCAGCGCACCGTGGGCGTTCGCCCCTATGGCTGGCTGTCGCGCTATTTCCACACCGATGCCACGCGCCGCCTGCTGATCGAGGAAGGCTTCGCCTACCACATGGACGATTACTCGGGCGACGTGCCGTTCTGGGATCGCGCCACGGTTCCCGGCAAGCCGCTCGCCATCGTGCCGTACCAGCTCGACAGCAACGACATGAAGATGTGGACCGATCCGGCCCTCACTCCGCACCAGTGGCTCGATTACGCCAAGGCCAATTTCGACCAGATCTACCGCGAAGGCCAGCGCGGCCTCGGTCGGATGATGTCGCTGGGGCTGCACCTGCGGATCATCGGCCGGCCGGGCCGGATCTGGGCGCTGGAGGAATTCTTCCGCCACGTGCGCGCCCATGAAGGCGTGTGGGTGGCCAGCCGCCACCAGATCGCCCAGCACCTCGCCGCGGTGGACCCGGCATGACCCTGCGGCTGGAGCGGCAGGGCGCGGTTGCCCACCTGCTGATCGACCGCGCGGAAAAGCGCAACGCCTTCAACCAGGCGATGTGGGACCTGTTCCCCCGGCTCCTGACCGAGGCGATGGACGATCCGTCGATCCACGTGCTGGTGGTGCGCGCGGCCCAGGCCGGCAGCGCCTTCTGTGCCGGCGCCGACATCGGCGAATTCGCGACCGGGTCTGGCGATCCGGCGTGGCGCGCGGCCAACCAGGCGGCGATCAACCGCGTCCAGCACGAACTGGCCCGCGCGCCCAAGCCCACCATCGCGATGGTGGAAGGCGATTGCGTGGGCGGCGGCTGCGGCCTCGCCCTCGCCTGCGATTTCCGCGTCGCCGGCCCCAAGGCCCGCTTCGGCATTACCCCGGCCAAGCTCGGGCTGGTCTATCCGCTCCACGATACCAAGCTGCTGGTCGATCTGGTCGGCCCCTCGCAGGCCAAGCGGATCCTGTTCACCGGCACGCTGCTGCCCGCCGCCGAGGCGCAGGCGATCGGCATGGTGACGATCATCGACGCCGATCCCGCCGCCGCGCTCGACCGGCTGGTGAGCGAACTGGTCGCCGTGTCCGGGCACAGCCAGCGCCTGTCCAAGGTGATGGTCCAGCGCGTGCTCGACGGGCAGGCCCACGATGACGACACCACCCGCGCCGAATTCGCCGCCGCCTTCGACGGGCCCGATTTCGCCGAAGGCGTCAGCGCCTTCCTCGAAAAGCGCAAGCCCTCGTTCCGATGAGCCTGCCCTTCACCGATCCGCCCGGCCACGGCCAGATCGTCGGCGGCCTGTCGGTCACGCCCGATCTCGATGCGGCAATTGCCGACTATCGCGACGTGCTGGGCCTGGACCTCGTCACCACCGGCCCGCTCGACGCCGACCTCGCCGCCGCCTGGGATGCCCCGCGCAGCGCCGGCGCGCGCATGGCGGTATTGCGCCCGCGCAGCGGCGCCCCTTGCACGCTGCGGCTGGTCGAACAGCCCGATTGCCCCGGCTTCGTGCCCACCACCAGCTTCGGCTGGGCGGCGTTCGAGCTGACCGTGCAGGACGTGTTCGGCTGGCCCGACCGCCTCGCCGGCTCGGGCTTCGCCATCCAGGGCCTGCCCCGCGAACTGGAAGGCATGGCCTACTTCGTGCCCATGCAGGTGCTGGGGCGCGGCCGGGAGATGGTCTACCTCAACGAGGTCCGGGCTGACATGCCGGGCTGCGACCTGCCCCGCGCCGGCTCCCCGGTCGATCACCTGTTCATCGCCATCCTCGCCGCGCCCGACCGCGAGGCCACGGTGCAGTGGTACGAACAGCGGCTTGGCCTCAAGGGCGCCGATACGTTCACGCTCTCCTACAAGATGATCAACCAGGCCTTCGCCCTGCCCGACAGCCACCGCACCGAGCTGACCATGGTCCAGCAGGGCCGGATGACGATCTTCGAGGTCGATGGCTATCCGCCCCAGGCCGCCGCGCGTCCGCGCCTTGATGGCCTGCTGCCCCCGGGCAATGCGCTGGTCAGCATTGCGGTCAGGGATCTCGACGCCCTCGCGGTCGACTGGCTGAGCCCGCCCGGCCCCCGCGCCGGTGTCCCCTATGACGGCCGCCGCTCCGCCACCCTGCGCGGCCCGGCCGGCGAACTGCTGGAGTGCATCGAACATGGCTGATCCCACTTCCTTCCTGCCCCCTGCCGGCTCGCGCGTGGCGGTGCTCGGCGCTTGTGGCGGCATCGGCGCCGACATCGTGCGCGCGCTGGTCGATGGCGGCTGCACGGTGATCGCCATGGACTTGCCCCGGTCGCTGGCCGAAGCCCCCAGCCCAGCCCCCCATGCTATCGCCTTCAACGGACGCGACCCCGCCTCGATCGACACCGCCTTCGCCGAGCTGGCGCAGATCGCACCGGAACTGGACGGCCTGGTGATCGCCTCGGGCTTCGCCGGTCCACGCCAGCCGATCGACCAGTGGGGCGTCGACCAGATCGACGACGTGCTGGAAGGCAACCTGCGGCTGATGACCCTGTGCCTGCGCGCGGCGGTTCCGCTGCTGCGCCATGGCCGCCCGGCCAGCGTGGTGATGCTCACCAGCGACATGGCCTATATCCCCCAGGCCGGCTACGCGCCCTACGTGGCGGCCAAGGCGGGGATGGTCGCGATGGGCCAGTCGGTCGCGCGCGAACTCGCCCCCAGCGTGCGGATAAACTTCGTCTCGCCCGGCGCGGTCGACACGCCCTTCCTGCGCGGCGGACGCGGCCGCTCGAACGATCCTTCGGCCCCGCTGCGGTTCGACATGGACGCCTATCTCGCGCAGATCCCGCTCGCGCGCATGGCCACCGCCGCCGACGTGACCGGACCGGTGCTGTTCCTGCTCGGCCCGGCCTCGGGCTACATGACCGGCAACGTCCTCCACGTCAGCGGCGGCGCCTTCATGGGTTGAACCGGGTATCGGGCGGGCCGCCTGCGCGCGCCGCCCGATCCGGCCCGATCAGCCGGCCGCGGCTTCATCCGGTGAAAGGCTGTTGTCCATGTCCCGCCACACCCGCCAGCGGCCGTCCTGCCCCTGGCGGTAGACCAGCAGGGTGCGCCCGCCCACGCGGCGCGCATCGCCTTGCGGCGGGGTAATGGTCATGACGAAGCGGAGCACCACAAAGGCCCGCGCCCCTTCGACCTCGATCGATTCCAGCGTCGATTCCACCTGCACCCGGTCGCCGCCCCGGGCATGGCGGGCAAAGTGAGCGACGACCGCATCCGCGCCCTTCAGCAGCGGACCAGCGTTGGGGCTGACCAGGCAATCCGGCTCGTAAAGATCGCGCATGGCCGCCATGTCGCCTTCGGCATAGGCGGTCTTCCACCGTTCCCCGGCGGCAACGATATCAGCAATCGCAGCCACCCTTTCAGCCTCTCCATCGGCAACCGGCGCCGCGGCGCTTTCCACCGCCAGCACCTGACAGTCGGCAATGCCCTCGCGCAGCGGGCGGATCCGGGCATAATCCGGGCCATCCCAGAAGGCGCGCAGCGCGGCCATGTCTGGCCACTGCGAAACCACCACCGAGCCGCCATCGCGCCCGGCCCCTTCCAGCACAACCGCGCCCGGCGCGCGCACCACGTATTGGCCGCCCAGCCGGTCCACCAGTTCGGCCGCCGCCGGGGCATAGCCGCGCATGAAGGCGTCGCGGTCGTGAACGTGGGCAACAACGATCAGATAGGCCGGCATCGGCTAACCCCTTTCCACGGTCTCGTGCGCTTCACCGCTTGGGCCAGCGGGCCTTGTCCTGCAGATAGCGCCCGGCATCGAGCGGATCGGTCGGCTGGTAGGCGCCGAACAGGTTGGGGCCGTATTGCGAACGGTATTGCTCGTAGACCGGCAGGAACAGTTCGCTGTGCACCACCGGCTGGCGATGGCGGGCGCGGAAGGCGGCAATGGGAATGCTTTGGCTGACCAGCGTTTCGAAAGCCAGCTTGGCGCTGGCCAGCTCCGCCCCGTCCGGCCCGTAGATCACGCTCCCGCCGCCGCCGGTATCGGCGAAATAGCGCGCATTCTCGGGCGAGGCCGCGTTGTTGGCGAGCGCCGTGTAGACGCCGTTGTAAAGCGAGGTCGCCTGGATATCGATCGGGGTGAACCCGCCCGTGGCCGTGCGCAGGATCAGCTCGGCCCCCTTCATCGCCATGGCGCGGAACAGTTCCGGCTCCTTCTGGGTGGAACTGGTGGCGATGTTGCCCAGCGGGGTCCGCGCGACGGGGATGACCGCATCGGGCCCATACATTTCCACGTAGCGATCCAGCACGTCGTAGATCGTGGTCGTGAACAGCTCCTTGCGGCCGCCGAAGAAGCCCTTGAGATTGCGGGCCTTCCAATGGCGATCCACGATCTCGCCCTTGTCGTTCATGATCGTGGTGATCGAAAGCAGGGCCTTGGGCCAGGCCGGATCGCGCACGTAGGAGCCGAAAACCAGCCAGCAGCCGTGTTCGCGCGCCTTGCGAGCCAGCAGTTCCGTCTCGGGCCCGGGCAGTTCGATCGCCACCTTGCGGGCATCGTCAAGGTTCCAGCCGTGGTAATAGCCGGTCACCGGGAATTCGTGGAAGAACAGGATGTCGTGGCTGACAAGATCGTTGGCCCGGTCGATCAGGTCCACCATGTGCTGCACGTTGGCGAGGCGCGATTGCTGGAGGTTGGCCAGTTCCACCGGCACCACCCGCGACTGGACGACGCCCAGCGTGATCGCATCCTTGGCCAGCGGCACTGTTTCGTAAGTGCCGTCCGCCCGCATCGACAGGGGCCTGGGGGCAGCGCCGGGCCTGGCCGCCTGGGCCATCGTGCCCAGTCCGGCCGTGGCGAACACCGAAGCCGCCGCGCAGCCCCTCATCATGCCGCGCCTCGATATGGTCATTGCAGTGCCCCTTCCAGCTGCCTGCGGACTTTCCGCATCATTTGTACGGACAAATTTATAGGCACCGCCCGGAAAGGCCGTCAAATGCTAAATGCGCATGAGAAAAGGGGCGCTCGGCCGCAGCCGATCGCCCCTTCCTGACGATCCGGATCCGGTCAGAACGGCTTTGTCGCGCCCAGGAAGCCGGCAAGGCCGATCGTGATCCAGTAAACCACGGCGGTGACCCGCGCCTTGCGGATCAGCTCGGCCAGCCGCGCTTCGGCCTCGGCCGAGGGGCCCTTGGCCAGCCGGGCGAAGATGCCGGGCCATTCATGCAGATAGAACCGCAAAACCAGGCCGACGATCATGCTCAGCCCGAATACGATCACCTTGGCCGAATACCACTGCTGCCCCTCGCCCGCCTCGAACGGCCCCATGCCCAGCAACGAGGACAGGCCCGTGCCGATCAGCGCCGGGATGGCGATGTAGCGCGACCAGTCTTCCAGCGTGCCCCACAGCGTGCGCTTGCGGCTCATCTTGTCGCGGAAAGCCATGAGGGTGATGAACACCCACAGCGCCCAGACCAGCCAGACGCCCACAAGGAAATTGCCCCCATAGGGCTGCACGCCCCACAGATGCCCCATGTGCAGGCCCAGCGGCAGCAGCGAAACGATGCCGATGCGCGAGACCACATCGATCCGGAACACCGTATCGAGATGGCGCACGCGCTCGGGCACGGTCAGGGCCGGGTCCACCACCTTGTACGAGGTCTGGAACACCGCCCATTCCCCGCCCAGCCAGTAAACCATGGCCAGGATGTGGGCGAACCGCAGGATCGCCAGTTCCTGCACCTGAAGAAATTCGAGCATTGCGCCTCTCCCCTCCCCTTGCGCTGGCGGCGGATCAGTCGGCCTTGCTGAACAGCGCGCGCAGTGCCAGGCCGATCACGGCCGGGCGCATCAGCTTGCCGGCAAGGCGCAACAGCTCCTTGCCGCCGATCTCGACCGTGCACGGCATCGCATTGGCGACGCCGGCGAGGATGAGGCGATCATCCTCGACCCGGCTGTCACGCACTTCGACGCCCAGCTTGATCGCAGGGGTCTTGACCAGCATCTCAGGCCTGCCCCGCCGGCAGCACCGAAGGCTGCAGCGCCAGCACGCTGCGCGCCGCGCCGCGGCCGGTGATCATGGCCTCGGTCAGGTAGGAGCCGTTCTGGTAGAGGTCGGAAATGAACGAGCCCAGCTCGCCGGCCTCGTACAGGCGGGCAATCGGCTGGTCGTCGTGGCCGAACACCACGCCGTCCATGTTCCGGCGCGCGCCGCCGCCGGTGCAGACGATCGCCGGCGTGATCGGCAGGGCATAGAACGGGCCATTGGCCACCGGCAGCAGGGTGTCGGCATTGCGCCCGTGGACTTCGTCGTGGCCGGCCGCGCAGCTCGCGTTGTACTGCGCCACTTCCGCTTCCAGCACGGCCGGGTCCACCCCGATCTTGGCGGCCAGTTCGGCGATGGTATCGGCCTTGTGGATCAGGCCCGCGGCGATTTCCTTGCTGTTGTCCTCGCTCCATTCCTCGGCGACGACCACGGCGCTCCAGGTCATGACTTCCAGCACCAGCTTGCCCGCCTGACGGGTACTTTCGTCGAAGATCATGTGAACCGGGTGCGCGGCGTTCAGCGGCACGTCAACAAAGCGGCCGTGCTTCTTTTCCTTGTAATGGGTCAGCTGCAGCTCGTTCGCCTCGTTGTAGAAGCGGCGGCCCTGGTTATCGATGTCAAACCAGCTGAAGGCGGGCAGCATGAAGTTGCGCAGGTAGCAGGTCTGCTGGTGCGGCAGGCGGATGCCCGGCCAGATCCCGCCCGACTGGCCCTGGTTGCGCAGGTGCCACATATCGGCACCGGCCTTCTGCATGATCCGCAGGCCATCGCCGGTGTTGTAGGGCGTGCCCAGCGGAACCACGTTCGACAGGCCGTAGTAGTCGCGCTGCATCTGGGGCGAAGCCTCGTAGCCGCCGATGGCCACGATCACCCCGCGCTCGGCGCGGATGGCCTTGCGCTGGCCGTTCTGCTCCACCCAGGCGCCGAACACTTCCAGCGTATCGGGGTCCTGGATCAGGTCGACGAGCCGGGTGCCGAACCACACCGGCACGTTGCGCTTTTCCACGTTGGCCTTCAGCGCCATCCACACGCCCGAAGGGATCGGCAGGATGGTGGAGGTGTAGGCCACCGCGTCGCGCGCGCCCATTTCCGGAAATTCAAGCACGGCGTCGCGTTCGGTGAAACCGGTGCCACGCAGGAATTCCTGGCCGGCACCCGCGGCGATCTGCTGGATCCACGGCTCGAGGTTGACCATGCGCTCGGCCCAGTCGTCCAGCAGCTCCTCGCTGACCGGGTTGGCCGCGCTCATCTTGCGCTGGTAGTCCTTCAGCGCCTCCTTGTTCTTGGAGATCAGCAGCGACTGGCCGGAAACCCGGCAGTTGCCGCCGGCGAACTGCTCCGGCGCCTTTTCCACGATCAGCACGCGCGCATCCGGGGCCGTATCGCGCATCTCGATGGCCGCCGAGGCACCGGCGCAGCCATAGCCACAGATCAGGACGTCCACGATTTCGTCCCACCGGGACACGCTGTTCAGACTGGCCATGTTTCAAGACTCCCCAATGGTGAATTGGCAGCAAGCTAGGGAGCTCTACCGCGCCGGCCACCAATCAGTTGTCAATATCTACAACCTGTGGTTGATATTCCCTGATGGAACTGCGCCACCTGTCCCACTTCCTCGCCGTGGCCGATGCCGGCAGCCTCACCCTCGCCTCCGATCGGGTCGGCGTCACCCAGCAGGCACTCTCGAAAAGCCTGACCAGACTGGAAACCGAACTGGGCGGCAAACTGTTCGAGCGTACGGCGCGGGGGATGGCGCCCTCGCGACTGGGCGAGGCCATTGTCGAGCATGCCCGCCAGGTTCTGGCCGATGCCGGACGCCTGCGTCATGCGGCCAGTGCCGAACTGGGCCTGCAACGCGGGCGGCTGGTGGTCGGGCTCAGTCCGATCGCCGCCACCAGCCGGCTGGGCTGCCGGGTCCTGCGCTTTGCCGAACGCTATCCAAGCGTCCGGATCGATGTGGAGAGCGGGATCGACCGGGAGTTCGTGGCGCGGTTGCACCGCGGCGAGATCGACCTGGCGATCTCCTCGCAAACGGCCGAACAGACCGATAACGTGCTGCTCGAACAGCTCGCTGAGGAAAAATGGGGCGTGGCCGGCAGCTTCGGCAACCCCCTGCTGACGGCGGCCCGGACTCTCGCCGATCTCGGCCCCGCGCGGTGGATCATCGGCCGCAACACGGCCATGCTCGATGCGCAGATCGCGGAATCGTTTGCCAAAGCCGGAATCGCGCCGCCCCGGCCGGGGCTGATGACCACGTCGGTCCTGTTCACCCTCCAGGCCCTGCGTCAGTCGCAGTGCCTGGCGATCCTGCCGCAATCGCTGTGCGAGGATGCGCCCGATCTGCAATGGCGCGATCTGGGCCACGGCGCCTGGCTCACGCCGATCTACCTGATGCGCCGCAAGCGCGCGCTGATCGACGATCTCACCAAGGCCATGCTCCAGGAACTCGGCGGCAAGGCGGGTTGAGGCGCCCGCTTCCGGGCGCCTCGATCCGTTCACCAGGGCTTGCCGCCCACCCAGCTGCCGGCCTTCACGCCCAGGCGGCTGATCTCGACCGATGCCCAGATGCCGGCCTTGTAATAGGGATCGGCGGCAATGAAGGCCTCCGCATCGGCCTTGTCGGTGGCGCTGATCACCAGCAGCGAACCGGCAAAGCCGCCGTCCTCGCCATGCAGCGGGCAGGCCAGCGAAACCCGGTCGAACACCTCGTCCAGATGGCTCAGGTGCTCCTTCAGCCCGGCCATGCGCACCGGCTTGGTATCGGCCTTGTCGCGGCACACGATGGCGTAAAGTTCAGACATGGGTTCCCTCCTTCGGGTTGGTTGGACGATCGACACGGGTCAGCCCGCAGGCGGCGGAAAGCCAAGCACGCCCGGATTCATCAGGTTGCGCGGATCGAGCGCCTGCTTGATCGCCATCAACAGGGCCGCAGGCGCGTCCCGCAGGACCGGCAGGAAGGGATAGCCCCGCCCGATCTGGTTCGATGCCGCGCCATGCCGGCGAAACAGGTCGATGGTCATGTCCCGCAGCCGTTCCACCAGCGCGCGCGCCTCGGGATTGGCGGCAGGTTCGGTCAGGCGGGCCAGATAGGCCGGATCGGGCGCGCTGCGGTGCAGCGGCAGCCACGTGTCCTGCCAGTGGAACACGCCCTCGAAACTGAAGCAGGGCGCGGCATGGGCGGAAGCCAGCCGGGTGACGCGCACGCCCAGCCGCTCCATCTCCCCGGCCATGCCGGCGATCATCGCGTCGAAGGCAGCCGCCAGCCGCTGCCCGTCGCCCAGCGCCACCTTGGCGTTAAGCGCGACCCAGCGCCCCCCGCCGGGCCCGAGGACGCCGTTCAGCCCCGGAAACGGATCGGCCCGCGCCACCATGGAAATCGTTGGCGCCACGGCCTGCCCGCGCTGCCCGCGCGCAATCGCGGCGCAGGCCGCCAGGGCGGAACGCAGCCCCGCGCGCGTCCGCTCGGCACAAACCAGATGGAGCGAGAAGTGCCCCTTGGGGATCACCCCCAGGCCGCCGCGCGCCATGGCCAGCAAGGCCCCGGCCGCGCCGATCACCCCGCCCGCCTCGCGCGCCACCGCCCGCACCGAGCGGGCCATGGAGGCCGCATCGATGTCGAGATGGTCGGTCGCCCCCGGATCCATGATGTACCCGTCCTCGACCAGCCCCTCGCGCTGGATCGCGCACAGCGCGGCGATGGCATCGGTCATGGCGGCGAAGGCGAAGCTGGCATGGCCGGTGTGGCTGGGCTGGCGCATCACCCGCAAGGTGGCCCGCACCTTGATCCCGAACGCGCCGCCATCGTGCAGGAACAGCCCGGCCAAATCCGGGCCAAATCCGCGGAATACCGGATGGCAGGGCGCCCGCAGCGCCGCCTGCCCGGTGGAAAGCAGGCTGCCATCGGCCAGCACCACGTCCATCGCCAGCACCATGTCGCTGGCCGCGCCATACCGGGCCGATCCGAAGAACAGCGCCCCGTGCGAGAGCCCGCCCCCCACGGTGGCGCCCGCGCCGGAAAAGGTGCCGAAAAAGGGCAGGCGCAGCCCGTGCCCGGCGAGGGCCGCGTGGATCGCCTTCCACGTGGCGCCGGCCTCCACCGTCACGGTCATGTTGACCGGATCGATCTCGAGAATGCGGTCCAGCCCGGCAAGGTCCACCAGTACGGCCTGCCCCGCAGGCAGGACATAGCCCGCCGTATAGCTGAGCCCGCCTCCCCGTGGCACCACGGCCACCCCGTGCCCGGTGATCGCCGCGATCGCCGGCCCCAGGGTGCTCGCATCGCGCGGGGCCAGGATCGCCACCGGCTCCACCCCGCTGGCGTAAACGTCGTGCCGGGCCTGCCCCAGCGCTTCGGGATCGACCGTCAGCGCCTCATTGCCGTACAGCTCGCGCAGGCGGGCAAACAGGCTGGCCTGGCTCACGCCGGCTTGATCACGCTCACGGCAACGATCGCCGCGATGAACACCCACAGCAGCACCAGCACCGACGTGGCCCGCACATAGGTGCGCTCGATCACCGCGTTGCGTTCGGGGGTTACCCCATCGCTCGCCATGATCGCCCAAGTGCGGAAATGCGCGATCAGCGCAAACCGGATGCCCACCCCGCACGAGATCACCCCCGCGAACAGCCCCAGCTTGAGCCGCAGCCACAAGGGCATGCCCCAGTCGCCGCCCACCAGCCCGAAGGCCAGTGCCAGCAGGCCGGCAATCAGCACATAGCGCGATCCCCGGTCGATCGCGGCCAGCGCCTTGCCGATCGCGGTCTTGTGCAGGCGGTGCACGGCCTCGACAAAGCCCAGCCAGGCCACGCCGATCACCCCGGCGATGGTCACCAGCCGGTCCCCGCCCGGAACCAGGCCATAGGAGGCGGCCAGCATGGTGCCGAACATGGCCTGAAGCACCAGCGCATAGCGCACGTGCTGGTCCACCACCATCACGTGGTCCATCAGCCGCTGCCGCTCGGCAAAGGGCATGGCCCGGCTGTAGCTGACGTAGCGGTAGGTGGAATTGATCACGAGTTCGGACCCGAGCCAATAGCCCAGGACCGCGATGTGCATGACAAGAATCCAGGTGATCATCGCCGCCATTCTCTCTGAAAAGGATGAGTTGTTTGCGCCGGGTTATTTCGCCCAGGCTTCCCCGGCCTCGCCCCGCTGCAGGCGCCGCACTTCATCGATATCGGCGGGGGGCTTCAGCCACATCGGCATGGCAGCCTTGGCCCAAGCCAGGATCTGCGGCGGGAACTCGTCCTCGCGCTCCACCCGCCACGACAGCAGATGGTAGATCGCCTTGCCCTGCCCCGCCCACGGCGGCACGCTGCCAAAACGCTGCCAGCTCATCTGGTGGGGTTCGGCCACCTTGCCGGGCCGATGCAGGAAGAAATCATAGTTCTCCCAGGCTTCATAGCGCCCGCCCCCCGGCAGCGGCGCATCCAGGAAGATCGGCGCGGTCACCGCCAGGGTGTCCTTGCCCAGCCAGCGATAGCGAATGCCATCGCGCTGCTTGATGATCTGCACCCCCTTGCCCACGCCCTGCTCCACCTCGACGAGGATCCGCCCGACGTCCTCGCGGTAGGTGATCATCTGGTAGGGATAGGCAACCGGGCTGACCGGCTTGCCATTGTATTCGCGCAGGATCTCGCCGGTCTGAGGATCGGTGAAGGCGAAGGTCTTGCGGGTCAGGTGCACCACGGGATCGCCAGCGCGGGTCGGCCAGATCACACGGCTGCTGTCAAAGCCCACCATGCCGAACAGCTTGCGGCCCGAAGGATATTCGTAAACCCCGCCCTCGGCCACCCAGTGCACCGGCTTGCCGGTGCCCGCACGCGCATCCACCCAGGCGCGGAATTCCGGAGAATAGCCCGCGCGCACATCCTTCTGCGCCGCAGCGGCCGGCTTCGCGGCGGCGGCGGGTTTGGCGAAGGCCGGTGCCGGCATGGCCAGCAGCGGCAGCAGCGATCCCAGAACAAGCATCCCGCGAGCCTTGTAATTCATTGACTTCTCCCATCGTCCCATTCCACCCGGCCCGATCTTGCGGCCCGCTGCGGCGCGGCAATACGTTGATCTTGCGCGGCCCTAGCTCACCGCCCCATCAGCCAGCAGCGCGTCGATCCGCTCGGGGGCATAGCCCAGGGCCGCAAGCACCGCGCGGGTGTCGGCACCGGCCTCGGGCAGCGCAGACGGAGCGCCGGGGCGCCGCCCACCCATCGTGATCGGCAGGGCCGGCAGGGCGGTCTGCGTCCCGTCGGTCAGCGTGACCGGCTCCAGCCCGCCGCTGGCCTTGAGATGCGGATCGTCGAACATGTCCTGCGGGCGGGCAATCGGGGCAAAGGGCAGCCCGGTGCCTTCCAGCCGCCCGATCAGCTCGGCGCGGGTAAAGCCCGCGATCAGTTCGCGAATGCGCGGCAAGATCCGCTCGCGCGCCTGAACCCGCGCATTGTTGGCGCGAATGCTTTCATCGGCCCACAGGTCGTCCAGCCCGAACAGCTGGCAGAACTTCTCCCACAGGGCATCGGTCACCACGCCGATGAAGATCGGATCGTCGCGCGTTTCGAACACGTCGTAGATGGCCCAGGCGGAAATCCGGGCGGGCATGGGATCGGCGGCCTTTCCGGTCACGGCCTTCTGCGCCATGTGCTGGCCGATCAGGTAGACCGTCGTCTCGAACAGCGCGCTCTGCACCAGCTGGCCGCGGCCGGTCGTGTGGCGTTCGTTGATCGCGGCAAGGATCGCGATCACCCCGAACATGCCCCCGGTCACGTCGATCACGCTGGCGCCGGCACGCAGCGGGCGTCCCGGCGGGCCGGTCATATAGGCCAGGCCGCCCATCATCTGGGCCACTTCGTCCAGCGCGGTACGGTTCTCGTAGGGGCCCGGCAGGAAGCCTTTCTCCGAACAGTAGATCAGGCGCGGATTGATCGCGGAAAGGATGTCGTAGCCCAGCCCCAGCCGGTCCAGCGCGCCGGGCCGGAAGTTCTCGACCAGCACATCGGCCTGGGCGGCCAGGTCGCGCGCCACCGCAAGGCCCGCGGGGCTCTTGAGGTCAAGGCAGATCGATTGCTTGTGGCGATTGTACATGGGGAAATAGCCCGCGCCCGATCCCAGCAGGTTGCGCGTGCTGTCGCCGCCCACCGGCTCCACCCGGACCACCTCGGCCCCCAGCGATGCCAGCATCGCCCCCACCGCCGGCCCCATGACCATGTGCGTGAATTCAAGAACCCGGATGCCCTGCAGCGGCATCGGCGCGGTCGCGTCCTGCGTCATCCCACAACCCTTTCAAAACCCAGCGTCACGCCGGCATCGGGAATGAACCCGTAAAGCGGCTCGCCCGGCAGTGCCTCGGCGATGATCCGGCGCACCTCGATCAACCCTGCGATATCGATCCCGGTGTGCAGGCCCATGGCCTCCAGCATGAACACCAGGTCCTCGGTCACGATGTTACCCGATGCGCCCGGCGCGAAGGGGCACCCGCCGATCCCGCCCATGGAGGAATCGAAGGTGGTGATCCCTTCCTCCAGCCCGGCCAGCACATTGGCCAGCCCCAGCCCGCGCGTGTTGTGCAGGTGCAGCGTGTTCAGCCGGTCGGCGCCCACCGCGGCCTTCACCGCGCGCACCAGCCGGCGCACCTGCGCGGGGTTGGCATAGCCGGTCGTGTCCGAAAGGCACACTTCGGCCACGCCGGCGGCGATGGTCTGTTCGGCAAGGCGCACCACCTGGTCTTCCGGCACCGGGCCTTCCATGGTGCAGCCGAAGGCGGTGGACAGGCCCACCTCGAACTGCGGGCGCTGCCCTTCGGGCTGGGCGGCCACCAGCCGGGCGATCGCGGCGATCTGTTCCAGCATCTCCGCATGGTTCTTGCGGACATTCTTCAGGCTGTGCGTTTCCGACATCGAGAACGGGATCGACATCTTGTCCACCCCGGCCGCGATCGCCCGTTCGGCGCCCTTGAGGTTGGGCACCAGCGCCACCACGGCCAGCTCCGGCACGGTCTTGGCGAAGGCCACGATTTCGGCCGTATCGGCCATCTGGGGCAGCAGGCTGGGCGGCACGAAGCTGCCCACTTCCATTTCGGTCACCCCGGCGGCCACCTCGGCCAGGATCCAGGCCTTCTTGGCCTCGGTCGACATCACGCGGTCGATGCTTTGCAGGCCATCGCGCAGGCCCACCTCGCTGATGCGGATATGCTGGGTCATGCAGGCTTCTCCAGATAGATCCACGGCCGGGCCGCGCGGTCCTGCCCCTGCCATGCGGCGATGCGCTCGGCCTGGCGCAGGGTCAGATCGATAGCGTCCAGCCCGTCCAGCAGCATGGCCTTGGCCTCGGCGTCGATCGCGAAGGTCCAGCGCCTGCCGTCGGCAAGGCTCACGTCCTGTTCGGCCAGGCGGATCGTGATTGGCCCGCCGCTTCCGGCTATGGCCGCAATGGCCGCCGCATCCAGCACCACCGGCACGATCCCGTTGCGCACGCAGTTGCCCGCGAAGATCGGGGCGAAGCTTTCGGCGATCACCGCCCGGAAGCCGTATTCCGCCAGGGCCCAGACGGCATGTTCCCGGCTGGAGCCGCAGCCGAAGTTGCGCCCCGCAAGAATGACCGCGCTGTGCGCATAGCGCGGATCGTTGAGGACAAAGGCCGGATCGGGCTCGCGCCCGGACGTACCAATGTAGCGCCAGCCGGCGAACAGGCCATCGGCCAGCCCGGTCTTGCCCGTGCTCTTCATCTCGCGCGAAGGGATGATCTGGTCCGTGTCCACGTTGTCGCGCAGCAAGGGCAGCGGCAGCGAGGTCACCTCGGAGAAGGGCCGGGCCATCAGGCAATCTCCCGCGGATCGGCCAGGCAGCCCGCCAGCGCGCTGGCGGCCACCGTCGCCGGGCTGGCGATATGGGTTTTCACGTTGGGCCCCTGCCGGCTTTCGAAATTGCGGTTCGTGGTGGAAACCACCCGGGCGCCGGGAGCAAAGCTCTCCCCCCCGGCATAGAAGCACATCGAGCATCCGCTCTCGCGCCATTCAAAGCCGGCCTCGATGAAGATCCGGTCCAGCCCTTCGGCCTCGGCCTCGCGTTTGACCTGCGATGAACCCGGCACGCAGATCGCTTTCAGGCCCTGCGCGATGCGTCGCCCCTGCAGCAGCGACGCCGCCTGACGCAGGTCGGACAGGCGGCTGTTGGTGCAGCTGCCGATGAACGCCGCATCGATGGCGGTGCCCTTCAATTGTACCCCGCTTGCAAGGCCGATGTAGTCCAGCACGCGCTGCGGCGCATCGGGCGGCACGCATCCGTCGATCGGCGCCGATTGCTCGGGGCTGGTGCCCCAGCTGACCATCGGCGCCAAGGCGCCGGCATCGATCCCGATCTCGCGGTCGAACCGGGCATCGGGATCGCTGGCAAGCATCCGCCACTGGGCCAGCGCGGCCTCCCATTGCGGGCCGGAGGGCGCGTAGCGCCGCCCGGCCAGCCAGGCGAAGGTCTTTTCATCGGGCGCGATCATCCCGGTCATGGCCGCGAATTCGGTAGCCATGTTGCACAGGGTCATGCGCCCTTCCATGTCCAGCGCGCGCACCGCTTCGCCCGCAAATTCAACGGCATGGCCAGCGCCGCCGCCCGCGCCGTGGCGGGCAATCAGCGCCAGCGCCATGTCCTTGGGCGTGACCATCGCCGGCAGCACGCCCGCAAAGGTCACGCGCATGGTGCCCGGCTTCTTCAAGCGCAGCGTGCCCGTGGCCATGGCGTGTTCCGCCTCGGACGAGCCGATCCCCCAGGCTAGCGCACCGAATGCACCCTGTGTGCAGGTGTGGCTGTCCGGCGCGATCAGGGTGGCTCCCGGCAGGACGATGCCCAGTTCGGGCGAGATGACGTGAACGATGCCCTGGTCCGGATCGGTCACGTCAAACAACCGGATTCCCGCCGCCAGCGTCGCCGCCCGCGTTTCGGTGATGAAGGCCTGCCCGCCGGGCATCAGGGTCTGGTCCGTGCGGCCCGGCCGGGTATCCACGATGTGATCGGTTACGGCGAAAACCCGTGCCGGATCAGCCACCTTGCGCCCGGCCGCGGCCAACGCGTTCAGCGCGGCCGCGCCGGTGCGCTCGTGCAGGAAGATCCGGTCAATCGCCAGCAGGTCGGCGCCGCCATCCAGCGGCGCGACGACATGGGCCTGCCAGATCCGGTCAAACAGGGTCTGCGGTTCAGACAGCGCCAGCCTCCATCTCGGCTTCGATCGCGCGCCAATCGCGGCTGACGAAGGTTTCGTTGATCGCCGTGCGGGTTTCCAGCTGGCCATTGCGGATCCAGTGCCAGGTGCGGCACCGGTACTGACCGTCATCGGAAATCTGGATCTGTTCGTAGAGATAAAGCGAAGGATCGCCGGTCCGCTGCCAGTAGAGCATAACCGTGCGGTTATACTCATCCAGCGGCACTTCGGCCGCCCAGCCCTTGATCAGATCGTTGTCCCACCACACCCGGCCATCGCGATAAGTGGCCGGAAAATCGCGCGATTCCCGGCGCCCGTCAGCCCAGGTGTAGTGGTTGGTCTGGTGATAGGGGAACGGGCCCTGGTCCGGAAACCGGCAGATCAGCCGGCTGGAATGCTCGTCCACCTTTTCATTGCGGGCGTTGAAATAGCTGTAAACGCCATCCCACACGCCTTCGTGACGCGCCAGGAGCGGCATGGCCGCGCGGATATCGAGGGGGGAATCAGTCATCACATGGCTCTCCGGTTTACAGGATGCCCGCCGCCTGGCGGGCGCGATGGCAGGCCGCCGCCGCGACGCCGCGCAGCCGGGCGAGGTGCGCCTTGGCCAGGGCTTCGGGCGTGATGGCATCGGGGCTGAAGGGAATGGCGGTGGCCTTGCTGGCGACGTACCACGGCGCGAAAAACCGCTCGGCGCGCACGATATTCCAGGCGCGGGTCAGGTAGGCGCCGTGGCGATCCGGCGACAGGTCGGGATAGAGGCGCTCGGCATCGCCTTCCGGCAGCGGCTCGAACGCAACGCGCGAAGCGCCAAGCGCCGCCGCGACGGCATCGATCACCTCCTGCCACGGAGCCCAGTCGCTCGGCGCGGCGCCGATCCAGCCGTGAGACAGGCCGTGCCCCGGCAGATCGATCACCAGCGAACCCGCCGCATCGACCAGCGCCCCCGAACGGGCCGGGGCGTGAACCGTCAGCACTTCGGAATTCCGGCGCCCGGACCAGTGGATCAGCCCATCGAACGCCGCGGTCCGCACGGCAACGAAACCCGCATCGTGCGTTTCGGGCAGATCGCCGGCGACGACGCCCCCCTGAGCCAGCAGGAACTCCGCGCTGGCGGCGTAATGATCGGTCGGAGTGGCGACCTTGCGGGCCTCCCAGTTGGAGGGCACCGCGCCCAGCCGGTCGATATGGGCTTGCAGCGGATCGCCGTTGTAGGCCGTGATCAGGCACGGTGGCACGGCATCGCCTTCGGCCGGAATGTCGCGCGGGGCGTTGATCACGGCACCATACCCGTCGCGATAGGCATTGCCCGCATCCAGCATGTCGATCACGCCGCCATGGACGTAAGCCGGATCATCCTGCGCCACGGACATGCGCGTTTCGTTGCGGGTATCGAACCAGGGGAAGAACCAGGTCTGTTCGAGCATCCGGTTCCACAGCCAGGTCAGGTGCTCGCCATAGGCGGAGGGCAGGAAATGCGGCAGGTAGTTCTGGCCGAACAGCGCCACTTCCTGCGGCGTCCAGATCGCATAACCGCCGATCGCCAGGGCCCGGAACCGGTCGGGATGGCGGCGCAGCGCGGTCACCAGGATGATGCCGCCGGAATGGAAGCCATAGGCCAGCGTGCCGGCCAGGCCCATGGCATCGATGAATTCGACGATCGCGTCGGCGTAGTCCTCGATTCCCGGCTCGGGCCTGGCCAGCCGATCGGACTGGCCGAAGCCGGGCGTATCGGGCGCGATGCAGGTGAAGTGGCGCGACCACTCCCGCATCAGCGGCTCGTATTCGGCCGAGGAACGCGGGCTCTGGTGGGCCATCAGCAGGGTCGGGCCGGTGCTGCCGCACTTGCGATAATGGACCCGGCGGGCCCCTGCGGCGGTGACGATATCGACGTAATGGCGCGTGATCGGGGCGGTCATAAGTTGTCCGGACATTTTTGCTCGACATCCCGGTAACGCTTGGTCAAAATGGATGCAAGCACGAGTTTGGAGGACCGCACTTGACCCTGCTTGGCACCAAGATGGTGCGCGATACGCGCACGGCCCGCGAAATCTTCGAGGAAGTGATCGGCAACCCCGCCCGCCGCAAGTTCGGCTTCGGGTCGAAGCTGGCGATCATCAACGTGGACGTGCAGCAGGCCTACACCCGCACCGACCTGTTCCGGACCGCTTACGAAACCGATCCCGACCAGATCGCCCACATCAACCGGATCTCCGCCCTGGCCCGCGCCAAGGGCATGCCGGTCATCTGGTCGCAGGTGGCTTACAAGGCCGATGCCGGCGATGCCGGGGTCTGGGGCACGCGCACCGATACCGAGGATTCGCTGCAGAACATCAAGTACGGCTCGGACCGACACCTGCTGGACCCGCGCTGCGAGGTGGGCCCAGACGATCTGCAATATACCAAGCGGATGCCCTCGGCCTTTTTCGAAACGCCATTGGCCAGCTACCTGGTGTGGCACCGGGTCGATACGGTGGTGGTGACGGGCGGCTCCACATCGGGCTGCGTGCGGGCGACGGCGGTGGATGCCCTGAGCCATGGCTATCGCACCATCGTGCCGATCGAGACCACGGCCGACAAGCACGAAAGCTATCATTTCGCCAACCTCACCGACCTGCAACTCAAGTATGCGGATGTCGAACCGGTCCAGGCGGTGGTTGACTGGCTGGAGGCCCGCTGATGACCGATGCTCCCGCCGCCAATCCCGGCCTCTACGCATATGCCCCGTGGCGCGACCGTCCGAAGCTGGAGTGGCCGGACGGCAAGACCTGCGCGGTATGGGTGGCGCCCAACCTCGAATTCTACGAGCTAGATCCGCCCGCCAACCCGCACCGCAAGAGCTGGCCCCGGCCCCATCCCGACGTTGTCGGCTATGGCCACCGCGATCACGCCAACCGTGTTTCGCACTGGCGCATGGCTGAAGTGATGAGCAGGCATGGTTTCCCCGGATCCGTCAGTCTCTCCGTGGCCTTGTGCGATCATATTCCGGAAGTGGTGGAAGATGCCGCCGCGCGCGGCTGGGAGTTCTTCAGCCACGGGATCTACAACACCCGCTACAGCTACGGCATGGATGAAGCCCAGGAACGGGCGATCATCGAGGACAGCATCGCCACGGTGAAGCGCCTGACCGGGCAGACCATCCGCGGCTGGCTGGCGCCGGCGCTGACCCATACCCCGCGCACGCTGGACCTGATCGCCGAGTACGGACTGGACTATACCTGTGACCTTTACCACGACGACCAGCCGACCGACATTCACGTGGCGTCCGGCCGGCTGACCGCGATCCCCTACAGCCTTGAGGTGAACGATCACTACGGCTTCTTCATCTACAACATGAGCCCACGCGAATATGCCGATACCCTGATCCGGCAATTCGAGCGCCTGGCCAGCGAAGGCGAGAAATCCGGCACGGTCATGTGCATCCCGCTGCACAGCTACCTGATCGGCCAGCCCCACCGCATCGGGCCGTTCGAGGAAGTTCTGCGCCACATCGCGGCCGATGGCCGGGCCTGGATCGCGCGGGCCGGCGAAATCGTCGACAGCTACCGCGCGCAGACCGGAGGCGCAGCATGACGCTTGATCCGTCCTATCTCGAATATCCCATGCGCCGGCGCGGCATGGATCACGACAGCTATCCCTATTCCGCCCTGCCGACGCGGCCGCCGCTGCACTGGCCGGACGCACGGTTGCTGCAGATCTGGCCGGTGATCAGCCTTGAATACTTTCCGATGGTGCCATCGGACACGCCGTTCCGCGCGCCGGGGCACATGCAGACCGCCTATCCGGACTACCGCCACTACACCGCGCGCGAATATGGCACGCGGATCGGCATCTTCCGCCTGCTGGATGCCTTCGAGGCGGTTGGCGCGCGGGTGTCCATCGCCTGCAACAGCGCCATCGCCCAGCGCTATCCCGCCCTGCTGGAGACCATTCTCGCCGGCGGGCACGAAATCATCGCCCACGCCACCGATATGAACGCGACCATCGCCAGCGGCATGCCCGCCGGCGCCGAAGCGGCCATCATCCATGAATCGGTCGAAACCCTGCAGCGGCTGACCGGCCAGCGCCTGCGTGGCTGGCTTTCGATCGCCCGCTCGCAAAGCTTCGACACGCCGCGCCTGCTGGCCGAAGCCGGCATCGAATACATGTGCGACTGGGTGAACGACGAACTGCCCTACGATTTCGCCACGCCGGCGGGCAGCATCGTCAACATCCCGCTGAACCATGAACTGTCCGACCGGCAGATCATCAACGTCCAGCAGCAATCGGTCGACAGCTACGCCCAGCAGATCGAGGATGCCGCAGCGTGGCTGCTCGCCGAGGCCGAGGCCGGGGGCGGGCGGATGCTGCCCCTGCACCTCACCCCCTACATCATGGGCCTGCCCTATCGCATCGACGCCTTCGACCAGCTGGTTCGCAGGCTAGCCGCCCTACCCGGCGCCGGCTTCGCCACCGGGGCCGATATTCTGAACACATGGAAGGCCCGGCAATGACCGCCCGCATCGAAATCATCAATCCGCGCACCGGCCTGGCCGACTACGCCATCGCCCCGCTATCGCCGGACGATCTGGCCGCTCTGGCCACACGCATGCGGGCCGCGCAGGCCGGCTGGGCCGCGCGCCCGATCGAGGAACGCGGCGCCATCCTGAAGCGGCTGGGCGCGGCGATCACCCGTCACCGCGAAGCTCTGACGGCGGCCCTTTGCGCCGATACCGGACGGGCGGGCATTTCGCGCATGGAAGTCGATTCCATCGCGGGCATGCTGGCCCGGTGGGCCACCAGTGCGTCGGAGCTGGTCGCCCGGCACAGCATCACCGGGTTCCAGACCAGTCATCCCACCATCGAAACCGATCTGCGGCTGGTGCCCTATCCGCTGGTCGGCGTGATCTCGCCCTGGAACTTCCCGCTGATCCTGGCCCTGATCGATGCGATCCCGGCGCTGATGGCCGGCTGCGCGGCGCTGGTCAAACCATCGGAAGTGACGCCCCGCTTCATCCGCCCATTCATGGCCGCATTGGCCGAGGTGCCCGAACTGGCCGATGTGCTCGCCCTGGTGGAAGGCAACGGCGCAACCGGAGCCACGCTGGTACCGCTGGTCGATTACGTGGCCTTCACCGGATCGGTGGCGACCGGGCGCAAGGTGGGCGAAGCGGCCGCCCGCGCCTTCATCCCCGCTAGCCTGGAACTGGGCGGCAAGGACCCGTTCATCGTTCTGGCCAGCGCCGATCCGGAAGCCGCGGCCCGCACCGCGCTGCGGGCTTCCGTGGTCAACACCGGGCAGGCCTGCCAGTCGATCGAACGGATCTATGTCGCCAGGGAGATCGCCGAACCGTTCATCGCGGCACTGGTCCGCGAAGCAGAGGCAGTGCGGCTGAACTATCCCGACATCAACCAGGGCGATATCGGCCCCTTCATCTTCGCCCGCCAGGCCGAAATCGCGCAGGCCCACATCGATCAGGCCGTGGCCTCCGGAGCCCAGGTGCTGACCGGCGGGCGAGTGGAAACGCTGGGCGGCGGCAAGTACCTGCGCCCGACCGTGCTGGTCGATGTCACGCCCGAAATGGACGTCATCACCCAGGAAAGCTTCGGCCCGATCCTGCCGGTCACGGTGGTCGCATCGCCCGACGAAGCCATTGCCCTTGCCAATGACAGCGAGTTCGGCCTTTCCGGCGCGGTCTATGCCGGCACGCTCGACGAGGCCGAGGCCGTGGGCCGCCAGCTGAAGGTGGGCGGCGTTTCGCTGAATGACGGGGCGCTCACCGCGATCGTCTGGGAAACCGAGAAGTCCAGCTTCGGCCTGTCGGGCATGGGCCCGAGCCGCATGGGCGATAGCGGGCTGCTGCGCTTTTTCCGCCGGCAGGCGATCATCCGTCAACGCGGCACGCCCCTGCCCCTGGCAGCCTATGGCGAAGGGCAATCGGCATGAAGGCGTGGGAACTGGGCCCGCAGACCGGGCTGGACGGACTGCGCTGTACCGACCGGCCACTGCCGGTGCCGCAACCGGGCGAGGCCCTGGTGCGGGTCCATGCCGCCTGCCTCAACCATCGCGACCTTCTGGCCCTGCGCGGCAGCTATGGGACGCCCAGGCCGCACGAGCGCATCCCGCTGTCGGATGGCGTGGGCACGGTCGAGGCGATCGCCGGCGACGATTGCGGCCTCGCGCCCGGCACGCGGGTGATCGCGCCCCATTTCGTCAACTGGCGCGAAGGCCCCTACAACCCGGCCTTCCTGGGCCAGGACCTGGGCATCAGCCGCGATGGCTGGCTGGCGGAATATGTCTGCCTGCCCACGGCCGCGCTGGTGGCCGTGCCCGATGGCGTGAGCAACGATACCGCCGCCGCCTTGCCCGCGGCCGGGATCACCGCGTGGCATGCGCTGGTCAGCTTCGGCGCGGTGCAGCCGGGCGAACTGGTGCTGGCGCCGGGCACGGGGGGCGTTTCGATCATGGCGCTGCAGATCGCGCGGGCGCTGGGGGCCGAAGTGGCGATCACCTCGTCCAGCGACGACAAGCTCGAGCGCTGCCGCCAACTGGGCGCGGCCTATACGGTCAACTATCGCCGCGATCCGGACTGGGTGGCCACCCTGCTGGCGCAAACCGGCGTGCGCGGGGCCGACGTGGTCATCGATACGGTCGGCCTCGGCGCCATCGAACAAACCCTGTCGGCAACGGCCCCCAACGGCCGCATAGCGCTGATCGGCGGGCTGGCGGGCGCGGCGGGCACCGCGCCGAACATGTTCGGCCTGATCGGGAAGAACCTGACCCTGAAGGGCATCACGTCAGGCAGCCGGGCCATGCTCACCGAATTGCTCGACCTCGTCGCGCGCGCGAAGATCGAGCCGGTGATCGATTGCCGTTTTGCCTTCGATGATGCCCCCAGGGCCTTTGCCCACCTCGACCGAGGTGAGCACATGGGCAAGGTGATGATCCGCTTCTGAAACCTCAGCGCTTCAGTTCGACCAGCTCGTACCAGGTCATCATGTAACCGCCGACTCCGCCCTTGAGGAAGATGCCGTCCTCGTCGTCCGTGATCCACAGGTCATAGGGCGGGTGTTCGCCATCAAGGCCGCTGGTGCCATCGTCGATGAACTGGAAATGGCGCGCGGCGAAGGTGCCCGCCCCGACCGTGACCTCTTCACGGCCCACGAACAGGCCGTCGATCCGCACGTGGGCGATCTGTGGCGCGGTGGCGCCGCGATGATCGGGCGACGGCAGGTAAACGTTGAACTTCTGCTTCTGGCCCACGTCCCACGGCTTGGTGGACAGGAGATAGCCGTCCGCCACGATCGGATGGGTACCGAACCCGTCCACCGGCAGCTGCGCCTTCACCTTCTGCGTCAGGCGGCCGATGGAAGGGCCGTAGCTTTCGCATTCGATCACTTCGCCATCGAAGCGCATCCAGCCACTGCCCACAAAGGCATCGCCAACGGTGATGCGCACGTGGAGATCCATCGGGTTGCCATGCTCGTCGATGGAATAGATGATGTCGCGCATTACGGTGGGCAGCGGTTCATTGATCTCGCAATGCGCCCGCAGCGTCACCTTGCCATCGCCATGCCGGGTGAACATGAATGTCTCGAATCCGCGCGAGGTGCCCTCTATCCCCGGCTTGCGCGATGTGTACGCAAGGCGCCCCTCAATCAGGCGATGTGTCATCAGCATGCTCCCTTTCTGTTGCTAGCCGCGATCTTTTCTGCAAAAGGAAAATTTGTCCAGACAAATTGTCGGTAGCTGCCGAAGTCGTCTCAAGGGGGAAAGGGAATGGAATTCCTGATCACGAACGAACTCGCCATTCTGCGGTGGGTACACATCTTATCAATGGTTTACTGGCTGGGAGGCGAATGGGGCGTCTTCCAGACAAGCTATCACGTCACCAATCGCAACCTCGATCTGGCGGAACGCCGCCGGCACATGGAAACTGCCTACCGAATCGACATCCTGGCGCGCACCGGCATCGTCCTGCTGTTGCCGCTGGGGCTGCACATGGGCAAGCTCTATGGCTTCGTGCCGGTTCTGGAAGGCGCGGGCGTGTGGTGGATGTGGCTGTTCTTCCTGATCTGGCTGGCCATGACCTGGACCGCCTTCATCAAGCGTGAGACCGACCTCGGCATCGCGGTCACCCGGACCGAGGAATTCCTGCGCTACCCGCTGATCCTGACGCTCTTCACACTGGTGGTGCTGGCCTACAATGGCTCGGGCCCGATCGTGTCGGGCGAAGGCACCTACTGGTATCCGACCAAGATGGGCCTTTACGCCTTCGCCCTGATTATCGGCCTGTTCCTGCGCGTGGTCATGCGCCGCTGGACCGTGCGCTTCCGCATCCTGGCCGAACGTGACGATCCCGCCCAGGAAGCGGCGCTGGAACGCGAAATCGCCCAGGCCCGGATCGCAGCGTACATCTACTGGATCACGATCGCATCGATCTGCTTCCTCGGATCGGTCAAACCGTTCTGACAGCGGTCGCACTGACGAACCGGACAAGGGGGCGGCTGATCCGCCCCCTTTTTCGTCAGGCGATCCCCTTGGGGCCTGATGACGTTACATTGCCCGCGCTCGATTGATGCCCGTCAACGAACCGCATTGCCGCCAAAGGCAAGGTGCGCCCATGTCACCACGCCCCCATATCGAATTCATCCAGTCGCAGTGCCTGCCCTGGCGCCCCACTCCACCCGCCTTTCCTGGCGCGCAGTGCAAGATACTCAGCCGGGCCAAGGCCGACGGGGCCTGTTCGCTGCTGCTGCGCTTTCCACCGGGCTGGCAGCGCGAAGCCGTGGAACACAGTCGCGCCGACGAGGAATTCTATGTCCTTGAAGGCGCGTTGACGATCGATGGCCGGAGATTCGCGGCTGACAGCTATGCCTTCCGGCCTGCCGGCTCGACCCGCCGGAGAATCAAATCGTCCGAAGGTTGCGTGATCCTGGCCTTCTACGACCGCGAACCAGGCTGGCTGCCGGGATCCGGTGACGGTGCAGCCGAACGCTCGTTCCGCGCGGTACCGTTCCTTGATGCCGGAGGGATGCCCTGGGACATGACGCTCAACGATCCGCGCCTTGCCCACCTTGGCATATCGCGCAAGAACCTGCGCACCGATCCACGGACAGGCGAACGTACCTTTCTTTCGCTGGTCCTGCCGCAAAGCGCCCCGCAGGGCGGTTCCGGACCGCAGGAAATCCACCCGGTTGTCGAAGAGGCCTATGTCATTGCCGGGGCGCTGTGCGGGCCGCACGGCACGATGAATCCCGGCGCCTATTTCTGGCGACCGCCGGGCATCGCCCATGGCCCCTTCGGATCACGCACCGGATCGCTGTCACTGATCCGGTTCGTTGGCGGGCGCCATGTCAACGAATGGACCGAAACCGCGGCCCCCTTTGATTTCGCCACGCGTTACGATCCCATCCTGCCCACCGACATGGCGCTGCTGGCGAAGGCCTGGCCGACTCCCCCAGCCCCCTGGTAGATTCGCCCGGTCCACCCGGAACCACGGGCTGATTCCCGCCTGCCACGGCTGCGCGACGCCTTCGCGTGGCACCAAAGCCACTGCGCGCGAACGGAAATTGACGCCGAAAATATTTGTCTGGACAAATATTGCGCCTGCGCTAAATCCAGCCCCGAATACACATTGGGGGATTACATGCGGCACACTATCAAATCCTGGCGCAATTACCGCTGCCTGCTTGCCACCACCGCGCTGGTGGCAGTTTTTCCGGCCACTGCTTTCGCGGCTCCCGACGATGCCGCCGCCGTAAACGAAGATCCGGATGCACCGGCCGAAATCGTGGTTTCCGCGCGCAAGCAGAACGAATCCGCGCTGGAAGTGCCGATCGCGCTCAGCGCCTTTTCCGAATCCGTCCTGCAGGATCGCCTGGCCACCGGCATCGCCGACGTGGCTGACTTCACGCCCGGCTTCCAGATGCAGCAGTCGTTCGGTCGTGGCTTCGACCGCCCGATCATCCGGGGCGCCTCGAACATCATCCAGGCCGACGGCAAGGTCGGCATCTTCCTGAACGGCGCCCCCTACCTGGGCGACTTCTCCTCGCTCGACCTCGCCGCCGTGCAGCAGATCGAAGTAATCAAGGGTCCGCAGTCGGCCGTGTTCGGTCGCGGCACCCTGTCGGGCGCAATCAACGTGACCCTCAAGCGCCCCGGCGACAAGCTGGAAGGCAAGATCAGCGCCACGATGGGCAACTACGAGCGCCGCGAAATCAGCGGTTTCGTGTCGGCGCCCGTGTTGCCGGGCGTGGGGATCCAGGTGGGCGCCAAATCTTATGACATCGCCGGTCAGTTCGTGAACTCGGCCGTGCCGGGCGAGCGTCTAGGCGACCAGAATACCGTGCAGTACACTGCCGGCGTGTATCTCGATCCGGCCCCGGATCTTAGCGCCAACGTGCTGTGGCTGCATCAGCGCGACCGCGACGGCATGTACGCCATCGGCCTGCAGACCGCCGCGAACAACAACTGCTACCTGACCACCCGGCCGTACTACTGCGGCACGGCGAAGCTGCCGCAGAGCTATGCGATCAATTCGAACAAGCTCCAGTATCCGGGCACCTACCGCAACGCCGATCGCTTCATCGGCGACGTGAACTGGGACATCGTCGGCTCGGGCTACAACCTGTCGTTCCAGGTGGGCTATTCGGACGTGGACGAGGTCGTCGGCACCGACCAGACCTATGACGGTCGCGAGTTCTACATCCTCGGCTCGGCCTTTGGCTGCTCCTTCGTGCCGCTGACGAACCAGTTGTGCTCGCAGTCGGCGTTCAACATCACCGACGGGACCAACCGCAAGACCCAGACCTACGAACTGCGCCTGTCCTCGCCAGCTTCGCAGCGCCTGCGCTGGCGAATCGGCGGCTTCGTCAGTCACGACAAGAAGCGCGCCCTCACCGAGTGGCTCGAGGCGACGGAACTCGGCCTCGATGCGCTGGCCGACACCGTCACCGTCCGCAACCAGGCCGTCTTCGGCGGAATCGACTTCGACGTGAGCGACACCGTGACCGTTGGCGCCGAACTGCGTCACCAGATCGACAAGGTTCGCAACTACACCCCGGCGTACCGGGCTGGTGACGTGTTCACCACGGCCTACCTTGCCACCCTGGTTGGCCCGGATGCCAACAAGATCGTCGGCGTGGCTGGCATGCGCGAGGGTACGTTCAAGGCCACCCTGCCGCGCGTGACGGTGAACTGGCGCCCGAGCAAAGATCTCTCGTTCTATGCGCAGTTTGCGCAGGGCAACGCACCGGGCGGCTTCAACCAGATCGGTGCGCCGCAATCGACCTATGACGAAGAGAAGCTGACCAACTACGAAGTGGGCCTCAAGACCACCCGTTGGGGCTTCAGCTACCTCAACCTGTCGGCGTTCTGGCAGGAATACCGCAACCAGGTTCTGACCAACACCTATACCACGGGTACCGCGATCAACAGCTACCGTGCGAACATTGGCAGCACCCGCATCCGCGGCCTTGAGCTGGAGGGTGCCTACCCGCTCGCCGGCCGTGCGCTGCGGCTGCAGTTCAATTACACGTTCCTCGATGCCAAGATCACCCGCGGCATCGAAGCCGACCAGGCGCTGCTCCTGCTGGGAACGGCCTGCAAGGTTGGCTCCACCACCAACCTCGACCTGCCGGGGTGCCGCAATGCAGCGTCTATCGCCGGCAAGACCCCGCCGATGGTGTCGAAGCACACCGGCGCAATCGGGCTCCGCTCCGAACTTCCGCTGTCCGACACCATCAATGTGTTCGCTGGCGCCGACGTGGTCTATCGCAGCAAGTTCTTCGACATCCTCAATCTGATCGACACCGGCAACTCGACCCGCGTGAACATCCAGGCGGGCATCGAGACGAACGGCGGCCTGCGCATCCAGGCCTATGCCCGCAACCTGTTCGACGACAAGACGCCTGTGGGCATCCTGCGTTACATCGATCGTGGTCCCGGCGTGGCCAAGGCGCCCACAGGCGACTCCAGCCGTGCCTTTGCGATCACGCCATCGCGCAAGCCGGAATTCGGACTGACCGTCACCCAGACGTTCTGATGACAAATCGGGCCGGGACATGCACTGGCACGCCCCGGCCCATTTTCCTTGATCTGACCGTCGGCCAGCATGCCCGGCAGACAACCCCCGCTCCACCTGAATTGGCGCCCCATCGCCCCCGGCGAAAAGCGTCGGAAGCAATGCAAGGCTCCTCATTAGATGAACAGACTTCGCCTGACTCTCGCCGCCGTGCTCGCCGCTTCGCCGGCGTCGGCGCTCCTGTCGCAATCGCAGACCGCCCAACCCAGTCCGCGCACATGGCTGCAGTGTCGCGCCTGCCACACCGCCAAGGTCGGCGAAGCCAACAAGGTTGGGCCGAACCTCAGCAAGCTGTTCGGCGCCCGGGCTGGCACGCTTCGCGCCAACTACTCCTATTCCCCGGCCCTCAAGGCATCGGGCATAGTCTGGAATGACAAGACCCTCGATGCCTGGCTGGCCAACCCGGCCGCAACGGTCCGCGGCACCCGGATGGCCTATCCTGGCCTTGCCAATCCAGCAGAACGCAAGGCCCTGATCGCCTGGCTGCGCAAGGAAACCCGATGATGAAATCCTCCCGGCATGACGATGCCACCACCTCGGCTTTAACCCGGCGCACGCTGGTCAAGGCGGGATTGGCCGCCGCGCTCATGCCAGGCCTGGCGAAGGCCGCAACCACCCGCAAGGCCCCCGCCAGTCCGTCCGCGCCAGCCGATGTGCTGGTTCTGGGCGCGGGCTTGTCGGGCCTCAACGCGGGCCTCCTGCTGGAAGAACAGGGCTTCCGCGTAACCGTGCTGGAGGGCCGCTCGCGCGTGGGCGGGCGGGTCTACTCGCTGACAGACATCCCCGGCCAACCGGACGCCGGCGGCGCGGTGATCGCGCCGGGCTATGCCCGCCTGCTGGACCGCGCCGGGCAATTCGGGGTGCCGCTGCGTCCCTTGGCCTCCCCGGTGGACAAGAACGGGCCAATGGCCATCCACGTATCAGGCCAGACGATCCCCGCGGCCCAGTGGGCCGGTTCGCCGCTCAATCCCTTCCCGCAGGGGCCCTTGCGCGCCGTGCCGCCTTATGCCGTGGGCATGGCCGCGCTACGCACCAGTCCGCCGGTTCTGCAATCGGTGGGCGACTGGCGCGAGCCGGCATTTGCCGACCGCGATATCTCCATTGCCGACTACCTCACCGCCAAGGGCTGGACGCCCGAACAGCTGCGGCTGGCCTTCGCGGTGAACCCGGGATACGGCAATTCCGCCACCGACCTGTCGGTGCTGATGATGTGGCACCTGCAGGAAAACATGCGGATCATGGCCGCCGATGGCAGCCCCGTCGTCCAGGCCGTTGGCGGCAACGCGCGGATTCCCCAGGCCATGGCCGCCGCATTGAAGACGGAAGTGCGGTTCAACCAGCAGGTCGTCGGCGTGCGCAGCGATGCGGCCGGGGTGGAAGCAGTCACCGCGGAAGGCCAGGTCCATCGCGCTCGCTGGCTGCTCTGCACCTTGCCTGCATCGACCGCGCGGCTGGTTCGCTTCGATCCTGCACTGCCGCTGCTGCAACAGACAGCGATCGACGAGATCACCTACAACCGCACTTTCCAGGTCTTCTTCGAAGTCGCCGAACCCTTCTGGGAAACCGACGGCCTGCCCGCATCGATGTGGACCGACACCAGCGCCGGCCGGCTCATGCCACTGGGCGCCCTCGCTGGCGGGCCCGCCCTGCTGCTGGCCTACGTCAACGGTTTTGCAGCCGATCTGCTCAGCCGCATGCCGCCGGAACAGGCAGTGGCCCGCGTGCAGGAGAGCATCACCCGCATCCGGCCCGCAGCAGCAGGCAAGCTGCGGGTCCTGCATCATGTGAACTGGCAGGACGATCCCTTCGCTGGCGGCGCCTACACCTGCTGGCGGCCTGGCCAGATCCGCGCCGGCTTTGCCTCGGCCTTCGATGCGCCGGTGGGGCGCATCGTCTTCGCCGGCGAACATACCGCGCGTCTGGCCAGAGGCATGGAAGGCGCCATGGAATCGGGGGAACGGGCCGCGCTGCAGCTGATGGAACTGATCTGAGGGACGCGTCTGGCGCCGTCCCCGTCCCTCACCAGACCGTGAACCCGCCATCGACCGCGAGGGACTGGCCGGTGACGAACGATGCCTCGGGCGAGCAGAGCCAGATCACCGCGTCGGCAATTTCACGGGGCACGCCAAGCCGGCCCATGGGCGTTGCCAGCTTGAGCTGTTCCATGTCCGCCCGGTTGTCGGCCGCATCGGTGATCGCGGTTCCGCCGATGCCGCCGGGGCACACGGCGTTCACGCGGATGCCCATTCGCGCATAGTCCAGCGCCACGCTCCGGGTCAGGCCGACGACGCCGAACTTGGAAGCGGAATAGGCGGAAAGGCCCGGACCGCTCACCACGCCCATGATGAACGAGGTGTTGACGATGGCGCCCCCGCCCTGCCGCAGCATCTGAGCGCATTCGTGCTTCAGGCACAGCCACACGCCCTTGAGATTGACCTGCCCCCCGCTGGTCCCGCGGTCATAACGAGAGTCTGCCGGTTTGATATTGGTGCTGCTCCACCGGCACAAGCGCGTCGGGTGTGACGCTTCCATCATGCAGGAACGCCCGACGCGCTTGTGCCGGTGTTCGGTTCCCCAGGGATGAGTGCGGCCGGACGTTGTTGTAGTCGTAGCGCCAGACGGCCAGCTTGCGCCGGGCGTCAGCCAGGCTGCCGAACAGTTCCTCGTTCAGGAACTCGTCGCGCAGCGACCCTTTGAACGATTCAATGAACGCATTCTGCTGCGGCTTGCCGGGATCGATGTAGTGCCACTCGACCCGGTTTTCGCTGGCCCACTTCAGGATCGCCCGGCTGGTGAACTCGGTCCCGTAGCACATTGGGAACCGGTCCCTCGAAGGGCCGCATTGCCTTGATGAAGACAAGGGCGCGTAGCGCCCGCCGGCGTCATCAAGGCGGCCATGACCGGCCAGCAGGTCTCTAAAGTGAAGTTGTCGACTCAACACTTTGGAGACTGACCGACCATGACCAAGCTCAGTTCTACTCCCGCCGATGCCGTGCTGGTAGCCATCGATATGTCCAAGCACCGCCAGGAGGTGCTGATCGAACGCCCGGAAGGCGGGCGTCGACGGCGCATGACGGTGATGGCGACCAAGGTGGACTACGATCGCCTCGCCACGGACCTCAGCGATGTCGGGCGTCCGATCGTCGTCGGATTCGAAGCCACCGGTAACTACCACCGTACACTGGCACACCGACTGCTTGCGGCGGGTTTCGAGCTGCGGCTGATCTCGTCCGTCGCCCTGGCCCGCACCCGCGAGGCGCTGCACAATGGCTGGGACAAGAACGATTCCAAGGATGCGCAGGTGATCCTGCACATGCTGCGGATCGGCGCCACCCAGCGCTACGTCGATCCTCTCGCCGCAGGCATCAACGATTTGCAGGAGATGTCGAAGACGCACGAGGCGATCTCCAAGGCGAAGACCCAGACCTGGCACCGTATTTTGACCCACTACCTGCCGCTTTATTTTCCGGAGATCGAGCGCTTCGCTGGCAACAGCCGCTCAGACTGGTTCCTTGCCCTGATCGAACGGTTCCCGACCCCGGCCAGCATGACCGCGCTCGGCCAGGAGGCCTTCACGCGCGAGGCCTGGTCACTCGTTGGCCGCAAGGTGTCCAAGGCCCGGCTGATCAACGACATTTACGAGACCGCCTGTGCATCCGTCGCGCTTCCGGTCGACGAAGATTCCATTGCCATAACGATGTTCCGCATGGTCATTGCGCAGGCGCGCAGCCTTATCCGACAGCGCGACGAGATCGAGCGAACCGCGCATGCCGTGCTGGCTGAGAACCGGGATTACCAGCTCCTGCGCAAGATCCCTGGGATCGGGCCGATCAACGCGTTGACCATCCTCGCCGAGGCCGGCGACCTTCGGCGGTTCGCCCACCACCGCCAGTTTCTCAAGTTCTGCGGGCTGGATCTCGCGACCTGCCAGTCGGGCACCTTCCGCGGGCGAACCAAGCTCTCGAAGTACGGCAATGCCCGGCTACGCCGCACCTTCTGGATGGCCACCCAGGTCGCCATACGTCAGCGCGACAACAGCTTCCGCGATAAGTTGGGGCGCTACGTTGCCGGGCATGGCAACGACCCCGATCGCCGCCGCAAGGCGATGACCGCACTCACCGCCAAGATGGCGCGCGTTGCTCACGCCGTCATCAAGACGGGAACCGAGTACCGTCCGTTCGTCGAACGGGCGGACACCAGATGGAAGGACCCCTCTCTGTCGTGCCGCGAGGGCGCTACGGCGACCCTGTAGATAATGTTCGGGCCTTCCATCTGGCATCCGCATCTCATT
>JAKPHK010000013.1 GCA_029550345.1 Pseudomonadota bacterium
TCCCGGATCAGGCGCCGAGCCGCATTCCGGCTGGCAGCGCGGCCTGTTTGCAGGCGGCCGCGCTCATTTTCGCATATGTGATTCTGAACTGAAGTTCATGGAAATGTCTCGAAACGCCGGGCCGTCGAAAGCACTCGGGCAATTGACGACAGCCGGCGCGCATGCCGGACTGCAGGGGAAGGGGAGACAAATGTCCACGAAATCGGTCTTGATCCATGGCGCCTCGCTGATGGCGTTCGCGATGGCCTCGCCTGCCTGGGCACAGAATGCCGAAGCTGCGGAAGGTGAGATCGTTGTCACGGCTTAGCGCCGCGAGGAAAGCCTCCAGAAGGTACCCATCGCGGTTTCCGCCTTCAACAGCGAAAGCCTGAAGGCGCAGAAGATCGAAGGCGGCCCGGACATCCAGACCGGCGTTCCCAACGTCACTTTCGCGCAGGGGCAGCGCGGCAACAACGTCACCATCCGCGGGATCGGGACCAAGGCTTTCTCGGGCGCGAGCGATTCCGCGACCGGCATCCACTTCAACGGCGCGCCGATGTCGGACAATCGCCTGTTCGAGATGGACCTCTATGACATTGAGCGGCTGGAGGTTCTGCGCGGGCCGCAGGGCACGCTCTATGGCCGCAACGCGACCGGCGGCGTGATCAACGTCATCAGCGCCAAGCCCAAGGGCGAATTCGCAGCTGATCTCAACGCCGAATACGGCAGCTTCGAGACGCGCAAGTTCCGCGGCATGGTCAACATTCCCCTTGCCGGGGATCAGCTGGGCATCCGCCTGGCGGCAAGCCACTTCGATCGTGCCGGACTGGCGACCAACACCGTGAACGGGGAGAAGCTGGATTCCCGCCACATGTATTCCTTCCGCGCGACGCTGGGGTTCCAGCCTTCGGATTCGCTGCACGGCTACATCACCTGGCAGCGTTTCCGGGAGGACGACACACGCCTGCTGACCGGCAAGGGGGCCTGCGTGGCCGATCCGGGGCCGGCTTCGGTCGGCGGCACTGCCGTGACCGATCCGCTGGTGCGCGCGCTGCTCAGCCAGGGCTGCGCCAATGCCAGGCTGGACCCGAAGGCCGGCAACGCGCTGCCGAATTCGCTGACGACCTTCTTCGGTCTCGCCGCGTACCGCTCGGGGCTGGCATCGGGGAACGTGTTTGCGGGGCAGAACTTCTCTTCCGACATCGATACGGTGTCTGCCAGCCTGCCCGTGGTCTACAAGGCGCGCGAAGACATCTGGGAAGGCGGCCTGACGCTGGACCTCAGCGAAGGCCTGCAGCTCAACTACCTTGGTTCCTACCAGAAGGACGAGGTTGAATCGAGCCAGGAGGGGCTGCTCGAACAGCCCGGCGCCGCTTTCCTGTCGACGGCCTTCGCGCCGGGTGGTTTCGTCAACGACCCGCAGCTGGGCGCATCGAACCGCCTGACCTATCTCAACGCCAACTTCCGCACGAGCGAGCAGCATTTCCATGAGCTGCGGCTGTCGTCCAGCTTCGCCGGTCCGTTCAACTTCAGCCTGGGCGGGAATTATCTCGATTACAGCCTGGAGCAGGTCGCGGGGGTCTATTCGCACACGCTGACCGCCTTCGCCAACACGGCCAATGGCGGTGCGCCCTGCGCCGCGAACGTCGCCACCTGCATCTATATCGATCCGACCAACGACCTTAAGGGCAACGGCCACAATTACTTCCTTGGCTACGCCCCCTACAAGCTGAAGTCCTATGCCGCGTTCGGCGAGGCCTATTACGAGCTTAGGCTCAGGACTCATTGATCAGAGCCAGAATATGACGGTGGCGGCGAGAGCGATGGCGGAGAAGAAGGCCGTAGGGCACCGATCGTAGCGGGTGGCGACGCGGCGCCAGTCCTTGAGGCGACCGAACATGATCTCGATGC
>JAKPHK010000042.1 GCA_029550345.1 Pseudomonadota bacterium
ATCTTGTTGAGCATGTTGGAGCGGTGGATTTCAACGGTGCGGGGGCTGATCGCCAGCCTTTCCCCGATCAGCCGGTTGGACAGACCGTCGGCCACCCCGGCCAGCACCTCGCGTTCGCGCTTGCTCAATCGCTGGACCCGGCTGCGGGCCATCGCCTCGCGCACGCGGACGTTGCTCATCGCGTCCCGGCTTTCTTCCGCCACCGCCAGCGCCTGACGGATCACGGCCTCGTCGAACGGCCAGTCGAGATAGTCGACCGCCCCGGCCAGCACGGCCTGGACCACCTGGTTGGTGCCGGGCGAAGTCGAGTAGGCGACCAGCGGCAGCCAGCAGCCGACTTCGCTCATCAGTTCGATCGCGTGGGGCACCAGGCGGCCCTCGTCATGGACCAGCAGCATGCCCTCGCGCGGCCAGCGCTGGGCAAGTTCGGACAGGTCCTCGAAGGGTTCGACGTGGATCGTCGTCCCCGCAACACAGTGGGAAATGGCCGCGCGGCGGCGGAAATCGCTGTCGACAAGGATGATCGTCTGGCGCTGCTGCATCGTTGGTGCCCCTAGTTGTTAACGCCTAGGTCTAATGCCGGATGCAGCGGGATCGGTGGCATGACGTCATCTCCATTTTCGACGAATTCCGGTCCGCGCGGGCGCCACGCCCAACAATCATGGGCCTTGCGAAGCTCCGAATTCGATTCATTGCGGCGCGCCGCCCCGCAGCATGGCCGCCGCCACCTCGCCGAAGTCCCGGCGCAGCGCGGCAATCGTTTCGGCATCGAAGGCCAGGACACTGTCGAGCACGGCCGGCGCGCGCTTTCGCAGAGCTGCCGCAGCGCGCCCGCGACCCGGCTGCCGTCGGTGATGCCCAGCTGCAGGGCGGTGAATGTGGAGCGCGCGCGGGTCAGCGACTGGCTCCTGAGCCGGTCATCGCCGTGCTGCGCCGCGAACAAGGCGGTGCCGAGCGCCGTGGTCAGCCGTTCATAGCACAGCGCGACCAGCTGGCTGCTGTCGGCACCGGCGACGCGGGCATCGGAATCGACGCGGCGACAGGCTTCCCGGGGGGGGGCCGGGCGAGCATGTCGGTTGTCTCTCGCGTTCCACGCGCCGATCTGGTTCTGGAGGAAGCTAAGCGTCGAGCGCGAGGCGCTGGCCCGGCTGTCGCTCTGGGCGAAGCGCGCGGTCAGCTGCGCGCGCGGCCTTTCCTGCGCCTCGGCCAGCCTGGACTGGTCCTCGTAAAATCAGCGCCTTCTGGCTCGAACGGCCCCATCGCGCCGATCGACGAGGCGGTCCCGGTGATCGTCCTGGCGGCTTCGGGCCTGCTGTTCGAGAAAACGGTCAGCACCATGCAGGAAGTCCGCGCGCACGGCGGCCAGATCGCGCTGATCTCGGACCGCGAAGGGCTGGACGGGGCTGGCGAGGGTTGCCTCGCCGCGATCGAGCTGCCCAAGGCCCATCCACTGATCGCGCCGCTGGTCTATGCGGTGCCGGTCCAGCTGCCAGCCTATCACGTCGCCCGCGTGAATGGCACCGACCTTGACCAGCCGCGCAATCTCGTCAAATCGGTAACGGCCGGGTAACCGGGCCAGCGAACGAGGGCGAAGAGGCATTGAGTTCCTCTGAGCGGATGTTGCCACCTCCCCTCCGACTCTGCCCGTTCGCTCACGGATTGCGTCTCCGGTTCTCGCGCAGATAATGCATGATCCTGCTGCGCGTGGCATCCCGAAGCCGCCTGCCCGCCCTCAAATCCGCGACTAACCGCGGATCACCCGCCACCAATCTGCCAAAGGTGCTCGGTGCAACCCGGGTCCGTTCCAGGTGCGCCTCGATTTGCTCCAGCAATCCCATCGGCTCGACTCGATTTACAGTTGCGTTCCTCATATGTTCTTACTAGGATCGCTTCCTAGAATCTAGGAACAATTTTCCTCGACGATGCGGCAGGACCCGAAGCGATGGATGATGCACGTAGAGCCCTTGACGAACTGATCCAGAAACGGGGCTGCAATTATTCCTCGATATCACGCCTGCTCGGGCGCAATGCCGCATACATCCAGCAGTACATTCGCCGCGGAAGTCCCCGCCATCTCGACGAACAGGACCGGTCCGTGCTGGCCCGGTTCTTTGGCGTCGATGAGAAGATCCTCGGCGCTCCGCCCCATCGTTCCGGCCCTGTCGTCGAACTGGTGCATGTTCCTGTTCTCGATATCGAAGCATCAGCAGGTCACGGTGCGCTCGCCGCGATGGAGTCCAGATCGGCTCAATTCGGGTTCGACGAGAACTGGCTGCGCCGACTGACGGCAAGCAAGGCCTCGAGCCTGTCGATCATCGCCGTTCACGGCGATTCGATGGAGCCCACCCTTCATGACGGCGACGAGGTGATGGTCGACCTCGGTGACGGGCAATCGCGGCTGCGGGACGGCATCTATGTCCTGCGCATGGACGACATGCTCAGCGTCAAGCGCATTGCGATCGAACCGCAGGGCAGGCGGGTGTCGGTCCTCAGCGACAATCCCACCTATCCGAGCTGGCGCGGCCTGGAGAAGCGAACGCTCAATATTGTCGGGCGCGTGCTCTGGTTTGGGCGAGCGCTCTAGGCAGGCGCCCCCGATGTTTACCCTGCTCGCCGCCACGGTGATTGCCAGCGGTCAGTCATTCACCTGCACCCCCACCCAGGTCTGGGATGGTGATGGTCCGGTCTGGTGCGCCGAAGGCCCGCACCTGCGTCTTGCCGGCATCGCCGCGAGGGAAATGGACGGAACCTGCCGCGCCAATCAGCCCTGCCCCGACGCCTCCGCAACCGAGGCCCGCGATGCACTCGTCAACCTGCTTGGTGGCGCCCGCGGCACGAGAGCGAGCGGGCACATTGTCGTTGCCGGCCCGCGGCTCACCTGCCGTTCCGAGGGCTCGGCTGGCGGCAGCAGGACGGCAGCCTGGTGCCGTCTCCCCTCAGGCCAGGATCTCTCCTGCGCGATGATCCGCACCCGGACGGTGCTAGCCTGGCGCCGCTACTGGAAAGGCCGGCCCTGCCGATGAGGATGGTGCACGACCTGTTCTTTGCGAAGCCTGACAATCTGCAAGCGTTGCACCGCAACGACGGTAGACGAAACTCCCCAGTTCACGGGAATTGCATTCTGGCTCGGACCATACCGAAGCTCGCCCTGGCCAGGGTCCCCGGGCGTGAATGGCGCTCGGTTGGCCTTTTCTGCTGAGCGCTCGCAGGCGCCGATCCATCCGGGTGCGTCCCGTGAGGCCATGTCTTCTGCAGGCCGGAAATAATTTGCGCTGGTTGATCAGGCGCGTTCTCCGCAGAGCTCCGCGAGGAACTGCCGCGATGTGCAAAGCTCGCTCTGCCAAGGTGTCACCCTCGCCGGACAATTCACCGCCCGGGACGACGCGATCGGGCTTGTACGCGGGCGTGGACCATCAAAGTCCGCAAATGGCCTTGTTATCGCAACAGACCTGTCACCGGCAAAATCCAGACCAAGACAAATTCATTAACCGAATTCATTAACTTGAAAAGATCGCGCGGTAGCAGTGCCAATTCAACTTGGCCAGGCGACCTGGTTGTGCTTGAAGCAATCCAATTAAGGAAAATCGCCTAGCTGCTCATTCAAATCCGCAATCCAGGGGCCATGCCAATGATCAGCAGGATTTTGTGCCTGATTGGCCAACACAGGCGGAGCCGCCACCACGCACGCCATGACGGGATGGACTGGGTCTCAACGTGCAGCAGGTGCGGCAGAAAGATGCGCAAGGACGTGCATCGCGGCTGGATTGTCGAGGCAGACGCTACTGCGCACAAGGAATAGCGAATCTTGCAGGCCGGGCGGAGCATGGATTGCAGGTCCTGGCGGCACAATCCGGCAGTGGACGCCATGCACGCATGCTCGTGTGCCGAGAATAGGCGCCACGGCTGCCTGGCATTTCGGCCTCGACAGGGAGCATCGGCCTCATCATGCAGACAGAGCCGGATCAGCCCTCCCCTTGCGCGCAGGCGGATAGGCTCGCTGCGGCCAGAAGCCTGCGCGGAACTCGGCGAAAGTTTGATCAAGGCCGGCAGCACCGGTTCAGATTCACGGCGTAATTCCGCGAGTCGGGCCGCCTCCCGTGCTCGCTGCTTCCGGCCGCCAGCCTCTACTTCCCCGATCCGGTCGAACCGCGAACCAGAGGCGGCAATCCCTCAAATCCGGGGCCTCTACCCCGCAACCTGTGATCCGGGTTATATCCCGATCTCGAATGGCTTGACGATCGAACGGTCAAGTTCTGGCGCTTTGCGTGTCTGCGCAGGAGCCACACGATCTTTAGCCTGCCCTTTGGCTGCCGCATCGCGGAGGAGATCGACCGTTTCAAGCGCCGAACGCTTCATGCCGGCATTGCGCTCGACCGCCGCCTCGAGCTTGCCAGCCTTGTCGACATAGAGGGTGAGGCCATCGCGCAGCCGTGTGATCGTGACCAGAAACGTCTGCTGGTTGGCCAGATTGCGCTCGCGGCTATCCATGACCGCAATGCCGCGATCTGAGGTCAGCCCCTGAGCCATATGCGCATTGAGCGCATAGGCGAGATCGAGACGGCGCAGCATCGGGTCGCCCTGCTCCAGCCTGTGCTCCGCGCCCAAGGATGTCTTCACCACGACAGCCTCCTTGTCGACTGCAACAATCCGGGCCTGGTCGGCATTGAGCAGGCCCCGCTGGTGATCGGTCTCGGTCCACCGGATCCTGTCGCCGGTGTTAATGTCGAGAGCGCGGACTTCGAACAGGCGCAGCGGATCCTGCTCGCCTTGCGGCCGGATCCGACCGGGACGAATCTCGAACTGGCGGCCGCGCTCGTTCTCCAGCGTGACCCGCTCGCGCGCCACATCGGTTCCGACCACCCGGTATTCGCCTGCTGCCAGGCCCTGGCTGCGCTGACGGCGCGCGACCTCGATCACCATGCCGGGCGCATAGGTGCCCGCATAGCGCAGCTCCTCGCGGGTGACATTGACGCGCGACAGGGTCT
>JAKPHK010000044.1 GCA_029550345.1 Pseudomonadota bacterium
AGCGTAATGCTTGCCTTCGTGACCGTCGGTGGCTTCTTCAAAGTTGAACTCGTCAACCGGCTCGCCGTTCTGACCATAGGGCGAACGCGACAGGACGCGCGGCAGGGTGATGGCCAGATAGCGCGAGTTTTCGCTGTCGCGCAGGCTGTTCCAGCCGGCATAGTCAGGCGTGTCGAACACCGTCGAAAGGTCGCGCGGATTGCCCAGCTCGTTCCAGCTATCCATGCCCAAGAGCGTGGGTGCCGCGGCCGAGATGAAGGGCGCATGGGCCGAAGCGGCGATCTTGCCAAGGTCGCGCAGCAGGCGCACATCCGACGACGAATGATCGAAGTAGAAATCGCCGATCAGCGCGCCAAAGGGCTGGCCGCCCAACTGGCCGAATTCGGCTTCGTAGATCTTCTTGAACAGCGGCGACTGATCCCATTTGGCGCCGGGGAACATGCGCAGCTCGCGGTCCAGCTCGGACTTGGCGATGTTCATGACCTGCACCTTGAGCGAGGCATCGGTCTCCGAGTTGTTCACCGTATAGGCCAGCCCGCGCCAGGAGCTTTCCAGCTTCTGATATTCGGGATGGTGGATGATCTCGTTCACCTGCGCCGAAAGCTTGGCGTCCAGCTTGGCGATCATCGCGTCGATCGTGTCGAGGATGTCATCCGCGACCAGACTGTCATCCGACAGCGCCTCGCGCACCAGGGTCGAGACGGCATTCTCGACTTCCTTCGCCGCGGTGTCGCTGCGCGGTTTGAAATTCTGCTTGAGGATCGCCGAAAACTCGTCGAGTTCGGCCAGTGCCCCTGCGCCACCACCGGCGCCCCGTTCCAGTTCAGTTGCCATATTCTTTATCCAGATGTGAGTGTTGGCTTCCCCTCCGGCCCGGGTGGGCCGGGCGCCTGATCATTCGGTTTCGCCGTCCTTGGCCGCAGCCTTGCGCTCGGAAAGCGCGGCCATCAGCGCCGGGTCTTGCAACAACTGCTTCAACTGGTCCTGCGCCGCCGATTTGCCGTTCATGAAGCGTTGCAGGTTCGCCAGTTGCTGGCGCGCTTCCAGAAGCGTGGCCAGCGCGGGCACCTGACGGGCAATCTCACCGGGGCTGAGGTCGGACATCTTCGAGAAGTTCAGGCTGACCGAAAGCTTGCCTCCCGCTTCCGGGTCCAGCGTGTTGTCCACGTTCAGCGCAAGGCCCGGCTGGATGCTGGCCATATAGTCATCCAGATTGTCCTGGCTGACCTGCGTGAATTCACGCTCGGCCACCGGAAGCTTTTCCACCTTCGAGGCATTGCCCGAAAGGTCGGACATGACCCCCATGACGAAGGGCAGTTCGACCTGCTTGTTCGCCTCGATGGGGTCGGCGTAAGAAATCTGCACACGCGGCGGGCGATTGCGCTTGATGAAACCCGTTGCGGAATCCGAAGTTGCCATGAAATTCTCCCTTCTATTTTTCTTGATGGAAGCCGCAACGGGGCAAACGAGTCAACAGGATTGAACAGGGGTGGCCCGGGGGCCGGATCAGGTGGGGCTGGGCGGAAGCAACTCGCGCACCAGAGAATGAAAATCTTTGGTCAGGAAATTCCGGGCCTTGAACAAAAGGATCGGAATCGGGCTTGCAGGTTCACGCTGGCGGAAGAAATCTTCAATCTGTTTCAGCACGATCCCGGCATGTTCGCGCGAAACGATGACCGGCGGTTCGGCGTCGCCTTCATGCCATTCGTCCAGCGCTTCGGCACCCGGGATGCCGGCCTGAGTCGCAAGTTCGCGCATCCGATACATCGACAGCGAAAACCCCTGTTCGGTGCCGAAATTCAGCACCGCGTAATTGGCGTTTTGCTCCAGCAGCGCGTCGATCGCCTCGGACAGCGGACGGCCGATCAGGATGCGCGACTGGGTGACAAGGATCAGCGCCAGCGAGGACGGCTCGGTCGAGACGAAATAGGCTTCCAGCGCCTTGAGCGCGCGGTAGGCGGCGCGGTGGTCGGCGATATCGCCGACAACGGCCGTCATGGTGATGGTCTGGCCCGCAGCACCGCCGCTGGCCGGCACCTCCCCCCCCTCGACGCCTTCGGCGAACGCGCCATCTTCTACGGTTTCCTCGGCCGGGGCGCCGGCAAGATCGGGGCGCGCGGTTTCGACCAGCAGGATGAAATCACCCAGCTTGTCCAAGAGCTTGTCAAAGCGCGGGGTGCAGGGTTGTGCCGCGCGCTGGCAGATCGTGGTGACCTCTTTCAGCCCGTCGCGCAGCGCGATCAGTTGCGCATAAAGCGCGTCCACCGCCGCGATATTCTCGGACGAACCCAGCGCCGTGGTTGCCAGACCGGCATCGCCGGGCTCTTCGCCCTCGCGCAGGGTGAGCTTGCCGCTGCCGGTGCCATAGGGCCGGTAGATGATGTCACCCGAACGGCGGTCGGTGATCAGCGCGGCATAGTCCAGCGGCGCCAGAACGGTGGGCTGCGCGTTCAGTTCTTCCAGCGCATTCTGCCGTTCCACCGGGTCGCGGGGGTGAATGTCGTCCGGCCAGGTCCGCACCAGCGCGATCATGCCCTGCACCGCCTCGGCCCAGCCCTTGAACCGACCGGCAAGGATCTGGAACTTCGCCTCGATCCCGACCAGCCGCAGGTCACGGGTCTGCTTCAGAAGCGCGTCGATCTGCGCCGTCTCGCCCCTGTGATCGACCGATTTCGGATCGAACAGCGTGCCCGTCGCCAGCTTGAAATAGCTGGAGGGGAAGCGATCATCGACGTTGAAGTAATAGTCCACGAACTCCGGCTCATCCACCGCGAGCAGGTCTTCGCCACAGGGAGCGTCCGGCGAAACAGGTTTCAGAAGATCGTCGAGTTTCATGGCGATACCCTCTCACGCCACCCAGAAGCTGCGGCGCATGGGCCGGGCAGCTCGGGGTTTCGCGGATGCGACCACCCATAGGGGCAGAGGCAGCGGGCAGGCCATTGGAACACCTCGAAGGAATAACTTGTCAGAGAGCCTAGCCGCCGCTTTCCGCCCGGTCAATCTGCGGCCAAGGCCCAGAAGGATATCCTTACCTTACCCGCCCGTCTTCTTGACAGCCACGTCATAGGCATCGGCGAAATAGGCCAGGAACACATCCAGCATCCCGTTTTCATAGGGGTGGGTCTTGGCGTCCCAACGCTCGACGAAAATTTCCCAGGCGTTCGCCTTTTTCGACGACATCAGCCCGCCCGAAGCCCGCTCTTCAATCGACTCGGGGCTAAGGTCTTCCAGAAGCCGCGCCAGCGCCGGTTGCATCGCGGCATAGACCGCCGTCTGGTGCCGCTTGATGTCGTCGAACCCCTGCTGAAAGCTGGCGGTCGAGGTCAGATAGCTGTCCGAGCGTTGCGCGAACATGGTCTGCATCGCCTCGGCGGCATTGGGTTTGAACTTCAGCGGGCTGTTGTTCACCCCGCCGATCATGGTGCGGCTGGCAGATTTGACGAATTGCTTGGCGGCAGCCCGGGCACCCAGAAGCGCCATCAGCTCTTCGGTGGCAATCCGCAGGCATTTGCCGATCTCTTCGCCCAGCTTGAGCGGATCGACGGCGCCCAGACTGCCCTCGGGCAGGCCCGCACCGCGGCAGATCGCATCCAGAAGGGCCGCAGCGTCGCCGCTGGCCGCAGGGGCCGCCGAGACGGGGACAGCAGGCGGCAGCGGCGTGGCCACCGGCTGCGGCCGGGGGGCAAAGGGTTCGGGGGCGGGCATCATCGGCGCGGCTGCGGCGCCGCCAAGCCCCGGCGGCACCGGCGCAACCGGGGGCGGCGCAGCGGGTGTTGGCGCCGGGCGCGGCGCCTCGATGAAACTGTCGCCATATTGCCCGGCAAGCGGCGTCGGCGCCCGGTTCGGCGCCGGCATCGCCGTGGGCATCGGCGCGG
>JAKPHK010000046.1 GCA_029550345.1 Pseudomonadota bacterium
TTCAGCACCCGCACCTGGAGATGTGGCTTGCGGCGACAGAGCCATACCACAAACGCACCTAGGCGTGCCGGATGGGATCTGCGGCTGGGGCCGTTCCACCACCGCCGCCCCGGCCCCAGCCGAACCCGGGTGTCGAAGTCCCAGCCGATCATGTGGATCCGCTGCCGCGCGGCCAGCATGGCTTCCTGCATCAACGTGAAATAGGCAGCCGCATCGACCACCACGTGAGCGCGCCTGGCCCTGACGAAGCGCCAGGCCGACTGGGTTTCCCCAGGGTCCCGGTCGGCGGAGGAAGTGGCCTCGGTCATCGGGATGAGGCTAACACCGAATGTCCGGTGCGCACACCCTTTCCCTCTGCGCGGCAATATGGGATGGCGCGGTGCATGGACTTCGCCGCCAAGCCCCGCGACCGCCTTGAGCCGCTGCGCGCGGCTGCGCGGGCCGTCCCGGGCGGAATGGCGCTGGGACGCTGGCTGCGCCGCATGGCCGATCCCCAGCTGCGTGAGATCGCCCGGCTGCGCCGTGCCGAGGCGGGGCGCCTGTTCCAGCCCTTCCCCGACACTTGTGAAGACCGCTATCCCGCGCTGTTCGATGCGCTGGCGCAGCGGCTGGCCCACCTCGAATCCCCCCGCCTGCTCTCGTTCGGCTGTTCCAGCGGGGCGGAGGTCCGCGCCCTACGCCGTCGGATGCCACTGGCGCGGATCACCGGCCTCGATCTCAACCGGCAGGCGCTGGACCAGGCGCGCGCGGCGGACAGTGACCCTGCTTCCACCTACCGCCTCGCCGCCGCGCCCGATCCGGACGAGCGGTTCGATGCGATTCTGGCGATGGCCGTGTTCCGCCACGGAGAGCTGGAGGCGAACCGCCCGCCCAGTTGCACCGGAATACTGCCCTTCGCCCGCTTCGCCGAGGGCGTGGCCGCGCTCGACAAGGTGCTGGAGCGCGGCGGCTGGCTGGCGATCGGCAACGCCCACTTCCGCTTCGTCGATACCGCCGCCGCCGCTGGTTACGCGGCCGACCCGCTGCAGGCCGGCGATGCCCCGCCGCAGGACCTGCTCTACGGCCCGGACGACCGGCAGCTTGAGGGCGTGGGCGAGCCCGCCGTGCTGTTCCGCAAGCTTCCGGGTGGAGACCGGCAATAGCCGCCCTTCCCCGCCAATCCCGCTGGCTTGCCGCCGCGCTGGTCATGACGGTGATGGCGCTGCTGTGCCTGCCCGGGCTCGGCAGGGTGAAGGCACCGATCTGGGACGAGACCTATTACATTGCCTCCACCGCGCGGTTCCATGAAGGCCGCACCCAATTTGCCTCTCACCCGCCACTTGGCATCATGCTGATCGCCGCTGGCGACATGGCGAGCGGGCTGAACAAAGGCGCGGACTGGCAGGCCATCGGTGCCAATCGCGCGGTCCCCGCCGAAGCCATGCCGACCACCTTCGACTATCGCGGCCCCCGGCTGGCCCCGGCTCTGTTCGGAGTGATCGCGGCGGGCCTGTTCTGCCTGCTGATGACCCAGCTGACCGGCAGCGCCCGCGCGGGCGCCGTGCTTTCCCTGCTGTTCGTGGCCGATACCGCGCTGCTGGTGCAGTTGCGATCGGCCCAGCTCGACAGCTTCCAGATCGCTTTCGTCCTCGCCGCGCTGCTTGCCGCCCTCGCGGCCTGGCGCGGCGGCAAGCCGGTCCATTTCGCGCTGTTCGGGCTGTTCATCGCCTGCGCGGCGCTGGTCCGGGCCAACGGACTGGTAACCGGAGCGCTTGGCCTGGTCCTGCTGTGGCCCGCATTCCAGCGCCGCGAATGGGCCTTGCTGCTCCGCCAGGCCGGTGCGGGCGCTGCCGGGGGACTGGCCGCGCTCGCCCTCACCTTCACAGCATTTTATGCCTTCAGCCCGCTGCCGCCCGATCCGGCAACGCCCGTGGGCCAGGATAACGCGCGGTTCCTCTCGCCGGCCCACGCCGCCGCGCTCAGGGATGGGGGCCGCAACCTTGGCGCCGCGCTCCAGGGGCTTGGCGATTACCGCCGCTACATGGCCAACGATCTGGCAATCACGCCCGCCGCGGACGCCAACGGCTCCCACCCGGCCGAGTGGCTGCTGGCGCGCGGCACGATCCTCTACCGGGCAGATCGCCGCCCCGGCCACGAAGTGCTGATCGGCCTTGTTCCCAACCTGGCCGCCTGGCTGGTCTCGCTGCTGGGCGTGCTGACCAGCCTGCTCCCCTCGCGCCTGCGCGGCGATTCGGTGCGGGCGATGCTGCTGGCGGCATGGATCGCCAACATGGCGGTGCTGCAATATCTCGACGGGATGCGGGTGCTGTACCTCTATCACTATTTCATCCCGCTGCTGCTGGGCCACGCGATGGCCGCACGCGAATGGCAGCGCCATGGCCTGCCGCTGCTGCCTGCGGGCGTGGTGGCGGTGCTGGTTGCCGGCGCAGGCGCGGCGGCGCTGGGCTACGCCACCTGAGGGTTTGCGGGATTTCCACCGGCCAAATGCAAAAAAGCGCCCTCCTTGCGGAGGGCGCTTTTTGTAATGGCGCGCCCGGAACGATTCGAACGTCCGACCCTCAGATTCGTAGTTAGAGGCCGCGACGTTTCTCGACGTTACCGCAATTCCCCCTCAATCTCCGAAATAGCTGGTTTTCAGGGTATTATGGTATATTGAGATTACCTGAAGTTTCCGATTGTTTCGCTAACGTGCTTACACGGTGCTTACACAGATAGGGCAAGAGGCAGCATGACGAAGGGGATTAACATCACAAAGGAGACCGTCGACGCCTGCCAGCCGGGCGAGCGCCAGGTCATCTTATGGGACGCAAAGTTGCCCGGCTTCGGGCTTGTCGTGACCCCTGCCGGCTCTAAGTCATATGTCTTCCAATACCGGCTTGGCGGTCGCGCTGGGCAGACGCGGCGCTATACGATCGGCCGTCACGGTGAATCATGGACGCCGCAAAAGGCGAGGGACCGCGCAAAGGAACTTCGCAGGGAGGTTGATAGCGGCATTGACCCTTTGGAGGCTCAGCGCGCCAAGCTCGCCGCAGAGGCCGCCGCTAAGGCGAGAGCGGAAGAGGAGGCTCAGCGCCTCCGGGAACTCAAGCTCAGCGACTACGCCGACAACTTCATCAAGCTCGGGCTGAAGCCGGGCACTCGGGACCGGACGAAAGAGGGCTACGAGTCCACCCTGAAAAACCATATCAAGCCAGCCCTAGGCGAGAAGCCGTTGCCGGAAATCACGCGCGCCGACATTGCGAAGGCGCTCGACCGGATCCCGCTCAGCCAGCCGGCAGTGAGGCGGATCACGTTTGCCGTGCTGCGCATGTTGTTCAAGTGGGCGATCGGGCGCGGGGACATTGACGCCAATCCGCTCGAAGGGATTCCATCACCGCAGGCCGCGACGAGCCGGGACCGCGTACTTTCGGACGAAGAGCTTGCCCTTGCCCTTCGAGCCGCAGCGGAAATCGAAGCGCCTTTCGGGCCGTTCTATCAAATGCTCTTCGCCACCGGGCAGCGCCGGGAGGAAGTCGCGGGGCTCGACTGGTCGGAAATTGACGGGCCGGGCCAGTTGTGGACCCTACCAGCGGAGCGCGCCAAGAACGGCGAGGCCAGCTTGATCCCGCTCAACCGACCCGCAATGGCCGTGCTGATCGGCCTCGCCCCTAAGAACGACAAGGGTGAGACCAAATGGCCCAAGCGCGGGCTTGTGTTCACGACTACCGGCGAGACGCCTATCTCGGGCTATTCGAGGGCGAAGGCCCGGCTGGACGCCAAGATGTTGGAATTGGCGCGGCTGGACGCGGAAGAGGCTGGCGACGATCCCGAAGAGGTCGAGCTTGCCCCTTGGCGCCTCCATGACGCGCGGCGCACTGTGGCGACGGCATTGCAGCGCCTAGGCGTTCGCTTCGAGGTCACAGAGGCGATTCTCAACCACACGGCAGGCGCCAGCCGGTCCGGCGTTGCGGCGGTATACCAGCGCCACGGCTGGGGACCTGAGAAGCGCGCCGCGCTCGACGCATGGGCCGTGCATTGCGATGCAGTGCTTTCGCCCCCCGCCGACCAATCCAATGTTGTGCCGATGCACGGCGCCACCAGTTCCACGGCCTGAGCCGGGAAGCGGCCCGGCGAGGGGGTCGATACCTCGCCGGGCCTAACCACCACCAGCAATAGGAGTGCTGAAAATGGCTACCCAAACAACTGCCACCCCTACCCCAGCCGCGCAATTGGCACCGAAAGCCGACTGCTCAGAAATGGACGCGCGAGACCGGGAGGGCGTGATTTTCTGCTACCTAGAAACCCTGTTTCGCAACGCGCGCGAGGACATTCAGACGGCAACCAAAGCACTTGCTCGGGGGTCCTGCGAATCGCGCGCGGCAGACGATGCTCTGAACCAGATCGACATGGCCGAAGACTACCTCGGCGAATTGCGGCGGCTGGCCGACAGGCCGATTGCCTAAGGTGAGCTCGGCGGCGCCACCATTGCGCCCCATGCCGCCAATCGGCCCTGCGAGGTCAATGCAGCCTCGCCAATCCTATCCATGAAAAGCCAGGAGCGAAGAACATGAACGCGATTGATGTACAGCCCCCCGTCACCGAGAGCCAACGCCTATATAACGAGTGGCGCGCGGCTCGCGCACGTTGGGACCTCGCGCAATATGATCGGCCCAATCCGCAAGACGACCTTCCCGATGAACTAGACGCCATGCACTGCGCCACAGAACATAGCGCGCTGCGAGCCTACCTGTTGTGCCCCACAACCGACCCTTTCGAGTTGTCACGGAAACTGCGGGTTATGCAGACGGAGGGCGCAGCGCATTTTGATTGCGTTGGCGAAGTTATCGAAGGCTTGGCGAAAGACGCCCACAAGATAGCGGAAGAGCAGCTCAGCCAAAGGGGGCGGAGCAAACCGGCGGCACTGCGGGACTGACAGGCGGCGCGCCACGGTGGAAAACCAGGCGCGCTCGCGCTGGCGAATAGCCGCGAATTGAGCGATGACCAGCGGAGGGGGCTAGCTCGGCCCGCGAAAAGGACGTCTTCCGCCGTCCCTGCCCCCTACCCCTATCAGCGGAGACCGGAGCGGAACCGGGTGCGCGATGACCTCATCACAGAATTGAAGGCAATTGGCCGCGCCGACTTGGCCGACCTGTTGCTCGATATTGAGAGAGCCGCCTCTAAGTTCCGCGCCACCCTAGATAGCTTGGAAAACCTCGGGCCAGAAGCTGGCCTAGCCGAAGCGGCAAACGCGATGATCCAACTCGACCTCGAAATAGGCGAGGCGCATGACCGTGCCGGCCTCAAACCTGGCCGCACGGCAGCAGAGCGACGAATCCGCAGATTAGGCAAAGCAGCCTCCAAGAGGGAAGTCGATGCAAACGAAACGAGGGCAATTGCCACAGCAGCGGCAATGGATCTCAGGATTCGGTTGCCTGGTAGCCTGCACACTGACAGTCCCAAGCAAGCCGCCATGCGAACTGCCGCTTGGTTTCTAGGTATCCGCTCTAAAGCCCCCGAAGAGGCCGTGAGCCAGTCTATCAACCGCCTTCGCAAAAAGTGGCGTGGGCAATACCTCTTCCATTTTGATCCTGACTCACTTCACGTCTCCGTCCACCGTGCGGAGGATGTTATTCCGGGCATGCGTTTGGGTCTGCAAGGGCGGCCTAAGAAGCTGAGCTAAGGGCGCCAGATTTACGATAGAGTCAGTTTACCGCCATATTTTTCTTTTCGTTCAGATAAATGCGCCAATTCAGCAGTGCGCGCAGTGTCACTCTTTTCCCGGTATCGACTGCCGTAGACCGTTGCCTTCGAAAGGAGACAACAGGTGCTGCAAAATTCCGATGTTACCGCCGAACAGCTCAAGCTGAGCCCCAAGACCCTCGCCAAGTGGCGAGTGTACGGACAGGGCCCCGCCTTCTTTAAGGTTGGCCGCAAGGTCATGTACGACCGCGCTGAGGTCGCCAAGTGGCTGGAAAGCCAGCGCCGGGCCTCGACCTCGCAGGTCGCGTAATGCCCCGCCCCGCCCTGCCCCAGCCGCGCACCCTATCCCGGCTGGTCGACCCTATCGCGGCAATTCGGACCGCAGCGCTTGCCGCGCGCTTCGCCCTCCCGCTTGAACTCGCCGCCATGCTGGCCGCCTTGGCGATGGGAGCGGCACTATGACGGCGGTCGACCTTCCCGACCTGCCCCGCCGCGCTTGGCTGGCCGTTACGATCGAAAGGCAGGACCTCGCCGGCACGGAGGCCTATTCCGTAACCGTCAACGAGGGCATGGCCCGCTCACCTAGGCGGCGCTGGTTCCCGGACCGCGCCTTGGCGCTCTGCCACGCGGCAGACATGGCCGACGCCGCAGGACTGCCCCTCTTCGATAGGACGCTCTGCGAAGAGGTGCCCGGATGACTGTCCGCCCGCTCCGCCAGCCTAAGCCGGAAGCGGCCTCCCCGCTCGCCAATCCACCGGGCGAGGCCGCCT
>JAKPHK010000048.1 GCA_029550345.1 Pseudomonadota bacterium
CACGACGACCATGATCACAAGCCGGCGTTCTTCGCCCGCTGGTTCATGTCGACCAACCACAAGGACATCGGCACGATGTACCTGATCTTCGCGGTTATCGCGGGGATCATCGGGGGCGCGATCTCCGGCGTGATGCGTCTGGAACTGATGGAGCCGGGCATCCAGTATCTGGATACCTTCGCCCGGCTGCTGGGCGACGTTAATCCCGATTTCAACACCACGCTGAACACCTGGAACGTGCTGATTACCGCGCACGGCCTTATCATGGTGTTCTTCATGGTGATGCCCGCGCTGATTGGCGGTTTTGGCAACTGGTTCGTGCCGCTGATGATCGGCGCGCCGGATATGGCCTTCCCGCGCATGAACAACATCTCGTTCTGGCTGACCTTCGTCGGTTTCTGCTCGCTGATGTTCTCGGCCTTCGTGCCGGGCGATGCGATCGGTAACGGCGCCGGGATCGGCTGGACCGCCTATGCTCCGCTTTCCACCACCGGCGCCAAGGGGCCGGCGGTCGATTTCGCGATCTTCTCGCTGCACCTCGCCGGTGCGGCCTCGATCATGGGCGCGATCAACTTCATCACCACCATCTTCAATATGCGCGCGCCGGGCATGACCCTGCACCGGATGCCGCTGTTCGTATGGTCGGTGCTGGTCACCGCGTTCCTGCTGCTGCTGGCCCTGCCGGTTCTGGCCGCGGCGATCACCATGCTGCTGACCGATCGCAACTTCGGCACCACCTTCTATGCCCCCAGCGGCGGCGGTGATCCGGTGCTCTATCAGCACCTGTTCTGGTTCTTCGGCCACCCCGAAGTGTACATCATGATCCTGCCGGCCTTCGGCATCATCAGCCAGATCGTATCGACCTTCAGCCGCAAGCCGGTGTTCGGTTATCTCGGCATGGCCTATGCCATGGTCGCGATCGGTGTGGTCGGGTTCGTCGTCTGGGCGCACCACATGTACACCACCGGGTTCAGCCTCAACACCAAGCTCTACTTCACCCTGGCGACTATGGTGATCGCGGTGCCGACCGGCATCAAGATCTTCAGCTGGATCGCGACGATGTGGGGCGGCTCGATCGAGTTCAAGAGCCCGATGGTCTGGGCGATCGGCTTCATCTTCCTGTTCGTGGTTGGCGGCGTGACCGGCGTCTATCTGGCCAACGGCGGGATCGACGATGTGGTCCACGATACCTACTTCGTGGTCGCCCACTTCCACTACGTGCTGTCGCTGGGTGCGGTTACCGCGCTGTTCGCCGGGTTCTATTACTGGTTCCCCAAGATGAGCGGCCGGATGCACAGCGAGTTCCTTGCCCACGTGCACTTCTGGGTGTTCTTCGTCGGCGTGAACCTGATCTTCTTTCCGCAGCACTTCCTGGGTTATGATGGTATGCCGCGCCGTATTCCGGACTATGCCCCGGCGTTCGAATACTGGAACTCGGTTTCGACCCTGGGTTACAAGATCATGGCTGCTTCGCTGGTGATCTGGTTCATCAACATCATCTATGCCTACACCAAGGGTGCGAAGGCTCCGGCCAATTACTGGGGCGAAGGTGCAACGACGCTGGAATGGACCCTGTCCAGCCCGCCGCCGTTCCACCAGTTCGAAACCCTGCCGGTGATCGACGACAAGGATCATCACTGATCCAACCGGTCTTCGGACTGGACACGAAGCGCCCCGGACCGCAAGGTCCGGGGCGTTTGCGTTGGGAGAGAATGACGTGCAGGAATTCCGGACGATCGATTGCGGCGCTGTGCGTCTGCGCTGCGTTATCAAAGGCAGCGGCCCACTGGCGGTCATGGTCCACGGATTTCCCGAAAGCTGGTATTCGTGGCGGCACCAGATCGGTCCCGTGGCGGACGCCGGGTTTACCGCCTGCGCGATCGACGTGCGCGGCTATGGCGGGTCGGACAAGCCGCCGCGGGTTGAGGACTATACCCTTGAGGCTATCGCCGGCGATCTGATCGCGCTGGCCGATGCACTGTCTCCCGATGATCCAATCGTGCTGATCGGGCATGACTGGGGCGCGCCGATCGTCTGGAACACCGCCTTTACCAACCCTGATCGCATTCGCGCCGTGGCCGGGCTTTCGGTGCCCTTTTCCGGCGCCCCGATGCGCCCCTTTACCGATGTGTTCCGCGAACACTTCACCGCGAAGGGGCGGTTCTTCTATCAGGACTATTTCCAGCAACCCGGCGTGGCCGAGGCCGAGGCCGAAGCCGATCCGCGCCGCTTCATCGAAACCATGATGTATTCGATTTCGGGCGATGTTCCGCCGGGCGACTATTGGGACAAGGACCTGGGCGCGACCTTCCTGCAGGGATTGCCGGAACCGCAGGCGGTGCCGTGGCTGGGCGCGGCGGACCTCGATTACTATGCCGCAGAGTTCACCGCTTCCGGCTTTCGCGGGCCGCTGAACCGCTATCGCAACCATGAACGTGACTACGAATGGCTGAAACCGATGCAGGGCAAACGGCTTGAGCAGCCGTGTCTGTTCATCGGCGGCGATCGCGATCCCGCGACCACGCTGTTCGGCGCGGTGGCCGATCCGGTGGCAATGATGCGGATGTTCGCACCCAAGGTCGAAGGCCATGTGCTGAAGGGTGTCGGCCACTGGACCCAGCAGGAGCGCCCCGAAGAAGTGAATGCGCTGCTGATCGACTGGTTGAAGCGGCTGTAGCACCCGCCTATAGCGCCCGCAGTCATGTCAACCGCACCTGCCCAACCGATTCCCTTGCCCGCCGACTGGCGCGACTTTCTGTCGCTGACCAAGCCGCGGGTGATGAGCCTGGTGATCTTCACCGGGCTGTGCGGGATGCTGGCCGCGCCGGTGGCGGTCGATCCGGTGGTCGGGTTCATTGCGATCCTGTGCATCGCGGTCGGTGCCGGCGGTTCGGCGGCGCTCAACCAGTGGTGGGAAGCCGATCTTGATGCCAGGATGAAGCGCACCGCCAAGCGACCGCTGCCCGACGGGCGGATGGAGCGCGGATCGGCGCGCGATTTCGGGCTGGTGCTGTCGGCCGGATCGGTGCTGGTCATGGGGCTGGCCGCGGGCTGGCTGGCGGCCGGAATCCTGGCCTTTTCGATCTTCTATTACGCGGTGATCTATACCATCTGGCTGAAACCGCGCACCCCGCAGAACATCGTGATCGGCGGCGGGGCAGGGGCCTTTCCGCCGATGATCGGGTGGATCGCGGCGACCGGCGAAATCACGCTGATGCCGGTGCTGCTGTTCGCGATCATCTTCTTCTGGACCCCGCCGCATTTCTGGGCGCTCGCGCTGTTCGTCGAGACGGACTACGCCGCCGCGGGCATTCCGATGATGCCGGTGGTCGCCGGGCACAAATCGACCCGGCGGCAGATCCTGATCTATACCGTGCTGATGCTGCCGATCAGCCTGGCACCGTTCTGGCTGGGGCTAACCGGCTGGCTTTATGGCGCGTCGGCCCTGCTGCTGTCTTCGGCCTTCCTGCTGCTGGCCTTGCGGGTCGCGGTGTTTCGCGGTGCGGCGGGAGACATGGATATGCGCCCCGAAAAGCGCCTGTTCGGGTTTTCGGTGCTGTACCTTTTTGCCCTGTTCGCCGCGCTGGTGGCGGACCGGTTTCTGATAGGATGACGATCATGGACATCGATCCGCAGCAAGAACGCAAGCGCATCATCGCCGGGCGCAATCGGGCGCTGGCGCTGCTGCTGCTTGGCCTGGTGGTATTGTTCTTCGCGCTGACCGTGGTGAAGATGAAGTAGGCCATGGCCGCTGCGAACAATAAGCGGACCGCGCTGATCGCGGGCAGTGTTGCGTTGGCGATGCTGGGGCTCGGCTTCGCCTCGGTGCCGCTGTACCGGATTTTCTGCGCGGTAACCGGGTTCGGCGGCACGACCCAGCGTGCGGGTGAGGAAGAGGCAGCGGCGGTCAAAACCGGCACCCGGCCGATTTCGGTCCGCTTCGATGGCAATGTCGATCCCGATATGCCCTGGAAGTTCGAGCCCGGGCAGGTGGTTCAGGATATGCCGATCGGGACCCGCAAGGTCGCGTTCTACACGGCGACCAATCTTTCGGACAAGCCGGTGACCGGGGTGGCCAGCTTTAACGTCTCGCCGCAGGCAGCCGGACTTTATTTCAAGAAAATCCATTGCTTCTGCTTCGATCTGCAGACGCTGAAGCCCGGTGAGACGGTGGAGATGCCGGTCCAGTACTTCGTCGATCCGGCGATCCTGAACGATCCGGATGCGGCGAATATCCAGCAGATCACGCTCAGCTACACATTCCACGTTTCGGCAGACCAGTCGGCAGCGGGGAAAGTGGCATCAAAGACACTGGACCCGGTGCCAGCGGCGCGATAAGGGCGACAGGGAATCCATGTGGGCACAACGATGCCCGCGCAGAGGCAAACGGGGACAAGAAGCACCATGGCCGGTAGCACGAACCACGATTATCACATCCTCGCGCCCGATTACCTGCCGTTCCTCGGCTCGGTTTCGGCGCTGACCATGACCACCGGCGGCGTGATCTCCATGCACCCGGACGTGCTGGGCGGTGCGGGCAAGTATGTCCTGCTGCTGGGCTTTGCCGGTGTGCTGCTGACCATGTTCCTGTGGTGGTCCAAGGTCATCCGTGAAGCGCACGAAGGGCATCACACCCCGGTCGTCCAGCTGCACCTGCGCTATGGCATGATCACCTTCATCGCTTCGGAAGTGATGTTCTTTGTCGGCTGGTTCTGGGCCTTTTTCGATTTCTCGCTGTTCCCTTCGACGATGAGCGACGTGGTCGGCGGGCAGTGGCCGCCCAAGGCGATCGAACACGTGATGGACGCGTTTGACCTGCCGCTGCTCAACACCCTGATCCTGCTGTGCTCGGGCTGCACCGTCACCTGGGCGCACCACAGCCTGATCCACGGCGATCGCGATGGCCTGAAGAAGGGCCTGTTGGCGACGATCCTGCTCGGCATCCTGTTCAGCGCGATCCAGGCCTATGAATATGCCCACGCGCCGTTCGCATTCGGCCAGAACACCTATGGTTCGGCCTTCTACATGGCGACGGGTTTTCACGGCTTTCACGTGATCGTCGGCACGATCTTCCTGATCGTCTGCCTGATCCGCGCCTACAAGGGCGATTTCACCCCCAAGCAGCACTTCGGTTTCGAAGCGGCGGCATGGTACTGGCACTTCGTTGACGTCGTCTGGCTGTTCCTGTTCATCTGGATCTACGTCTGGGGTGGCTGGGGCTATCCGGTCCACTGATGAGCGGCGATACGCCTGAAACGAAAGGGCAGCCCGGGATCGCCGAGGCTGCCCTTTTCGGTCTCTGCCCGCGTTGCGGAACCAAGGGCCTGTTCGACGGGGCCGCGCGTTTTGCGCCATCCTGCAAGAGCTGCGGTCTGGATTTCGATCAGTTCAACGTCGGCGATGGTCCGGCGGCCTTCCTGACCATGATCATCGGCGCGCTGGTGGTAGGGCTGGCGCTGTGGGTGGAATTCACCTTTTCACCGCCGCTATGGGTCCATCTGGTGCTGTGGGTTCCGTTCATCGGCCTTTCGACCCTGTGGGGTCTGCGCGTCAGCAAGGCCGCGCTGCTGGCCTCGGAATTTCAGCGCCGCGCCAGCCAGGCGACGGGTGAGGACGTGCGGAAGGACTGATGCTGAGGCGGCTGCCCGTGATCCCGACGCTGCTGGTTCTGGCGGCCGTGGCGGTGATGGTGCGATTGGGGTTCTGGCAGATCGACCGGATGCACCAGAAGGAGGCCATGCTGGACCAGTTCAGGCTGGCTGCCAGCAGCACCGAGATATCACAGTGGCCCAGCGCCGGCGATCGCGGCCAGGCCCGGCAGGCGCTGCAATACCGCAAGGTTCAGGCAACTTGCGCAAGAGTGATTGGCCAGAGCGCAACCGCAGGCTTCAACGCCGCGGGTGAGAGCGGCTGGCGGCACCTGGCCTTTTGCGAAATGGCGCAGGGCTACAATCGAGGCGAAGTGGTTCTGGGCTGGTCACGCAATCCACAAAGTCCGGTCTGGCAGGGCGGCGCGGTTCAGGGCACTTTCGTGATGGCCGGACAGTCGAACGCCCGGGTCTTTGCCGATCCGCCGCTGGCCGGCCTTGAGCCGAATGCCCGGCCAGATCCCAACGACCTGCCCAACAACCACCTGGCCTATGCCGTGCAGTGGTTCCTGTTCGCGCTGACCGCGCTGGTGATCTACGCTTTGGCGCTGCGCAAGCGACTGAGCGGGAACTGAGTCAGATATATCTCACGCGAAGGCGCAAAGGCGCTAAGAGGCAGCGTTTTTTGCGGAAGGCAATGCAATCTTCCAGAAGGCTGGGCACACCCACAGGTGACAGATTTCGAGCGGCTTCGCCGCCTTGACCCGCCCGCTTTGCGTCTTCGCGCCTTTGCGTGTGTATCGAAATACTGACCATGCCGAAATTGCGGTCCGCTTGCGCCGAGCGCTGCCCCCGGCTAACGGCGCTGACAATGGAATACGTCAGCACCCGTGGCAGCGCTCCGGCGCTCGATTTCGAAGGCGCGACGCTGGCCGGGCTGGCCAGCGACGGCGGGCTCTATGTGCCGCGCGAATGGCCGAAGTTCTCGAAAGAGGAAATCGCGGCGATGGCGGGGCTGCCCTATGCCGAACTGGCTGCGCGGATCATGGCGCCTTTCGTCGGCGACAGCCTGACGCCGGAACGGCTGCTGGAACTGACCACGCAGGCCTATGGCCGTTTCGCCCACAAGGCGGTGACCCCGCTCAAGCAACTGGATGAGCAGCACTGGCTGCTCGAACTGTTTCATGGCCCGACCCTGGCCTTCAAGGACGTGGCGTTGCAGATGCTCGGCCTGCTTTTCGAGGAGTTTCTGGGACGCGGCGGCGATCCGTTGACGATTGTCGGGGCGACCAGCGGCGATACCGGATCGGCGGCGATCGATGCCGTGGCCGGCCGGGCGCGGGTGGATATCTTCATGCTCCACCCCAAGGGGCGCGTATCAGACGTTCAGCGCCGCCAGATGACCACGGTGCTGGCCCCCAACGTCCACAACATCGCGATCGACGGCACCTTTGATGATGCCCAGGCGATGGTGAAGCGGATGTTCGCCGACCGGGCGATGACCGACCGGTTCGCGATCGGTGCGGTCAATTCGATCAACTGGGCGCGGCTGATGGCGCAGGTGGTCTATTACTTCGCCGCCGGACTGCAATTGGGCGCTCCGCACCGCGAAGTGGCCTTTGCCGTGCCGACCGGCAATTTCGGCGATGTCTTTGCGGGATATGTCGCGGCGCAGATGGGTCTGCCGGTGGCGCGACTGATCGTTGCGACCAACGTAAATGACATCCTCCATCGGGCGCTTTCGACCGGGGACTATTCGGCCGGAACGGTCACCCCCACGGCTGCGCCTTCGATGGACATTCAGGTTTCGTCCAATTTCGAACGGCTGCTGTTCGACCTGGGCGGGCGCGATGGCGCGGCTCTGGCAGCGCAGATGGCGGGGTTCGAAGCCAGCAAGGCGATGCAGCTCACCAATGCCCAGCGCGAAGGTGCGGCCAGACTGTTCTCTTCGGCCCGGGCTGATGCCAACGATATGGCTCAGGCGATCCGCTGGGCGCATGAGGCCAGCGGTGAGCTGCTCGATCCGCATACCGCGATCGGACTTCACGCCGCGCGCGTCGCGGATCTGCCGCGAGAGGTTCCGGTGGTAACGCTGGCCACCGCGCACCCGGCCAAGTTCCGCGACGCGGTGGAGCGCGCCACCGGGCAGCGTCCGGCGCTTCCGGCGCGGATTGGCGATCTGTTCGAACGCGAGGAGCGGCTGGTAGAACTGTCCGGCGATTACGATGCGATCGCAGACTATGTCGCGGCCCACGCGGTGGCGCGTGGCTAGGCTGATCGAGCAGCCGGTCGTGATGACCGGCACGGGCTGGCCGGACTATGGCCTGCTGGACAGCGGCCATGGCCGCAAGCTCGAAAGCTATGGCTCTTACCGCTTCATCCGTCCCGAACCCCAGGCGATGTGGGCGCCGCGCACCGCGGAGTGGGATGCCCACGGCGAATTCGTCCCCGGATCGGACGAGGATGGCGGCGGCCGCTGGCACTTCGATAAGCCGGTGCCGCGCGATGGCTGGCCTTTGGCGCGGGGCGACGTGAAATTCACCGCCAGCTGCACGCCGTTCCGCCACCTTGGCTTCTTCCCCGATATGGCCCCCGTGTGGGACTGGATGGGGCAGCGGCTGGCGGGGCGCGATGATGCCCAGACGATGAACCTGTTCGGCTATACCGGGGTCGGCACCCTGGCGCTTTCTGACTACGGCCCCGTCACCCACGTCGATGCCAGCAAGAAATCGGTCGCCCAGGCCCGCGCCAATGCCGCGCTTTCCGGCATGGAAGATCGCCCAGTGCGCTGGATCATCGACGATGCCGCAAAGTTCACCGCCCGCGAAGTGCGGCGGGGCAAACGTTATGACGGGATCATCCTCGATCCGCCGAAATTCGGTCGTGGGCCGGAAGGGGAGGTCTGGCGGCTTGAAGAGGGGCTGCCAGGCCTGCTGGCGAATTGCCGGCACCTGCTCGACGCCGAAAGCCGGTTCCTGTTCCTGACCGTCTATGCCGTGCGGATGAGCTCGCTCGCGCTGGCCGGTCTGATGGACGAGATTTTCGCCGACCTGCCGGGCCGGATCGAGCACGGCGATCTGGCCGTGCGCGAAATGGGCGATGATGGCCGGTTGCTGCCGACCGCGATCTTCGCCCGCTGGAGCAATGACTGACCATGGCTGATGCACTCACCCTCGAAGTCGCCCATTTCGAACACGATGTGCTGACCGGGATCTATTCGGAGGAAACCGGCCGCCCGCAGCCCTTGCGCTTTACCATTACCGCCAGCCTCAAACCGCCGCCGCGCTATGATCCGGAAACTCCGCTTGAGGCGAGCAAGAATTACATGGACCTCAAGTTTGCGGCGTCGGAGGCGCTGCCGCAGGGGGTGCATTTCAAACTGATCGAAGCCGTGGCCGATCACATCTGCGATACCCTGTTCGTGCAAGACCAGCGGGTGCTGGCGGTGACGGTGAAGATCGTCAAACTGGCGATCGCCGAAAACGGCGAGGAAATCGGCATCACCCTGCACCGTGAGCGGCGCTGATGGCGCTGTTCGGGATCGAACGGCTTGACGATCGTCCCAGCCTGGCAGTAGCACAGTTCCATGCCCAATACCTTCCGCAGATTGCCGTCATCCTTGGGCAGGGTGATGGCGCATTGACCCTGACATTTCCCCCGGCCGACCACACCCACCGGGCCTGGCGGCTGGCCGCCGTGCAGAGCCTGGCGCGCGAATATGCGCCGATCCGGGTCAATGCCATTTGCGGCGGCAGCGATGCGGCCCGCGCGGCGGCGATTGCTTATCTGGACCGGGCCGACGGCCTTACCGGACAATATCTGCCCCTTGATGACGCCGGGGCCGGAGTTGTGATAGCCTGATCGGATGAATGCCGCCGCGCCCTTGATCGATCAGTTCCAGCGCCGGATCAGCTATCTGCGCCTGTCGGTTACCGATCGCTGCGATCTGCGCTGTTCCTACTGTATGCCCGAAGCCCAGCAGTTCCTGCCGCGCAAGGACGTGCTGAGCCTTGAGGAACTGCACCGCTTGGCGCTGGGTTTCATCGATCGCGGGGTTACCCGGCTGCGCCTGACCGGAGGGGAGCCGCTGGTCCGGCGCGATATGATCGAACTGGTCAAGGCGCTGGGCGCGCGGCTGGGGCAGGGGCTGGAAGAACTGACCCTGACCACCAACGGCACCCGGCTGGGAGAATTTGCCGATCGGCTGCGCGAAGCCGGGGTGCGGCGCATCAACGTTTCGCTCGATACGCTGGATCGGGAACGGTTCGCGGCCCTTTCGCGGCGGGACAGCCTGTCGCAGGTGCTTGACGGGATTGCCGCGGCCCGCGCCGCCGGACTGAAGATCAAGATCAACACCGTCGCGCTCAAGGGGACGAACGAGGAAGAAATCCCGGCGCTGATCGAATGGGCGCACGGACAGGGCATGGATCTGACCCTGATCGAGGTCATGCCGCTGGGCGAGATCGAGCAGGACCGGTTCGATCAGTATCTGCCGCTCACCCGGGTACGCGAAACACTGGAACGGCGCTTTACGCTGACCGCCAGCAATCACCGCACCGGCGGCCCGGCGCGTTATGCCGATATTGCCGAAACCGGCGGGCGGATCGGGTTCATCACTCCGCTTACCGGCAACTTCTGCGATGGCTGCAACCGGGTGCGGGTAACCGCGACCGGGCAGCTCTATGCCTGCCTCGGTGGCAGCGAGCAGGTCGATCTGCGGGCTGCGCTGCGCAGCGCCGATCCCAACCAGGAGCTGGACCGCGCGCTGGATCAGGCGATGCGAATCAAGCCGGAACGCCATCACTTCGCGATCGACCGGGCGGGAGCGGCCCCGGCGCTGGCGCGGCATATGTCAACCACGGGGGGCTGAGATGAGCGCGCGGCTGGTGTTCTTGGGCCGTCTGGCCGACCTTGCCGGGGTGCCGGAGCGCGTTGTCGATCCGGGGGCGCTCGAAACGATTCTGGCTGCCGTGCCGAGTGATCTTGCGGTAGCCTTGCTTGATGACCGGGTACGGATCGCGCTGAACGGAGAGCTGATCGCCGAACGCGGCGGGATCGTCCTGGCCGCGGGGGACGAGCTGGCCTTCCTGCCGCCGGTCAGCGGAGGGTAACCGGGTGATCGACGTTCGCCTGTTGACCGACCCATTCAATCCCGGCCTGTTTGTCGGTCCGTTTACAGCCGCCCATCCCGGGCTGGGCGGGGTCTGCACTTTCGTAGGCGAGGTGCGGGGCGAGGGCGGGGTAGAGGCGCTTGAGCTGAGCCATTACGAACCGCTGACCTTGCCCGGAATGCAGGCGCTGGGGCAGGGTACGGTCGATCGTTTTGGCCTGCTGGGCATCCTGATCCTGCATCGGACTGGCGTGTTGCTGCCGGGCGAACCGATCGTCTGCGTTTCGGCTGCCGCGCACCATCGCCGCGCGGCGATCGACGCGGTGGACTATGCGATGGATCACCTAAAAAGCCGCAGCTGGTTCTGGAAGCGCGAAAAGCGCGGCGGGCAGTGGCGCTGGATCGAACCGCGCGCCGATGACTATACGGCTGCCAGCCGCTGGGATTGAAGCAGCCTTAGCGGTCAAGCCTGCCCTTCAGCGATTGCAGGACCTGATCCTCTCCGGCGATGATCGCCATCACCTGTTCGCGCGCCGCGTCGATTGCGGTCACATCGCGGCCCTGGGTGCGCGCCTCGGCATAGAGCGAATCGAGTTCGGCCATGGCCAGCATGGCCTCGGCCCGGGCCGCTTCCAGTTCGCTGACGGCCACCGTCGCGACCGCCCAGCTTTCGCTGCCCATCGCGGCATTGCCTGCTGCGGCAACCAGGCGGCGGGCCTGGGCTTCCTTACCGTGGAAACGGGCGTCTGCGCGGCGGGCCTGGGCTACCAGCGAATCAAGCCGTCCGGCGGTTTGCGGATCAAGCGGGGCGGGCGGCGGCGGAGCGGGGGGCGCGGGCGGAGGCCAGGTCGCGGTAATCCGCTCGGCCGGGCGCTTCGCCAGCGAGGGGTAGGTGCCTTCTTTGCCGGCACAGGCGCTCAGCGTCAGGCTGGCTCCGGCCAGCGCGATCAGGGGGAAACGGCGATCCATCGCTGCGTCCCTTAGCATGGATGGAAAACCATGCCAGAGCGACTCTTCTTGCGTTGACAGCATAGCCACCTTCGACTAGGGGCAGCCCTTCTTTCGGGACCCTTGCCGTAAGGCCGGGGCCGGAGCGCTGCCCGAATCCTTGGGTAGTCAGGTGAAATGAACGGATAGAAGCACCATGTTCGCAGTTGTGCGCACGGGCGGCAAGCAATACCGGGTTGCCGCCGGAGACAAGATCGCGGTTGAAAAGCTGGCTGGTGAAGCCGGTGAGACCATTACCCTTTCCGACGTCCTGCTGGCGGGTGACGGCGGCGAAGTGAAGGACGCGAAGGGCGTCGTCGTTTCGGCCGAAATCATCGCTCAGGCGAAGTCGGAAAAGGTGATCGTTTTCAAGAAGCGTCGCCGCCACAACTATCGCCGCCGCAACGGCCATCGCCAGCAGATGACCCTGCTGCGGATCGTTGCCGTCGGCGCCGAAGCCAAGAAGGCCGCTCCCAAGAAGGAAGCCGCGCCCAAGGCTGAAGACACTGCCGCCGCGGAAAAGCCCGCGAAGAAGGCCCCGGCCAAGAAGGCCAAGGCCGCTGACGCCGAATAAGATTCTGGAGTAGTTCGACATGGCACACAAAAAAGCAGGCGGCTCCTCGCGTAACGGTCGCGATTCGGTCGGTCGTCGCCTTGGCGTGAAGAAGTTCGGCGGCCAGGAAGTCGTCGGCGGCAATATCATTATCCGTCAGCGCGGGACCAAGGTGTACCCGGGCGCCAACGTCGGCATCGGCAAGGATCACACCCTGTTTGCGCTGACCGCTGGCCGCGTCCGCTTCCACGCAGGGAAGCTTGGCCGCAAGTACGTATCGGTCGATATGGCGCAAGCCGCCGAATAACGGACAGCCAATGACGGGCTGTCCCTGATGGGACGGCCCCGCCGGAGCGAAACCGGCAAAACGAGGGAGAGGGGCCAACCCGTCTCCCTCTTTTCGTCTCTCCCTCAGCACGCCGCGCACAGGGCGCCCCGATCCGGGCCCGCCCCGACGCAAGGCGTAATGGCAATGTCACACGTTCGGCCTAGAGGGCCGCCGTGGGGCGGATGACGGGAGTGAGATGATGTTCATTCGCAGTGAAAGGTTGTTCCTGCGGCCCGGGTGGCCCGAGGACTGGCAGGAACTGCTTGGCAAGATCGCCGATGAAGGCGTGGTCCGGAACCTGTCCAAGGCGCCCTGGCCCTATACGGCCGAGGATGCCCGCTGGTTCGCCAATCAGCCGCAGGACAAGCGCCTGCCGCATTTCTTCGTGACCCTGCCCAGCAGCAGCGCGCCGGCCGAACTGATCGGCTGCGTCGGCCTGGGAGAGATCGATGGCGAGGTTGAGCTGGGTTACTGGTTCGCGCGTCAGCACTGGGGCCGGGGCTATGCCACCGAGGCCGCGCGCGCCGTGCTGCGGCTGGCGAAGGTGCTGGGCCACAGCCAGCTGGTGGCGGGCCACTTCATCGACAACCCGGCTTCGGGCGCGGTGCTGCGCAAGGTTGGTTTCAGGCCGACCGGGCGGCTGCGTCAGCGCTTCAGCCTGGCGCGCGGCTATGAAACGCAATCGGTCGAACACCGGATCGAGCTTGGCTGCCCCAGCGATTGCGACGGATCAGACGACAGCCCGGGCGCGATGCGCGCGGCCTGACCGGAGACCGCTCTAAAAGGGCCCCGATCAGCCGACCGGGGCCCTCCTCGCATGGCGCGGGTGGTGATCAGGCCGGAACGGCCATCACCGCATCGGGAAATTCGCTTTCCGCCTTGCCGATCAGCGCGCGGTCATCGTGCTTCCAGGGGTGGAAGCCGGGCATGAAGTAGGCGAACCAGGCGGGCACGATCTTGCGCAGGACGCCGGGCGTGCCGAACAGATACCAGGCCAGCCGGGCCTTGACCCGCAAGCCGGTCAGCCCGTCCTGGGCCAGCAGGTCCAGCGTATCGTTCCAGCGGTTGCGGACGAAGTTGTAGGTGATCAGCAGCATCATCACGCTTTTCAATTTCCAGCGCTTCCACCGGCTCCAGTCACGGGTGGCGTGGAGATAGGTGTCGAAGGCGACGCCCTTGTGCTCGATCTCCTCCATCGCGTGCCACCGCCACATCGCCGCCGTCTCCGGTTCGGCATCCTTGAAGTGGCGCGGATTGGCGAGGAATTCGTGCGCCATCATTGCGGTATAGTGTTCCAGCGCGATCGTCGCGGCCAGGTTTACGATCGCCGGACGCTGCTTGATCATTGCCATCAGCTCTTCCAGCCGCGCGTCGATCCGGTCCATGTCGTAACCGGCCTCGGCGGCGGCCTTGTTGAACACCACGTGTTCGCGGGTGTGGTTGATTTCCTGTTTCACGAAAGCCCGGATTTCAGCCTCAAGCTTTGGCGGAACGCCATCACGGTGGGCCTTCACCGCCTCGATGAACATTGCTTCGCCGCGCGGGAAGGTGGCCGACAGGGCGTTGTGCCAGGCAGTCGCGATCGGATCTCCACCCAGCCACCAGCGGCCGGGCTTTTGCGTGCGGCCAAAGCGCTGGTCACGCACGACGATCTCCAGATCGGCGGGGGTTGGGCCAGAACTGTCAAGGTCCAGCTTGCCGATGGGCGCAGCCGGTTCTACGTCGAGGGGGAATTTGGTGGGAGCGTTCATGCCCCCTCATATAAGGTAACTTACATCAATGTCAATAAGAAAGCGCCTGACCCAGGAGGAGAGCCGCACCGTCGCGCTGGAGGCGGCGCGCGCACTGCTGATCGAACTCGGCCCGCAAGCGGTGACGCTGAAGGCCGTGGCGGCGCGAATCGGGCGGACCCATGCCAATCTTCTGCACCATTTTGGCTCGGCCGCGGGGCTGCAAAAAGCTCTGGCTGAGCATCTCGCGGTAACGATTTGCGCAACGATCGAGGATGCCGTGCTGGCCAGCCGTGCCGGCGAAGGCTCCCCGCGCGAGGTGGTGGACCTGACCTTCGATGCCTTTGACAAGGAAGGCGGCGGGGCGCTGGCGACCTGGATGCTGATGAACGGCAATGAGGATGCGCTCGACCCGCTGCTCGAAGCGATTCACGAGCTGGTTGACGATCTGGGTGATCATGAAAGCGGCAAGATGCACGATGTGACCCACGCCTTGTGCCTGATGGCGCTGGGCGATGCACTGATGGGCGGGCCGCTTTCGCAGTCACTCGGCCTGCCGCGCACCTCTGCGCGTGACATGGCCGAGAAGATGCTGATCGACGGGGCGATAGCTGCGGGGATCGTGGTGCCCGGTCAGGCTTGCTGAAGCCAGTCAGGCAGCCATTCGGGGCGGATGTCCTCAACCCGGCGGTGATCGACCGCCAACCCCAGATCGGGGTAGGCCGCGCGCTGGCGGGCGGGATCGCTTGTCGCCAGCGGCAGCACAACCAGCCGCCGGTTCACCTTCTGCCGCCAGTTCATCCGCGCGGTGTTTTCCTGTCCGACATAGCAGCCCTTGGTGAAGGAGACGCCGTTCAGCTCCGCGGCGTTGCATTCCAGCCAGAGCAGATCGGCCAGCTCGGCCCGGCCTTCGCAGACGCCGTGCGAAAGACGGTGGGCAAGCCATTGGTCTTCGGCATTTTCGCCATCAGGCGTGCCCAGCCAGCGCTGGCCCAGAGCGGAAAGGCGCGGGTCGGGCGAGGGGCCTTCACCCACCTGCCAGTGGACCCCTAGCTCTGGATCGGGCGCAATCCCGATCTTGCGGCGCAGCCGGTAGAGCGAGAGCCGCCGGACCAGCGCATCGGCCTGATCCGCCTCGCAATCGATCAGCAGGTCCGCGCCATCGGCCCAGATCAGGAAATCGAACAGCACCTTGCCCTGCGGACTGAGCAGCGCGGCCCAGCATGGCAACGCGCCCGCAACATCGTTGGTCACCAGCCCTTGCAGGAAAGCGCGGACATCTTCCGCCTCATCCTGCGGAGAAAGGCGGATCACGGCGCGGTTGGCAAGGCAAGTGGCGGTCATGGGTGACAGATAGGGTGCGCGCCGCCTAAGGAAAAGGGATGACCGACACCCCGAATCGCCTGACCATCCGCCGCCCTGATGATTGGCACGTGCACTTGCGTGACGGCACGGTGATGGCGGGGGTCCTGCCCTATACCGCGCGGCAGTTCGCGCGGGCGATCGTGATGCCCAACCTGTCTCCGCCGATGACCGACGTGGCAGGGGTTGCTGCCTATCGCGAACGGATCATGGCGGCGCTGCCGACCGGGCTCGATTTCACCCCGCTGATGACGTTGTACCTGACCGACGCGACCGATCCCGATGAGGTGGAGCGCGGCTTTACGGGCGGGGTCTTTGTCGCGGCCAAGCTCTATCCCGCGCACGCCACCACCGGATCGGCGCATGGGGTGACCGACATCGCCAATATCCGCGCCGTGCTGGAGCGGATGGAGCGGATCGGGATGCCGCTGCTGGTTCATGGCGAGGTGACTGACGCCCATGTCGATATCTTCGATCGCGAGGCGGTGTTCATCGAACGGACCCTGGCACCGCTGGTGCGCGATATGCCCGGGCTGAAAGTGGTGTTCGAACATATCACCACCCAAGAGGCCGCCGCCTTTGTCGAGGCGGCGGGGCCGACCATCGCCGCGACGATCACCCCGCAGCATTTGCAGATCAACCGCAACGCCATGCTGGTCGGCGGGATCAGACCGCATATGTATTGTCTTCCCGTTGCCAAGCGCGAACAGCACCGCCTGGCGCTGCGCAAGTTCGCCACTTCGGGATCGGACAGGGTGTTCCTCGGCACAGACAGTGCGCCCCACGCAATCGGCGCGAAGGAAGCGGCTTGCGGCTGCGCGGGGATATTCAACGCGCCCTTTGCGCTGGAAAGCTATGCTGCGGTGTTCGAAGAGGAAGGCGCGCTGGGCCGGTTCGAAGCCTTTGCCTCGCTCAACGGGCCGGCCTTCTATGGCCTGCCGCTAAACGAAGGCACTGTCACGCTTGAGAAGGCCGCCGTGACCGTGCCCGAGCTGATCGACGCCAATGGCACCGCGATCGTGCCGTTCCACGCCGGAGAGCAGCTAGGCTGGCGCTTCCTGGGCAAGGCGTAGCCGCCGCTGGACCCACAGGTCCCACATGAATACCGCGATCGCGGCCCAGATCAGCATCAGGCAGGCAAGCTGGCTGGTTTTCAGGCTTTCGCCGAACAGGTAGATCCCCAGCAGGAACGCGATAGTGGGGGAAAAGAACTGCATCATCCCGAGGGTGGAATAGTCCATCCGCCGCGCGGCATAGGTGAACAGCAGCAGCGGCACCCCGGTGACCACGCCCGACAAGGCAATCAGCAAGGTAAAGCCCGGATCGCCGCCCAGTGCGCTTCCCGCCGGGGTCAGCGCGTACCAGCCGACCAGCACCAGTGCCGCGGGCATCAGCAGCAGCGTTTCAACCGACAGCCCGGCCAGCGATTCAACCGGGGCGAGCTTGCGAACCACGCCATAGGTCGTGAAGGTCAGCGCCAGCGAAAGGCTGATCCACAGCGTATCGAAGGCATCCCAGGCCAGCAGCGAAACGCCGCCCAGCGCCAGGCCCACCGCCAGCCACTGCCGCTGGCTCAGCCGCTCACCCAGAAACAGGGTGCCTGCCAGGATCGTGGTGAGCGGGTTGATGTAATAGCCGATCGCCGTGGCGATGACGTGGCCCGATTGCACCGCGACAATATAGATCGTCCAGTTGACGCCGATCAGCAGCGCGCTGATCAGCAGCAGGCGCAGGGTGCGCCAGGCAAAGGCCGCGCGCAGGGCCGGTCCGCTTCGCAGGATGGCAACCAGCAGCAGGCAGAACGGCAGCGTGAAAAGAACCCGCCAGCCGACGAATTCGATCGGCGGAACTTCATGCACCTGGCGCAGGTAAAGCGGCAGCAAGCCCCAGATTGCGTAGGTGGCGATGGCTGCGGGCATACCGCTGCGCTGCGTTTGATCCTGCCCTTGCCCCATCGCCGCCCGCTAGCCGCCGATCCGGACCAAGGCAAGCGGGCCGTGGATCCGTCAAGGCATCTGGCCAAGCCGGGCAAGTTGCGGCATGACCGCGCCGATTTCCGAACCGGAGTGTCCGCACCGTGCCACGCCTTGTCCCCCTGGTTGTCCTGACCCTGTTGCTTGCCGGTTGCGGCAAGGAGCAGCGCAAGGATGGACTGGCAGAGCGCGATCCGGCCGTCGCCGCCGCGCTTGACGATCCGCTAATGACCGATCCCGATCTCACCTCGCAAAATCGGGGCGATTCCGCGCTGTCTGGCGGCGGACCGGCCACGGCCGAGATTCCGCTGGACAAAGCGACGCCCGAAGAGGCCGATCGTGCGCGTCAGGCGGCACGCGATCTGCTGGGCAGCCCGATCACGCCCGCCCCGCCGCCGGTTGAGACACTTGCCGAATCCCGGCTGGCCAAGGCGCTCACCCTTCAGGCCGTGGCCGAAGCGCTGGATCTGGGTGGGAAGGGCTGCCCGGCGCGGATCGGCTATGGTTTCGGCTGGGCGGCGCGGATGCCGGCAAGCCTGCCGATCTATCCGCGCGGCCATGCCCGGGTTGCGGCGGGGACCGACGATGCCGGCTGCGTGCTCCGGGTGGTGCGGTTCGTCACCCCGGTGCCGCCCGGCGAGGTGATCGATTTCTATCACGCCATGGCGAAAAAGGCCGGGCTCGCCCCCCAGGTCAGGCGCGAAGGGGAGGACCAGGTCGTGATGGGCGGCAAGGGCGCGGGCCGGTTCGCGGTCTATGTCCGGCAGGCGCCGGGCGGGCTGAGCGAAGTCGATCTTGCAACTGGCGCCCTGCAATAACGCCTATTCTTCCTTGAGGCCGACCCCGATCAGCGCGCGGGGCTGCTCCATCTCGGTCGAGGCGACCGGATAGGCGCAATAGTCCGCCGCGTAGTAAGCGCTCGGGCGATGGTTGCCCGAAAGCCCGACCCCGCCGAACGGGGCTGACGAACTGGCCCCGTTGGTCGGGCGGTTCCAGTTGATCACCCCGGCGCGGATATTGGCCCAGAAGCGGTTGTATTCCCCCGGTCCGCCGCCGACCAGCGATGCGGAAAGGCCAAAGCGGGTGTTGTTCGCCTCGGCAATCGCCTCGTCGAAGTCGTCAACCTTGACGACCTGCAGCAGCGGGCCGAACAGCTCCACATCGGGGCGTTCCTTGACTGCGGTCACATCGATGATCGCGGGGGACAGGAACGGCAGATCCTCACGCGGGCGGACCAGATGCTTGATCGGCTTGCCGCCGTGGCTGAGCAGATAGAGGAAACTTTCGGTCAGGCCGTCGGCAGCCTGATTGTCGATCACCGGGCCCATGAACGGCGCAGGCTCGTCAAACGGCGCGCCAACGATGATCCGGTCCGCCAGGCGCTTCACCTCGGCGATCAGGGGCTCATACATCCCGGCCTTGACGATCAGCCGCCGTGCGGCGGTACAGCGCTGCCCGGCGCTGGTGAAGGCGCTCTGCACCACAAGCGCCGCGGCGTCGGTCAGCTTGGGCGTGTCCCACACCACCAGCGGATTGTTGCCACCCATTTCGAGCGCGACGATCTTGTCCGGACGGGTGGCAAGCCGCCGGTTGATCGCGATCCCGGTATGGGCCGATCCGGTGAACAGGATCCCGTCGATCCCTTCGTGGCCGACCAGCGCCTGGCCTTCTTCCGGCCCGCCGATCAGCAGCTGGACCACCGCCGCAGAGATCCCGGCCTTGTGAAAGCACTGCACCAGCAGCTCGGCCGTGGCCGGGGTCTTTTCGCTTGGCTTGAAGACGATCGCGTTGCCGGCGATCAGCGCGGGAACGATATGGCCGTTGGGCAGGTGCGCCGGGAAATTGTAGGGGCCAAGCACCGCCATTACCCCGTGCGGCTTGTGGCGCAGCGCCGCCGTGCCCTGCAACGCATTGTCGAGCTTGCGCTGGCTCGTCCGCTCGGCATAGGCGCGGATAGAGATTTCAACCTTGTTGATGACGCTTTCGACTTCGGTCCGCGCTTCCCACAGCGGTTTGCCGGTTTCGCGCGCGATCAGCGTGGCGAGTTTTTCATTTTCCTTGCGCACTTCGTTGGCGAAGCGGCGGACCAGTTCCATCCGGTTGGCAAGCGGCTGCGCGGCCCAGGCAGGCCAGGCCCGCCGTGCGCGAGAGACGATATCGTCAACATTGCCGTGCTTGCCTCGCCACAGTTCGGCGCCGGTCGCCGGCTCAAAGGAAATGACTTCGGCCTTGCTCAAAATGATGTCCCGTCCCGTACCCTTGGCTGCGACCCAGGGAATTGGATGTGCGTTTAGCTGTCCGTCAGATGTTTGGAAAGCCTTGGTTTCCACTATCCCCCAATGGTTAATGCACCCTTTCGGGGCGGGTAATCGTTGGTGCTTGCACGGCGGGCCGGTGCGGGTGATAATGCAATCCGATCATGAGCTTCGAAACCGCCCCCCTGTCGCCCGGTTCCGTCACCGAAAATGGCTACGTCGATGGTTACTGGACCAGTCGCGACGGGCTGAAGCTGCACTTTCGCGACTATCCGGGGCGGAGCGACCGGCCGCCGGTGCTGTGCCTGCCCGGACTGACCCGCAATGCGCGCGATTTTTCCGATCTGGCAGAGCGGCTTGCGGGCGAATGGCGGGTGATCTGCCCGGACCTGCGCGGGCGCGGCGACAGCGCCTATGCCAAGGATTCGGCGACCTACAATCCGTTGCAATATGCCGAAGATCTGGCTCTCCTGCTCGAACAGGAAGGGATCGGCCGGTTCGTTTCGATGGGAACATCGCTGGGCGGACTGCTGACGATGATCTTCGCGATGACCATGCCCGAGCGGCTGGCCGGCGCTCTGCTCAACGATGTCGGACCGGAAATTGCCCCTGAAGGGCTGGACCGGATTCGCAGCTATGTTGGCCAGGGACGCAGCTTTGCGACCTGGATGCACGCCGCCCGTTCGCTTGAGGAAAGCCAGGGCCCGGTTTTTCCCGATTACGAGATCGGCGATTGGCTCGATATGGCCAAGCGCTGCATGGTGGTGGGCAGCAACGGCCGGATCGTGTTCGATTACGATATGAAAATCGCCGAGCCCTTCGCCCAGCCCGGCGGAGAGGCCGGGGTTGATCTGTGGCCGGGGTTTGAGGCGCTGCGGGGCCGTCCGGTGCTGCTGCTGCGCGGTGAACTTTCCGATATTCTCGAGCCGCAGACGCTTGAAAAGATGGCAGACCGGCTTGATGATTGCGAAGCCGTGACCGTGCCAAATGTCGGCCACGCACCGATGCTGGGCGAAGCCGAAGCGGTCGCCGCGATCGACCGGCTGCTGGCCCGGGTAAAGTAGCCGCATTGCGCATCCTGCACCTGCATTCCAGCTTCAATCCGGGCGGCAAGGAAGTCCGCGCGGTAAAGCTGATCAACCGCTTCGGGCCGGGCATATCGCACCGGATCGTTTCGGGCGTACCGGGCGCGCTGGGGGCGGCGGACCTGATTGATCCGGCGATCGCGGTTGAATATCCGGCTGATTTTCCGGCCCTGGCGGGGCGACCTACGCCCTGGCGGCTGAAAGCACTGGCGCGGGCGATGCTCGGCCACGATCTGGTCCTGACCTACAACTGGGGCGGGATGGATGCGGTGATGGCCCACCGGCTGTTCGGCAAGCAGCTTGGCCTGCCGCCGCTGGTCCATCACGAGGACGGGTTCAATCAGGACGAGGTGATCCGCCTCAACCCGTGGCGCAACACCTTTCGGCGGATCGGGGTGCAGGGCGCCCAGGCATTGGTGGTGCCTTCGCAATTGCTGGAGCGGATCGCGCTGACCGTCTGGCATCAGGATCGGGACCGGGTGCGGCGCATCCCCAACGGGGTGCCGCTTGCGGACTATGGCGGCCCGGCCGATCCGCGCGCCTTGCCGGGTCTGGAAAAGCGACCGGGTGACCTGTGGATCGGGACCCTGGCCGGGCTGCGGGCGGTCAAGAACCTGCCGCGGCTGGTCCGCGCCTTTGCCCAGGTGCCTGAACCGTGGCGACTGGTGATCGTGGGCGAAGGGCCAGAGCGCGATGCGATCCGTGCCGAGGCCGAGCGGCTGGGCGTGGCAGGCAGGGTCGATCTTCCGGGCTTTGCGCCCGATCCGGCCGCCGTGGTCGGCCTGTTCGACCTGTTCGCGCTGTCTTCCGACAGTGAGCAGTTCCCGATCTCCGTGGTCGAAGCGATGGCGGCGGGGCTGGCGGTGGTCAGTCCGGCGGTGGGCGATGTCGCGGCAATTGTTGCGCCAGACAATGCACCCTGGATCGTCACCCCCGGCGATGATGCCGCATTGGGTGCGGCCATGACCCAGGCTGCTACGGATCAGGCCCGCCGCATTGCGGTCGGCTGCGCCAACCAGGCCCGGGCGAGGGCGGAATTCGATGAAGAGGCGATGGTTTGCGCCTACCGCGAGACCTATGCCCGGGCGATGGGCCGCACCTCATTTCCCTGATCGGCACCGTTCAGCGCAGCTTCACCGGGGGATTCGCAATGGAAGGGCGTTGAAAAGGCCGGTCCATCCGCTAAACAGCCGCCGACAGTCAATTTGAAGGCATTATACCTTGGCCCTGCGTCCCCCTTCCGAATCCCAGTCCCCGAAGCCCGGCAGCCGCGAAGAAGCGCAGCAAGACGGCTTCCTGCGCGAAGTCGATGAGGCGCTGCGCGAAGAGCAGCTGGTCAATTCGATCAAGCGCTATGGCAAACCGGCAGGAGCCGTGGTGCTTGCCGGGCTGCTGGCGCTTGGCGGCTACCTCTATTGGCAGCACACCGAAAAGGCCGCCGCGACCGACCTTTCGCGCCGCACCCTGCTGGCGATGGACCGGCTTGAAGCCGGTGAGCTGGATGCTGCGGCCAAGGACTTTGCCGTGCTTGCCAAGGAAGGCAGCGATGGAACGCGGGCGATTGCGCTGATGCAGATTGCCGCGATCGCGGCCAAGCAGGGCAAGGCCGAAGAAGCCGCCAAGCAGTTTGGCGCAATCGCCGCCGACGCCAAGGTGCCGCAGATGTACCGCGATCTTGCCACCGTGCGCGAAGTTTCGCTGCGCTTTGATACGATGAAGCCGGAAGATGTCGTCGCCAAGCTCAAGCCGCTTGCCGTGCCGGGCAATGCGATGTTCGGTTCGGCCGGGGAACTGCTCGGCATGGCCTATCTCGAAATGGGCAAGACTGACGAGGCCGGAAAACTGTTCGCCCAGATCGGGCTGGACAAGAACGTGCCCGATTCGCTGCGTTCGCGCGTGCGTCAGCTGGCCAGCGGGCTCGGCTATGATGCCGGCAGCGACATTCCGGAATTTGAAGAAAACAAGGGCGATGGAGCAGCTTCGGCCAGCCCCGCCGCTTCCGCCCCAGCCAAGCAATAAGCCCGGCCAGCCGACAAGGAACCGCCGACGATGCGCACTACTCTTTCCCGCCGCCTTTCCGCCCCGCTGGTGCTGGCGCTCGCCCTTGGGCTTGCCGGTTGCGGCGCTTTTGGCGGCAAATCCAAGCCCTCTACCCCGACCGTGGGCAAGCGGGTGCCGATCCTGACCCGGGTCGATGTCAGCGCCAAGGTTGACCCGGCGCTGGCCGATGTCGCGGTGGTGATGCCCCCGGCCACCGAAAATGCCGAATGGCCGCAGGCCGGCGGAACCCCCAGCAAGGCCTATGGCAACCTGGCGCTGTCGGCCACGCCGCACCAAGTGTGGAGCGCGCGGATCGCCGGTTCGACCAAGAAACAGCGCCTTGCCGCCGCGCCGGTGGTCGGCGGCGGAATGCTGTTCGTGATGGACACCGATGGCATCGTCCATGCCTTCGATGCGGCGAACGGGGCCGAACGCTGGACCAAGGGTTTCCAGATCAAGGGCGATGGGGCCAGCTCGGTTTATGGCGGCGGGGTCTCCTTCGCGGGGGACCGCGTCTATGTCACCACCGGCATGGGCGAAGTCGCGGCGCTTGAAGCGGCCAACGGCAACCAGGTCTGGAAGGTCAAGCCGGCCGGGCCGCTGCGCGGCTCACCGACCATCGCTTTCAATGCGGTGTTCGTGATGACCCAGGCCAACCAGCTCTATGCGCTGAACGCCGCTGACGGCGCCCAGCTGTGGAACCGCGCGGCCTCGGTTGGGCAGACCGGGGTTTTCGGGGTGGCAGCTCCGGCGGCCGGGCAGGGCACGGTGATCGCCGGGTTCTCGACCGGCGAACTGATCGCCTATCGTTATGAAAATGGCCGCGAAGTTTGGTCAGACGCGCTGGCCCGCACTTCGCTTTCGACCACCGTGGGCGTGCTCACGGATATTGACGCCGATCCGATTATCGATCGCGGCCGGGTCTATGCGCTGGGGCAGGGCGGACGCATGGCGGCCTATGAACTGGTCACAGGCCAGCGGATCTGGGAACTCAACCTCGCGGGGATTTCGACACCTGCGGTGGCCGGGGACTGGATTTTCACACTTACCGACGACGCCCGTCTGCTGTGCATCGCCCGCTCGACCGGCAAGGTCCGCTGGCTGACCCAGCTCGCCAATTTTGAGAACGAGAAGAAGAAGAAGGGCCCGCTGTTCTGGTCGGGTCCGGTTCTGGCCGGCGATCGGCTGTGGTTCGTCAACTCGGTCGGCCAGGTCTATTCGGCTGCGGTCACCGACGGTCAGCCAAGCCTCGTTACCGAAATCAAGGCGCCGGTCTCGCTGGCGCCGATTGTGGCCGGATCGACGCTCTACATCCTTGATGACAACGGCCGGATCACCGCGCTGAAGTAGCTGTCCGGCTTGCGTTACCCCGGCCTTAACCCTTTTGGGCTAGGGCCGGGAGCGATGAGCGCCACGCAAGTTCCGGTTCCCGCCCAGCGGCCCGTCAGTGACGTTTCCGCCCCGACCGGGTGGATGGGGCTGGGCGCGCTCACCATCTATCTGATGATCTGCCATTTCTGGCCGGAAATCGTCACGACCTTCGGCCTGCCGAGCCGGGCCGAGCGGCTGACCGGACCCAACGCCGCGCTGCTGGGGCTGGTGATCACCGCAGCACCAATGATCGCGTGGTCGCTGCTGGTCGATAAGGTTCACCGCCGCGCTTCAACCGGGATCGACTGGACCAACCGCCGTCCCCTATCCGAAGTGATCGACATTTCGATCACCAAGCTGGCCGGACTGTGGGCGACCTGGGCCCTGATCGCCGCGTTTTACTGGCTGGGCCGGTGGTACTGGGAAGGGCCTTACCTGTTCGCGATGCAGGTGCTGGGCGCGGCGGCAGTGCCGTTGTTCCTGCTTTCGGTGCCCTATGTGCTGTGGCTCGATCGCTATCTGGTCAACCCACGCGACGGGGCCTGGCACATGGGCGCGATGCTGATCGGGCGCGAGGCATGGGATCCGGGCCAGATCTGGCACCACCTGCGGGCCTGGGCGGTAAAGGGCTTCTTCACCGCGTTCATGCTGATGATCGTGCCCGGCGGCTTCCAGAATCTGGTTGCGCCGGACTGGAGCAGCTTCCTCACCTCGCCCCCCGGCATCGCAATCCTGCTGATCACGCTGATGTTCGTGATTGACGAGCAGATCGGCTCGGTCGGCTATATCCTGACGATGAAGCCGCTTGATGCGCAGATCCGTTCGGCCAATCCGTTCCTGGCCGGGTGGCTGGCAGCGCTGCTGTGCTATCCGCCATTCCAGCTGATGAACCCGCCCGATCGGCCGCTGTTCTATCTGGCCGGGGTTCCGGGGGACGATAACTGGTTCCACGTGCTGGGCGGCTATCCGGCGTTGCTGTGGCTGTGGGCCGCGCTGCTGGTGTTCCTGACCGGGGTCTATGCCTGGGCGACCGTGGCCTTCGGGATTCGCTTTTCCAACCTGACCTATCGCGGGGTGCTCACCAACGGCCCCTATGCCTTTACCCGGCACCCGGCCTATCTTTCCAAGAATCTGTTCTGGTGGTGCGCCTCGATGCCGTTCCTCGTCGAAAGCGGTTCGGTGGAAGAGGGGCTGCGCAATGCCTTGTTCCTGGCCTGCGTCAGCGCGATCTATTTCTGGCGCGCCAAAACCGAGGAAAAGCACCTGCTGGCCGAAGACGCCAAGTACCGCGAATATCACGCCTGGATGAGCCGCAACGCGCTGATCACGCGCACCTTTGGCCGATTAGGCGCAGGCCTGAAAATTCGCCGCCCGGCCCTGCATCCGCATCCGGCAGAATAAGCCTCGGCAATGCGACTAGAGCGGCGTGCCTTCACCCGCTTCGTAAACGGTGATGACCCGGTCGGTCAGGCCAAGTTCGGCCCGTTCACGCTGCCAGGAGGCCATGTGCGCGGTCTGCATATGGGCGCTCAGCTGCTCACGGCTTTCCCATAGCTCGCTGACCCGGATCAGGCCGGGGTCAAGCACGTCCTCACCATAGTTGTATTCGATGCAGCCTGCTTCGGCCCGGGTCGCTTCCATCACCCGCCGCATCACCGGGCGGGCCTGTTCCATCCGCTCGGGCGGAAAGCGGAACCGGCCGACCACGACGATTGGCATCAGAACGATTCCTCATAGACGCGGGAAATGTCACCGCCCCATGCACCGTGGTACTTGTCGAGCAGGACCTGGGCTGGAACCTTGCCGGTCCGCACGATCTCATCCAGTTCGTTGAGGAAGCCGGCTTCATTGTCGCCGACGCCGTTAAGCCGCGCTCGCGCGGCAAGGCCCGAACGTGCGATCGAAAGAACTTCGGCGGCGATGTCCTTCAGCGTACCGCCACCCGGGATCGGCGCGTCCAGCCCCAGCTTCGGCACCGCGGCGCGCAGCGTTTCGCGCCCTTCCATGTCCCAGTCCTTGACCAGGTCCCACGCCGTATTGAGCGCGGTCTGATCGTAAAGCAGGCCGACCCACAGCGCCGGCAGCGCGCAGATCCGGCTCCACGGCCCGCCATCGGCGCCGCGCATTTCCAGGAACGATTTGAGCCGCACTTCGGGAAAGGCGGTGGAAAGATGATCGATCCAGTCGCTTTCGGTCGGGCGTTCGCCGGGCAGGGCGGGAAGCTTGCCTTCAAGGAAATCGCGGAAACTCTGTCCGGCGGCGTCGATGTATTTGCCGTCGCGGAACACGAAGTACATCGGCACGTCGAGCATATATTCGACATAGCGATCATAGCCGAAGCCATCTTCGAACACGAAGCCGAGCATCCCGGTCCGCGCCGGATCGGTATCGGTCCAGATGTGGCTGCGGTAGGAAAGGTAGCCGTTGGGCTTGCCTTCGGTGAAGGGCGAATTGGCGAACAGCGCAGTGGCCAGCGGTTGCAGCGCCAGGCTGGTGCGGAATTTCTGCACCATGTCAGCCTCGCTCGAATAGTCGAGGTTGACCTGGATCGTGCAGGTCCGCAGCATCATGTCGAGCCCCATTGAGCCGACCCGCGGCATATGCCGCAGCATGATCGCATAGCGGCCCTTGGGCATGATCGGCAGCTCTTCGCGGGTCTTGTCGGGCCACATCCCAAGGCCAAGGAAACCCTTGCCGGTCTTGGCACCGATCGCCTTGACCTGATCGAGGTGACGCCCGGTTTCGGCGCAGGTCTGGTGCAGATTGTCGAGCGGCGCACCCGACAGTTCAAGCTGACCGGCCGGTTCAAGGCTGACCGTTCCGTCGCTGCCGCCCATCGCGATAACCTTGCCGCCCTCCTCGATCGGCTCCCAGCCGAACTCGGTCAATGCCATCAGCAGGTCCCTGATCCCGCCCGGCTCGTCATAGGAAGGGGCGTGATGATCGCCCGTGCAATAGACCAGCTTCTCATGCTCGGTCCCGATCCGCCAGCGATCCTTGGGCTTTTCGCCCTTGATCATCGGCGCCACCAACTGCTCACGGCTTTCGATCACCGGATCGTTGCGATCTGAAACTTGTCTCGTGCTCATGGCGCCGGAGTTAGTGCTTTGTTCGCCCCTGCGCCAGCAAATTTGTGTCCTTGCTCACCAATCTCCGCTTGTCCCCATCCACAGCGCGGTGGCGGCCAGCGCGGCGGTTTCGCCGCGCAGAATCCGCGGGCCAAGGGTGATCGGGCGGGCCTGGGCAAGGGCGCGGATCGCGGCGCGCTCGGCAGCATCGAACCCGCCTTCCGGGCCGGTCAGCAGAGCGGCGGGGCCGGAATTGGCGGCATATTGCTGCGCAGCATTTCCGCCGCCATTCTCATCGGCGAAGAACAGGGTGCGCCCGGCATCCCAGCCCTTCAGCAGCGCATCCAGCTTCACCGGCTCGGCGATTTCGGGCAGGGCGGTGCGGGCGCATTGCTCGGCCGCCTCAACCAGAATGCTGCGTGCGCGATCAAGGTTCAGCTTGTCCGCCACGCAGCGCCGGGTCAGCACCGGCTGGATCCGCGCGACACCCAGTTCGCAGGCCTTTTCCAGCACCAGATCGAACCGGTCCTTCTTGAGCAGCGCGGCGCACAGGGTGAAATCGGGCACGTCCTCACGCGGGCGGAGTTGGCCCACGACGGTAAGTGCAATCTCGCGCTTGCCGACCTGGGTGACGTTGCTGGCCCATTCGCCGGTCCGGTCATCGCACAGCAGCACCACGTCGCCCACTGACAGCCGCATCACCCGGCCAAGGTAATGCGCCTGCGGGCCATCAAGTGCGACCGAAGCGCCGATGTCTAGCGGGACGGAAACGAACAGGCGCGGCGCGCTTTTCGGAGGCCAGGCGGGAGTGGCGGGCATGGATTAGCCCCTAAACCAACCCGCAACCCCCGTCACCTTGAAACAAGTTCAGGGTGACGAACCGGAAGGGGCGGGATAGGAGATGCCCATGTCTGTTGGCCCTGCCGAAATCGTGCCCGATACCCAGCACCGCGGGATTGTTGCCGCCCTGCCGCAGCCGCTGCGCGACTATGCCCAGCTCGCCCGGTTCGACCGGCCGATCGGCTGGTGGCTGCTGTTCTGGCCTTGCGCCTGGGGGGTATTGCTGGCTGGCGGAGTGCTGGATCTGGGCTGGAAAGGGGCCGGGGCGCTGCTTGGTTGGTTGCTGCTCGGCTCGATTGCGATGCGCGGGGCGGGCTGCGTCTATAACGACATCGTCGATGCCGATATCGACGCCCGCGTCGCTCGCACCGCCGCGCGCCCGGTGGCGAGCGGGCGGGTCCGAAAACGCGCGGCCTGGATCTGGCTGGTGGTGCTGTGCCTGATCGGGCTGGTGGTTCTGCTGCAATTGCGTCTGGAGGCGCAGTTGGTCGCGCTGGGCAGCCTGGCGCTGGTCGCGGCCTATCCCTTCATGAAGCGGATCACCGGCTTCCCGCAGGCCTGGCTGGGTCTGGTCTTCACCTGGGGCGCGCCGGTCGGCTGGGTTGCACTGCGCAGTGACCGGCTGGACGCGCTGGCCGCGCTTTATGCCGGATCGGTGCTGTGGTGCATCGGCTATGACACCATCTATGCCTGCCAGGACCGCGAGGACGACGCCATGGTCGGGATCGGATCGAGTGCATTGACCCTGGGCCACCATCTGAAGGCCGGGGTGGCGGCATTCTATGCCGGGGCGGCGGCGTTATGGGGGGTGGCGGTGTGGCTGCTGCGGCCGGACTGGCTGGCGCTGGTTGCACTTCTGCCCGCCGCATTGCAGCTTGGCTGGCAGGTGCTGACGCTGGAGGATGGCGATGCTGACAACGCCCTTGCCCGGTTCCGGTCCAACCGTTTCACCGGCCTGCTGGTCGCGGCTGCCTGCTGGGTGGTGGGCAATGCGTAGCGCCTTGCTGGCCGGACTGGTGCTACTGGCAGGGTGCCAGGGAAAGCTGGATAGCTCGCCCGGGACACCTGCGACCGGGCACACCGATCAGCACTTACAGGCATTCGGCACCGAGCCGTTCTGGTCGCTCGAAGTCCTGCCGGGCAGCAAGCTGCGCTATTCGAGCCCCGAAAACCTAGATGGCACGATCTTCACGGTGAGCGAGACGAACGACGGCAGCCGCTTGCGCTACGTCGGCACGCTAGATGGCAAAGCGGCGGTGCTGACGATCGAACCGGGTGAATGCAACGACGGGATGAGTGACGAGGTCTTCGCGCACAAGGCCAGCTTCAACTGGGGCGAGCAGACCGAGCAAGGCTGCGCGCGGATAAAGTAGCATGTGCAACCTCTATCGCCTGCACAAGGGTCCCGCCGAAGTGGCCAAGCTGTTCGCGGTGAAGGGCGACCACGCAGCAAACTACGCAGCAGAGGTTTATCCTGGCCTGCCCGGTCTGGTCGTCGCCGAAGGGCAGGCGCGGGCGATGCATTGGGGCTTCCCGCTGGTGCTGACCGGCAAGCAGGGCCAGAGACTCAAGCCCAAGCCGGTTACCAACGCACGTGAGGACAAGCTGCTGACGGGCTTTTGGCGCGATAGCTTCGTTCACCGCCGCTGCCTTGTGCCCATGAGCCAATGGGCCGAGGCCGAGGGCGAGAAGGGGCGGATGACCCG
>JAKPHK010000051.1 GCA_029550345.1 Pseudomonadota bacterium
GAGCCCCAGCGAAGTCGCCTCCGAACCCAGCGAGGGCGACGAAGAGGGCGAGGAAGAGACCGAACGGCAGATGGAGGACGATTCCGCCGACGCCGAAGAGGGTGACGACGGTGAGGAGGGGATGCTCCCGACCCGGCCCAATCGCCCCTGGACCGAGGTTCCCGCCACTTTCGATTACAAGATCTACACCCAGGCCTTTGATGAGGTGATCGGCGCCGCAGACCTGTGCGACGAAGAGGAGCTGACCCGGCTTCGCGCCTATCTCGACGCGCAGCTGAAGGGCCTGCAGGGGATCGTCACCAAGCTGGCCAACCGGCTCCAGCGTCGCCTGATGGCGCAGCAGAACCGCAGCTGGGATTTCGATCAGGAAGAAGGCCTGCTCGATGCCGCACGGCTGGCCCGGGTCGTGATCTCGCCCGGTCATTCGCTGTCCTACAAGATCGAGCGCGATGTTGAGTTCAAGGACACAATCGTCACCCTGTTGATCGACAATTCGGGTTCGATGCGCGGGCGGCCGATCTCGATCGCCGCGATCAGTGCCGATGTGCTGGCGCGTACGCTGGAACGCTGCGGGGTCAAGACCGAGATCCTGGGCTTTACCACCCGCGCCTGGAAAGGCGGACAAAGCCGCGAGGCCTGGCTGGCCGGAGGCAAGCCCGCGCACCCGGGGCGGCTAAACGATTTGCGCCACATCGTCTATAAGAAGGCCGACGAACCCTATCGCCACGCCCGCAAGCACCTGGGCCTGATGATGCGCGAAGGGCTGCTGAAAGAGAATATCGACGGCGAGGCTCTGCTCTGGGCGCACCAGCGGATGCTGGTCCGTCCGGAAGACCGCCGGATCCTGATGGTGATTTCCGATGGCGCTCCGGTCGATGACAGCACGCTCAGCGTAAACAACGCCGGCTATCTGGAACTGCACCTCAGGAAAGTGATCGACTGGATCGAGCGCCAATCGCCGGTCCATCTGGTCGCGATCGGGATCGGCCATGACGTGACACGCTATTACCGCCGCGCGGTGACGATCATGGATGTCGAGCAACTGGGCGGAACGATGATCGAACAGCTGGCTGGCCTGTTCGAGGATGAGTAGCGAACCGGCGTTCGCAAACCGATCCATCCCGACGGCTGTTCGGGCCTTCACCTGGCACGATTTGGTGGTCTGTGCCGCGCTGGCTACCCCACCAACCGCCGGGTTGATCCTGGGTCTGCTCAGCCTGATCAGCGGCATCGCGGGCGGCCCTGCGGTGGAAGTGCCAGCCGGCCCTGCGATGTTCTTCGTCAATCTGGCCGGGCTGTTCGGTGTTCTCTGGAACATCGCCATGCTGAGCGAAAGCCAGCCGCGGCTGCACCGGGTCGATCTGATGGCCCGCGCCTGCGTAATTTCGCTGATCGTCTTTCACGTCGTCTGGTCGGGTTTGCCAAGGGTCTTCGCGCTGTTTGTTCTGACGGAACTTTCAGGCGGGCTGGCCAAGCTGCTCTGGTTGCGGACGAAGGCGTAATCGCTGCGTCATCTGGTGTTTCGGAAAACGCGGGTGACCATTGTGACAAGGCAGGGCCAAGTATTCGGAACGACCTATCCACCGAACACTTCGATCCTGCGCGAATTGCCGTTGCCGACAACGAAAGTAGAGCATAATCAGCACAATCGATGAACCCTGAAACGTCTGTCCCCTTTCGAGCGACCATGCGGACAGGCGTTCTTGCTGCACTGCTGCTTGCAGATGGCGCGATGGCCGCGGCTCAGGACACGGCACAGGGGGAGACTCTGCCTGCGGCAGTAGCGGCAGAGCTAGAAAAATTGCCACCGCTTGCCACTGTCGTGACAGTTTGCCCGCCGCCTTCGTCAACCGCTATTTGCGTGGCTTCGCTTACGCCTGTGAAGCTGGTGGTCAGGACCCATCTCGGCAGCAAGATCAGCACCAGCGGTGAGTGGTTCGACATTGAATTGGCAGAGCCGATCCTGATCAACGGCGCGGTTGCCGTTCCAGCAGGCACGCGCGGCAAAGGCGAAGTTGTTCATGCCAAGAAAAGTGGCGGCAGCGGAGCTTCGGGGGAACTGGTGCTGGCCGCGCGCTATCTTGAGATCGACGGGCGGCGGCTGCGCCTGCGATCAATGCATTTCGCACAGGCTGGCGAGGACAAGATCGGGACAGTCAATACACTGAACGTCGCCTCGGTCGCCAGCCCGATTCCCGGGCTCAGCCTGATCGGCTTTTTCGTGAAAGGGAAAGGTATCGATTTGCCCGAAGGTACCCTGGCCATTGCCAAGACGGCGGAGCCATTTCTGATTGATCTGTCGCCGCAAACGGCGGTGCCAACCACACAAGATCCGGCGTCCGGTGAGGCGCCGGAGCCCTTTCAACCACCGTCCCAATAGAGAGAGGGGAACTATGAAGATAAAGACAATCGCGGCTTGGCCGCTTGCCATGGCGGCAGGCCTGCTGGTCGTTCCGATGCAGGCCATGGCTAAAGACAAGGATGATGCCGCAGTCGAAGAATCAGATTCGGTGCTGGCAGCGGACATCTTCATTCCCGCGCCTCCTCCGGGGAAGGGACAGATCCTGTTCTATCGCAAAGGCGGCCTGGGCGGCGCGGCCGTGGCCTGTTCGGTCCACGAAAACGGTCAGAAGGTGAGTTCACTGGGCGGCGGCAAATACTTCATCATGGTCACCGATCCGGGCAAGCACGAATTCACCGTCAAGACCGAGGCCAAGGACGTGCTGACGCTGGAAGTGGAGCCGGATGAAACCCAGTTCGCCCAGTGCAAGATCAAGATGGGCATTATGGTTGGCCGTCCCGACATCCGTCCCTCGACCGAAGCGGAATTTCGGGGCATGAAGAAGTTCAAGCTGGTTGACGATGAAGACATGGGCCCCGGTCCCGGTGCGCTTCGCTCGACCGATCTTGCCGCCGCCAAGGCAAAGAAGGCCGAACCCGCTCCTGCTGCAACCCCGGCTGAAACCCCGGCCGAAACTCCTGCGGTGAATTGACCTGAGTCAGTCGATTATTCTGCTTGACCGGCCCGTTTAATCGCATGATTAAACGGGCCATGAGCACCAGCACCACCGTTACCGACGCCATCCTGACCCGCCGCTCGATCCGGGGGTTCAGTGATCGGCCCGTTCCTCTCGATGTCCTCAGGCAGGTGATGGATACTGCCCGCTGGACGCCTTCGGGCTGCAATTTCCAGCCGTGGGAAGGCGCGATCCTGACCGGTGAGCCGCTGCGCCAGTTGCAGGACAAGATGCGCGCCACGCCGCCGCAGGATCCCAAGGAATATTCGTGGAGCGATCCCGAAGTGATCCCCGAATGCCTGGCCCGTCTGCATCAGGTAGGCGCGGACATGTATGCCGCGATGAACATCGAACGCGCCGACAAGGCCGCGCGTGGGGACTTCATGGCCCAGAACCTCGTCTCGTTCGGGGCCCCGGCAGTGCTGATGGTCTATTTTCCGCGGGTGATGGGGCCACCGCAATGGTCCGACGTCGGCATGTGGCTGCAATCGATCATGCTGTTGCTGCGCGAGGCCGGGCTGGACAGCTGCCCGCAGGAGTTCCTTTCGCTCTATGCCCGCTTGATCAAGGAATTTCTGGGCGTTTCGGATGAAAGCCATATCTTCTTCTGCGGCATCGCCATCGGCTATCGCGATGCGGAAGATCCGGTGAACGCCTTTGACCGCAAGCGCGAGCCGCTGGACAGCAAGGTCAAGTTCCTCGGTTTCGATTAGGGCAGGGCGCATGGACGTTTCAGAAGCCGTTGCCAGCCGCCGCTCGATCCGGGCCTTTCTGGACAAGCCGGTTGATCCCGTCGCTCTGCGCCGGGTGCTGGAAACGGCTCAGTCCGCACCCTCTGGCGGCAATACCCAGCCGTGGAACGCGGTGATGCTGACGGGTGAGCCGTTGGCCAGGCTGGTTGACCTGGTCACCGCGACGATTCCACAGGGACTGGCGGCCTATTCAGCGGAATATCCGATCTACCCGGCCGAGCTGGAAGGCCGCTATGCCGAGCAGCGCTTTGCCGTGGGCGAGGCGATGTATGCTGCGCTCGAAATCCCGCGTGAGGACAAGACGGCGCGGCTCGATCAGTTCCGCGCCAATTTCCGTGCCTTTGGCGCCCCCGTTCTGATGCTGGTCCACACCCCGCGCTATATGGGGCTGCCGCAGTGGAGCGACATCGGGATGTGGCTGCAAACCGTCCTGCTGCTGCTGCGCGAGGAAGGGCTGGATTCCTGCGCGCAGGAAGCGTGGGCAGTCTATCAGAAGCAGATCCGCGAAGTGGTGGCGATTCCCGATGACCACATCTTCTTCTGCGGTGTGGCGATCGGTTGGGGTGATCGCGATGAAACCATCAACCGCTTTCCGGTGCCGCGGGTCGATCTCGATCAGGTGGTGCGGTGGGAAGGGTTCTGACCTTCAAACCTTGACCATTGCCGCGCGCCGGGTAAGGCCTCGCCCCATGACCGACGCCCCCCTCAAGCTGTTCAACAGCCTGACCCGCCAGCTGGAAGAGTTCCGGCCCGTCCACCCCGGTGAGGCGCGCGTCTATTCCTGTGGGCCGACGGTTTATAACTATCCGCACATCGGCAATATGCGGGCCTATGTCTTTGCCGACGTGCTGGGCCGCACGTTGAGCTTCAAGGGTTACAAGCTGACCCATGTGATCAACATCACCGATGTCGGCCATCTGACCGACGACGCCGACGCGGGCGAGGACAAGATGGAGAAGATGGCGGCTGAGCGTGCCCAGTCGATCTGGGACATCGCCCGCCACTATACCGAGGCCTATTGGGCCGACGTGAAGGCGCTCAACATCCGCCAGCCGGCCCAGTGGACCATCGCCACCGAATATGTTCCGGCAATGATCGACTTTGCCAAAAGCATTGCCGACAAGCACTGCTACGAGCTCGACAGCGGGCTCTATTTCGATGTCTCGACCGTGGCCGACTACGGCCGTCTGGCCCGCGCCCATACCGATGAGGGCGAAGGCCGGATCGAAGAGGTGGAGGGTAAGCGCCACGCCGCCGATTTCGCGATCTGGCGCAAGACCCCGCCGGGCGAAAAGCGCCAGATGGAATGGGACTCGCCCTGGGGCAAGGGCGCACCGGGCTGGCATCTTGAATGCTCGGTTATGAGCGGTCAGGTTCTCGGCTTTCCGTTCGACATCCACACCGGCGGGATCGACCACCGCGAGATCCACCACCCGAACGAGATCGCGCAGAACCAGGCGTTCTGCTGCACAAACGGGCTCGATCTGGCGGCCAACTCCGGCGCCAACATCTGGATGCACAACAATTTCCTGGTCGAGCGATCGGGCAAGATGAGCAAGTCGAGTGGAGAGTTCCTGCGGCTGCAACTGCTGATCGACAGGGGCTATCACCCGCTCGCCTATCGCCTGATGTGCCTGCAGGCGCATTACCGGTCCGAACTGGAATTCAGCTGGGAAGGGCTCGGCGCCGCGCTCACGCGGTTGAAGCGGCTGGTCCTGGCGGCGGTGCAATTGCGTGAGCGGGCGGGCGCGGAAGGGCGGTCGGCCGCGCCGGGCATGAAATTCACGCCCCTGCTGCAGCGCTTCGATGCCGCAATTTCGGAGGACCTGAACACGGCCGTTGCGCTGACCCT
>JAKPHK010000052.1 GCA_029550345.1 Pseudomonadota bacterium
GCGCGCCCGTACGCCCTTTGCGGCGCGATCGCGCGCCTCCAGCAGACCTCGTTTCACGTCTGGCGATGCCCCGACAGCGCCCGATCTTCATCGAGGATCATCCCGGGGGCCAATACCAAACGCCGCCAAACCGCCCTGACCGGGCACCGGGCGCGGGTAACCCTTTCGAGGCGCGGCGCGGATCAAACCGCAACTTGACGGGGCGATATGAAAATTTCCTGTCGCTTTCGCGCCGGGGCCTTAAGGGAGGCGCCACAACAAACCGCGCCGTGCCGACCATCTGGTGGACGACGGGCGCCGTGCCTTCAGGGATCTGCAATGCCCCATTATCATTCCGGCAGCACTGTCATGCTGCGCCATGCCGCACTTGCCGGCATTTCGGCCTTTGCCTTTCTTGCCTCGGCGGTGCCCGCCATCGCGGACGAGGCCGCCGCAGGCGATACGGCAGGCGCCTCGTCCGAAATCATGGTGACAGCGCGTCGCGCCGAGGAAAAGATCCAGGATGTGCCTGTCGCCGTGGTGGCGTTCAGCGCTGCGGCCCTGGCCGAACAGCGCATCGCCAGCGAGCCCGATCTCCAGCTCGCCACGCCCGGCATGTTCGTGCGCCAGACGAGTTCATCCAACCAGCTCAACTACGCGCTGCGCGGCCAGTCGATCGATTCCTTCTCCTATGCCGCACCGGCAGTGCTCACCTATTTCAACGAAGTGCAGACGGGCGGAACCACCGCCACGTCCTTTTTCGACCTGCAGTCGATCCAGGTCCTGAAGGGGCCGCAAGGCACGCTGTTCGGCCGCAATACTCCGGCAGGGATTGTCAAGTTCGATACCGTCCGTCCCGATGCCGTGGGCAAGAACCACGTCAGCCTGTCCTGGGGCAGCTTCAACACCATCAACGCCGAAGCGGGCGTTGGCAGCGGCGATGCCAGCGATGTCCTTTCGGCGCGCGTTTCGGCGCTTTACCAGCACCGCGACAACTGGGTCGATAATATCGACACCCCGGCTGACAAGGACCTTGAAGGCTTTGACGATTTCGCCGCGCGGATGCAGATCCAGGCCAAGCCGAGCGACCAGCTGACCCTGCGTGCAACCGTGCAGCTGCGGATGTTCGAAGGTTCGGCCCGGCTGTTCCGCGCCAATGCCTTTGCCACCGGCAGCAACGAGCTGATCGGGCTGGGCGGGACCGGCACCGAGTTTGACCGTGAAAAGACCCGCGCCGATGGCCTCAACTATCAGAGCCTGACCAACGTCAACACCGCCTTCACCGCCGAATATGATGCCGGTCCGGTCACCATTACTTCGGTCACCAGCTACTGGTACGGCAACCTCAAGAGCCGCGGTGATATCGACGGCGGCTATGGCAACCAGTATGCGCCGACCATGGGTCCGGGCTTCATCCCCTTCTCCGCCCAGTCGCGCGATGACGTGCCGAGCCTTGACCAGTTCACGCAGGAACTGCGCATCGCCTCCAACAACACGACCGGATTGGGTTACCAGCTGGGTGTGTTCTACTTCAACGAAAAGCTGGACATCACCAGCTATGACTACAGCAACCCGACCGACGTCGATCCTTCCGCGATCGCCGTGCAGCGTCAGGACAGCGAAGCGCTGGGCGTGTTCGGATCGCTCAACTATCAGTTCGAATCCGGGCTGAAGCTGCAGGCTGGCGCGCGTTACAACCATGACAAGCGAACCATGGTCGCCTCGCGTCCTTATGATGTGCGCCCGGCCTTCCTCGGCTTCGGTGGTCCGGTTGCGACGCAAACCGCCAGCGTCGGCGATGATGTGCTGACCTGGGACCTTTCGGCAACCATGCCGATGACCCAGGATGTCAACCTGTTCGCCCGCGTCGCCAAGGGCTATCGCGCGCCTTCGATCCAGGGCCGTCTGACCTATGGCAGCACGCTTTCGGTTGCCGACAGCGAAACCACGATGAGCTATGAGGCCGGGCTCAAGTCCAGCTTCCTCGGCGGCAAGGCGCGGTTCAACCTGACCGGGTTCTATTTCAGCACTGACAATATGCAGCTCACCGCCGTGGGCGGCGCATCCAACTTCACCACGCTGATCAACGCCGACAAGGTTGACGGTTATGGCTTCGAAGCGGAACTGGAAGCCCGTCCGGTCAAGGGCCTGGTCCTGACCGCCGGTGTCTCGTACAACCACAACGAGATCAAGGACCCGAACCTTTACGTTGCGGGCTGCGCTGCGGCCTGCACCGTGCTCGATCCGGTCCGTGCCGGCAGTTCGGGGATCTACTCGATCAACGGCAACCAGTTGCCGCAGAGCCCGCGCTGGATTGCCAACTGGACGGCCGGTTATTCGGCTCCGGTTGGCAACGGCGAGGTTTATGTCTTCACCGACTGGGCCTATCGCTCGAAGGTCCAGTTCTTCCTGTATGAATCGGTTGAATTCAGCGACGACAATATGCTCGAGGGCGGCCTGCGGATCGGTTACCGCACCGGCAAGTTCGATATTGCCGCATTCGCCCGCAACATCACCAACGATGTTTCGGCGGTTTCGGGGATCGACTTCAACAACCTGACCGCGATGGTCAACGAACCGCGCCTGTTCGGCGTGGAAGTAGGGATCAAGTTCTGATCCCGGGCATCATCGCCGGAACAAAAAGCCCCGCCGGAGCGATCCGGCGGGGTTTTTGTTTGGCCAGACCCGGTGCAGGTCAGCGCGTTCCCAGCCCCCGCGCGATGATCCCGCGCAGGATCTCGCGGGTGCCGCCGCGCAAGGACCAGCTTGGCGCATTGTGGACGATGTTGGCCAGCACCCCGGCATAGGCCGCCGCGGTGCGCGGATCGGGTTCGGCATCGACCAGCTGGCGGGCGAAATCGGGCAGGGTCTGTTCCCACACCGCGCCGACATCCTTGACGATCGCGGCCTGAAGCCCGGCGTCCTGCTTGTTCTGGAGCATCGCCGCGACCGAGCGCGACAGGCGCCGTAGCACCGCCAGCTGCGCGGTCAGTCGCCCGATGGTGGCCAGCGCGGCCTCATCCTCGCGCCCCTGCAGAACCGCGATCAGCTGATACATCAGCTCGATCGAGGACAGGAACCGTTCCGGGCCGGAGCGTTCAAAGGCCAGTTCGCTCATCACCTGATTCCAGCCATCACCTTCCTGCCCCAGCAGGTTGGCGGCGGGGACGGCGGCATCCTCGAAATGCATTTCGTTGAAATGGTGCTGCCCGGCCAGATCGATGATCGGCTTGATCGTCAGGCCGGGCGTGTTCTTCAGATCGACCAGCAGCTGGCTGGTGCCCATGTGCCGGTCGGCGGGGGTGCCGCTGGTCCGGCAGAACAGGATCACATAGTCCGCTTCATGCGCAAAGCTGGTCCAGACCTTGGTCCCGGTTACGCGATAGAGATCGCCGTCGCGGACCGCCTTGGTCCGGGTTGCGGCGAGGTCCGATCCTGAATCCGGTTCGCTCATCCCGATTCCGAAGGCCAGTTCCCCGGCGGCGATGCGCGGCAGGATCCGCTCTTTCTGCTCGTCGGTGCCGAACTTGATGATCGAGGGGCCGGATTGGCGATCGGCGATCCAGTGCGCGCCAACCGGGGCGCCATAGGCCAGCGATTCCTCAACCACGACATAGCGTTCATAGGCGCTGCGCTCGTGCCCGCCATACTGGCTGGGCCAGGTCATGCCGAGGTATCCGGCCTTGCCCATTTCCAGGCTGAATTCACGGCTGAAGCCGTACCAGTTGTCGCTGCGCTGACGCGGGGTGCGGTGGCCCAGATGCTGGTCCAGAAACGCGCGGAATTCGGTGCGCAGGGCCAGCACTTCGGCGCTGTCGAGCGGCGGGGCGGGGAAGGGAATCTTGCTCATAGCGTCGTCACCATCGGCCAATAGCCGCTCTCTCCGGCATCGACCGCGGCCCGGCCTAGCAGCTTTGCCCAGAAGACCTGCCCGCCGAATTCATCGCGCCAGCTCCACAGCGATGTGGTGAACAGGTGTAGCGCGTGTTCGCGGGTAAAGCCGATCGCGCCGTGCATCTGGGTGGCGATCGCGGCGGCATTGCCGGCGGCTTCGCGCGCGCGCAGCGATCCCGCTGCCACGCCCAGCAGGTCACCGCGATCAAGCGCTTCGGCAGCAAGGCCGGCGGCGGCGGTTGCGCAGGCCAGCTCGCCCGCCAGCTTGGCTAGCTCGTGCTGGACCACCTGGTTCTTCTGCAGCGGCTTGCCGAACTGGATGCGGGTGGCGGTGTGTTCCAGCGTCATGTCCAGCGCAGCCTCGATCGCCCCGGCGATCTGGTGGGCGCGCAGCGTCGCCCCTTCGGCCAGCGGGCAATGCGGCAGCGGCGCGATCGCATCGGCTTCCCACGAAAGTTCCAGCACCGGGCGCGGGTGGAAATTCATCGCCGCGCCGGTTTCGGCCACCTGCCAGGCAGAACGCGGCACCCGGTACAGCGTATCGCCCACCGCCAGGGCCAGGCAATCCAGGTTTTCGCCCCAGGCCACCCGCTCGACCCGGCCGCTCAGCATCCCGTTTTCCAGCGTGAGGTGATCGGCCCGGGCAAGGCCGGCCGGGCCATCGGCCAGCGGCAGTCCTGCCATGGCCAGCAGGCGGTTGGCGCCCATCGTTTCGGCCAGCGGCAGCGGCACGGCCAGCTTGCCAAGCAGGATCAGCGCTTCGCCCTGTTCCGCGGCGGAAAGCCCGAAGCCGCCCTGTTCCTCGCTGAGCAACGCCAGCGGCAGGCCCATTTCCGAGGCCTCGGCCCACAGGGCATCCAGCCACCGGCCTTCGCGCGCGGCTGCCTGCCCTGCCTCTCCCAATGAGCGTTCGAACAGCCGCTCAATCATTTCTGCAAGCATCTGCTGCCCGCTCCTGCGATTGGTGTGGTGCCGGCTACAGGATTCGAACCCCCCGTCGGTGGATACCGACAGCCCGAAGACTCTGCCACGGGTTGGACGGTGCGGGCCTGAACAAGCTCCTGATTACAATAATGGTGCCGGCTACAGGATTCGAACCCGTGGCCCCCTGATTACAAATCAGGTGCTCTACCAACTGAGCTAAGCCGGCCCCTTGTTGTGGCGCTCCTTTGCGGCAGAGCGGGGCAAAGGTCCAGCCCCTAGGTGCCGCCGCGCTCCTGGCGCTTCTTGTCCCACCATTCGAGCCGTTTCAGCACCTCGCGCTCAAACCCGCGCTCGACCGGGTGGTAATAGGCTTGCGGCTCCATCCCGTCGGGCCAGTAGTTGGCGCCGGAAAAGCCGTCCTCTGCCTCATGGTCATAGGCATAGTCCTTGCCATAGCCGATGTCCTTCATCAGCTTGGTCGGGGCGTTGAGGATATTGGCAGGCGGAGAAAGGCTACCGGTTTCCTTCGCGCTCCTCCAGGCCGCCTTCTGGGCGGCATAGGCGGCGTTCGATTTGGGTGCGGTGGCTAGGTAGAGGCAGGCCTGGACGATCGCCAGTTCGCCTTCCGGGCTGCCGAGGAACTGATAAGCATCCCTGGCGGCAAGGCACTGCGTCAGCGCCTGCGGATCGGCCAGACCGACGTCTTCGCTGGCGAAACGGACCAGCCTTCGCAGGACATAGAGCGGCTCTTCCCCCGCGGTCAGCATCCGGGCAAGGTAATAGAGCGCAGCCTGCGGGTCTGACCCGCGCAGGCTTTTGTGGAGCGCGGAAATCAGGTTGTAATGTCCATCGCGGTCCTTGTCATAGACCGCGACCCGGCGCTGCAGGAATTTGCCCAGCCCGGCCGGATCGAGCGGCCCAGAACCGTCGGCTCCAATCTTTGCGTTGTAGAGCGTTTCGGCCTGGTTGAGCAGGAACCGCCCATCACCATCGGCGCTGGCGACCAGTGCCGCGCGCGCCTCTGTGGTAAGGGGCAGGGGGCCTTCCAGCTCTTCGGCGCGGGACAGCAGCGTGTTTAGCGCCACTGCATCGAGCCGGTGCAGGATCAGCACCTGCGCCCGGCTGAGCAGCGCGGCGTTGAGTGCGAAGCTGGGGTTCTCGGTCGTCGCGCCGACCAGCGTTACCGTGCCGCGTTCCACAAAGGGCAGGAACCCGTCCTGCTGGGCGCGGTTGAAGCGGTGGATTTCGTCCACGAACAGCAGCGTGCGTTGCCCGGCTTTCGCGGCCGTTTCAGCTTCGGCAAAGGCCTTCTTCAGGTCGGCCACGCCCGAAAAAACCGCGCTGACAGAAATGAACCGCATCCCCACCGCATCGGCCAGCAGCCGCGCGGTGCTGGTCTTGCCGGTGCCCGGCGGCCCCCACAGGATCATGCTGGAAAGCCGCCCTGCCGCCACCATCCGCCCGATCGCGCCCTCCGCCCCGGTCAGGTGTTCCTGCCCGATCACCTCTGACAGCGAAGCCGGGCGCAGGCGATCCGCCAGCGGGGCGTCCTCATCCGCTGGCGGGGCCGGCTGGGTTGGAGAATCATCGGGGAACAGGCCGCTCATCGCCCGCTGATAGGCGGAAAAAGCGCAAATTGCATCCTTTCGGCAAAAGGCGTAAACTGACCCAATCCTGTCAATCAGGAAGGAGGGGGAAATGGTGGATGCCAATGCGGGCGGCAAAGTGCCGCTCAGCTTCTGGGTGATCGCGGTGCTGGGGCTGGTCTGGAACAGCTTTGGCGCGTTTGACTATCTGAAGACCCGGATGCGGGACATGGAATACCTGACATCCGTAACTGGCAGCGAATCCCTTGCGGGCGAAATGCTGGCGATGATCGATGCCATGCCACTGTGGGCGCAGGCGCTCTGGGGACTGGGTGTGTGGTCTTCGGTGCTGGGGTCGATCCTGATGCTGATCCGATCGCGTCACGCCGTTTCGGCGTTCCTGCTGTCCTTGGTGACTGCGGCGCTCAGCTTTGCCTACCAGGCCACGCTGACCATGCCGGCCGGGCTTGATACCATGGCGATGAAGATCATGCCGTTCTTCATCTTCGGCATCATCGCGTTCCTGTGGTGGTATTGCCGTCGCTGTGCCCAGCAGGGGTTGCTGCGTTAGGGTTTGGTCGCGGCTTTCTGCCGGATCAGCCGCAGGTAGGTATCGGCAACGACCTGATTGATCTGATCCCAAGAGAAAGCCTCGCTGCGCTTCTCACCCGCCTGGCCGTGGGCGGCGCGCAGCTTTGGGTCTTCGATGTAGTCGCGGATCGCCTCGGCAAACTGGTGGACCGCGCCGGGGCGGATCAGTCGGCCCGACACGCCATTGCTGACCAGGTTCTGGCTGCCGGTTGCAACCGATGCGACCACCGGCAGGCGGCAGGCCATCGCTTCGAGCGTGACGTTGCCGAAGGCTTCGGTGACCGAAGGAAAGAACAGGACGTCCATCGAGGCAACCGCCATGCCAAGATCGGTGCCAGACATGAACCCGGCAAAGACCGCATCAGGCAGCCGTGCCTCCAGCCAGCCGCGGGCCGGACCATCGCCGACGATCAGGGTACGGTGCTTCACGCCGCGGCGGCGCAGCTCGTCGATCGTATCGGAAAAGACGTCGAGGCCCTTTTCCATCACCAGACGGCTGTGAAAGCCGACCACAACTTCGTCATCGCCAATGCCCAGGCTTTGCCTCCAGGCCTGATCCCGCCGGTCGGGATGGAAGATTCCGCGATCGACCCCGCGCGACCAGATATCGATGTCGTAGTTCATCCGCTGGTCGCGCAGGACCTGGGCGAAGCTCTCCGACGGGGCGACCAGCGCATCGCAGCGGCGATAGAACCGGCGCAGGATCGCCTCGATCACCGGTTCGAACCAGGCCATGTTGTAATAACGGAAATAGGTTTCGAACCGGGTGTGGACCGAAGCCAGCACCGGCAGCCCCCGCTTGCGCGCCCAGGTCACGGCGCGGTGGCCGCTGACGTCCGGGGCGGAAACGTGGACGACGTTGGGGTTGAAATCCGCCAGATCGCGCTTTGCCGAACCGCGCAGCCCGGTTGAGAGCCGGTATTCGGCCCGGCCGGGGATTGCGAAAGACGGCAGGCTGATCAGATCGCCCTGTGGCTCGAACGCGGGCTCATCGATGGTCGGGGAATAGACCCGCACCTGCGCACCCTGACGCAGCAGGTATTCGACCAGCCGGTTCAGGGCCTGGTTGGCCCCGTCGCGGACGTAGTTGTAGTTGCCCGAAAACAGGGCGATCCGCAGATCCGAAGTTTTCATCCTGCGCGCCTTAGCTGATTGCGATGACGGGTGGAAGCACCGCGCCGGTCCCGGCGGGACTTGCGGGCATACGGACCACTCGGTGTAAGGTCCGTATGCCCGGGAAGCCGGAAACCGTTGGCGCTGCCACCGGTTTGTTGCCCGGATTGCGCCTAACGGTTCGAAACTGAACGTTTTCAGAGTGCTGAATGCAGCAACCGTTCAGGCTTCAGGCCAGTTCCTTCTTGCGCCCCGCCTTCTTGCGCTCGTGCGGATCGAGGATCGCCTTGCGCACGCGGATCGACTTGGGGGTGACTTCGACCATTTCGTCATCGTCGATATAGGCGATCGCCTGTTCCAGCGTCATGATCTTGGGCGGGGTCAGCCGGATCGCATCGTCCTTGCCCGAAGAGCGAAAGTTGGTCAGCTGCTTCGACTTCATCGGGTTGACTTCAAGATCGTCGGGCTTGGCATTTTCGCCGATCACCATGCCTTCATAAATCTTGTCCTGCGGCCGCACGAACAGGATGCCGCGGTCCTCCAGGCTGTTGAGCGCATAGGCCACGGCCTCGCCGGTGCAGTTGGAGATCAGCACGCCGTTGATTCGGCCTTCGATCACGCCCTTGTGGGGGCCGTACTTTTCGAACAATCGGTTCATGATCCCGGTGCCGCGCGTGTCGGACAGGAATTCGCCGTGATAGCCGATCAGCCCGCGCGATGGTGCAGAGAAGGTCAGGCGGGTCTTGCCCATGCCGCTGGGGCGCATCTCGGTCAGCTCGGCCTTGCGGCGCTGCATCTTGTCAACAACGGTGGACGAATATTCGTCGTCCACGTCGATCACCACGGTTTCGTACGGCTCGGTGCGCTGGCCGCCTTCCTGACGGAACAGCACGCGCGGGCGGCTGATGCCCAGTTCGAAGCCTTCGCGGCGCATCGTTTCGATCAGCACACCCAGCTGCAATTCGCCGCGCCCGGCCACTTCGAAGCTGTCCTTGTCCTCGCTTTCGGTGACTCGGATCGCAACGTTGGTTTCAGCTTCGCGCATAAGGCGGTCGCGGATCATGCGGCTGGTCACCTTGTCGCCCTCGCGGCCCGCGAACGGGCTGTCGTTGACGGCAAAGCGCATCGCCAGGGTCGGCGGATCGATCGGCTGGGCCTTGATCGGTTCGACCACTTCCGGTGCGGCCACGGTGTTGGCGACGGTGGCCTTTTCCAGACCGGCCAGCGCGATGATGTCACCCGCTTTGGCCTCATCCACCGGCACGCGCTCCAGCCCGCGGAACGACAGCAGCTTGGATGCACGGCCAACCTCGATCACGTTGCCATCGGCGTCGAGCGCGCGAATCGGATCGTTGACCTTGATCTTGCCCGACTGGACCCGGCCGGTCAGCACGCGGCCCATGAAGTTGTCACGATCGAGCAGCGTGGCGAGGAAGCTGAACGGGCCATCCTCATCCAGGTTCGGCGCGGGCACGTGATCGACGATCTTCTGGAACAGCGGTTCAAGATTGCCTTCGCGGGCCTCTTCATCGGTGCTGGCATAGCCGTTGCGGCCCGAGGCATAGAGAACGGGGAAATCGCACTGTTCATCACTGGCGTCGAGGTTGACGAACAGGTCGAACACTTCGTCCAGCACTTCCTGGGCGCGGCCATCGGGGCGGTCGATCTTGTTGACCACGACGATCGGCTTGAGCCCGAGCGCCAGCGCCTTGCCGGTCACGAACTTGGTCTGCGGCATCGCCCCTTCAGAGCTGTCAACCAGCAGGATCACGCCATCGACCATGCTCAGGATCCGCTCAACCTCACCGCCGAAGTCGGCGTGGCCGGGAGTATCGACGATGTTGATCCGGGTGCCGTTCCATTCGACCGAGGTGCACTTGGCCAGGATGGTGATCCCGCGTTCCTTTTCGAGATCGTTCGAATCCATCGCCCGTTCCTCGATCCGCTGGTTTTCGCGGAAGGTGCCGGATTGGCGGAACAACTGGTCAACCAGCGTGGTCTTGCCATGGTCAACGTGGGCGATGATCGCGATATTGCGCAGCGGCAGCGGGGCGGACATGGGTTTCTCTCGATTGCAGGAGGACGGGCGCGTGCTGCGCCGCAACATTGCGCGCGCCCCTAGCCGAAAGGGCGCGCCGGGGCAAGCATTGCGGGATGGGCTTGCGGATCGGGGTGCGATGTGGTCCACCTAAGCCATTCTTTCTGAATGGAGGGGGCTTATGATTGAATGGATGATTATGCCGCTGAAGCGTTATGCCGATTTCAGCGGGCGTTCGCGGCGCAAGGAGTATTGGTGGTTCGCCGTACTCAATGTTCTGGTCTTTGCGGTATTCGGCACGCTTCGCTTTGCTGGCGGCGGTTTTGAGGAAATGGCCGCCGCAGGGCAGGGCGGAAATCCCTTCGCGGTCTATGGGGTGCTGTTTAGTGGTGTCGGGATGGTTTTGGCCTTGTGGTGGCTGGCAACGTTGATCCCGAACATTGCGGTTAACGTACGCCGCCTGCACGATCGCGATATGTCGGGCTGGTGGTACCTGGGCTTCTTTGTCGCCAGCCTGATTCCGTTGGTGAACATTATCGTTTCGATCGGCTATCTGGTCCTGATGTTCCTTGAAGGGACGCGCGGGCCCAACCGTTTCGGCCCCGACCCCAAGAACCCGGACGCTGCCGCTGACGTTTTCGTCTGATCGAACTGAGGCTGCGAGAGGGCGCGCACGCCCCTCCGCAGCCCGGTTTGCTCCAACAAGGACAACCCGATGGAATGGATGTTGCTGCCCTATCGGCGCTATGCTGATTTTTCCGGTCGTTCGCGCCGGATGGAATACTGGATGTACCGGCTTTTTGAGTTCGGTGTGGTTATCGTCTGGGTTGTTCTGGCAGGCGTTTTGTCTGGTACCGCCGGAACGGTGGGGGGAGACACGGCAGGTGGAATCGTTGGAAGCCTTTCCGGCCTGCTCATCATCCTGTTCGCGCTTTTTTCCTTCATTCCAGGTCTGGCGGTTACCGTACGCCGACTGCATGATACTAATCGGTCCGGCTGGTTCATCCTGATCAGCCTGATCCCGCTGGTTGGATCGATCGTGCTGCTGGTTTTTCTGTTCAGCGAGGGCACCCGCGGGCCGAACAATTACGGCGAGGACCCGAAAGCCCTGCATGAACACGCCGGAGACGTTTTCTCCTAAAGCTCACGCAGCGCCTGTGCCGGTCTCGCTCTCAGCAAGGGGAGCGAGGCCGCGAGGGCGAAGGCGATCACCAGCGCCAGGCCGAGGCCAAGCGTGCCGAGCACGGTCGGCCAGTCGGGCAGCCATTCGAATTCGAACAGCTTGACCACCACCAACCAGGCGGTTGCGGTGCCCAGCGCCAGCGCGACACCGGCCAGCACCGCGGCGAGCAGGGCATATTCGGCCAGTTGCAGCGCCAGCAGCTGGCCGCGGCTGGCACCCAGCACGCGCAGGATCACATTGTCATAGATCCGGCTGGCCCGCGCCGCCGCGATCGCGCCGAGCAGCACGGCGATTCCCGCCAGCACTGCGACCGAGGCGGCGGACAGGATCGCCAGACTGACCTGCCGCAGCAGATCGCGCGCCTGGGTCAGCACCCCGCCAACCTCGATCACCGAGCTGGACGGAAAGCCGCGAACCAGCGCGCGCAGCATCTCGCCCTTGGCCGCGCCCTTGGGCAGGTCGATCATCGCGGCCAGGTTGTGCGGGGCATCGGCGATGGCGTTGGGGCTGAACACCAGGACATAGTTGAAACCCAGCGAATCCCAGTCGATCCGCCGCAGCGAGGCGATCCGCGCGGTTCGCTCCACCCCCAGCAGGCCGATCGTCAGCTCATCACCGATCTTGAGATCCAGCGCCTCGGCCAGCCGCTCGTCGATCGAGACCAGCGGTTCCCCGGCATAGCCCCTGGGCCACCATTTGCCCTTGGTCACGACATTGCCTTCGGGCACGTCTTCCGAATAGGTCAGCCCGCGTTCGCCGCGCAGTGGCCAGGCCTCTTCCGGAATGGCCTTGAGGCTCGATACGCGAGTCATCCGTCCTTCCGGGCCATAGGCCAGGATCGCGCCGCGCAGCGCGGGCACCGTGCGGACCTTGGCCCCGGGGGCCTGCTGTTCGACAGTGCGGACGAAATCGCCGACCCGGGCGCGCGGCACGTCGAGCACGAAATAATCCGGCGCGCGCTGTGGAACGCGGGCGCTGATATTGGCATCAAGGCTGGTCTGGATCGCGGCGAGCAGGACGAAAGCCGAAAGGCCAAAGCCCAGCGCGGTCACCAGCGCACCGGTCTGCGCGCCGGGGCGGTGCAGGTTGGCCAGCGCGATCCGCAGCAGGGGCCGCTCAGGCCGGGGCAGGCGCCCGGCAGCGGCGCGGATTGCCCAGCCGAGCGCGCCAAGCAGCAGCAGGATCGCCGCCGCGCCGCCCAGAAAACCCAGCACCATCAGCGGCTGGCGGTTGCCGATCAGCGACAGGCCGACGATCCCGATCGTCCCCAGCCCAACCGGCAGCGCGGCATCGCGCCAGTTCCGGGCAAGCGGGCTTACCCGCGCGCGGAACAGCGCCATGGCCGGAAAGCGCCGCGCGGCCAGTAGCGGCGGCGCGGCAAAGACCAGCGCCACCAGCAGGCCATAGGCGGCGGCGCGCAGCAAGGCCCAGGGATCGAAAGTCAGCCCCGGCGCGACCGGCAGCAGATTGCCGAGCGCTCCGGCCAGAAGCGGCGTCACCAGCACACCCGCGGCCAGCCCCGCCAGACTGCCGACCAGCGCGGCGGCGGCGATCTGGAGCAGGTAGATCCGGGCAATATCGCCGCTGGTCGCACCCAGCACTTTCAGCGTCGCAACGCTGGTCCGGCGGGCCTCAAGGTACGAGGATACCCCGCCGCCGATCCCGATTCCGGCGATCACCAGCGCGGCAAGGCCGACCAGAATCAGGAAATCACCCATCCGCGCCACGAACCGTTCCGCGCCGGGTGCAGCACGATCACGGGTGCGGACTTCGAACCCGGCTGAGGGAAATTGCTCTTTCAGCGCCTTCTGTACAGCATCGGGATTGCGGCCTGCGGGCAGGGCGATCCGGTACTTGGCGCGGTACATTGCGCCCGGTGCGGTCAATCCGGCCTTGCCGGGTACGTCTTCGCGGGCGATCACCACCGGGCCAAGGGTGAAGCCTTCGCCCAGCCGGTCCGGCTCATCGGCAATGATCCCGCCCACTTTCAGCGTCAGGCTCCCGATCCCGATCGTGCCGCCGGGGCCAATCCCCAGCCGGTCCGCCGCGCCTTGTGCAATCCAGACCTCGCCTTCGCCCGGAGCGCCCACGCTGCGGCCATCCTTCAGCGTCAGCCGGCCGACCAGCGGCCAGGCCTTGTCAATCGCTTTCAATTCGATCGGCGCGGCCAGATCGCCAGCGCGGGCCATGGCCTGCATCCGGGTGCCGCCGGATACCTTGCCTTGCGTTGCGAAAGCCGCCAGTTCCGGCGCGGTGGCGCTGCGCTGCCAGACCGCGACTTCGATGTCGCCGCCCAGGATTGACCGCCCCCGGCTGGACAGTTCCTTGCCTATCGCCCCGGTCAGCGTGCCGATCGCGGCCAGCGCGCCGACGCCCAGGAACAGGCAGACCAGCAGCAGCCGCAGGCCGCGGAAGCGTGCGGAAAGATCGCGCCGGGCGATGGTCCACGCGGTAGGCCAGGCGATCATGCTGCTGCGCGATCCCCGGCGATCAGGCCATCGGCCAATGTCACCACCCGCTCGCAGCGCTCGGCCAGGGCCACATCATGGGTGATGATGACCAGCGTCGCCCCGGCCTCTGCCCGGCGGGCGAACAGCAGATCGACAATGGCCGCGCCGGTCGCTGCGTCAAGGTTGCCGGTCGGCTCGTCGGCGAAAACCAGCGGCGGGCGCGGCGCCAGCGCGCGGGCAATCGCCACGCGTTGCTGCTCTCCGCCGGAAAGCTGGGCGGGATAGTGATGCAGCCGGTGGCCCAGCCCGACGGCGATCAGCTCTGCCTCCGCGCGGGCGCGCGGTTCGGGTAGTCCGGCCAGTTCCAGCGGGGTCATCACGTTTTCCAGCGCGGTCATGGTCGGCAGCAGGTGGAAGGCCTGCAGCACCACCCCGATCCGTCCGCGCCGGGCGGTGGCCAGCGCGTCCTCGTCCAGCGCGGCGAAATCGGCCCCGGCCACGGTGAGGCTGCCGGAGGTCGCCCGTTCCAGCCCGGTCAGCACTGCCATCAGGCTGCTTTTGCCCGAACCCGATGGGCCGAGCAGGGCCAGCGTCTGGCCTTGCGGGACGGCAAGGTCGATTCCGCGCAGCACCTGAACGGCGCTGTCGCCCTGGCCAAGGGTCAGGGTCAGGTCATGGGCGGCAATTGCCAGAGGGGGGCTTGTCACAGCGCGGGGATGCCATAGCTAGAGTAGAACGAGAAGGAGCGTTGCAACATGAAATGGAAGCTGGCCGCCGCACTTGCAACCCTGGCGCTTGCCGCCTGCGGGGCGCAGGAAGCGCCGGTGCCGGTCGAAACCGCCAGCCAGGCTGCGGACGATTTGCCGGTGATGGGTCAGGAAGTGCCGGTCCTGGCGCTGGGTGACAGTCTGTTTGCGGGCTATGGGGTGGAGCCCGGGCAAAGCTATCCCGCGCGGCTGGAGGCAGCGCTTAAAGCCAAGGGAATCAACGCAAAAGTGGTAAACGCCGGGGTTTCGGGCGATACCACCGCGGGCGGGCTCCAGCGGCTCGATTTCGTCCTGAACGGAATGAAGGCCCCGCCTGCGCTGGCGATCATCAGTCTGGGCGGCAACGATATGCTGCGCGGACTGCCGCCTGAGCAGACCCGCAAGAACCTCGACCAACTGCTGACCCGGCTCGCTGAACGCAAGGTGCCGGTGGTGCTGATGGGGATGGTTTCCGCACCCAACTGGGGGCCTGACCATGCCAAGGCCTTCAACGCGATCTATCCCGATCTTGCCCGCAAGCATGGTGCGGTGTTGGTGCCGTTCTTCCTTGATCCGGTGATCGGCAAGCCGGAACTGATCCAGGCGGACCATATCCACCCTACCGCCGCCGGGCTCGACCTGATGGTCGAGGCGACGCTTGGCAAGGTAATGGGCGCATTGCCTGAATCGGCCACTAGAGCGGTTTCCACCCATTCTGGTCCACCCTGATTGCGACAGGAAATCCGCTGGCAAGGCGCAGCGTGCAGCAGGGGCTGGTTGCCCCTGCAAGCGATGCAACGCTGTCCAGCGGATTCCCTGGCGCAACCCGGCGGGCGGGCCGAATTGGGCCCATCACAGCGTCGCTCATCGGTCACTATGCAATGGCATGGCTCCCTCCTCGCTCCTTGCGATGGGCCCAATTCGGCTCCGTCAGGGTGGACCAGAATGGGTGGAAACCGCTCTAGGCCAGCCGCTCAGCCAGCCCCTCGCTGACCCGCCAGACCGCGGCTTCATCCGCGATGGCATCGAACGGGGCCAACTCGGTCCCGGTCAGCCAGACCTGTGCCGGTCCACCGCGCAGCCGGTCGAACAGTGCCTCGCGTCGCAGCGGATCGAGGTGCGCGGCAACCTCGTCGAGCAGCAGCAGGCCGGGGCGGCCGGGATCGAGCAGGCCTGCATGGGCGAGGGTGATCGCGATCAGCATCGCTTTCTGTTCGCCGGTTGAACAGTCAGCCGCGGGCTGATCCTTTCCGGCCATGGTCACCGCCAGCTCATCGCGGTGCGGCCCGGTCAGGGTGCGCTGGGCGGCGCGGTCGCGGCGGCGGGTGGCGGCGAGCTCGGCGGTCAGCTCGGCTGGATCGGTCGGGCCACCCGGCTGATAGGCCAGGGCGGGGCGGGCGAACGGCGCATCGGGCAGGGCGTCCAGCGCTTCGGCCAGCCGGGTGATCAGCCGGACCCGGGCTTGTGCGACCTCGGCCCCGGCCTCGGCAAGCTGCATCTCGATTGCGTCAAGCCATTGCGGGTCCGGCTCATGCTCGTCGCTCAGCAAGCGGTTGCGTTCACGCAGCGCGCCTTCCAGCCTGGCGGCATTGCGGGCGTGGCCCGGTTCCAGGGCCAGCACCAGCCGGTCCAGAAACCGCCGCCGCGCCCCGGCGCCTTCGGCAAACAGGCGGTCCATTGCCGGGGTCAGCCAGCCGACCGAGAGCCACTCGCCCAGCCGTACCGCCGGAACCTCTGCCCCGTTGACCTGCACCACGCGCCGCCCCGGCCGCTCCGGCCGCACCCCGGTGCCCAGCGTGACGGCATCGGCCAGATCGGCGCTGACCGCGAAGCCGCCGGTGCCGTCTTTGGCCGGAATCTCGGGCAGGGCAGCGCGGCGCAGTCCCCGACCGGGTGCCAGCAGCGACAGCGCCTCAAGCACGTTGGTCTTGCCCGCGCCGTTCTCGCCGATCAGCAGATTGAACTTCGCCGTCCCATCGAGCCGGGTGGCGCGATGATTGCGAAATTGGCTGAGCGTGATCCGGTCAAGACCCATGGTGCGGCGATAGTGGCGGGCCGGATCGCTGTCATCCGAAAGGTTCATCCTGAATATTGGTAAAAATCACCAACAGTTGTGGATTGCAAATTGCCGAACCGATCGTTCAGCTTGCAGAAAGCTCGGTTTTCTGGGGTTTTTCGAAATTGGCACGGTCTCTGCAAACTACCCGGCATCTGCGGAATATCCCGCAGGCCCTATTCAAACGAAGGAATATCAAGATGACGCAGTCCACTTTTTCTCGCCGTTTCGCAGCCGCTTTCTCGGCCCTGATGCTCTCGGCCATCGCCGTTGGCGGCACCGTCACCGTCCCCGCTCCGGCCCAGGCCCACACCCTCTATGTCGGTGAAGTAGCATGACCCGGATCAAGCAGATGGAGAACAACATGACCCCCTCGCGCACCTTCCGTCTCGACAAGGTCAACGGCAAGTTCATGGGCGTGTGCAGCGGTATCGCCAACTATACCGGCTGGGACGTCAACCTGATCCGCATCGGCGTGGTGCTCGCCACGGTGTTTGCCTGGGGCTCGCTGGCTCTGGTTTACCTCGCGGTCGGCCTCATCGCCGATTGAGCCGATCGCCGGTGAGGCCCCGCCCCCACTAGGGCGGGGCCGAACACCCGGCCTTCAGACCGCATCGGTCTTGGCAAAGGGCGAAAAATCGATCCCGGTATCATAGACGTCAACGCCCTCTCGCGCCTTGAACCAGCCGACCACGGCATAGGTCACCGGGGTCAGCACCGCTTCCCAGACGACCTTGAAGAACCAGTTGGTCACCATCACCGTCAGAACCTGGCTGGTGGTCCAGTTGCCCAGGAAGGCCACGGGGTAGAAGATCAGACTGTCCACGCCCTGGCCGAACACGGTCGATCCGATTGTGCGGGTCCACAGGTGCTTTCCGCCGGTCATGATCTTCATTTTGGCCAGTACGAAGCTGTTGACGAATTCCCCGGCCCAGAACGCCAGGATCGAGGCGGCGACGATCCGCCAGGTCGATCCGAACACGCTTTCATAGGCGGCCTGCCCGCCCCAGCCTTCGGCCGGCGGCATGGCCACCACGACATAGCTCATGAAGGCCATGAAGATCAGCGCGCCGAACCCCATCCACACGCAGCGCCGGGCGTTAGCATAGCCGTAAACCTCGGTCAGCACGTCGCCCAGCACATAGGACAGCGGGAAGAACAGGATCCCGGCGCCAAAGGTAATGCCGCCCACCGTCGCCAGCTTGCTCGCCCCGATCAGGTTCGAAAGCAGCAGGATCGCGACGAAAGCTGCCATCAGATAGTCGAAATAGCGAAAGTGCCGACGCGCGCCGGTGGTGCCGTCAATGTGCTGGATCGGTGTGGTCATGGAAAAGCAGGCTAGCCAAGTTTGCGCGAGGCGCAAAGCCTGCCTATGAGGGCCGCGGCGTGCGCCCGTAGCTCATCTGGATAGAGCGCGAGACTTCTAATCTTGAGGCAGTAGGTTCGAGTCCTACCGGGCGCGCCACCATTGTTTGCCCTCATGCGCCGGGCGGCCGCATCCGCGGCCTTGGCTTTCCTCGCATAAGCTCGGGCGGCCGGTCGGCCTTGCGAACCCTGTCGGGTTCGATGGCGCTCATGTCGGGCGAGCTGCTTTTCCATATTTTGCGTTGAGCGTGATGGCCGTCACGGCCAGGTCGCGGGAATTTGCCTAAGCAGAATTGCGACCCGACCCGGTGGCGCGACTGCCGGGCACCTTTCCTCCCCAGCGTGGGTCTTCCTGCGCGGGGGGCTTTTTAACCGCGGGCTGCGCTTTCCAGAATTTCACCGTCGATCGGATAGCCTGCATCGGGCGGAATCAGGAGCCAGGGAACCCCGCCGCGCATTTCCATGAACGGCGTGATCATCCGCACCGGATAGTCCGCAACATGGGACAGGGCCGCGCCAAAACTGTCGAACTGCGCCAGACGTTCCAGGTTGCGGCGGGTCGGGAAGATGATCTTGATGTCGCCCGCATCGGCCATCCGCAGCGCCTCTGCCGCGCTGGCCCAGAACAGGTGGGTGTTCTCGGTAAAATCGACCAGCAGGTCGACCGCGCCGGTGCCCAGATCGGTCAGATAGAAGCGCGTATCGAACACGCGGATCTCGCGGTGCTTGGGCCGCCAGCGGGAAAAGGGGACAAGACCCGCCAGATCGAGCGTCCAGCCCATTTCCTCCAGCACCGGAGCCAGCGCCCCGGTTTCGAGCAGGCGCGACCGCGCCCGGCGGGCGTCCGCAAGGCTGGGGCGCTGGTGCAGGCCAACCGCCAGCCCGGTTTCCTCCAGCGTTTCGCGGACGGCGGCGATCCGTGCAGCCAGTTCGTCACGCGCGTCATCGTCGGCGGCGCCGTGGGCATCGGCAAGGTCGCGATCGGCATCGTCAACCTTGCCGCCTGGAAACACCGCGGCCCCGCCGGCAAAGCGCATTTCCTTCGATCGCTGGACCATCAGCAACTGCGGCGCACCGCCTTCGGGGCAGTTGCGGAAGATGACCAGCGTGGCTGCCGGGATGGCCGGCGGCGGATCGCCGTCAGGGTCGAAGATGTCTTTCAGATCCATGCGAACCAGCCTGCAATCTCGCAGCCGATTTGCCAAGCGGATTAATCGTCCGCTTAGTGTCGGGCTGCTTTACAAATCGCAGCAACGTCGATTTGGCGAAAAACTCTAAAAGATTGAATAAAAGCATAAAACGGAAACTGGCACGGTGTCTGCATTATATTGTGTACCCCCAAGCAGTCTCGAATGAGGCGGGGCCGCACCCTGGTCTCCGCGGCTCCGCCTCCCCGAGAACTCCCCCACAAGTTGCCGCAGTCCCAACAGGGTCAAGATCACCTTAAGGACGCGATAAGCATTCCTTGATCCTTGGCCGCTAGCAATCCGCCAGGCGTCTCACGACCGCAGCAGGGATTCCATTTGTGACGGGCAATCTGATCAACGGCGACTGGCGCAAAGCCCGGCTGTTCGGGCCGATTGTCGGCCTGACCCTTGGGGTGCTGGCGCTGCTGATCCTGACCACGGCGATCCTGGTCCACCGTTTCGACGATACCGCTTCGGCACGTGAGCAGCATATGTTCGAACGCGGTTTCGCGCAGCAGCTTGAAGAGCTGGACAAGGTTGTCGCCACCCAGGTCGATTGGGACGATGCGATCGTGATGATGGATCATCGCCGCGATGCCGCCTGGATCGATTTCAACGTCGGAAACTATCTGCACACCTTCAATGGCTTCACCCGATCTTTCGTGGTCGATGGCGATGAGAAGGTCTTCTATGCTTCGGCAAATGGCGAAAGGGCCGGGCTGGACCTGTATGCCCCGTTCCGGCCGATCGCGGCTCAGCTCCTGCCGCGCATCCGTCAGGCCGAAAAGGCGCGGCCGCCGCTGGTCTTGCGGCCCGGCAAGGACAACATCGTCATCCCCCCGATCCAGGGCAATACGGTCACGCGGATCGGCGATCAGACCTACATCGTCATCGCCACGCTGGTTCAGCCCGATTTCGGGAAGGCCCTGCCCAAGGGCGCGCGGGCGCCGGTGACGATTACCGCGCTGCCGATCGATGCCCGCCTGCTCGGCATATTTGCGCAGCGCTATCAGCTTGACGATCTGAAACTGACCGCGCCGGATGCGAAATCGAACGGTCGGGGTAATCTGGTCCTGCGCGATCTCAGCGGACGACCGGTGGCTTCGCTGGTCTGGACGCCGCGCCGCCCGAGCGCGATCCTGAGCGAACAGCTGCTGCTTCCGCTGCTGCTGATGCTGGGCTTGCTGGGGCTGGTCGCCTGGACCATGGTCCGGCGCAGCGGCATCGTGATCAGCGATCTGATCGCGAGCGAGGCGCGGGCCAAGCATCTGGCGTTCCACGACCCACTGACTCGCCTGCCCAACCGTGCCATGCTGTTCGAACGTCTGCACAGCCTGCTGGCGACGGTCGGGTCCGATACCAGCCGTCTGACGGTGCTGTGCGTCGATCTCGACCGGTTCAAGGAAATCAATGACACGCTTGGCCACCACGCCGGCGATCTGGTTATCGAGGCCACCGCCAATCGTCTGCGCACGGCCTGTGCCGGGGCGGCGTTGATCGCCAGGCTGGGCGGCGATGAATTTGTCGTCCTGTGCTCAAGTGGCTGCTGCGAAAGCGCGGAAATGCTTGGGCACCGCGTCCTTGAGGCACTGTCGCGGCCGATCCAGTCCGAATATGGGCGGTTGGAAATCGGCTGCTCGATCGGGGCGGTGATCATCGACCGCCCCGGGGTGGAGCCGACCGAGGCGCTGCGCTGGGCCGATCTGGCGCTTTACCATTCCAAGCAGAATGGCCGCGGCAGGCTGACCTTCTTCGAACCGCGGATGGACCAGGCCCTGCAAGGCCGCCGGTCGCTGGAAACCGATCTGCGCCATGCCCTGGCCAATGATGAACTGTTCATGGTCTATCAGCCGCAGGTCGATCTGGCCGGGAACATTCACGCCGCAGAAGCGCTGCTGCGCTGGTCCCACCCCGAGCGCGGCGAGGTGCCGCCCGACGTCTTTGTCCCGCTGGCCGAGGAAACGGGTCTGATCCTTGCGCTTGGCGAATTCGTGATGCGCCGGGTCTTTGCCGATACCGGCAGCTGGACCCGGCTGCGGGTGGCGATCAATGTTTCCGCCGAACAGATGCGCTCACCCGGTTTTGCCGCGGCGGTCGCCCGCCTGGCGGCAGAGGCTGAAATTGATCCATCGCGCTATGAGATCGAGCTGACCGAAACCGCGCTGCTCAGCGACGAGCCGGTTACTGCGGGCAACATCGGCGCGCTGAAGCGGCTGGGCTTTACTTTCGCTCTCGACGATTTCGGCACGGGCTATTCCAGCCTCAGCGTGTTGCAGCGGTTCTCGGTCGATAAGATCAAGATCGATCGGTCGTTCGTATCCTGCCTGGGGGATGGCGGCGAATCCGAGGCGCTGGTCGATGCCATGGTTCGCCTCGCCAAGGCACTGCACCTGCGGGTGATCGCCGAAGGGGTTGAATCCGAAGCGCAGCGCGAACGGCTGGCCAGTTGCGGCTGCAACGAGTTTCAGGGATTCCTTACCGGACGCCCGATGGGTCTGCGGGAAATCGTGGAACTGGCCCACGAAAGCCCCGGCGCGGCGGAAGCCGAAATCAGGAAGTCGGCGTAAGGCCCGATTGGGCCATTAGATCCTGCAATTCACCGGCTTCGTACATTTCCATCATGATGTCGCTGCCGCCAACGAATTCGCCCTTCACGTAAAGTTGCGGAATCGTCGGCCAATCCGAATAGGCCTTGATGCCCGAACGGATTTCCATGTCCTGCAGTACGTCAACGCCCTGATAGGGCACGCCAAGATGTTCAAGGATCGCCACGGCCCGGCTGGAAAAGCCGCACTGCGGAAACAGCGGGGTTCCCTTCATGAACAGGACCACGTCATTGGTGTTGACGATTTCGGCGATGCGGGCGTTGGTATCGGACATGGAATAAGGCTCCTTGCCGCCCTAGTTGGGAACGGCGGTGGTCAGTTGCAAGGCGTGCAGGGCTTCGCCCATGTCTGCACCGATCGCGGCATAGACCAGCTTGTGCTGTGCCACCCGCGGCTTGCCGACGAATGCGGCCGAAACCACGTGGGCCGCCCAGTGATTGTCATCACCGGCCAGATCGGTCAGCGTCACTTCGGCATCGGGCAGTCCAGCCTTGATGCGGGCGATGATTTCCGCCCCGGCCATTGCCACGGGTTCAGGCCTCGCCCATCAGCGCGCGGCGGGCTTCGACGGCCTTGGCATCAAGCGCGGCGCGAACCTCTGCCTCGTCAACTTCCACGCCGGCCGAAACCAGATCGCCCAGCAGCTTGCGGATCACATCTTCATCGCCGGCTTCTTCAAAGTCGGCCTGGACCACGGCCTTGGCATAGGCTTCGGCCTCTACTGCGGACAGACCCATCTTTTCAGCAGCCCAGGTGCCCAGCAAACGGTTGCGGCGGGCCTGGACGCGGAACTGCATTTCCTCATCGCGAGCGAATTTGGATTCCTCGGCGCGTTCGCGGTCATTGAAGTCTGTCATGGTTGCTCCTGGCAGTGTCTCGCGCCTATCCGGCCTTGGGCGGCGGCGCCTGGTACGAATCATGGCAGCCCTTGCACGATGCCGCCGTGCTGGCAAGCGCGGCGTCGAACGCGGCCTTGTCTTCGGCGCGGGCGGCATCGGCAAGCGCCCTGGCGGCATCGGCAAAAGCCTTGGCCTTGGCGGCGAAATCGGCCTTGTTGGTCCAGATCGCGGGCAGGGCGCGGCTGGGCACCTGGCGGGTGCTCTCGGCGAACAGCGCTGGGGAAGAGGCGGCCCACTTGGCCAGCCCGCCCGCGGGAAAGGCCAGGTTCTTCAGCGGCGTGCCGTTGGCGCTGGCCCCTTTGAGCAGGTTGAGCGTCGAAGCGGCCATTACCATTCCGGCCTGCCGCGCCTGAACCAGATCCTTTGGTGCAGGCCCGGCGGGCGCTGCGGCGGGTTTGGCCGAAACGGCAAATGCGGTGGCCAAAAGGCCCCCGGCGATCAGGATACGCGCTGCGAACATCTGCATTCTCCCGTTCGGCGCAGGATCAATCCATGGTCACCACGACTTTGCCGATCGCCTTGCGCTCAGCCAGCATGGTAATCGCTTCGCCGCCGCGTTCCAGCGGGAAAGTGGCCGAAACCTTCGGGTTGATCTTGCCGCTTTTGAGCAGATCGAACAGCGTGGCGATGTGGACGGCATTGGCCTTGGGATCGCGTGCGGCAAAGGCACCCCAGAACACGCCGCAAACATCGCAGCTTTTCAGCAGGGTCAGGTTGAGCGGCAGCTTGGCGATCCCGGCCGGGAAGCCGACCACGCAGAACCGGCCCTCCCACGCGATCGAGCGCAGCGCCGGTTCGGAATAGTCACCGCCGACCACGTCATAGATCACGTTGGCACCGTCTGGGCCGCAAGCCGCCTTGAAGGCTTCGGCCAAGGCTTTCGACTGGTCCTTGTCGAACGGCGCGCGCGGATAGATCACGACTTCATCGGCGCCATGTTCGCGCGCGACGGCAGCCTTTTCCTCGTTCGAAACCGCGGCGACAACGCGCGCGCCATAGGCCTTGCCAAGCTCAACCGCGGAAAGGCCGACGCCGCCCGCCGCGCCCAGCACCAGCAGGGTATCACCAGCCTTCAGATGCCCGCGATCAAGCAGGCCGTGCATATTGGTGCCATAAGTCATCAGCAGCGACGCGCCGGTTTCAAAGCTGACGCCTTCGGGCAGGGGGAACAGCTTGTCCGCCGGAGCGAGTGCCTGGGTGGCAAGGCCGCCGTTGCCCATCATCGCGATCACCCGGTCGCCCGGCTTCCACTGGGTCACGCCTTCGCCAACCGCATCGATCACGCCGGAAAGTTCGCCGCCGGGCGCAAAGGGGCGCTGCGGCTTGAACTGGTACATATCGCGGATGATCAGCACATCGGGATAGTTGATTGCGCAGGCCTTCACCGCGATCCGGACCTGCCCCGGCCCGGGAACCGGGCTTTCCAGTTCATCAAGGGTCAGTGTCTCGGGTCCGCCGACGGCGTGGCTGCGCAGGGCTTTCATCACTTCTCTCCTGTTACCTTTTCGAGCCATGGCAGGTCTGCCTGGCGCTTGTTTTCGTGTGCGGAAATCGCCGCGTCGCGGGCCAGGGTCAGCCCAACCTCATCAAGACCGCCCAGCAGGCAGTCCTTGCGGAACGGATCGATCTCGAATTCGAAACGATCCTGAAACGGGGTGGTGACGACCTGGTTTTCCAGATCGACATGGACCGGATCGGTCTTTGCCACTTCCAGCAAGCGGTCGATCGCCGGCTGCGGCAGGACCACGGTCAGGATCCCGTTCTTGAAGGCGTTGCCTGAAAAGATGTCGGAAAAGCTGGGGGCGATCACCGCCTTGATACCCAGGTCCAGAAGCGCCCAGGCGGCGTGTTCGCGGCTTGATCCGCAGCCGAAATTATCCCCCGCGATCAGGATCGGTGCGCCCTTGAACTCGGCGCTGTCGAAAAGGTTGTCCGGGTCCTTGCGCAGCGTTTCAAAGGCGCCGCGCCCCATCCCTTCTCGGGTGATGGTCTTCAACCAGTGGGCCGGAATGATCACGTCGGTATCGACGTTCTTGGCACCGAACGGGATCGCCCGGCCATCGACTTCGCGCAGCGGTTCCATCAATCGGTTTCCGGCGCGTCTTCCGGGTGGGCGGGTGGCGCGGTCGGTTTCTTGGCCTGGTCCTTGCGGCGCGAGGCATAGAGCAGCGCGGCGGCCAGCGCGGCGGAACCGATCGCGGCCCCGGCCAGGGCGGCCTTGCCGGTCCAGTTCGATTTTTCGCCCTTTTCGGGCTTGTCGGAATTGTCGGTCATGGTCCTACCTATGTGATCCCTGGACTGCGGAAAGCAAGTGGCGTGTCAGGCGGTGTGTCAGGCAAGGTCCCTGACATCGGTCAGCCGTCCGGTCACCGCAGCCGCGGCCGCCATCGCCGGGCTGACCAGATGGGTGCGCGAACCCGGCCCCTGACGGCCAACGAAATTGCGGTTGGAAGTGCTGGCGCAGCGCTCACCCGCCGGGACCTTGTCCGGGTTCATTCCCAGGCACGCCGAGCAACCCGGCTCACGCCATTCAAGACCGGCTTCGATGAATATCCGGTCCAGCCCTTCGGCCTCGGCCTGCCGTTTGACCAGGCCTGAACCGGGCACCACGATCGCCCATTTGACGTTCGGTGCCTTGGTCCGCCCCTTGAGTACCGCTGCTGCGGCTCTCAGGTCCTCTATCCGGCTGTTGGTGCAGCTGCCGATGAACACGTTCTGCACCTCCACGTCCTGCATCCGCTGGCCGGGGGTGAGCCCCATGTAATCGAGCGATTTGCGGGCTGCTTCCTGCTTCGACGGATCGGCGAAACTGTCAGGCGAGGGGACCGTCCCGGTGATCGCCACGGTATCTTCCGGACTTGTGCCCCAGGTAACGGTCGGCGCGATATCGGCGGCGTCGATCACCACCACCTTGTCATAGCTGGCGCCCGAATCGGTCGCCAGACTGCGCCACCAGGCCACCGCCTTATCCCAATCCTTACCCTTGGGGGCATAGGGCCGACCCTTTGAATAGGCGAAGGTTTTTTCGTCGGGCGCGATCAGACCGGCGCGGGCGCCGTGCTCGATCGCCATGTTAGACACGGTCAGCCGCCCCTCGATCGAAAGATCGCGGATCACCGATCCGGTATATTCGATAACATAGCCCGTGCCGCCCGCCGCGCCGAGCAATCCGCAGATGTGCAGCACCACGTCCTTGGCCGTCACGCCGGGGCCAAGCTGGCCATCGACGCGGACTTCCATGGTCTTCGATTGCTTGAGCAACAGCGTCTGGGTGGCCAGCACGTGCTCCACCTCGCTGGTGCCGATGCCAAAGGCCAGCGCCCCCAGCCCGCCGTGGCAGGCGGTGTGGCTATCGCCGCAAACGATCGTCGCGCCGGGCAGAGAAAAGCCCTGTTCAGGGCCGACCACGTGCACGATCCCCTGCTCAAGATCGGCATCACCGATCAGGCGCACGCCGAATTCGGGCGCGTTGCGTTCCAGCGCGGCGAGCTGCTGCGCGCTTTCGGGATCGGCGATCGGAATCGCCTTGCCCGCGGCGTCACGCCGGGCGGTGGTCGGCAGGTTGTGATCGGGGACCGCAAGGGTCAGGTCCGGACGGCGGACCTTGCGCCCGGCCAGCCGCAGCGCTTCGAAGGCTTGCGGGCTGGTCACTTCGTGAACCAGATGGCGGTCGATGTAGATCAGGCAGGTCCCGTCATCGCGGCGTTCCACCACATGGGCATCCCAGATCTTTTCGTAGAGCGTACGCGGTTTGCTGGCCATAATGTATCTGCGCCTAGGAAGACGGCGCGAGTCTGGCAAGCGGGAAAGGCCTGTGGCGGGCCGGCAGACCTGCAACGCAAAACGGGGCGGACCTTGCGATCCGCCCCGCCGCCTGTCATTTCGCCAGTTCAGTGTGTCCGATGATCGACTGGAGCCTGCTGCTCAACGCGGCCGTTGTCATCGCGCTTTTGACGAACCAGCCGGGCGCGCACCCGCTCGATCCCGCTGTCCAGAGTGCGGGCCTCGCTCGGGCTGATGCCGTTGGCCTTGTAGCGGCGGTACTGCTGCTTGAGCTTGACGACATCGCCGCGCAGCGCAGCAGCTTCGCGGTGCGAAATGGTCTTGCGCGCTTCGGCCCGGTTGACGTCGCGTTCAAGCTCGACGATCCGCTGCCACAGCGCGGTCGCACGGACCGGTGCGGCCTGCGCGGCGTTGTTGGGCGGCGGTGCCGCCTGTGCGGCAACCGGGGTGAGCATTACTGCGCCAAAAGCCAGCGCGCTGCCGATGATCGAAAAAGTCTTGGACATGGAAACCTCCTTGGTCTGCAGGCCCTGAATATGCCCGGCCAGCGCGACGGCAGATGAACAGCCTGTCGCAAGGCGGCGAGAATTTGTTGCAGGATGTCGCGCCAGCTGCGCAGCGGCGTTCAGTTGCCTGCGGCGATCCGCGCGGCGGTTTCGCGGATCAGGGCGATCATGTTGGGTACGCCCTGGGTGCGGTTCGAGGACAGTTGGTTCCTGAGGTCGAAGGGTTCAAGCAGTGCCGCGATGTCTGTTCCGGCAACTTCGGCGGCGGGGCGATCCTGCACCGCGGCGACAACCAGCGCGACGATCCCCTTAGTGATCGCGGCGTTGCTGTCTGCCAGAAAGTGCAGCGTGCCATCGGGTGCTTGCATCGGATAGACCCAGACGCTGGCCGAACAGCCGCGCACCAGTGTCGCGTCGGTCTTGAGCGGGTCGGGCATTTCTTCCAGATCGCGGCCCAGCTCGATCAGCAGGCGATAGCGTTCATCGCCCTCAAGGAATTCGTACTCATCTGAGATGTCTGACAGGCTGCGCATGGCGCTGCCTCTAGCATGGGATGCGCGCGGCGCAACTCAGCCGGAAAGGCCACCCGGCCGGGTCAGGGCATAAAAGATCACGTAAAGCCACGACAGCACCCCGTGGACGATCGCCCAGACGATCGACTTGTTGACGCTCCAGCTGATCGCCACCGCGATTGCGGAACCAAGTCCGATCCCGGCCTTGGCGGCATCACGCTGTGAGCTCACAGATCAACTCCCGCAGCGATGGCTTCGAGCTTGCGGATCCGTTCCTTGAGATCGGCGATCTCGATCCGGGCGGCTCCGCTGCCGACCCCGCCTTCGATCTCGGGGCGGTGCAGGTCCAGCTCGCGGGTCTTGAGCTGGAGCCAGCCCTGCCAGCCGCGGAGGCTGGCCAGGGCAAAGATCGCCACGGCCATCAGGCCCGAAATGGCGGTCAGAAGAGTGTCGCTGGTCATGGCTGTTCTCCCTGAAGTCCGGCGCGCTCAGCGATCGCGCAGGCTTTCGATCTCATCAGCAAGTTGCCGGGTCTGGCGCTGGTTCGAACTGTTGGTATCGGTGGCGATCCGTTCCAGCACGTGGATCCGTTCGCGCAGCGATTCCACTTCCTGCTGCAATTCCGCTTCGCGCGGGCTGGGCACGGCCTGATCAGGCTGCGGTGCATGACCGCCCCGCCCACGTCGGCGAAACCCATGCGAGGTATCACTGCTGCCGCCGCGCAGGCGCTGCGACTTCAGCGAATAGAAAGCGCCGATCCCGGCGATGACGACAAGGGCGGTTCCAAGGTCCATTCTCGGTCTCCGGCAATCAGTTGGTTTTCGCGCTTTCGCGCAGATCTTCGATCTGGGCGGCAAGATTGCCGGACTTGTCGGTGGCGATCCGCTCAAGCACACGGACCCGGTGTTCGAGCCGCTCGATCGTCGCATCGCGTTCCGGCGCTGCGGCAGACTGGCCGGAGCCGGCCTTGATCTGTGCCATCCGTTCCTTGTGCTCCAGTCGGCGGCGGAAATGGTTGGCGAGAATTGCAACGATCGCCACCAGTCCGCCCATGGCCGCGACCAATCCCATGAAGTCGCCGAAGCTCATTGCGCCTTCTCCCCAACACCGCGCAGGTTTTCGATCTGTGCGGCAAGGTTGACTGATTTGTCGGTGGCGATGCGTTCGAGCACGATCACGCGGTCTTCGAACATCGCCAGGCGTTCTTTCAGTTCGGCGTTTTCGGCCTTCAGCGCCGAAACTTCCTTGCCGCCGCGATCGCTCTTGCCGCCCCATTCATCCTCAAGCGGATAGCCGTGGCGGGCGCGGATCCAGTTGTTGATCACCCAGCCCGCCGTGCTGATGCCGACGATGAAGATGATGAATTCAGGAGAGCCCCAGTTCATTGCACGTCTTTCTTTTCGATCCGCAGCGCCTCGATCTCATGCGTCAGGCGGTATCCGCTGTCGGTGACGATTCGCTCGACGTTGCCGAGCCGGTCCTTGAGGCTGCCGATCTGGGCGCGCAGCTCGGCGTTTTCCTGGCTGAGCAGCTTGATCCGCTCACCATCCTCGCTGGTGGTCTTGGGATAGACTGCCTGGCCCCAGGCGCCGCTGAGCGGATAGCCGTTCTTGATCTTCATCCGGTTGGAATAGATCACGCCGCCAGTAATGATCGCGACGATGATCGCGGCGCCGGGAATGACCATGCCCAGCAATTGCAAAACCTGTTCGGGACTCATCAGCGCAGCTCCTGTTCACGCTTGTCGATCAAGGCCTCGACCTTGCGGGCATCGCGCAGCGCCTCGATCTGGCTGGCGACGTCATAGCCCTTGTCGGTGACGATCCGTTCCAGCACGCGCACGCGCTCTTCCAGTTCGCTGGTGTGGCTGGCGTATTGTGCAGCCTTCTCGGCGGTTTCCCTGACCCGCAGCTCGGCCATTTTGGTCTGATGCTTGGTCCAGACGATGAAGCTGACCATCAGGAACGGTGCCAAGGGTATCAGTAATGCAAGATTGTCCATTTCGTTTCCCCCACTCAGGAATGCGAACTTACCGCAGTCGCTCGATTTCGGCCGAAAGCCGCGGGTTGCTGGTGACGTAATAGGTTTCAACTTCGGCCAGCCGGCGGTCCAGCTCACGCAGGCGGCCCTTCACCTCCCGCGCGGTGCGGGTCGGGGACTGGCGCACGCCCTGCCAGAACTGCTGCTCCTGACGGTCACCGTACAGATGCGGCGGCTTCTTGTCGGCCAGCAGGCCGGTCAGGAAATAGAACGGCAGGATTGTGCCACCGGTCATGAAGATCAGGCCGACGAAGCCCAGCCGGACCCAGATCGAATTGACCCCGGTATAATCGGCGATCCCGGCGCAGACACCCATCCACTTGCTGTTGACCTTGTCGCGGTAGAATTTGGTGCGCGGGCTATTCATCTTTCAGTCCTCTTGTGTGGTGTCCGGGTCGCGTATCGGCGGGCAGATCGGGTCGTATTTGGGGTGACGCTCAACGCCGCAGGCGGCTGGCCTTGAGCTTCTCAAGCTCGTCAAGTGCCGGGAGCTCGTGGCTACCGTCGGCGAGCTGACGATGGTTGCGGTAGTCGGGGTTTTCGGAAGCAACCAGCCGTTCGACCGTGTCCATCCGGTCCTCCAGCCTTCGCGACAACTGATAGAGTTCATCGAGCAGCGATTCATCGTCGTTGGTCAGGGTGGCGGCGGTTTTCCACTTGGTCATGTAGTGCAGGATCAACCACGGCAAACCGATGAAGATCGCGGGAATGACAATGATTTCGGTCGGGAAATCCACGGCTCAGCCCTCCTGCTCGCTGTCGCCCTTGAGGGCGCGCTTCATTTCTTCGAGCTCCGCATCGATCTTGTCCTGACCGGCCAGGGCGGCGATCTCGTCGGCCAGGCTGGGCTTGCCGCGGCCATCGGCCAGGCTCAGCGCATCAGCGCGGCCTTCGGCGTAATCGACCCGGCGTTCCAGCTGGTCAAACCGGGCCATCGCCTCGTCCACCCGCTCGCTCGCCAGCAGCGTGCGCAGCTTGACGCGGTTTTCGGCGCTTTCCAGCCGTGCGGCGATCGCGCCCTGACGGGCCCGGGCTTCGCGCAGGCGGTTCTGGAGCTTTTCGATGTCGAGCTCATAGGCGCGCAGCGCATCGTCGAGCACGGTGATTTCGGCCTTGAGCTGTTCGGCCATGTCGGCGGCCTTCTTCTTTTCGACCAGAGCGGCGCGGGCCAGATCCTCACGGTCCTTGGACAGCGCCAGCTGGGCCTTGTCGCCCCAGTCGGCCTGGAGCCGGTCAAGCTTTACCGTATGGCGGTGCATTTCCTTCTGGTCCGCGATCGTCCGCGCCGCACTGGCCCGCACTTCGACCAGGGTTTCCTCCATCTCGAAGATGATCATCCGGATCATCTTTTCGGGATCGTCGGCCTTGTCGAGCAGGTCGTTGAAGTTGGCGGCGATAATGTCACGAGTGCGGCTGAAAATGCCCATCCAGGGTACTCCGGTGGAAGATGCAGTAGGGGTAGGGGTGCGGCGAAGACGTTCGACCTCGGCCTCAAAGCGCGAGGTGCGCTGGCGAGGGGCGGGGCCGATGGGGCCGAGGTCGTGGGCGGTCTGGGCCGGAACTCCCATGCGGCGGGGGGACTGGGTGCCGCCATCGGGGGTGGCTTGGGATTCCGGCCCAAGCGGGGAAAAGGGGTCATGTCCCATGTTACGGGCCACCTGCTGGCTCAAGCCTGCCCGGCCGCTTCGCCCGAAACCTGGGCGATGACGGTGGGCGACTGAACCTGGGCGGTCAGCGCCAGGACGTTGAAGGTCAGCATCGCCGCGATCGAGATAACGATCGCCCGGTCGAGCTTGGTGGTGGACTTGATCAGGTTGGTGAACATGGTGTTCCTCACGGAATTGGATTTGTTCACCTATCAGCAAGCCGCGTGCCAAATGCCGAAAATGGCGGTTTTGCGGGATGGTCCCAACTGATCGACGAGCGACATATGGGAATTCTTGCGTGAAGTTGGGAATTTTCGCTATATATTGGGCATGGAGCGCAACACCCAGTTCGTAGGCCAATCGACTGCCTTTCTGGATTCGGTCGAACGTGCCAGCCGCGCCGCGCCGATGGGCCGCCCGGTGCTGGTGATCGGCGAGCGCGGCACCGGCAAGGAACTGATCGCGGAACGCCTGCACCAGCTGTCGCGCCGCTGGCAGGAGCCGTTCATCACGCTCAACTGCGCGGCCTTGCCGGAAACCTTGATCGAGGCGGAATTGTTCGGTCATGAGCAGGGTGCCTTCACCGGTGCTACCAAAGCCCGCGCCGGACGGTTCGAGGAAGCCGACAAAGGGACGCTTTTTCTCGACGAACTGGCAACCCTCTCGATGGGCGCGCAGGAACGCCTGCTGCGTGCGGTCGAATATGGCGAGGTTACGCGGATCGGCTCTTCGCGCCCGGTCAAGGTTGATGTGCGGATCGTCGCCGCCACCAACGAGGACCTGCCGCGCATGGCCGATGAAGGCCGGTTCCGCGCCGACCTGCTCGACCGGCTGAGTTTTGAGGTTATCACCCTGCCGCCACTCAGGGTGCGAGAGGGCGATATCCGGGTTCTGTCGGACTATTTTGGGCGGCGCATGGCGGCGGAGCTGCACTGGGACGCATGGCCCGGGTTCAGCGAAGCGGCTATGGCCGGGCTTGAGGATTACCAGTGGCCCGGCAACGTGCGCGAGCTCAGAAATGTGATCGAACGCGCGGTCTATCGCTGGGGTGACTGGGAAGAGCCGATCGCTCACGTGGTCTTCGATCCATTCGACAGCCCATGGAAACCCGCCCTGCTGCCGCGCGCTGAAACGGCCAAAGCCGATGCCGCGCCGAACCCGGCTGCGTCCGCCCGGAATCTCGATCAGGTCAGCGATCTGAAGGCAGCGGTGGATGCCCACGAAAAGGCGATCCTGGAACAGGCACTGGCGCGCCACCGTTTCAACCAGCGCCAGACCGCCAAGGCGCTTGGCCTCAGTTACGATCAACTGCGCCACGCGATGAAAAAACATGGTCTGAGCGAACGGAACGGCGATTAAAATACTGGTAACGCAAGGCGCGTAAATAGCGTGAGATCAAGGGGGATCTTATGGGCCAGTTCGCGCGTATTCTGCTTCTTTCGCCGCGGTTGACGGTGATGGTGTTCATGCTGATTTTCGGCGGGATCGGCGGGGCGCTGAGCCACAAGGAACCGGCCGAATACAAGACGAAGAACGCCTGGAGCAAGCAGAGCGCCGACAGCAGCTATACCGCGCAGGACCGCGCCGACGATGGCTGGGGCAGCGGCGCGCGCTCGGGCAACTCCACCTCACGCAGCCGGTCCGGGCCGACCACCCAGAAGGTCTGGGTCAACAGGGACGGCGTGATCTACGAAGAAGAAGACATCAAGGCCTTCGACCGGTCCGAATATGAATAGGCGGCGGGCTTAGGGAGCGGTCGGCGATGTCTCTGGGCGCTCTCTTCAAACGAACGATTGCCGCGCTGATCGGCTTGGTCCTGATCGGTACCTTCGCGCTGACCGCCGTGTACCAGTACATCGACAACAGCCCGGATGCGCAGGAGCGGATGAAGCTAAGCGTCGAGCGCGCGGAAATCAGCATCGATGAGGATGACGGCCTGTTGACCCGGCTGGGTGCACTGATCGCGGCGTGGTGGGATTCCGACAAACTCGTGGCTGAAGCCCGCGACGAGGAGCGTGAGGAGGCCAAGGCCCGGCGCGAACGCGATCGCTTCATGGATGAAACGCAAAACTATAACGACGATTACTACGGCGCTGCGGGCTAGCGTCTGCCTTGACTTGGCAGGCCGGCACCGCTTTGTTCGCTTCAGACAAGGACAAGGGCGCCCTGAAGACGCTGAAACCGATTTCCCGATTGCTCGCCTGCGCGGCCATGGTTTTCGCAAGTCCGGCGCTGGCCGATCATACGCCGGATCAGCTTTCCGCCGCCAGGCAGGCTGAGGCGCGCGGGGCGGAAATGTATGCCTATGATCAGGCGGCCTGGCATTCGACCGATAGCTTTCAGGACGACCTGAAGAAGCGCGGCTGGTCGCTTGAGCGGGCACAACAGGAAGGGTTAAGCGGCTATATCGTCGAGCCAGCGGCAAATGGTCGGCTGCTGGCGACCTTTTACCGCACCAAAGGCGGCAAGCTGGTCGCCATGGCGCGCTATTGGGTACTGGGCAGCAAGGTCGAACGCGGCGAATTGATCAAGGATGGAGAGGACAACGCCCTTTCTCCGCTGGCGCTGAGACTGATTGAGGCCCGCGAGAAGGCGATTGATGCCGCGGTTGCCGACAAGGTGTTCCTGTGCACCAAGGGCAACGTCAACACCGTGGTTCTGTCCCCGCGCGCCGATGGCAGCATCCCGGCCTATGTGATGAGTGCGGGCGTGGAAACGGGCGTGTTTCCGGCCGGCGGGCACTACCTTTATGTCTTCGGCACCAATGGGAAACTCCAGTCCAGCCGCGCCTTCAGCAAGAGCTGCATCAATGTCGATTCCCGCGCGGTGCCCAAGGATGCCGCCGGCTATGGTCTGACCCATCTGCTCGATCCGCAACCGAACGAGGTCCATGCCTTCGTCAGCTATAACGTGCCGATCAAGCTGTTCGTGATAATCGATGCTTCGAAAGATTTGTGGGAGATCGACCGCGGCAAGATCATCTACAAGCAGGTGATGAAGGATATGCCATAGTTCCTCCTGTTCAGGGCTTGAGCCACGACCCAGAGTTTGGTCTGGCTCTAACTGCCCGCCCCGGCGAAGAAGCCTGCCTCGCACAGCATGGCGCGCAGCTGCTGCGGCTCCTGCTGCAGAAAGCTGCGGCGTAGTTCGGAAAGCCTTGCCGCAGTCATGCCGGGGGCATTGGAGAAATTGCGCCTCAGGAACAGATCAAGATATTCTCGCACTTCGGCTTCGTTGCGGAACGTGCAGTTTTGAGCGCCCAGAACCTGGGCGCTGCTACGATCGGTGCCGTCAGGGCCGGTTTCAGTCCCCCCCGCTTCGTTCGCACCGCCAGCCTCTCCATCTACCGCCTGATCGAGCATCCGCCCGATCAGTCCGGCATCGAACCCGGCTCGTCCGGCGGCGATGAAGAAATCGGTCGGCATGATTGCGGACTTGTCCGCGGGCAATTCACCCTCGCCCTGGGCTTCGTCGATAGCGATGCCCATGGAGAAATTGCCTGATATCCGGCCGCGAAAGATCTGATCGGAATTGTCCGAAGCGGCATCGAAATTCGCGGTATAGCTGCCGACCAGCGCGCCTTCGCCGTTCGCGGTCAGCATGGCCTCTACGGCATCTGTTTCCATGCTGACCGCTTCGGGAACACCGAGCGAGGCATAGCGCCGATAGACCGGATCGACCCATTCTGCTTTGACCCGGGCGCCCGCTACCGGGCCCAGAACTCCGGGTTCAACCCGCGGCAGCAGCAGTGTGATAATCAGGCGCGACTTGGCTGTAATCGCGGTCATTCGGGCGGCCTGCGCCTGCAATTCGGCGGCATCGGCGCCCGCGGAACCGTTTGACCGGGCATCGGTTTCACGCTGCACACCCATTGCGGTGCCGTTTGCGCTCGCCGCGGCAAGGTCGATCATCCTGACAAGATCGGCATCCTGCACGATGGAGATCTCGATATCATTGGTGCCTCGTTCAACCGCCATGGTCGGGGCTTGCCGCCCGGTCGGTGGCGATACGGACGAAGGGATGGTAACCATCTGGCCGCTCTGGTTCGGTACGGGCAGCGGGTGATAGCTGCACTGGCCATTCACGTTGCCTACCTGAATCGCGATATGGACTCGCACAAACAGCGGCCGCCCGCGTTCGGGTTTTGGCGCGGAATTGATCAGGGTCAGCACCGTTTCGCCGTTGGTTCTTCCCCGGAACAATGGCCGAGCATCGACATTGATCCAGCGCCGAACCCGGCCCTGGCCGGAGCGGACCGGCTGCGAGAGGTGATTGCCCAGCACGTTTCCGCGCAGCCCGATATGGATGTGATCGATGGCATCGCGCGGCCCGTTGAGGGTGGTGACGGTAATTGTCACTCTGGGATACTCGCTCTCCACAACGTCGGGAGCCATCCCCTCGATCGCCGGCAATTTGAAGCGCAGTGCCCGTGCAGCGAGCGGCGGGATCATGGCTGGCTCGTGAACGATGTCCTGCCCCGGAGCGATCTCCAGCAGCGGTGCTCCGTCCATGAACATTGCGGCCAGCCATTTGTCGTGGGCAAGAAAGCCCTTGCGGCTCTTGGCGATCTGATCGGGCCATTCGACAAAATGGGCCAGGAAAGCGGGGAAGGCCCGGTATAGTCCTGTCGCGCCCCATACTGGATGAGGATGGGTTTTGAGAAAACGGTCAAGCAAGACCAGCACCGGATCGATCCAGCGCTTGTTTGTTGCCGCGCGGGTGCGGTCTTCGGCGGTCATGCGAAACGCGCGCAAGGGGGCGAACATTTCAAAATCGCCCGGAACGGTAGCGGCTGGCAGATAGGGCGTGATTGTCTTTTGCGGCAGCAACGGCGCGGAAACCTGCCCGGTAGGCGGGCCGCCCTTTTTGACCGGCGCCTCCTCCTGCATCAGGAAGCGCCAGAAGCTGCAGGTCAGATAGGTGGCATTGTCGCTCCAGAACCCTTTGGCCCGTTCGGATTCCTTGCCGCCTTGCGCGCGCACCTCCTCGGCAAGAAATTCCGGTATCCGGCCTGGTACTTCGCTCAGTGTCAGTGTGACGTCATAGGGCCGCAGCCCGATGTCCTTGAGGATTTTCCGAATGCCCAGGGCATAGTTTTTAAGTGGGTTGCATCCCAGCTTGCGCAAGGCAAACTGGGCAATGGCATGGGTCGATCCTTCACCCAGCCAGCCGCGCACCTCGCCCCAGCCAGTCATCCCGGGGGCATATTGGTCGATGGCGTGTATCATCTCATGAGCAAGGGTTTGCAGCGGTGCCCAGGGATGCTCGTGGTCGATCGGGGGGCGGTAAGACCGGAAGACCGGGGCAGAGAGCATCATGTGCAGACCGCTCGGAACCTGTCGTTCGGTAGTATCCGGCTTGCCCTTGAGCTCTTCCGCGTCAGACACCATGACCTCTGCCGCAATTGCCGCGGTACGGGCGGCTCCATCGATGCCAAATTCACTGAGCGGATCTCCTGCCGCCGGACCGGTACCGCCCATCAGTTCGGGCGGCGCATCGACATAGAAGATGTGATAGGCATCGCCGTCGCCAAGCGGCAGCATGGGTGTCCACAGACCGCGGGAACGGTAATAGGCCGAAGCAGCCGTGAGCGACGCCTGAATATCCGCGCGTTCGGTTGCGGTCAGCGGCGATGCCACGGCCGCACATCGCCAGGTCAGCGCGCGTCCTCCGCCCCAGAACATCGGGACGTTGTCATGCACCACCCACAGTGGCCCGCCCTTGCGGTTCCAGTTTCCTTCGGCCAGGCGCTGGTCCCAACGCAGGTTGCGCAGTTCGGTGCTGCCGGAGGCCCGGGCCGGACCGATGGGGAGCAGTGACAGCGCGCTGCTCGCGCCGAGCCAGCCGAGCATCCGGCGGCGCGTCAATCGATCCGGCATCATGGCTGCGCCGTCTCCTTCAGTTGCCGAGAATACGGCCGACAGCGCCGCGCACCTTGCGGTCAACCGCTCTGTCAACTTCGTCTTCGGCAGCGCGTTTGGCGGTGTTGGCAACGCGGTTCAGCCCAAGGTCGATCGCAGCCGCGCCTTGCCGTCCGCCAGAACTATCCGCGCCCTTGACGCCGGAAATGCAGCATTCGGAAACCGATGCCTGCGGCACCGGTGATTTCAGGAAGCACTCGCCATAGGGGGTGCGGCCGGGTTCGACATAGGTCCAGGCCTTGCACTTGCGATCTGCATCGCAGCTGGCCTTGCAGGTCTGCCAGGTGTTTCCGGGGCGGGAATAGGTGATCGCGCGGTAATCGCTGCCATACAGGTCAACCCGGTACATCGGTTGCCACGGCGCAGCGCTCGCGGTGGACGTGCCCGAGCTTGCCTGACTGGCCGGGGCGGTCTGCGTTGCCGTATCCGCCGCAGCGACCACCGGGCGGGTCGATGGGCCGAGATAGCGCGCCGAACTGATCGAACCGCCGTATTCGCCCAGCGAAGCAACCTCCCCGTCCACGATCTGACAATTGGTCCTGAAGCCGGCGTCCATGCACACTTCCCAGCGCCCCACCGCCCGCAGCGAATAGGCATAGTCGTTCGCGGTGCCGTCAAACCCATCGGAGGCGGGCACATCCTGAAAATTGGCGATGTCTTTCCGCACCGTGACAGGCCCCCCCTGCATGGCCTCACCGCCGAACAGGGTCAGGCTGGCGTCGGTCCTTGCGGGGTCTGAATTTTTCGCGAACAGCGCCGCGCTGGTTCCGGTCACCGTCAACGTCAGCGCCGCAAGTGTGGAAAACAGGATCTGAGAACGGGTCATGGCTATCCTTCAGGAAGAGTGGTGTTGCCGCGAAGTCACTGATTTCGCGCTGCCGTCGTCTTGAATGGAGGTTTGGGGTCTGTCATACCCCGATCAGGGTATCGAACATCGCCGGGCTGCATTTTTGGACCACAGGGATTTCAGTGCAGTGCAAGTTGGTGGCGGACACGGTGATGTCGAACTTGTTGGCTACAGCTATCGCACCCTGCTCGACGGGTCGGGTTTCGATGATCTGATTGCGGCCTGGAACCGGCGCATCGATTCCGTCGGCGGCCTGTCCCCGAAGATCGACGATGTGCTGCTGGCCCAGCTTGGTGAGATAAACCGCCTGGCAATGGAAAGGTGGGAGGTTGTCGATCGCGATCCGGTTGACGAACTCCTGGCCCGCAGCCCGAATGCGGCGATGATCGAGAATGCCGATGGCCAGGTGCTGGCGATCAATCCGGCCGGGCGCAGCAAATTCGCTCTTGAAGTGGGGGATATCGACAGGGGCGAATGGCTGGCTCCGGCCCATGTGGCGGCCTTGCGGCAACTGCGATCGGCGGCTGGTGACAAGGCCAATTCTGACCGCCGCGTTGTCGAATGCGATGTCGGCAAGCATGAGGACGGCGCTGCCCGGGTCCTTCTGGCCGAGGCGCGGCGTTTGCCGCTTCCGGGCTATCCGCAAGACGTTACGCTGATCCGTTCGCTGGAATTCGAATGGCTGGAATCCACCACTACGCTGGTCGAGCAATCGTGGGCCCTGTCCGAAGCGGAATGCGAAATCGCGCGGCTTTTCTATCGCTGCCGCTCGCTTGCAGAGGTGGCGCGCATACGCGGGGTTTCAGTGCAGACCGCACAGACCCAGTTCAAGGCGGTTCTTGCCAAATCAGGCTGCCGCGGTCAGGTCGAACTGGTCCGGGTGCTGACGGCGCTTTGTATCCAGTCCGGCATCGATGCCCCGTCCTATACCGGCGAATGGGTCAATCCCTATCGCAACGAAACGCGGGTTGTCCGCCCAGGCGGGCGCGTCCTGACCTATAGCCTTGCCGGACCGCGCGATGGCCGTCCGTTGATCTGGTTGCATGGCCCGGTCTTTAACCATGCACTGCCCCGTGCAGTGCTGGACCGACTGGACGATTTGGGGGTCAGGCTGATTGTGCCTTGCCGCCCCGGCTATGGCCGCAGCGAGATTGACCGGGCGAGATCGGCAGAGGACGATAATGTTGATGCCCTGCTGGCGCTTGCCGATCATCTCGACCTGCACGATTGCCCGGCGATCGGTACGACCAGTGCTGCCTCCATGCTTATCCTGGCGCGCGATCGTGCTCCGCACCGATTTGGCCGGTTCGGCCTGATCAGCAGTTTTGGCCGCATGGACGAAGCTGAAGTACGCAACCTGACGCCGGTGCACCGGGCGTTCTTCAGGCTGGCATCTTCGGCGCCGCAGTTGCTTGGCTATCTCACCGCCCTTGCGCTGAGGATGGTCCGCCGACATGGTCCGGATTGGTACATCGAGCGGGCATACGGCTATAACGCGCGTAATGCTCAGGCATTGCGCAATGTCGAAACCCAGGCCCTGCTGCGCACCGATACGCAGGCGATGATGTTGCAATCCGGGGGCGGGTTTGCCCGCGATCGGATGCTGGTGCTCAGCGATCCGGACCCGGCCTTGTTGCGTGCCGACCGCGAAGATATCTGGATTTACGGCGCCGAGGACAGCCATCTTGCCCATCGCAGTCGGTCCAACGCTCGTGTTTTGCCGAAATGCCTGCATATCGAGATCGTGCCCGAAGCCAGCGAACTGCTGGTCTATCAAAGGCCCGACGCGATCTGCGATCTGATCGCACGACTGTAAACTGCCCGAAGATTGCCAGAGGCCCGTTTTATCAAAGTATGCTTGGCAGGCGGAACCTGCGGAGACGCCTGCTCCGATGAAGCAGCCATCCCGCTTGCAATCGCTGTGACCTTCGACTAAGGCGCGTTCATCCCGACATTGTTGATCAACGGAGGGGCTGGCGCCGCAAGGGGCCGGCACCAAAGGGCATTGTCGGAAAACCGGAGTGAAAATGGCGGATATCGCGCGCATTGTTGAGGTTGTCGAGCCTGAGGCCAAGGCCCTGGGCTTCGATCTCGTGCGCGTGCGCTATTTCAAGGGCGGGGAGATCGGCCCGCTTTCCGACGTCGAGGAATATACCCTTCAGATCATGGCCGAGCGGCCCGAGACCGGACAGCTGGTGATCGAGGATTGCGCCGCGCTTTCGCACCGGATTTCCGATCGGTTCGATGCTCTGGAAGAAGCCGGGGAAGTGCTGATCGACGATGCCTACCGGCTGGAGGTTTCCTCTCCGGGGATCGACCGTCCGCTGACCCGTCCGCAGGACTACGCCAACTGGGCCGGGCACGAAGCCCGCGTTTCGCTGACCAATCCGGTTGAGGGTAACCGCAAGTCGCTTCAGGGCGATCTTGTCGGGATCGAGGGTGAGACGGTGACGCTGGATGACAGGAAGTCCGGCCTCGTCTCGTTTCCGCTGTCAGACATTCATTCCGCCAAGCTGGTCCTGACCGACCGGCTGATTGCCGCCACCCGCCCGCTCGATACCAGTGGGGCGGATGAAATTCTCGAAGAACAGGAAGACTGAAAATGGCCAGTCCGATTTCCGCAAACCGCGCTGAACTGCTGGCGATCGCCACCTCGGTCGCCAACGAAAAGCTGATCGACAAGTCGATCGTGATCGAGGCGATGGAAGAGGCGATCCAGAAGGCGGCGCGTGCCCGCTATGGTGCAGAGAACGACATTCGCGCCAAGCTTGATCCGCGCACCGGCGATCTGCGTCTGTGGCGCGTGGTCGAAGTGGTTGAAGAGGTTGAGGACTATTTCAAGCAGGTCGATCTCAAGGCCGCGCAGAAGCTCGACAAGGATGCCAAGCTCGGCGACTTCATCGTCGATCCGCTGCCGCCGGTCGATCTGGGCCGGATTGACGCGCAGTCGGCCAAGCAGGTGATCTTCCAGAAGGTCCGCGATGCCGAGCGTGAGCGTCAGTACGAAGAATTCAAGGACCGCGCCGGGGAAATGGTAACGGGGGTGATCAAGTCGGTCGAATTCGGCCACGTGATCGTCAACCTTGGCCGGGCCGAGGGCGTGATCCGCCGCGATCAGCAGATCCCGCGCGAAGTGGCCCGTGTCGGCGAACGGGTTCGCGCACTGATCCTTAAGGTCGAGCGTCAGAACCGCGGCCCGCAGATCTTCCTGTCCCGCGCGCACCCCGATTTCATGAAGGCCCTGTTCGCGCAGGAAGTGCCGGAAATCTATGACGGCGTGATCACCATCCAGGCTGCCGCGCGCGATCCGGGCAGCCGCGCCAAGATCGGGGTGATCAGCCGCGACAGCAGCATCGACCCGGTCGGCGCCTGCGTCGGCATGAAGGGCAGCCGCGTTCAGGCGGTGGTGCAGGAAATGCAGGGCGAAAAGATCGACATCATCCCCTGGTCCGAAGACACCGCGACTTTCGTGGTCAACGCGCTGCAGCCGGCCACCGTCAGCCGCGTGGTGATCGATGAGGAAGAAAGCCGGATCGAGGTTGTCGTTCCCGATGACCAGCTGAGCCTGGCGATCGGCCGCCGCGGCCAGAACGTGCGCCTGGCCAGCCAGCTTACCGGCAGCCAGATCGACATCATGACCGAGGCCGAGGCTTCGGAGAAGCGCCAGAAGGAATTCGCCGAGCGCTCAAAGATGTTCGAGGAAGAGCTCGACGTCGATGAAACCCTGTCGCAGCTGCTGGTCGCCGAAGGCTTCAGCGAGCTGGAAGAAGTCGCCTATATCGAACTGGCCGAACTGGCCACGATCGAAGGCTTTGACGAAGAGCTGGCCGAAGAGCTGCAGAGCCGCGCGCAGGAAGCGCTTGACCGCCGCGAAGCGACCTACCGTGAAGAGCGTGTTGCCCTGGGTGTTGAGGATGCCCTGGCCGAAATGCCGCACCTGACCGAGCAGATGCTGGTCACGCTGGGCAAGGCCGGGATCAAGACCCTCGACGATCTGGCCGATCTTGCCACCGACGAGCTGATCGCCAAGAAGCGCGCCGAACAGCGCCGCCGCGATGGCAGTGCGCCTGCCCGCCGCGAACGCGAACAGGATCGCGGCGGTGTGCTCGGCGAATATGGCCTGAACGAAGAGCAGGGCAACGAGATCATCATGGCTGCCCGCGCCCACTGGTTCGAGGACGAACCCGCCAACGAGGAGGCCGCCGATGCGGATTCCTCACAATGAGCCGCTAGGTTCCGCAGCCTCTGAGGCGCCCGAGCGGCGCTGCATCCTGACCGGGGATCACGGTTCCCGCGATGACCTGCTGCGCCTGGCGATCTCTCCGGACGGCGATGTCCTGCCCGATGTTCTGGCGCGTGCGCCGGGGCGGGGGGCCTGGATCGGGGTCTCGCGCGGTGAACTGGAAACGGCGATTGCCAAGGGCAAGCTGAAGGGCGCCCTGGCGCGGGCCTTCAAGGGCGCGGCGCTGACCATTCCGGAAGACCTGCCGCAGCGCGCCGAAACGGCGCTGCGCCGGGCCTTCACCGATCGGCTGGGGCTGGAAATGAAGGGCGGCAAGCTGCTGGTCGGGTCTGATCGGATCGCTGAACACGCCCGGGCCGGACTGGTCGAATGGCTGGCCCATGCCAGCGATGCCGGTGAAGACGGCTCGCGCAAGCTCGATCAGGCCTGGCGGGTCGGCCGCGAAGCCGAAGGATCGGGCGAAACCGGATTAACCTTGCCTCTGGACCGGGCAGCGTTGTCTGTGGCATTGGGCCGCGACAATGTCGTCCACCTGGCTTTGACCGATCCCGGATCGGCTGCGCGGGTAGAAGTCCCTCTCAAGCGCCTGTTGCGCTTTCTGGGGCAAGGTGAAGCGAATGAACAGGGTAAGGGCGATGATGCGGCTGCGGCCGGGGCATCGCCCACGACGACGAATTGCGATTGAAGGGCTGGTAGAAGAACATGAGCGATAGCGAAAACAAACCGACTTTGGGGCGCAAGCCGCTGGGCCTGAAGAAGTCGGTCGAAGCGGGGCAGGTCCAGCAGACCTTCAGCCACGGCCGCACCAACAAGGTGGTGGTCGAGGTGAAGCGCCGCAAGCTGATCGGCAAGCCCGGTGTGGCAGAGGCTGCTCCGCCGCCGCCGCCCCCGCCGCCGCCCGCCCCGGCCGCACCCGCGCCCAAGCCCGCACCCAAGCCGTCCGCGCCCGCCGGTGAAACTCCGCAGGAACGCGTCGCGCGCTTGCAGCGGGAAGCGGAAGAGGCCCGTCTGGCCGTACTGGCCGAGCAGACCGAGCGCGAGGCCGAGGAGCGTCTGCGCGCCCAGGAAGAAGAGCGCCGCCGCGCCGAAGAGAACCGCAAGGCAGAGGCTGAGGCCGCTGCCCAGGCCGAACAGGCCGCTGCCGCTCCGGCGCCGACTCCGACTCCGGACGAGCCCGCAGCCGAACAGCCTGCCGCCGAAGCCAGTGAAGAGGCCGCGCCGCGCACTGGCGCTCCGGCTCCGCGCCGGTTCACCCCGGTTGCGCCGCCCAAGCGGCCCGAACCCGCCGCGGCCAAGAAGAATGTCCACCCGCGTGACAAGTCGGGCGGAGAGCGCCGCCATGCCGGCAAGCTGACCGTCTCGAAGGCACTCAACGAGGATGAGGGCGCCCGCGCCCGCAGCCTCGCCGCGCTCAAGCGCGCGCGTGAAAAGGAACGCCGGGCACACTTCGCCGGGCAGAGCCAGCCGCGTGAAAAGCAGGTCCGCGATGTTGTCGTGCCCGAAGCGATCACGGTGCAGGAACTGGCCAACCGCATGGCCGAAAAGGGCGGTGACCTGGTCAAGGCGCTGTTCAAGATGGGCATGGTGGTCACAATCAACCAGACCATCGATCAGGATACCGCCGAGCTGCTGGTCGAGGAATTCGGCCACAACATCACCCGCGTTTCGGAAAGCGATGTCGATATCGTCGCCTCGGACGATGTGGATGCCGAAGACACGCTCAAGCCGCGTCCGCCGGTGGTGACGATCATGGGCCACGTCGATCACGGCAAGACCAGCCTGCTTGACGCGCTGCGCGGCACCGATGTGGTGCGCAGCGAAGCGGGCGGGATCACGCAGCACATCGGCGCCTATCAGATCAAGACGAAGGGCGGCGATCTGATCACCTTCCTGGATACGCCGGGCCACGAAGCCTTCACCGAAATGCGCCAGCGCGGCGCCAACGTGACCGACATCGTGATCCTGGTGGTCGCGGGTGATGACGGGCTGATGCCGCAGACGATCGAGGCGATCAACCACACCAAGGCGGCCGGGGTGCCGATGATCGTGGCGATCACCAAGAGCGACAAGCCCGAATTCAACCCCCAGAAAATCCGCGAACGCCTGCTCGAACACGAAGTCATCGTCGAGGCGATGTCGGGCGACGTGCAGGACGTTGAGGTTTCGGCCAAGACCGGGGCCGGGCTGGATCAGCTGATCGAGAAGATCCTGCTTCAGGCCGAACTGCTCGAACTCAAGGCCAACCCTGATCGCGCTGCCGAGGCGACCGTGATCGAGGCCAAGCTCGACAAGGGCAAGGGCCCGCTGGCCACCGTGCTGATCAACCGCGGCACCTTGAAGGTCGGCGATATTCTGGTGGTCGGGACCCATTCGGGCCGCGTCCGCGCGATGCTGGATGACAAGGGCCGCCAGATCAAGGCCGCGCCGCCGGCGCTGCCGGTTGAGGTGCTGGGCCTGGGCGGGGTGCCGATGGCCGGTGACACGCTGACCGTGGTCGAAAGCGAAGCCCGCGCCCGCGAAGTTGCCGCATTCCGTCAGGAACGCGCCACCGCCAAGCGGACCACGCAGGCTCCGGCCAGCCTCGACACCATGTTCTCGGCGCTTTCGGCCAAGCAGAACGTGATCGAATATCCGGTGGTGATCCGCTCCGACGTGCAGGGTTCGACCGAAGCGATCGTCAATGCGCTCAACAAGCTGTCCAACGACGAGATCAAGGTCAAGGTGCTGCAATCGGGCGTCGGCGCGATCACCGAAAGCGACGTGACCCTGGCCCAGGCCAGCGGCGCGCCGATCATCGGTTTCAACGTCCGTCCCAACGCCAAGGCACGCGAACTGATCGAGCGCCAGAAGGTCCACCTCAAGTACTTCGACGTGATCTATCACCTGACCGACGAAGTGGCCAAGGAAATGGCCGGGATCTGGGGGCCGGAGCGGATCGAAAACGTGGTCGGCCGGGCCGAGGTCAAGGAAGTGTTCCCGGCCGGCAAGCGCGACAAGGCTGCGGGTCTGCTGGTGCTCGAAGGCGGGATCAAGAAGGGCCTGTTTGCCCGTCTTACCCGCGACGATGTCATCGTTTCGAAGACCACCATCGCCAGCCTGCGCCGCTTCAAGGACGACGTGCCGGAAGTCCGCGCTGGTCTGGAATGCGGCGTGGTCCTGGCCGATACCAACGACATCAAGCCGGGCGATCACCTCGAAGTGTTCGAAGTGGAAGAGCGCGAACGGACCCTGTAAGGGGCCGTTCGTGGCTGCCGGAGGACAGTATGTCACGCCAGCAATCCACCCCTGAAACCCGCTCGGTTCGCCTCTTGAAGGTGGGTGAGCAGGTGCGCCACGTGATCAGCGAGTTGCTCAGCCGCCAGATGGTGCACGACGAGGTGCTGAGTGCCCATTCGGTTTCGGTCACCGAAGTGCGGATGAGCCCCGATCTGCGCCACGCGGCGGTTTTCGTGAAGCCGCTGCTGGGCGCGGACGAGGCGCTGGTGCTGAAAGCGCTGCGCACCAACACCGCCTTTTTCCAGAAGGAAGTGGCGGGCAAGCTGCGGCTCAAATATGCCGCGCGGATCAAGTTTCTGCCCGATGAGAGCTTTGATGAGGCCAGCCGGATCGATCGTCTGCTCGATGATCCGCGGGTCAAGCGTGATCTGTCGGAAGACTGATTTTATCCGGGTATATTGACCGGCATATTGCCCGGGTATAAAGCGCTCCTGCAAAGGAGCTCCTGATGCCTACCTATACCGCCTTCGCCAAGGATATGTGGCTTGCCTCAGGCAGCCGGGATCACATTGTTGAGGCCTTGCGCGCGCTGCCCGAACTGCCGCGTGCGGACGATCTGCTGGTGTTCGACGATGCCTCTGGTCGCCAGATCGATTTCGATCTGCGCACCGTCGCCCCGCACGAACCGGCCGCCGGACCGGGACGCCCCCGTCTGGGCGTGGTAGCGCGCGAGGTAACGCTGCTGCCGCGCCATTGGGATTGGCTGAAGGATCAGCCGGGCGGTGCCTCTGCCGCGCTGCGCCGTCTGGTCGATGCCGCGCAGGAACAGCCGCTTTCACCCGAAGCCGGACGCGATGCGGCCTATCGGTTCCTGTCCGCGATTGCCGGGGACCGTGAGAATTATGAAGAGGCGATCCGGGCGATCTATCAGGGCGATCAGGACCGTTTTCTGCAACTGGCTTCAACCTGGCCGCCCGCGGTCCGCAATCACGCCGCGGGTTTTGCCTGGCCGGTCAGTTCGGCACCATCCGCGCCTTGATCGTGATCGTCACCGACTTGCCGACGACCATGCTGTAACCGGTCATGCCGTATTGGCGGCGATCGATCGTGGTCCGGGCGCTGATTTCCACCGGATCGCGGCCATTGGCCGAAGATGGTGCCTTGGAAAAGGTAACCTGCAAACGCGCCGGACGGGTTACGCCCCTGGCGGTAAGGGTGCCATCGACGATCGCCGTGGCCGGGCCGGTCATGGTCATCCGCTGACCGGAAAAGCCGATCTGCGGGTGGTTGGCGACATCAAGGAAGTCCTTGCCCTTGAGCTGCTTCTCAACCGACTTGTCCTTGGCCGAAAGTGCGCGGGCATCGACATTGACCGAGAGGTCCACGGCCTCAAGCCGGCTGGGGGACAGTACGATCGCGCCGTTCATGCGCGGAAACTGGGCGGATTTCTGGGCCAGGCCCATCACCGAAACCTTGGCGTCGATCACGCTGCGCGTGCCGTCCAGCTGATAACGATAGACCGGCTGGGTCGCGCCCGTTGCAAGCAACGGCAATAGGCAAAGCAAAATGCGCATCCGAAGGCCCCTTCATGCCACTTTAAGGAAGGATCGCCAAGGTTCCTTTATAATTTCCTAAGGCCCGCGCTTAACGGGCGTGGAATGGGCTGGTCTTTGCCGGCAAAGGCCCTATCTGAAACGCGATGGCCAAGCTCTATTTCTACTACGCCAGCATGAACGCCGGCAAATCGACCACGCTGCTCCAGGCCGATTTCAACTATTGGGAACGTGGCATGGCGACCATGCTGTGGACCGCCGCGCTGGACGACCGGGGCGAGCATCAGGCGATCGAAAGCCGGATCGGGCTGGGCGCGGATGCGCACCGGTTCACCGCCGAGACTGACCTGTGGGAACGGGTAACCGCCGCGCACCGGGTTGAGCCGCTGGCCTGTGTGCTGATTGATGAGGCCCAGTTCCTGACCGAGCCGCAGGTCTGGCAGCTGGCCCGACTGGCCGACAGCGCAAACATCCCGGTGCTGTGCTATGGCCTGCGCACCGATTTTCAGGGTGAGCTGTTCCCGGGCGCGAAGGTGCTGCTGGGGATCGCGGATTCGCTGGTTGAGCTGAAAGCGGTCTGCCACTGCGGCCGCAAATCGACCATGAACCTGCGCGTCGATGCCAGCGGCGCAGCCGTAAAACAGGGCGCGCAAACCGAAATTGGCGGGAACGACCGTTACGTCGCGCTGTGCCGCAAGCATTTCGTGGAGGCTTTGGGCCAATGCTAGATCTCAGCAACCCGATCATCCGCGCCGCGGTGCTGGTGATCCCGATGATCGTCGCGATCGTGTTTCATGAGGTTTCGCACGGATTGGCCGCGCGGACGCTGGGGGACCGGACGGCCGAGCAGATGGGGCGGCTGAGCCTCAATCCGCTCAAGCACGTGGATCCCTTCGGTACGCTGATCCTGCCGGGGATGCTGATGCTCGCGGACTGGCCGGTGTTCGGCTATGCCAAGCCGGTGCCGGTGATGAAGAACCGGTTGAACAACCCGCGCCGCGATATGATGCTGGTCGCCGCCGCAGGCCCGGCCAGCAATCTTGTGATGGCCGGGGTCGGGGCGGTGGTGCTGGGCTTGATAGCACCCCAATCGTTCCTTGTTGCGCGAGATATTCAGGAAAGCGTTTGGGCTTTTGCTCCCTATGGTATCGCTGCGGAATTTGTCGCTGCGATGCTGATGATGTTCATAGTTCTCAATGTCTTCCTTGCCATCTTCAATCTGCTGCCGATTCCGCCGTTCGATGGCGGTCACATAGTGGAAGGGCTGCTGCCGCGTGCCTTGGCGCGCAAATACGGCGCGATGCACCAGAAAGCGCTGCTTGTGATGATCCTGCTGCTGGTGCTGCTGCCGCTGATCTCACCTAGTCTCAGTGTCGTCAGTTGGATCATCGACCCGCCGCGCGTCTGGTTGACAAATCAGTATTTTCATCTCGTCGACTTTATGGTTCGTCACTGATCTTTCGATGCCCCACGGCTGGATCATCCTCGACAAGCCGCACGGGCTTGGCAGCACGCAGGCGGTTGCCGCGGTCAAGCGGGTCTGTCGCCAGTCCGGTCTCGGCAAGGTCAAGGTCGGTCACGGCGGTACGCTCGATCCGCTGGCGACCGGCGTGCTGCCGATCGCGCTGGGCGAGGCGACCAAGCTGACCGGGCGGATGCTCGACGGCGACAAGGTCTATGCCTTCACGGTGGCTTTCGGGGCAGAGACCGACACGCTTGACCTTGAAGGGCAGGTGATCGGGGTCAGCGACGTGCGGCCCACGCTGGCCGAGGTGGAGGCGGTCCTGCCGCGCTTCACTGGCCCGATCGAGCAGGTTCCGCCGGCCTATTCGGCAATCATGGTCGATGGCGCGCGGGCCTATGACCTGGCGCGTGCTGGACAGGAAGTGGAGCTGAAGGGTCGGGCAGTGACGGTGCACGAAATCCTCCCCCTCTGGGGGAGGTGGCGCGCCGAAGGCGTGACGGAGGGGGCGGGGCCGGCTCAATGCCCCCCCTCCGTCAGCCCTGCCGGGCTGCCACCTCCCCCAGAGGGGGAGGATTTGCTGGAGCAAATCACCCTCACCGCCCATGTCTCCAAAGGCACCTATATCCGCAGCCTGGCGCGTGACATCGCGTTGGCGCTGGGAACGCGCGGCCATGTGACGATGCTGCGTCGCCTGAAGGCCGGTCCCTTCGCGATCGAGCAGGCGATTTCGCTGGACAAACTGGAGGAAGTCGCTAAGGGCGCGCCACTTGAGAACGTACTCTTGCCGCTGGAGGCAGGGCTGGTCGACATCCCGGCTCTAACCCTCAGCCCGGAACAGGCAAGGGCGGTCCGACAGGGCCGGGTTCTGGCCGGGCTGTCCCCAGATGACGGGTTCGTCGATGGGCTTTACTGGGCGAAGGCGGGCACCGTGCCTGTCGCGCTGTTGGAGGTTTCCTCCGGTGAAGCGAAAGTCGTCCGGGGGTTCAACCTTCCCGATGTCGCGGAGTAAGTGAAATGTCGGTTACCGCCGAAAAGAAAGCTGAGATCATCAAGGACAACGCCCGCGCCAAGGGTGATACCGGTTCGCCGGAAGTTCAGGTCGCGATCCTGACCAGCCGCATCAACACGCTGCAGGGCCACTTCAAGGATCACCACAAGGACAACCATTCGCGCCGCGGCCTGCTGACGATGGTCAACAAGCGCCGCAGTCTGCTTGATTACCTCAAGCGCAAGGATGTGGACCGCTACAACGCGCTGATCGCAAAACTCGGTCTGCGCAAGTAACCAAAGCGGAGCGGCCCCCAGCGGGCCGCTTTTGCTATCCGGGGTCCGTTCGCAATCCGGCGACGGGCCTCTTCCAAGGGGCGCACAACGGCCCCGCACCGGACCGGGACGGTACTCCCCGGCAGCAAAACCCGCCTGAGCAATAGGGCCATGCGGGCTGAAGGAAACGAAATGTTCGACGTCAAAACCGTATCGATGGAGTGGGGCGGAAAGACCCTCACCCTGGAAACCGGCCGCATTGCCCGTCAGGCTGACGGCGCGGTCCTCGCCACCTATGGCGAAACTGTGGTGCTCTGCGCCGTTACCGCCGCCAAGAGCGTCAAGGAAGGTCAGGACTTCTTCCCGCTGACCGTCCACTATCAGGAAAAGTTCTTCGCCGCCGGGCGCATCCCGGGCGGCTTCTTCAAGCGTGAACGTGGTGCCACCGAAAAGGAAACCCTGGTTTCCCGTCTGATCGACCGCCCGGTCCGTCCGCTGTTCCCCGAAGGCTTCTACAACGAGATCAACGTCATCGCCCAGGTGTTGAGCTTTGACGGTGAATGCGAACCCGACGTGCTGGCGATGATTGCCGCTTCGGCCGCTTTGACCATCTCTGGTGTGCCGTTCATGGGCCCGATTGGTGCCTGCCGTGTCGGCTACAAGGACGGTGAATACACCCTCAACCCCAAGCAGGACATCGCGATCGGCGAAGGCGAACTGGATCTGGTCGTCGCCGCCACCGGCAATGCCGTGATGATGGTCGAATCCGAAGCCAAGGAGCTTTCGGAAGAGGTCATGCTCGGCGCCGTGATGTTCGCGCACGATGAGTGCAAGAAGGTTGTGAACCTGATCATCGACCTGGCTGAAAAGGCCGCCAAGGATCCCTGGGAAGTCGCCGTCAGCGACAATTCGGCGATCAAGGATCAGCTCAAGAAGCTGATCGGCGCCGACGTTGCCGCCGCCTACAAGCTGACCGACAAGTCGGCCCGTTCGAACGCGCTTAATGCCGCGCGCGAAAAGGCCAAGGAAGCCTTTGCCGGTGAAGACGCCCAGACCCAGATGGTCGCGATCAAGACCATGAAGAAGGTCGAAGCCGACATCGTGCGCGGCGCGATCCTGAAGGACGGCACCCGCATCGACGGGCGCAAGGTCGATCAGGTCCGCCCGATCGAATCGATGGTCGGCTTCCTGCCGCGCACCCACGGTTCGGCGCTGTTCACCCGCGGCGAAACCCAGTCGATCTGCACCACCACCCTTGGCACCAAGGATGCAGAGCAGATGATCGACGGTCTGGAAGGCCTCAGCTATTCCAGCTTCATGCTGCACTACAACTTCCCGCCCTATTCGGTCGGTGAAGTGGGCCGCTTCGGCGCCCCCAGCCGCCGCGACACCGGCCACGGCAAGCTGGCCTGGCGCGCGCTCCAGGCGGTGCTGCCCAAGAAGGAAGACTTCCCCTATACGATCCGCGTTGTCTCGGACATCACCGAGTCCAACGGTTCGTCCTCGATGGCCACCGTCTGCGGCGCGCTGTCGATGATGGACGCCGGCGTGCCGATCACCCGTCCGGTTTCGGGCATCGCCATGGGCCTGATCCTCGAAGGTGACGAATTCACCGTGCTGTCCGACATCCTGGGTGACGAAGATCACCTGGGCGACATGGACTTCAAGGTGGCCGGTACCTCCGAAGGCATCACCACGATGCAGATGGACATCAAGGTTGCCGGCATCACCAAGGAAATCTTCGAAGCCGCGCTGCAGCAGGCCAAGGGTGGCCGCGCCCATATCCTGGGTGAGATGACCAAGGCTCTGGGCACCGCCCGGACCGAGCTTTCGGCCCATGCTCCGCGGATCGAGACGATCCAGATCGACAAGTCGAAGATCCGCGACGTGATTGGTACCGGCGGCAAGGTGATCCGCGAGATCGTCGCCGAAACCGGCGCCAAGGTGGACATCGACGACGAAGGCGTGATCAAGATCAGCTCTTCGGACCTGTCGCAGATCGAAGCCGCCAAGAACTGGATCCTCGGCATTGTCGAGGAACCCGAAGTCGGCAAGATCTATGACGGCAAGGTCGTCACCATCGTCGATTTCGGTGCATTCGTGAACTTCATGGGCGGCAAGGACGGCCTCGTCCACGTCTCCGAAATGAAGAACGAGCGCGTTGAAAAGCCGACCGACGTTGTTTCCGAAGGCCAGGCCGTGAAGGTCAAGGTTCTGGAAATCGATCCGCGCGGCAAGGTCCGCCTGTCGATGCGCGTCGTCGATCAGGAAACCGGCGCCGAGCTGGAAGACACCCGCCCGCCGCGCGAACCGCGCGAACCGCGTGGTGATCGTGGTGACCGCCGCGGTCCGCGCGGTGGCGGAGACCGGGGCGGCCGTGACCGTGGCCCGCGCCGCGACCGCGACGATCGCGGCCCCAGAGGCGATCGGGGCCGTGAACGCGACGAAGGCGGCAACCCGGATCATGTCCCGGCCTTCCTCAAGGGCGACGACTAAGCGATACCGGTACATAAATTCAGGAAGGGGGCTGCGTTTGCGGCCCCCTTTTTGCTTGCAAGCAGAACGCCAAGCGAGGATTCTCCCGCCCAGAGGAGATCCCTGATGGCGCGCCATTTCAAAACCCTGTTTGCCCTTTCCGCTCTGACCGCGCCGGCCGTGGCGCTGGCTTGCGCCGATCCCGGGTGTGAAGGCGGGTTCAACCTCATCGGCAATCAGCAGACCTGCCAGGGCCGGGCGATGCTGGCTCCGGGCAATGACAGCCGGATCAACCTGATGTTCCTGCTGGCGGACAAGGGCGGGCGAGTGCTCGCCCCGGTCGCCGCGAGCGATGAAGATCGTTACAGCTACATCAATACGCCCAGCGTCTTCCTTGACTGGCAGGGTTTGCGCAGTGCCTATTTCCCGGTTTCGGCGGAATCGGGCGGCAATGTCGGGCCGTCCTATTCCGGTTCGCGCTGCCAGACCTATACCAGTGGCGGCGAAGCGCTTGGCCAGGCGATGGCGGCCAATCGCGCGCTCCCAGCTGCCGAGCGCAGCGCGCTGCTCACCGCGCGTAGCCAGACCGAAGAGGTCTGCAAGCTCGGCACGGCGTGGGAACGGCAATACAAGAAGAAGTCAGAGCTGGCGCCGCTCCCGGTTTATGGCCAGTGGCCAGCCGTCGCCAGCCAGCCGGGACGCGAGTTTCTGGGCTACCTTCAGGCCGCCGAAGCCTTTTATGGCGATCGCTTTGACGTGGCCCGGCAGGGTTTTGCGGACCTGGCCAAGGCTGGGGATCCGTGGGTTCGGGAAACCGCAGCCTATATGCTGATCCGGGTCGAATTTGCCGCAGCCCAGGCGGCGGCGGCTAACGAATACGGCGACTATGTTGGTGAAAAGGTCGATCGGGCGGCGGTGAAGCGCGGCCTGGGGGCGGTTTCGGGCTATCTCGGGGCCTACCCCAAAGGGCGCTACACCACTTCGGCGGTCGGCCTGCTGCGGCGCGGCCTGTGGCTGGCAGGTGATTATGACGCGCTGGGCGGCACCTATGCCAAGATGCTCGACCGCGCCTCTGCTTCGGACAAGGCGGCAGCGGAATTGGTCGAGGAAGTGGACATCAAGCTGCTGTTCGATCGCGGTGCCAAGGGGGCCGGGGCCAAGGGGCCGATGCTGCTTGCGGCCCAGACGCTGGTGGCGCTGCGCGATCAGAACTATGATGATGACGGCACGCCAAGGCCGACGATCAGCGCCGCCCAGATTGATGCGCTGGAACCGCAGTTTGCGGGCCATGCAGAGCTGTTCAGCTACCTTCAGGCGACCCATGCCTTTTACTACGCGAAGGACTATCGCCGGGTTTTGACGCTGATCCCCGACGATGCCCGCCGGGCCGAGCAGTCCAACCTCTCGTTCAGCCGCCAGATGCTGCGCGGCATGGCGCTGGCCGCGCTGGGGGACCGTAACGAGGCCGGGTTCTGGCAGGAACTGATCCCCGGTGCCAAGGGGGCCTGGCAGCGCCCGCTGGCCGAACTGGGGCTGGCGATGAACTGGGAACGGACTGGCAAGCTCGATGCTGTTTTCGCCAGTGGCTCACCGATCACCAACCGTGAAATCCGCGGCCGCCTGATCGATCGCTCGGTCGGGCCGGTGCTGCTGCGTTCGATCACCGGGAACAAGGGCAACGCCGGTGAAGAGCGGGACTTCGCGCTCTACACCCTGCTAGCCAACGAACTTGTCATGGGGCATTATGCGCCGTTTGGGGCAGACGTTAAGCTGCCGGTTGCCGATTCCAAGAACAACGCAGCGATCTTCACCAAGGGCAAGGTTTCCGACGGTTATCCCTGCGCGCCGCTGGCCGTGACCGTGGCAGCGCTGGCGAAGAATCCGCAGGATGTTGCTGGCCGCTTGTGCCTGGGCGATTTCTTCCGGATGCACGGGCTCGACTATCTTCACGGCGAATACGATGTTGCTCCCAAGAAGGACGAGCTGGGCGGCTATGCCGTCGGCTTTTCGGGCAAGCGCAATTTCCGCAGTGAATTCTACACCTCGATCATCGCCAATCCGGCCGCCGGTGCGAACGACAAGGCCTATGCCCTGTACCGCGCGGTGATGTGCTATGCCCCCAGCGGGATCAACGATTGCGGCGGAGCGGAAGTGCCGAAAAGCCAGCGCAAGGCCTGGTTCGATCGGCTCAAGCGTGATTATCCGCAAAGCCAGTGGGCCAAGAAGCTGCGCTATTACTGGTGAGGTGGGCTGGCTTTGGTCTGGCGCTGGCCCTGGCGGCCTGCGCCCCGCAGGCCTCGGGCCGGGTCGATGCGGCAGACTACCGGGAATTCTTCCTTTGGGCCGGCGTTCGCCCGCAGGCGGTGCTGGAACGGGCGACGACGGTCTATCTGCTGGCCGGTGAAGTACGCCGCGACGGCGCTTATCTGGCCTTGCGCGCCGCCCCGCGGCTTGACCATGCCGAGGTCTGGCTGGTGGTGCGCACCCAGTCGCTCGACTGGACCCCGGCGCTTGAATCCCGGATCTTCGCGGAACTGGATCGCTGGCGCGCGACCGGCACTCGGATTGCCGGGCTTCAAATCGATTTCGATGCCGCCACCCGGGGGCTGGATCGCTATGCGGGATTCCTGAAGGACCTCCGGACGCGCCTGCCGCAACCTTATCGGCTGTCGATCACCGGGCTGATGGACTGGAGCGCCAATGCCGATCCGGCGGCACTGGCCCAGCTCAAGGGCACAGTCGATGAAGTGGTTGTGCAAAGTTATCAGGGCCGTACCACGATCACCGGGTATGACCGCTATCTGGCGCGGCTGGCACGCGTTCCGGTGCCGCACAAGGTCGCGCTGGTCCAGGGCGGCGAATGGCGCGAACCCGCCGCCCTGAAAGCCGATCCGCTGTTCCGGGGCTACGTGGTGTTCCTGCTCAACCCGGCCTAGGCCGCCGCGTCAATCTGTGGTGGGAGGCAGTCGTCGGGCACGGCGGCTTCGATCCGGTTGCGGCCGTTGAGCTTGGCGCGGTACAGCGCCGTATCGGCGGCGCGCAGGGCGGTGCGCGGATCACCACACGCGAAGACATCGGCGATCCCGGCGGAAAAGGTGACCTGGCCAAAGGGTTGCTCGGTAGCCCGGTTGACGAGACGCCGTTCGGCCAGCTGCTGGCGCAATTGCTCAAGTTTGGCAAAGGCGCTGTCGGCCGAAAGGCCGCGGAACAACACGACGAATTCTTCGCCGCCATGACGCGCAACGTGGCAGCGGTCGTTGGAAATCCGTGCCAGGCTTTCGGCGATCAGCTTCAGAACGCGGTCGCCGGCTTCGTGGCCATGGCTGTCGTTGATCGCCTTGAAATGGTCGATGTCGCAAAAGGCCACGCACAGCGTATCGCATTCGGTCTGGGCGATGCGGAATTCCTGCTCGAAAGTGGCTTCGAAGGCGCGGCGGTTGGGCAGGCCGGTCAGGTGGTCCTCCCCCGCGCTGCGCCGGGCTTCGTCAAGGCGCCGTTTCAGCGCGCGGGTCTGGGCCTCGCTGCGCAGCATCTGCCGCTCGATCTCGCGGGTGCGGCGCATCATGACCTTGGCGATCGTCGCCAGTTCCGAGATCACCTCGCCCGCTTTGGTCACCTGCTCCAGTTCGGTGACATGGGCTTCCAGCGCCGATTGATATTCGCTGGTCGCAAACTGGGCGTCGCGGCTGGTCTTGCCGAATTCGTCGATCGAATGTTCAAGCCGTTCCATCAGCTTGGCCAGCAGCGCAATTTCCTCGCCTTCCTCGGCAAAGCCCAGTTCCTCGTCGATCCACTCGACAGTGACGGGTTTCTGCTGGTGCAGGCGGCGGTCAATTGCGCGAACGATCCGGCCGTCCGCACCGCTCAGGTAATTCCAGGCCAGGGCCAGGGTCCTGGCATTAACCTCAAGCTTGTGCGCGCCCAGGAACGCACCGACTTCTTCAACCTGATGCTGCTGCAGGCTCGCGCGGCGTTCCTGGCGGGGCGGAGGACTCGCCTGCCGCTGTACGGCGGAATCGCCGCGTTGCCCAAGGCCAAGCCAGTCAAGCAAGCCGCGATTGCTGCGGCCAAGTTCGGGATCGTGTGCGGTCATGCCGTGGTTAACGGCTGCCGCATCAGGAATTTAAGAGCGGTCGGCGGCGGCGCGTTAACGCACCCGCGGGCCGCCGAACGGCAGCGGCGGGGGCGGGCGGCGATGGCCGCGCGGCAGCTGCGCCTGATAGGCCCGTCCGCAATGCTCGACGCAATAGGGGAAGCCGGGGTTCACCTTCTCACCGCAGAAGTGAAAGTCCGGTTCGCCCGGGTGGCCCATCGGCCAGCGGCAGATCCGGTCGTTCAGATCGAGCAGGCTGGTCTTGTCGGCCATTTCCGGGCTCGGCTTGGCCGGAACCAGGCGGCGCGGCGGGGCCGGGGGAATCGGGGCCTGTTGATCGCCCGGACCCTGACGCAGGAATCCGCCGGGACCGACCGAGACGATCCGCGGCATATCCGCGGCAGGCGCGCTCGGCGCAGGCTGAACCGGCGCGGGTGCCGCCGCGCGCGGCGCCGGGGCAGGGCGTGGAGCCGGGGCAGGGCGCGGCGCGGCCTCAGCCTTGGGGGCCTTGGGCGCAGGGGCGGGCGTTTCCTTCTCGTTCGGTTTGACCGGGCTGGGGCGGGCCTTCAGCCCCAGGCGGTGCGCCTTGCCGATCACGGCGTTGCGGCTGACGCCGCCCAGTTCGTCCGCGATCTGGCTGGCGGTGGCTCCGCCTTCCCACATCTTGGTCAGCTTTTCGATCCGTTCGTCGGTCCAGCTCATCAATCAATATCCTCAGCGGCCTGGTGCCGCATACTTGCCTTGGGCGCTGGCTGCGGATAGTCGCCGCAGCATGGCCGATCAACCTTTTCCCGAAACCGATAGCGTCGCTTCACCCGGGGCCGCCACTGGCGGGGGCAAAGCCAGCTTTCCGGCTCAGGGAGTTCCCCATTTTTCCGGTTTCAACCGGCTGGGGCTGTGGACCCTCTATATGAAGGAGGTTCGCCGGTTCTTCAAGGTCCAGACCCAGACGATCTGGGCTCCGGCGATGACTACGCTGCTTTATCTGATGATCTTTACCGTGGCGATGGGCCGGGGTGGGCGCGAAGTGCTGGGCGTTTCCTTCGCCAGCTTCATCGCGCCGGGGCTGATCGTGATGGGCATGGTCAACAATGCATTTGCCAACACCAGCTTCAATTTCCTGGCCGGCAAGATCCAGGGCACGATCGTCGATTACCTGATGCCGCCGCTGTCGAACCTTGAACTGATCCTGGGCCTGATCGGCGCGGCAGTGACCCGCGCGGTGCTGGTCGGGCTGGCGATCGCGGCGGCGATGCTGCTGTGGCCGGGGGTTTCGCTGAAGATTGCGCATCCCTGGGCGGTGGTCTGGTTCGGGCTGATGGGATCGGTGATGCTGGCGGTGATCGGGCTGATAACCTCGGTCTGGGCGGAAAAGTTCGACCATGCGGCAATGGTCACCAACTTCCTGATCGTGCCGCTGACCATGCTTTCCGGCACGTTCTATGTGATCGACAACCTCAACCCGGTGTTCCAGGCGGTTAGCCGCGCGAACCCGTTTTTCTACGTCATCTCGGGCTTCCGCTTTGGCTTCCTGGGGCAGAGCGACATCGGTGCGACCAACAGCGCGGTGATGGGCGGGGCGCTGTATGTCGGCGCGCTGACCTTGGTATTGTGCGTCGCGCTCTATGGTCTGCTCAAGAGCGGGTGGAAGCTCAAGAGCTGACCGGCTGGACCTCATCGCGGGCGGCGTTATGGTTCTGCTGATTCGCAATCGGGGGAAGACTGCATGAGTGACTGGATCGAACAGCTTGAGCGGCTGACCCGCCTGCACAAGGACGGGGCCCTGACCGACGAGGAGTTCGCTGTCCAGAAGGCCCGGCTGCTTGAGGCCAAAGACGCTCCCGCGCAACCGGCCCCCATGCCTGAGCCACCGCAGGCACCCGTCCCGTCGGCTACACCCGCTTATACGGCAGAACCGGTATATGAACCGGAACCGGCGCCACAAAAGTCGAGAGTGTCCCTGTTTGTCGGACTGGGCGTAGTCGCGGCCGGTATTCTTGGTGCGGCCGCCTGGTATGGCTCGCGCGCGGTTCCGGACGATCAGCTGGTTGCAGCAGGGGCAGTGGCGAGCGCTTCTCCCAGCGGCGCGGAGCTGGCGACCGACGCGCCCGAACCCACGCCGACTCCGGTCGCGCTCGATGGGTCGCTGGCATTCGCTTCGCCCTCGCAGTGCCAGGCCGGGGATACGCTGGAAAAGGTGTACAAGAAGCTGGAGGCCGGAATGGACCTTGGCAGCGGGCGGGGGCTGACCGTGGCGCTTGACGCTTTTGAGAGTCCGCTGGCAATCACGGCCAAGTCCGGCAAGGACAAGGACGAGGTCGATACCGCCAGTGCCGAAATCCGGTTTCCAGCGGAAACCACCTGGCATGGGCTCAAGCTCAGCCGCGTGACTGCCAGCCGCTACTACCCGCCCGAATCCGATGGCAGCGACAGCCGCACGCTCAACTTCCTCGAGCCGCCGGAAAAGGTCCGCAAGACCTTAGCCCGGCTGGGGTTCGGGGTGCCGGTCGCCCCTGACTATGCACCGTTGGAGAACGAAGCCTGCGGCGGATCGATGCAGATCGAAAAGCGCGACGGAGGATCGGCTCTGGTCTGCACCTGGGGTTGTTAGGGCGCTATCGGTCGATCCTGATAATATAGGTCAGGGCCAGACCAGCGGTAAACTGATCGGGGCTGCCGCGCTCGCGGGTCAGTGGGCTGTCAGCGGCTGAACCTTGCAGGCGTTCGTATCCGGCAAAGCCGAACAGTCCTCATTGTCTGTCCAGCGGAAAATGCGCTCCACCCATCAGGCCCAATGCGATCAGACCACCGTCGGGTGCGTACTGGTCCAGTCCCGATGCCGCCGATTGCGCAGCGTCTATGCCAAAGAAGCGGCGGTTGTACTTCGCTCCGGCGAACCGCGCGCGCGGCCCGAAAGTCACAAGTCTGCGGTCATTGTCCTTATCGCGCAAGACCAGATCCAGCGCGACTTCGCCAGTCAGCGCGGCGTGGCTGCCAATTCCGTGGCGCACTTCACCGCGCAGCCGCAGCGGCGGCAAAACATAGGTTTCTGCAAATATGCCAGCCTCGATGCCAAACCCGACAGTGCCGAGACCCGCAGTGGCCGGTTCTTCTCCACGTCGCGGGGCAACGGCGATGGAAAATCCGGCGGCGCTGGTCCCGCGGTTGCCGATCAGGGTGATGCTCTTGCCTTCGTCGGGCGTCTCGACCGGCAACAGCTCATTTTCACGCCAGACGTTGATTTCCGGGAACGCCCCGGCTTTGGCCCGTGTTGATCCGGGATAGCTGGGCGCCACGCGCGGGCCGATCCCGATCATAACCAGAATGTCGGGTTTGTCCGCTTCGTCGCCCTCGGCTGCGAAAGCCTGAGGCACTGCAACAACCATTGCACCGATTATTGCGAAGACGGTTGAGCCAATTCTACGCGGCGATCGGGGCACAAGCACAATTCCCGTTACTTATCCAAAGAGGCATAGCTTGAACGGCGCGGTCAGTGCGTCATCGAACGGCGCAGGCGATAGCGTGCGCCGTCGAAATCCTCGAACAGTTCGGCAACGTTGGGGTGGTCCACCGGCCCGCCATCGCCGTCGCCCAGCAGGTTCTGCTGGCTGACATAGGCAATATAGCTGGAATCGCCGTTTTCCGCGAACAGGTGATAGAACGGCTGTTCGCGGTGGGGGCGGACCTCCTTGGGGATCGATTCGTACCATTCCTCGCTGTTGGCGAAGACCGGATCGATATCGAAAACCACGCCCCGGAAATCGAAGATCTTGTGCCGGACCACATCGCCGATCCCGAACCGCGCACGCGAACTGCGCGGCGCCTCGATATCGCGACCAGCCTGGGGGGAGAAGAAGGAAGCCCTGTCCATAACCGGCAATATAGGGCTTGTGCGGTTGCGAAACAACGCCATGCAACCGGGCGTCCCCTGAAATTGCCGTTCTGGGGCTTGGCAAGCGCCGCGCCATAGGCTAACCGCGCGCTTCTTCGACCGGACCGGAGGCTTCGGCCCCACCCGATCACTTCTGCGGAGAGGTGGCAGAGAGGTCGAATGCGCCGCACTCGAAATGCGGTGTACGGGCAACCGTACCGTGGGTTCGAATCCCACCCTCTCCGCCAGAACCGCATTTTCGCGAACTTCCCTGAACAGCTGAGAGCGTCATAAAGTGCCGGACTTGTGCCATTTCGTGCAGATTTGGCGTTCGCCACTGATCGTGCCGGATCGTCCCAAGCCGCAGTCTGAACTGTGGCTGATATTATGGCCTGAATGATGGCGGAGATCCGCTACATCACGAAAGCCATGTCCTCGTGCGCGTAACAAACTCACAATCAAGCAGGTGGCAGCGCTCACCAAGCCCGGCGTCTTTTCCGATGGTGGCGGACTTTACCTGCGCATTCGCGCTTCCGGCCGGTCCTGATTCTACATCGGCAAGGTAGTCGATCCGGCTCGGGAATACGAAGTCGGCAATCGTTCCGCCTCGGCGCCGCAACCACGTTTCGAGGCTGTTCCGAGCCTCGGGCATGATCTCGAACTGCACAGGTCTGCCCGTTTTTTGCTGGATGACGGTAGCGCGATCACGAAATGATCCGCCACTCACCAGAGCACCGATCCTGAGCTTGACGAGGTCGCAACCGCGCAGTTTGCTGTCGATAGCCAGATCGAACAGTGCACGGTCGCGCAATCGCTTGTGCTCATCGAGACAGAACCGGATTGCCCAGATGTCCCGCGCCTTCAACGGTCGCTTTGGGGCTGCATTTTTGCCGGAATTCCAAGGCTGCCGCTCATCGACGACAGGATCAAGATCTGAATGTCCCATGGTGCTTCTCCAGCGGCCAGGATGGCCATTGAGAATATGGGATGCCTCTTGATTAAGGCCCCAATAGGAACATAAAGTGAACAAATGCGAATCGCTACACCCTTTGCGCATGGCAGCGCCAACCCCGGACCATCATCCCGATGCGCCCTTGGCATTCCAAAAGTCGATGCGGCGCTTGGCGGCGGGCTGGCGTGGGGATGCGTGCATGAATTTTATGCCGCAGGGCCGGAAGACGCGCCCGCGATGGCGGGCTTTGCTGCAGGGCTGGCGCTCCAGAGAACGACCGGCGGAACAATATTGTGGCTGCGATCGCAGCGGCTTGTGCCCAAAGTGGGCGCTTTTCAGGCGAACGGTTGGGCTGAACTGGGCGGGGCATCCGGCCACATTCTGATTGGCGTTATTTCCGACAGACTCATGCTGTTGCGCGCTGCCGTCGATGCATTGCGGTGCCAGGCACTCGAAGCGGTGATCGTTGAAAGTTGGGGCCCGATGCCCGAGCTGGATCTCACCGCCAGCCGCCGTCTGGTGCTGGCGGCAGAGAAATCGGGCGTTCCGCTGTTTCTGCTGCGCGGTGATGCCCGGCCAGTGCCAAGCGCGGCACAGACCCGCTGGGAAGTGGCCGCCGCACCTTCATGCGCCTTGCCCGGCAATGCGCCGGGGCGGGCGACTTTCGACATCACCTTGCTACGCCAGCGATCCGGCCCTTGCGGCCTTTCCTGGCGTCTGGAGTGGGACCGTGACCAACGCCAATTCCATGAGGCGCAGGTATCTGGCGATCTGGCTGCCGTTCCTGTCCGCAGACCGGCTGCGGGCGCAGGATCCGGAACGCCGGACAGCCGGATCGCCGCCTGAAGCGCCACTTGCTTTCGCGGTCCGGGTCAAGGGCGCGTTGCGGCTGGCGGCTGTCGATGCACAGGCACGCCGCCTGGGCATTGTACCTGGTCTGACACTGGCCGATGCCCGGGCGCGCCAGCCCGATCTGGTGGTGGCGGATATGGACGAAGATGCTGACCGCCATTGGCTGGACAGTCTGGCGCAGCACTGTCTGGTCTGGACACCGCTTGTCGCTGTCGTTCCGCCGGATGGCATCACACTCGACATCGCCGGGGTTGAGCATCTGTTCGGCGGAGAGGCCGCACTGGCAGAACAGATTGAGGAGTGTTTCAGCAAAATGGGGGCCATGATCCGGTTCGCCACCGCCGCAACGCCAGAAGCGGCGCAGGCCCTGGCGCGCCATTCCTTCTTTCCCCCCGAAGATGAACGTCAAGCCATCCATGCGCTTCCTGTGGCCGCATTGGGGCTGGATGATACCGCCGCGCTTGCCTTGCGCCGCGCTGGCCTGAAGACCATCGGCGATGTCGCAGCCCGTCCTGCGGCTGCCATCGCCGCGCGTTTCGGGGCGCAGGCCGTTACCGCGCTGCGTCGCCTGATGGGCGAGGAGCGGGCGCCGATCGAGCCACTGACCAATCCTGTTCCGCTGCATTTCGAGCGCCGCTTTGCTGAGCCAGTCGGCCATAAGGAAAGTATCGCTGCCTGCTTTGCCGAACTGCTGAGAGAAGCCGCCATAGCGCTGGCAGAGCGCGATCTGGGTGGCAGGGGCTTTGTCCTGACCCTGTTCCGCAGCGATGGCGAACGACACCGGCTGGAGATTGAGACCGGTCTGCCCACGCGCGATCCAGCTCTGGTTCTGCGCCTGTTCGACGAACGGATCGCCGCCCTTGCCGATCCGCTCGACCCCGGTTTCGGTTATGACAGTATCACGTTGCTCGTGCCGCTGGCCGAACCGCTCACCGCCAACCAGCTGGGCTTTGATGGTGAAGGAAAGGCTGAGACAGAGTTGGCCGAGCTGGTCAACCGGCTGAGCGTGCGGATGGGGGCGGACAGCCTGCGGCGGCTTGTCCCACGCGACAATTATATTCCTGAACAGGCGCAGCTGGCCTTGCCTGCCATCCATCATCCTGCACCGGTGCGCTGGCCCGCACCACCCGAAGGCGAGCCGCCGCTGCGCCCGCTGTTCCTGTTTGATCCGCCCCAGCCGGTCGAAGTGATCGCCGAAGTGCCCGATGGCCCGCCGCATCGCTTTCGCTGGCGCCGCAAGCTGCATGAAGTGCGCCTGTACGAAGGCCCCGAACGGATCGCCGCCGAATGGTGGCGCCGCAAGGGAGGAGAGCACCCCGGTCAGGGCGGTCTGACGCGCGATTACTACCGGGTAGAGGATGTACGCGGGCGGCGTTACTGGATTTTTCGGCACGGGCTCTACGGCGAAAAGCCTGATCCCAGATGGTATATGCACGGGCTTTTCGCGTGAGCACAGTGCAGCGCTTTGCGGAACTCGCTGCCGCCAGCAATTACAGCTTCCTGCGCGGTGCCTCTCACCCCGCAGAGATGGTGTGGCAGGCCCATGCGCTGGGCCTGACGGGCATCGGGATTGCCGATCGCAATACCGTCGCCGGAGTGGTCAAGGCGCATATCGCATGGCGTGATCTGGGCGGGGAACAAAGCGGCTTGCGATTGGCGGTCGGTGCGCGGCTGGTGTTTGCCGATGATACTCCGGATGTGATCGCCTATCCCGCCACGCGCCACGGCTGGGGGCGGCTGACGCGGCTGCTGACACTGGGCAATCGGCGGGCAGCAAAGGGTAATTGCACACTGTTCCTGACCGACCTGATCGATCATGCGGAGGACCTGCTGCTGATCGTGATGGGCCGGGACAAAGGCACGCTGGAAAGCCTCTCGGCAGCGCGGCCCGGTGCCGTGTGGCTGGCGGCGACCATGCAGCGCGATGGTGCGGACGAACGGCACCTGATTGAGGCAAAGCGGCTTTCCGAAGAGACAGGCGTCCCGCTGATCGCGATCAACGATGCGCTCTATGCCCGCCCCGAAGCGCGACCCTTGCACGATGTGCTGACCTGCATTCGGGAAGGGGTGACGATCCAGGGCGCAGGCCGGCGGCTGCTGGTCAATGCGGAACGCCACCTGAAAAGCCCTGCCGAGATGGCCCGGCTATTCCGGAACTGCCCCCAGGCAATCGCGGCCACCACCGACCTGCTCCCACGCATCACCTTCACGCTTGATGATTTGCGTTATGAATATCCACACGAGCCAGTGCCCGAAGGCTGGGAACCGCAGGCGTGGCTTGAGCAGCTCGTGCGGGAAGGGGGCGGGGTTTTATTCCCTGATGGCTTGCCGAGTGCATACCAAAGGGTGCTGGACGAGGAGTTCGCGCTGATCCGCACCTGCAATTACGCCTGTTACTTTTTGACTGTGCACGACATTGTTCGCTACGCCCGCAGCCTGAACCCGCCGATCCTGTGTCAGGGGCGGGGCAGCGCCGCCAATTCGCTGGTCTGCTATTTCCTTGGCATCACACCGATCGACCCCGTGAGGGAAAAGCTGCTGTTCAGCCGCTTTCTGTCGGAAGAGCGCAACGAACCGCCGGATATCGATGTGGATTTCGAGCATGAGCGCCGTGAGGAGGTCATGCAATATATCTACCGCCGCTATGGCCGTGAGCGCGCGGGTATTGCCGCGACCGTCATCCACTACCGCCCGCGCAGCACCCTGCGCGAAGTCGGCAAGGCGCTCGGTCTGACCGAAGATGTGACCAGCCGTCTTGCCTCCACCATCTGGGGGAATTGGGGCGATGACGTGCCCGAAAGTCGTGTTGCCGAGGCGGGGTTCGACATTGCCAATCCCACTATAGCGCGGCTGAAGACGCTGGTTGATCGGCTGCTCGCCTTTCCGCGGCATCTCTCGCAGCACGTTGGCGGTTTCGTGCTTACCCAAGGACGGCTCGACGAGATGGTGCCGATCCACAATGCGGCGATGCCCGACCGGACCTTCATCGAATGGGACAAGGACGATATCGACGCGCTGGGCCTGATGAAGGTCGATGTGCTGGCGTTGGGGATGCTCACCTGCATCCGCAAGGCCTTCGACCTGATGCGCCGGCATGGGCTGGGCGATATGGTGCTGGCCACCATCCCGCACGAGGATGAGCAAACCTACCAGATGCTCCAGCGCGGCGATTCTATCGGCACGTTTCAGGTGGAGAGCCGCGCACAGATCGCCATGCTGCCGCGGATGAAGCCAGCCTGCCTCTACGATCTTGTGATCCAGGTCGCCATCGTGCGCCCCGGCCCGATCCAGGGCGGCATGGTTCACCCCTATCTGCGCCGCCGCAATGGTGAGGAGGCGGTCATCTTCCCCAGCCCCGGCCCGCCGCATGACCCTGACGAGCTGCGTGAGGTGTTGGGCAAAACCTTGGGCGTGCCGCTGTTTCAGGAACAGGCGATGAAACTGGCGATTGTTGCTGCCGGGTTCACACCTGCGCAGGCCGATAGATTGCGCCGGGCAATGGCGACTTTTCGCAATCACGGCACCATGCACCACCACCAGCAGCAAATGATCGAAGGGATGCTCACGCGCGGATATGAGCGCGAATTTGCCGAACGCTGCTTCGATCAGATCAAGGGTTTCGGCGAATATGGCTTCCCGGAAAGCCATGCACAGGCATTCGGCTGGCTTGCCTATGTCTCCGCGTGGCTCAAGTGTCGGCACCCTGCGGTGTTCACCTGCGCACTGCTCAACAGTCAGCCGATGGGCTTTTACGCCCCGGCGCAACTGGTGCGTGACGCGCAGGAGCATGGTGTGGAGGTGCGGCCCGTCGATGTCGGCGCCAGCACCTGGGACAGCACGCTGGAGCGCCGCGCCGATGGCACACTGGCGCTGCGCCTTGGCTTGTCGCGGCTTGATGGATTTCGCAAGGAGTGGGCCGTCACGCTGGAAGAAGCCCGCAGTGCCGGTGCCTTTGTCTCGGCCGAGGATCTTGCCCATCGCGCACGGCTGCCAATGCGGGCGCTGTCCTTGCTCGCCGATGCGGATGGCCTGGGTTCGCTGGGCCAGAGCCGCCGTCAGGCCGGATGGGAAGTCCGCCGCGTTCCGTCAGAACAATTGCCGCTGTTCGCCTTTGCCGATGCACCGGAACTAGGGCGAGAGGCCGAAGCGATGCTGCCTGCCATGCCGATGCCCGAGGAGGTCGTCGCCGATTACCAGACCATCCGGCTATCGCTGAAAGGCCACCCGATGCAGTTCCTGCGACCGACGCTGGAAAGCGACGGCGTGCTATCCTGCGTTGACGCCAATGCCGCGCCCGATGGCCGCAAGGTTCGCGTGGCGGGGGTGGTGCTGACCCGCCAGCGCCCCGGCAAGGGCAATGCCGTATTCATCACGATCGAGGACGAGACCGGCATCGTCAACGCGCTGCTCTGGGCGCGCGACATGGAAAGTCAGCGCCGCGCGGTGATGGCGGCACGGCTGATGCTGATCGAGGGGGAGATTCAGAAAAGCAAGGAAGGGGTGGTCCACCTGATGGCCAGCCGGGTGATAGACCGGAGTGAGCTGTTGGAGCGCCTGCAGGAGCAGGATGCCCTGTCCCCGCCAATCTCACGTGGGGACGAAGTGCACCGCCCCCAGCGTGCACGCACGCATGGCCATCCTCGCAATGTCAGAATTATCCCGAAGTCACGCGACTTCCATTGAGGAATTCGCGAACTTTGCCGCCGTTGGTGCTTGGGAGGCAGTCCTTGAAAGCTGCCGTGTTCTGCGCATCTCGGCTTGGACCTATCCAAACCTGCATTTTGAATAATCGTGCTGAGAGGTGGAACATTTCGACACCCCGGTATGATGTTCGGCTCCCTTTAGGCTTCGACCGTTTTGGAGCGTGATTACAGGCTGGAATATTCGCGGTGAACCGGGGCAAAATCTGAAAGTGCGAACTATCACCTGATTGTAGTCCCCGTGCTGTTTGCAGACTGTCGTCCTTGAGCGAGCGCCACGCTTCCGATCGGCCAACGATCGCCCCGAAGTGTCATGCCTCTGGACATGAAACCGGGACTGAAACCGCAACAACTGCACGAACCATTTTTGACGGTTTTTCCAGAGGTTAGGCCCGAGCTATGGGCACCAAACCGTAACGGCAAACCGTTGCAAACACGCTGAGTAGACCGCCCATTTGACGATTTACTCAGCGATTTCAGTGATTTGGTGCCCAGAAGAGGCGTAGAACTTTCGTCTCAGGCAATGCCGGAGCGTCTCTACCTACCCTGTAAAATCAGCGATTTGTCTTGTAAGGTGTTCGCGGTCGGTCGCTCCCACTTGCCTGAAATCCCGCTGAAATGTGGGAACGAATGTGGGACCGTTTCAGGCGTCAGAATGTGGCAACAGACGCCTGAAATTCCCTGACTGGGACTCGAACCAATGGCACTTACGACGTTGAAGGTGAAAAATGCAAAATCCGGTCGCCATGTCGATGGTCGGGGCTTGTGCTTGCTGGTGAAAGACAGTGGCGCGCGAACCTGGGTGCTACGAATGCAGCGCAATGGCAGGAGGCGTGACTACGGCCTGGGATCAGCGCTGGAGGTATCGCTGGCAGAGGCCCGCGATGCCGCAGCGGCATTGCGTCGTCAGGTGCGCGACGGAGCCGATCCTGTCGCCGAACGGCGCAGGGCGCGCAAAGTCATGCCGAGCTTCGAGACCGCTGCACGCGACTGCTACGACGCACTGAAGGAAGGCTGGAAAAATCGGCGCTACGCCAACTGGATTTCCAGCTTCGAAAACCATGTCTTTCCGTTGATCGGGACCAAGCCAGTCGATCAAGTGGACAGCGCGTGCGTGGTCGAGGTCCTGTCGCCCATCTGGCTCGAAATACCAGAAACGGCCCGCCGCCTTCTCCAGCGCATCGGCTCAGTGCTGGACTTTGCACATATCAAAGGCTGGCGGGACGACGAGGCGTCCTTGCGGTCGGTTCGTAAGGGCTTGCCGCGCCAGACCAGCAAGAGCGTCCATCTGGAAGCCATGCCCTATGCCGACGTGCCCGCACTCATGGAAACGCTGGCGACCGCATCACCGACGACTGGCCGGGATGCACTGCGCTTCACCATTTACAACGCTGTGCGGTCAAACGAGACTCGCTTTGCGGTCTGGACCGAGTTTGATCTGGACAAAGCGATCTGGACCATTCCCGGCGAACGGATGAAGGCAAAAGAAACCCATGTCGTGCCATTGTCAGCACCAGCCTTAGCATTGCTGCGCAGGCGCTGGAATGAACGCGCCAACGATACCGGACTGGTATTTTCCGCTGACGGCGAAAAGCCCATGAGCGATATGACCATGACCAAATTGTTGCGCGATGGCGGCATCAAAGGTGTGACCGTTCACGGCTTCCGTTCCGCCTTCACCGATTGGGCTGCCGAGAAAACCGATTTCCCGAAAGAAGTTGCAGACAAGGCACTTGCGCACAAATTGACCAATCAGGTCGAAGCTGCCTACCGTCGGACAGATTTCCTCGAAAAGCGCCGTGATCTGATGGCGCGGTGGGCACGGCATTTGGATGGTATAGCCCATCATACAGCCGAAGCAGCAGGCGAGCCTATTCCGGCCCGCGCTGCCGCATGATGAGACGGTGGAGGCTGGCGGTGATGACACGGGTGGATTTGCCCAGCTTCACCGTTTCGACCTCACCATCCGCGATCAATTCGTAGAGCTTGGTGCGACCGACGCCGATCATGCGAGCGGCGTCGTTGATCCGGACACAAATTGGCTCAACCGGCGGTGACATTGTCACCGCGCCGCGCCTTCGTCACGGAATGCAACCGGATCATCGATCCAGCGGTTCACGGCGGACTCACGCCAGCCGGTGCCGTGAACGCTGATTTTGACCTGGTGGGGAAAAGTACCCTCGGCGATCTTGCGATACACGGTTGAGCGGGACAGCCCGGTGCGGGCCAACACAGTTTTAAGGCGGATGATTCTTTCAAGGTTCGACATGGGATTTGCTTCCATTCTCTGACAGTCGTTGGCACCCCCTTGGAGGAACAATTGGCAAACAAAATGAGCGTTGCAAGCGCATTTTTTGGCCTGCTAACCTTAGCGTATTGAGGGATACATTGACCGCGATAAGGATAGAGACGGCTATGGAAGGATAGAGAGGGATACGCACGCCAACACCGGGCGATCTATTGCGGCGATTTATTTTCCCATTTTTCTGCGACTGAAGCGGGGTGACCGCAATCACCGCCGACACTGACGGAGAATCGCGCCGTGTGCGGTGAAATTTGGGGGCGAATCACTCAATCCGCCAAGCAGTCGCCCCTTTGCGGGGAGGGGGGGGCGATTTCTGAAATGCTATGACTTTAGAGCGGTTTCCACACGAACTGGATCGATGGGGATTTCCTCGCCGTCGCTGAACCAGACCGTGTGCGCATTGCGCTTTTTCTACGGCGTGACGTTGAACCGGGGCGAGATACCTGAACGGATTGCCTATGCCGCAGGACTGCGCGTATCGGAGGCGGTGGATATCGACAGTGACCGGATGCTGCTGCAGGGTCGCCACGGCAAGGGCGCCAAGGATCGCACGGTTATGCTCTCGGCGCAGCTGCTCGAAATCCTGCGGACCTATTGGCGCCTGACGCGTCCCACCGACTGGCTGTTTCCCGGCCGGGGTGAGAGGCCGATCGACGTGACTGTACTCCATTCGGCCTGCCGCTCAGCCACCAAGGCGGCAGGATTGACCAAGAAGGTCAGCATGCACATGCTCCGCAAAGTGGGCGAGCGTACCGTCAGCGGGTTGTGGGACCTGATCGGTAGGCTCGTCGACATCTTCCAACCCGCCGAATGCACCAACTACTTCAAATCATGCGGCTATGAACCGGAATGAGCGGAAACCGCTCTAGTTCCGGTATAGCGAGGAACTGCTCTGCTTACCGGCGTTATCCTTCGCCTTCCTTTACCATCAGGCAGCTCTGCTCGCCATCAAGCCGATTGCGGCCAATGTTGTCGCTAACTGAAGCAGCTTAGCTCGTGGACGTGCAATCGCGCCGAATCAGCGCGCGCAGACTTCGACCACAGCCCCTTCGGATCCGCCCTTCCAGCAGGCCCTGTCGCTCTTCGAGCGCCGCATTCCGGTAAATCCGCCGCCATTGCTGAGATCGACACGGCCATCTCTTGCGTCAAGTTCGACGCTGTTTACCGGGCCACCGTAATCGGAAAACATGGTCCCGCCACCATTCGGAGTCAGGGTGAAACCGCCATTGGCAGTAGTCGTGATTGTGCATGTCTGGCTGAATACGAGCGGAGGGTCGCTCTTCATGGTAGCATCGTCCCAGTAGGAAATTGAGACGTAACACCCACCCTGCCGCGTGCCGCTTGCAGAGGCGATGCTCGGAGATGCAGCTGGCGGCGCCGGAGCTGGTGCCATTTGCTGTTGGGCTTGCTGCTGCTGAGGTTGAGGAATGGCGCCCTGCTGGTTCGGGTAATAGCCTTGTTGTTGTTGCCCCTGATCGTACCCCTGCGGCTTATAATCCTGTTGATTTTGGTTACAGGCAGTCAAAAGCACACACGTGACGGCGACGCACGCAATCTTCTTCATAAATTCCTCCGTTTGGACAATGCTTCGTCGTACCCTTGGTTGCCAAATGCACCATGAGAGACGGTTGTCGAATGTCCGGCATGAACGGTGACGGGTTTGCGGTACCATCCTCGCATGATGCCGAATTTTGGCATCGGCGCATGGCCGCTGCCAGCAAGCAGATGACGAGCCACCTATTTTCGGCGGCTCGTCACGGTCCTGAAAGCAACTGAACACCGAGCGTTCATTGCTACTCACACCTGTCAGAGCCTGCCATCTCTCCTGCGCAAGGGTGGTCAGCAGGAAGATCCCGGTTTGGTGCAGCGGCCGACGGAAGGCGGGTGACTTCAGGTTGAGCTGGTTTCATGCGCTGTTCCTGAGACTCAGCCTGCAGCGGAGGAAACTCGGGTGGCGGCAATTGTTGATCGGAAACCTGTTGTTCAGCCTGCTGCGCGTCAGGCAGCCTTGCCGGGTTCATCTGATCAGCGGTTTGCGCCTTGGTTGGCAACCTCGCTGGAGATGGAAGCGGCCCCACTGCCTGAGCGAGGGTGTTTTGCTCAGCTGAAGGCAATGCCGGGTTATTGACGAACAGGAATGCTGCAATTGCGCCCAAAGACACAACTGCCCCCCCCAAGATGACGGTTAGAGTGGATGAATTACTCGTACCAGTAGCCATAGCCTTACTCACTTTTCGCAAATTTTTGTCTAACTGCTACTGTACGCAGACAGTGACCCGAATGGTGTTAGAATTGCCAGGAAACGAATTATCCGCGACCATACATGTGTGAGTAGGGCCGGGGCCTACATTACGACTAAATGAGAACCCAGCAGACTTCGGTTGATAGAAGTTGATGTCAGGAAAATTACTATCTACACGCACGAGTGAGTAAGATCCGCCATAAAGATTAAAAAAGGCCTCACCATTCTTACGGCTTAGTATCTTTGCGCCACCTGCATCATAAGGCGTGACAACACACTTTTCATTAACACGGGCCAGGTCGACCCAAGTGCCGCCGTTGTCTTGCTGTACTTCAATATAGCAGCCCAACTCTTGATCTGGTCCACTTGGATTACCGAACATGTTGAGCAGAGCAATCAACTGAGCCATGTCCTGCGTCTGCACGAGGGCTGGTGCGGGGGCGGCGGGCGGCGGATTACTCGCGACTTGCTTAGGCGCAATTGATGCCACAGCCTGCGCCTTGGGCGCTTGTTGCACGGGCTGCGCTTGGGCCATAGGCAGACCTTGCTGCATGGGCTGCCCCTGGGGCATCGGTTGCCCTTGAGGAACGGAGCCCTGATTGTAGTACCCGTTTTGAGCGGAAGGCGAGTAGTTAACGCTCTTATTGCCAATAACTCCTGAAGAGTATAGCAAATAGCCAACTACACCAACCATGGCAGTTGTTAGACCACCAAGCACTGCATTTTTACTCACTAAACCGCCTCCGAATCTGGCATATATGCCTCATATTCCCGACTTTAGCAATAAAGGCAGGGTGTAAGGTCATAAGATTATTGAAATTGAAATCATCAATACGGGCTACCTCGAAATATGGGGTGGGGTATTGCTAGTTTTTACATTTTGCCCCGTTCCCGTACATCCGCTCTGCTTCCAGCGTGGTCGACTTTCGGCCTACATGATTATCGAGCCCCTTTGTTGTGTCAAGCCGTGTGGACTCGTGTTTTCTGGCCCCTTGGGACAAGCTGCTGATAGGGCGTGTGCTGTCGGGACAGGATGAAGGCATTTTCTGGAATGAAGCCGACTTCGAGATTACTGCTTCCCGACCAATTGGACTGGCCGGATCCGATCAATCGGGGGCATAATCTCGAAGTCGATGTTTTCAATTATCAGTCGGCCAGTTCAGGCTTTGGCGACAACTCCTGCGGCGATTTGACTGACATTCCTGCAGCCTTAGTGCCTGATCCGAAATTAAGTTGAGTGGTATCAGCGGGTTAGCTTGACGCCGCGCCTCATCGTTGATTCTGGGGTTTTGCAACAAACTTCCGGAGTTCGACGATGTGGACCGACACCACTCGCGCGCATCATGCCCGCGCGGGACTGGCTTTGCCAAGCGATTTAACCGATGCGGAGTGGGCCGTTCTGGAGCCGTTCTTCCCGCCGCCGTCGCATGTCGGCCGCCCGCGCAAATGGCCGATGCGGCGGACTGTCGAGGCGATCCTCTTCCTGCTGCGCGGCGGTCTGCCGTGGCGGATGCTGCCGCCCTGCTTCCCGCCGGTCTCGACGGTGCGGCGCTGGTTCTACCTGTGGCGCGACAACGGCTTGTGGCAGACGCTGAACCATTGCTTGCTGATGGCCGCACGCGAGGCGAACGGTCGCGAGGCCAGCCCAAGCGCCGGAGTAATCGACAGCCAGAGCATCAAAACCACGGAAAGCGGCGGCCCTCGCGGCTATGACGCGGGCAAGAAGGTCAAGGGACGCAAGCGGCATATCCTCACCGATACCGAGGGCAATCTGGTTCATGCCGTAGTCCACACCGCCGACATCCAGGATCGCGACGGCGCGCCGCTGGTGCTGCGCGACATCGTCAAACGCTTCCCCTGGCTGCGGCATCTCTTCGCCGATGGCGGATATGCGGGGACAAACTCAGGCAGGCGCTGCGCCAGTTCGGCAAGTGGACCGTCGAGATCGTCAAACGATCCGATGCCGCCAAGGGCTTTGTGGTCCTGCCGCGCCCCTGGGTCGTTGAGCGCACTCTGGCTTGGCTCAATCGCAACCGCCGTCTCGCCAAGGACTTCGAGCAGACCATCGCATCGGCAACCGCCTGGCTCTTCCTCGCTTCCGTCCAACTCCTCACCAGACGCATCGCAAGATCATGAAATTAATCAGGATAATTTTGAATCAGACACTGACGCATCCATTCCTCCGTCAGCCGCGCTGAAGCAAATCAAACCGCCTTTGGCGAGGGGGTTCTTGGAGGTCCCCAGATAGCAAGTGCTCAATGACCGCAGTGTGCAGAAATGTACTGGTTACGTTCCTATGCCGGTTTGCATTTGCGTGCAAATGCTAAGCGTGGATTGGCGTTTTGGCGATCCTGGAAACCGTGACGCACGGTCCACCTGCAGCGCGACGCACGAATGTCCATTCACTTTGCCTTCGCGCGCCGTTCTGACGATCGCACCGGATCGATTTCGGTTTCCATTTCAAACGCCCGCTTGCCCTTCCGCTTCCATAGCACCAGCGCCTGCTCCCGTTCTTCGCCCCGGAGCTTGGCCGCAACGGTGAGGAACGCGCCGTATAGAGTAGCGCGATCATCGTCTGCGAGTTCGACCAGTCCGGCTTTCACGACCAGGCCTCCCAGTTCGATCAGTTGCCGCGTGCGTTCGCGGCGCTTGATCTGCCACTCGCGCATGTCGGTTCGCGCCTTCACTGCCTCAAGCCGATGCCGCGCCGCCGTCAAGCGGGAGAGTGCCGTCCGGGTGGCCCTGAGTTCCGTCGCCGCGCTTGCGCGCCTTGCTCTGAAAGAAGGCC
>JAKPHK010000088.1 GCA_029550345.1 Pseudomonadota bacterium
AATGCGGGGCGGACCTCGCAACCGCGCCAGCCGCGAAACGGACAGCCTCTCACCAGCGCAAGCGGCCAACCTCATCGCTGCTGCTGCCCATGCTTTGGCGATCGGGCTGCCATTCACCCGTTTCGTGACGATTCATTGGGAAAGCGCGGGGACAGCTCTTGCCGACATGGCCGGAGCAACGGGGCGTTTCCTGGACCTTCTGACAAAGGCTCTGGCGCGCCATGGCTCGCGCACGTCTTGGCTTTGGGTCCACGAAAACGGCGAGGGGAAGGGCGGACACGTCCATATCCTCGCCCATGTGCCAGCCGGGCTAGCGCCCATTGTCTCCCGCTTGCAGCGTCGCTGGCTGCGCAGCATCACCGGCCAGCCCTATCGCGCCCGCCTGATCCACAGCAAGCCGATCGGCGGACGCCTTGGGCTGGAGACTGGCAACCCGGACCTTCACGCGCTGAACCTGTCAGCCGCGCTGGATTACGTTATCAAAGGAGCGGATCCGATCGTGGCCAGACAATTCTGTCTCTCGCGGCTGGAGCCGGGCGGGCGCGTCATCGGCAAGCGCTGCGGTACCTCTCAAAACATCGGCTCAAAGGCGCGGCGCAGTTGCCGGGAGCTACCCCCGGCTAAACTCTGACTTCATACTGCCCGCAATCGTCCGATTGACTGCTCACGGGCAATTTGCGGTTATCGACCGCATTAGGCCGGCGGCTTTGCCGGGTAGGACCCGGGCATCTAGTAGCCCCTGATCACCCGATACCGCATTCCCATTCCACTGACTCCCAAGACTTCTAGCTGCAGATCTTTGATCATGATCATGGAAGGGAATGGCTCCCTCGGGACCGTCAACTCCTCAGTGAAAGCTGGGCGCGCCATGTCGTTAGAGAACTCTCGATAGGAAAATCTCAGGCTATCTGAGGTGGAGCCTTGGAAGAGGATCACCCGCTTGAATGAGTCCTCCCGAGTCACAGAAATTGGCACCTTCACATAAGGCACGGGCACCTTCAGCTTTGCCGCGATGTTGTAGTCGTTTGTTGCTTGGCGATCGAATCGTCCATCGCCGTCATCATCCATGAAGCATGGCCCTTCGGGTTCAAACGTTCCGGGGGCCGGCACACACGCTTTGAAGAACGACTTGGTCTTGACTGGCACCAAATCTGTGTTCGCTTCGACGGTCCGGCCTCTAATGTACGAACCTGGACCCGAGCTGGCATTAAGCCGCGCACCGTCGATCGTGTAAACGCGCATAAAGGAATAGACGATCCCTCCGGCCGGCACAGTCGTTTCGACGCCCAATTCGGGAGAGCGCTGAAGGCTTGCTATCTGGCTTGCGACCGGAGTCGAAAGGCCAAGAGCTACGGTGGCGAGAATCCAGCCCTTCATATTGAAGCCTCCCTTTTCCTCGGGGGCGATAATTGCACCCTTTAGCGCCCTGACAAAACGATAAAGTCTGAGCGCCCATAACGATGCACCTTCGGCTTGTGGGGGTATTAATGGGGGTATGGTCCGATAAGGAACCCTAAGGAATGGCTTAAAATAGGGAATATAGGCCGTATGTGTGATTCCCGCTACCCGCTCCACGTTCTTTCAGCGCGACCCATCAGCCCGTCCCGATACCTCTCCACCTGCATTGCGCCTTCTTAATCGAACAGTTAAGAGGCGGGCAGGGAGAGAATGCCGATGTCGATCTTGTACGACGAGGGCCAGCAGGCCATCGCCACCGAATCGCGCCGCGTGCTCGATGCGCGGATGGACAAGAACCGCCTGCTGGACCTGCTTGAACAGGTGGGAGAGCACGACCGGCCGTTCTGGGATACCGCTGTCGAACAGGGCTGGACCGCCCTGGCTATCCCCGAAGAGCACGGCGGACTGGGGCTTGGCCTGATCGAGCAGGGACTGGTGGCACAGGCCTGCGGCGCGGCAACATCGGGCGCGCCGTTCCTGACCGGCAGTTACGGCACAGCGCAGGGTCTGATCCTGGGCAGCGATGCCGCGCTGACCGGGCATTGGCTCCCCCACCTGGCTGGCGGTGAGGCGACCGGGTGCACCGCCTTTGCCGAAGGCGCCGCCGCTTTACCGCCAACTGCCACCGTGACTTACGCCGACGGAAAACTGAACGGCGCCAAGCCCGCGGTTGCGGGAGGGCTCAAGGCTGACCTGGCGCTGGTCTGGGCCGATTGCGCAGGCCAACCGGCGCTGGTGCTGGCTGAACTGGCCGGTGTCACCCGCAATCCGGTGTCCAGCTATGACAATTCCCGGCTCTATGCCGATCTGGTCTTTGCAGACAGCCCCGCCAGCGTGATCGCGCTGGGCGATGCCGCCCGCAGCCTGGCGCAGGACCTGCTGGCGCGGATGGCGGTTGTCACCGCGCACGAACAGGTTGGCGGGGCAGAGGCGCTGCTGCACATCGCGCGTGACTATGCCCTCACCCGCAAGGCTTTTGGCCAGCCAATCGGCGCCTTCCAATCGATCAAGCACCGGATCGCGGAAATGTATGGTCTGGTCGAAATCGCCCGCGCCAACTGCATCCACGCCGCGGCCAGCGAAGGTCAGCCTGGCTTTCTGCTGGCAGCGGCCGACGCGCGGATCAGCGCGACCGAGGCCTATGACACCTGCGCGCGGGACTGTGTGCAGATCCACGGCGGGATTGGCGTGACCTGGGAGCTGGGCCTCCACCTGCATATGCGCCGCGCCCGCAGCCTGGCAGTGGAATGCGGCAACCTGCTGTACTGGGAGGATGTGCTGGTCGATCAACTGAACGGAGCAGCGGCATGAGCGAGCTTGATATCTACCGCGAAAAGGCCCGCAAGTTCCTCGATGCGATGGCGCCGAAGTTCGCCCGCCGGGCGCGCGAGGGCAATTCGGTTGAGCAGGACCTCGCGCTTGGCCGCGAATACATGGCCGCGAAATACGATGCCGGGTTCGGCGGGATCAACTGGCCGGTCGAACTGGGCGGACAGGGACTGACCCACCTGCACAAGATCACCTTTGATGGCGAGGAGATGCAGTTCGGTATGCCGGTGCAGTTCTTCGGCATTTCGCTGGGGATGCCCGTGCCGATCGTGATGCATTACTGCGATGACAAGGCCTGGGTCAGGGAACGCGTGATCAAGGCCCTGCGCGGCGAAGAGATCTGGTGCCAGATGTTTTCCGAACCATCGGGCGGGTCGGACCTGGCTGCGCTGCGCACCAGGGTCGAACCCGACGGAAACGGCTGGAAAATGAACGGCCAGAAGATCTGGACCTCATGGGCGCAATATTGCGACTATGGCGTGATCGTCACCCGCAGCGACCCCGCGGTCGAGAAGCACAAGGGGCTGACCTATTTCTGGATCGATATGAGGGCCCGCGGGGTCGATGTTCGCCCGATCAAGCTGGCGGGCGGCGACAGCCACGTGAACGAGGTGTTCTTCGACGATGTCCGGGTCGAGGATTCGCAGCGGCTTGGCGCAGTCGGTGGTGGGTTCGGCGTGGCGCTGCACACGCTGATGATCGAACGCTATATCGCCACCGACAGCGCCGGTTTCGGCCCGCACCTTGATGAATTTGTCCGGCTGGCGCGGGAGACCGATCTGAACGGCCAGCCCGCAATTCAGGACGGACGAATCCGTTCCGCGATCGCCCGCAATCATGCGATGCGCGCCGGGCTCGATTCGATTACCCGCCGGGCCTTCGCGATGATGATGGCCGGGATGCAGCCGGGGCCGGAAGGCAGTCTGCAAAAGCTGGTTGCGGTGCGCACACGCCAGAAGCTGTCCGAACTGGCGATGGACCTGCGCGGCGCGGAGGGCCTGGCGTTTGACCCGCACGCCTCCGTCAAGACCGATTGGGGGACCAGCTGGCTCAATGCGCCGACCGGGCGGATCGCCGGGGGATCGGACGAGGTGCTGCTCAACACCATCGCCGAAAAGATCCTTGGCCTTCCGCAGGATTACCGGCCCGACAAGGGTGTCCCGTTCAACGCCATGCCGGCTTAGATAGTCGGTGCGGACAGGGCGTCCGCCCCATCCCTGCAAGCCGTATCAATTACGCGCAGGTCTCACCGCAGATGTCGCAGAGCGAGTGGATGATCGCCCGGACCACCGGATCCTTGAGACTGTAGAACCGGGTCTGCGCCTCCCCCCGGATCGAGACGACATCCTCTTCGCGCAGCAGCGCCAGATGCTGTGAGACCGCCGATTGCGACAGCCCGCTAAGCGCGACCAGTTCGTTGACCGAAGCCTCTCCTTCGTCCAGCCGGCACAGCATGATCAGCCTTTCAGGGTGGCTCATGATCTTGAGCCGCCCGGACATGGCAATGGCATTGGCCTTCAGTTCGGCAAGGTTGACAGGCTTGGTCATGACGCCTCCTTGATGGGTATCCCATCGTCACGCAAGACTATGTAGATCGCCGGGATCACCAGCACGGTCAGCAGGGTGGAAGAAGCAAGCCCGAACAGCAGCGAAATAGCCAGACCCTGGAAGATCGGATCGGTCAGGATCACCGCCGCGCCGATCATAGCCGCAGCAGCGGTCAACACGATCGGCTTGAAGCGGATCATCCCGGCCTCAAGCAGGGTCTCACGCAGGCTCTTGTCCGGGGCGGCAGCATGGCGGATAAAATCGACCAGCAGGATCGAATTTCGCACGATGATCCCGGCCAGCGCGATGAAGCCGATCATGCTGGTGGCGGTGAACGGGGCCTCGAACAGCATATGGCCCAGCACGATCCCTACCAGCGTCAGCGGGATCGGGGTGAGGATCACCAGCGGCAGTTTGAAGCTCTTGAATTGTCCGACGACCAGCACATAGATACCCAGCAAGGCCACCATGAAGGCCGCTCCCATATCACGGAAGGTCACCCAGGTGATTTCCCATTCCCCATCCCACAGCACCGCGGGCTTGCTTTCATCGAGCGGCTGGCCGTTGAGCAACACATCCGGCTTGGTCAGCCCGGCCTTTTGCCAGCCAAAATCCTCGATCGCCTGATCGACCGCCAGCAGGCCGTAGATCGGCGCTTCATAGCGCCCGGCCAGATCGGCCATGACCATGGTAGCGCCAAGCCCGTCGCGGCGGAAAATCGCCTGACCGCCGGGAACCATCTCGGCCTTGACCAGCTCGCCCAGCTGGATCAGCTGGCCGCTGGGGGCAACCGCAACCGGAGTGGCGGCAAGCGAGGCCGACCAGGTCCGCTGGGGCTGGCCCAGCCCCATCTCGATCGGCAGCGGATCGCGCTCCGCCCCGCGCGGGGCATAGCCGACCGTCTGGCTACCCAGCAGCGCGCCGATCGAATCGAACAGCTCCCGTTCGCTGAGGCCATACTGGTCGATCTTGGCGCGATCGGGCACCAATCGCAGCGTCGGGCGCGGCTGACCGAAGGAATTATCGGTATCGACGATGAACGGCACCGCCCGGAAAATCTTCTCGACCTCCATCGCGGTCTTGCGGCGGCTGTCCTCATCGGGGCCATAGACTTCGGCCAGCAGCGTGGCGAGAACCGGCGGACCCGGCGGGGTTTCAACCACCTTGATCACACCGCCAGTCGGCAGCGGCACCGATTTCAGCCGTTCGCGCAGATCCACCGCGATGTCATGGCTTGAGCGTGAGCGATCGCCCTTGGGCTCAAGCGTGATCATCAGGTCGCCCATTTCGGGCTTGGCGCGCAGGAAGTAATGCCTCACCAGTCCGTTGAAGTTGAACGGCGCGGACGTGCCGGCATAGGCCTCCATCGCGACCACTTCAGGAACCTGGCGGGTCACCGCCGCGGCCTGCTCCAGCACCCGGCCAGTCGATTCAAGGCTGGTCCCTTCGGGCAGATCGACCACCAGCTGGACCTCGCTCTTGTTGTCAAACGGTAGCAGCTTGACCGTCACCGCCTTGAAATAGAACATCGAGCAGGCGACCAGCGTGGCAACGCCAACCCCGATCAGAAAGCGCTTGGCCCCCTGCTTGGTGGCGATCACCCGGACCGCCCAGCGGCGATAGAGCGCGCCGAGTTTGCCGCCATCGTGATCGTCATGGCCGTGGGCCAGCGCCTTTCGGGCAAAGCGGATCATCAGCCACGGCGCGATGATTACCGCGACGAAGAACGAAAAGACCATCGCCGCGCTGGCGTTGATCGGGATCGGCGCCATATAGGGGCCCATCAGCCCGGAAACGAACAGCATCGGCAGCAGCGCCGCAACCACGGTCAGCGTGGCGACGATGGTGGGATTGCCGACTTCGGCCACGGCATCAACGGCCGCGTCGATCCGTGAGCGATCATCGCCCATGGCCCAGTGGCGGGCGATGTTTTCGATCATCACGATCGCATCGTCCACCAGGATCCCGATCGAGAAGATCAGCGCGAACAGGCTGACCCGGTTGATGGTGAAGCCCATGATCTTTGACGCGAACATGGTCAGCATGATCGTGGTCGGAATGACGATCGCGGTTACTCCGGCCTCGCGCCAGCCGATCGCGAAACCAATCAGGATGACGATCGAAACCGTTGCCAGTGCAAGGTGGAAGATCAGCTCGTTGGCTTTTTCATCGGCAGTCTCGCCATAGTTGCGGGTGACCGAAACGGCGACGCTATCCGGGATCAGCGTGCCTTCCAGCCGCTCGGCCCGTTCCACCACGTTTTCCGAAACGGTCACCGCGTTAGCACCGGCCCGTTTGCCGATCGCCAGGCTGACGGCAGGCGCCATCGCCCACTGGTCTGAGCCATCGCGGGCCCAGCGCCAGGAACGGGCCTGATCCTCGGTCGGACCCTGGATCACGGTCGCCACGTCCTTGAGCAGAACCGGCGCGCCGCTGGCCGAACGGACGGTCAGCTGGCCCAGCTCTTCGGCGCTCTTCAGGGTCTGCCCGGCGGTTACCGTCACCGCCTGTCCGGCTTCACGGATGGTCCCCGCAGGGAAAGTCCGGTTGGCCTGGCTGACCGCTTCGATCACATTGCCGAGCGGGACCTGATGCACCGCCAGCTTGGCCGGATCGGGCACGACGCGCAGCGCATTGCGCTGTCCGCCGACGATGAAAGTCAGCCCGACATCGGGAACCTTGGCCACTTCGGTCCGCAGCTTGCCGGCCAGTTCGAACAGCGCCTGATCGTTCCATTGCCCCGGCGCGCCGGGTTTGGGCGTCAGGGTCAGCACCACGATCGGCACATCGTTGATCCCGCGCACGGTGACCTGCGGTTCGGGAATGCCGACCGGGATCCGGTCGATGTTCGCGCCGATCCGCTCGTTGATCCGGGTTACCGCAACTTCCGGGTCAGAACCGACCAGAAACCGCGCGGTGACCATGATTCCGTTGTCTTCGGCCTGGGTATAGACGTGCTCCACCCCGGGCAGGCTCTTGACGATGGTTTCCAGCGGCTTGCCGACCAGCTCGACCGCTTCGGGCGCGGAGAGGCCCGGGGCCTGAACCGAAATATCGACCATCGGCACGGAGATCTGCGGCTCTTCCTCGCGCGCGATGGTGATCGTCGCGATCAGGCCGATGATGATCGCCGCCAGCAGCATCAACGGGGTCAACGGCGACTGGATCGTCGCCCGGGTCAGCCGACCCGAAAGCCCCAGACCGGACTTCGAACTCATTGTGCGGATCCGATCAGGGTATCGCCGGCGGCAACGCCGGACAGCAGCTCAACCGTGTCCGCCGTGCCGGAGGGCGCGGTCTGGACCGGAACCTGGGTGGCATTGCCATCCTTGCCCAGAACCGTGACGTAATCGATCCCGAACCGCGTGACGACATAGCTTTTGGGCACCATCAGCGCCTTGCGGGTGCCGGTTTCAACCTTGGCGGCCATCCGCCGCCCGATCAGGCTGTTGTCGATCCCGGGCATTTCGACATCGACGGTGACTTGCCCGGCGGTGATCGAAGGATAGACCTTTACCACCCGGCCTTCGCTCTGCCCGCCGCCGAAAGCGGTAGTGGCAACGCGCGATCCGGGGTGGACCGCACCGGCCAGCGATTCGGGAACCTGCAAGCGCAGGATGGTCGGCCCTGAAGTGATCACCGCAACGACCACGCCGGGCGCTACCGGCGCCCCGGCCGGAATCGGCACCCGCAGCACCCGCCCGCTTGACGGCGCGACCACTGCGCCCTGCCCGGCGACCGCGCCAACGGCGGATTGCTGGGCCTGAGCGGCGCGAACCTGAGCCTTGGACGTGGCGACGGCGGCAACCGCCTGATCGAGCTTGGCCTTGGCATAGACGCCTTTATCGTAAAGATACTGGACGCGCTTCAGCTCAGCCTCGGCCTGGGCCACCTGGGCCTGAGCCGCCGCGGCCTGGGCGCCATAGGCCCCGGCCTGGTAGCCCAGCTGATTATCAACGATCCGCCCGATCACCTGGCCCTTGCCGACCAGATCGCCTTCGCGCACCGCCAGCGTAGTCAGCACACCTGAAATTCGGGCGAAGACCTGGGCTTCCTTCAGGGTAGCGATTTCCGCCGGAACGTCCTGCCAGCCGGTCGTATCGGTCGGCTGCAAGACCAGACGCGGCCCAGCCGGGGCCTTGACGACGGCGGCCTGCTCCTTGGTTTCGCCGCAACCGCTGAGCGCGGTGGACAGCAACAAGGCTGCCGCAACCGAACCCGCCATGGCCCCCATGCGCCGCATCGTCGTCTCCTCAGTTCTCAACCGCAAGGCCAGCCGCGCGCCAGGCGCCAAAGCCGCCCGCCAGGTGGGTATCGACCGCAGCCTGAGCCACGCCGCACTTGTCGAGCGCCATGGCCGAGCGGCGACCCGCCGCGCAGTTCAGCACCAGCATCTTGTCACCCGGATCGGGCAGCTGGCTGGGCCGAAAACCCGACAGCGGCATATTGATCGCGCCCGGAATGTGCCCGGCAGCGAATTCGTCCGGTTCCCGCACATCAACCACCAGCGCCCGACCCTGCTGCAGCAGACCATCGAGTTGGCGGGCGGTAAGTTCGCGGTGCCTTGGCTTTCCGAAACCGAAGAAGGACATTGCCTGCGTTCCCTTGATTGGACAGCGGGAATCGCTGTCTCTAATATTTGCGCTTGCTTATATGCAGGTGAACGTATATTCGTCAAGCATCATATAGCAAGGTGAGTCGCAAAAACGGCACTGGCGCCGGACTTCACGCAGAAGGGGATGTTGGAATGTCACAGCCGGTCATTGTGGTTCTGGGCGCAGGCCTGGGCGGCACTATTGCCGCGTATGAAATTCGCGATGCCGTGAAGGGCAAGGCCCAGGTCATGGTGATCAACGAGGGCGAGGATTACTGGTTCGTCCCCAGCAACCCCTGGGTGGCGGTACGCTGGCGCGATCCCGAAGCGGTGCGGGTGCACCTGCCGCCGGTGATGAAGCGCAAGGGCATCGATTTTACCGCCGTGGGCGCCAAGCGGGTCCACCCGGCCGAAAACCGGGTTGAGCTGAACGACGGCAGTTCGGTCGCCTATGACTATCTGGTGATCGCCACCGGCCCCGAACTCGCCTTTGATGAGGTCGAAGGACTGGGACCGAATGGATACACCACCTCGGTCTGCAAGACCGATCACGCCGCCGAAGCCGCGGATCTGTTCGACAAGTTCGTGGATGATCCGAAGCCGATCGTGATCGGCGCGGCCCAGGGCGCTTCATGCTATGGCCCGGCTTACGAATTCGCGATGATCGTCGATACCGAGCTGCGCCGCCGCAAGATCCGCGACAAGGTCAACATGACCTTCGTCACCGCTGAGCCCTATGTCGGCCACCTTGGCCTTGACGGGGTGGGCGATACCAAGGGCCTGCTCGAAAGCGAGATGCGCCAGCGCCACATCAAGTGGATCACCAATGCCAAGATCGCCAAGGTCGAAGACGGCATGATGCACGTGAGCGAGCTTAACGAGGACGGCTCGACCAAGGCCGAACACGATCTGCCGTTCGGCTTCTCGATGATCCTGCCGGCCTTCCGCGGGGTGCCCGCGGTGTTCGGGATCGAAGGGCTGACCAATCCGCGCGGTTTCATCCTGGCCGACAAGTTTCAGCGCAACCCCAATTTCAAGAACGTCTATTCGCTGGGCGTCTGCGTGGCGATCCCGCCGGTCGGACCGACCCCGGTGCCGGTCGGCGTGCCCAAGACCGGGTTCATGATCGAATCGATGGTCACCGCGATCGCGCACAACCTTGCCCGCGAACTCGATGGCAAGGAGCCGGATACCGAGGCCAGCTGGAACGCCGTTTGCCTGGCCGATTTCGGCGATGGCGGCGTGGCCTTTGTGGCCGAACCGCAGATTCCGCCGCGCAACCTCAACTGGTCGGGCGAAGGCAAATGGGTCCACCTCGCCAAGATCGGGTTCGAAAAGTACTTCCTGCACAAGGTCCGGCGCGGCACCAGCGAACCGTTCTATGAAACCATGGCGCTCAAGGCGCTGGGCCTGCGCAAGCTGCGCCAACACTGAGGAGACAGGCCGTGACGCTCGATTCTGCCGTATTTCGTTTCGCCGGCCTGGTGGTTCTGGCCAGCCTGGCCCTGGCCCATTGGGTCCATCCGGGCTTCATCTGGGTGACCGCCTTCGCCGGGCTGAATATGTTCCAGGCCAGCTTCACCGGGTTCTGCCCGGCGGCGGCAATCTTCAAGAAACTGGGGGTCAAGCCGGGCGCGTCGTTCAACTGACGCCGGCCCGGGCTTGATGCCCACCCCTCGTCCTGCGCCGCCACAGCCCCCACCGTGGCGGCGCAGGGCACCCATGACGAGTGACTGAAATGACCGATACCGCACTGAACCAGGCAATCCGACAGGTCGAACAGGCCCGGGCATCGGGGCAGGTTCCGGTGATCAGGACCTTCTTTGACGGCCCGACCTATACCGCCACCCACGTGGTCCACGATCCGGCGACCAAAGCGGCCGCGATCATCGATTCGGTGCTCGATTTCGATCAGCCTTCGGGCCGGATCTCGACCAAATCGGCCGAGGCGCTGGTTGACTATATCAAGGCCGAAGGGCTCACTGTCCAATGGATCATTGAAACCCACGCCCATGCCGATCACCTTTCCGCCGCGCCGTTCCTGAAGGAACAGCTGGGCGGTGAAGTGCTGATCGGGGCCGCGATCACCACGGTCCAGCAAACCTTTGCCAAAGTGTTCAACGAACCCGCCAGCTTCGCCACCGACGGGACCCAGTTCGACCGTCTGATGGGTGATGGCCAGGGCTTCATGCTGGGTGAAATCCCGGCGATCACGCTGCACGTTCCCGGCCACACCCCGGCCTGCCTGGCCTATGTGATCGGCGATGCGGTGTTCGTCGGCGATACGCTGTTCATGCCGGACTATGGCACCGCGCGCTGCGATTTTCCGGGTGGCGATGCCCGCACGCTCTATCGCTCGATCCGGCGGCTGATGCAGCTGCCGGGCGAAACCCGCGTGTTCCTGTGCCACGATTACCTGGCCCCCGATCGCAGCGAATATGCCTGGGAAACGACCATCGCGGCCGAGCGCGATGGGAATATCCAGGTCCACGAAGGGATCGGCGAAGACCAGTTCGTGACCATGCGCGAGGCCCGCGATGCGACCCTGGCGATGCCGCGGCTGATCCTGCCCTCGGTCCAGGTCAATATCCGCGCCGGGCATATGCCCGAACCCGAAGCCAACGGGGTCAGCTACCTCAAGCTGCCCCTGAACCTGCTGTAACGGACCAGCCGTGATCGATACCATGCAGGCCCTGCTGGCGGCGCTGAGCGGGGTCGCCGTGGGCTTCACGCTCGGCCTGGTGGGCGGGGGCGGGTCGATCCTCGCCGTGCCGCTGATGGTCTATTTCGTTGGCGTCAAAAATCCGCACCTGGCGATCGGCACCTCGGCGCTGGCAGTGGCCGCCAATGCCCTGATCGGGCTGGCAAACCACGCCCGGGCCGGAAACGTCAACTGGCGCTGCGGCGGGGCCTATGCCGTGGCCGGGGTGATCGGCGCCTTCGCCGGATCGAGCCTGGGCAAGGCCTTTGACGGGCAGAAGCTGCTGTTCCTGTTTGCGCTGCTGATGCTGGTCGTGGCCGGCCTGATGTTTCGCGGCCGCGGCAACGAAGGGGTGGAAGGGGTAGTCTGCAACCGCGACAACTTCCCCAAGGTCGCCTCGTTCGGGCTGGGCACCGGCGTATTGTCTGGCTTTTTCGGGATCGGCGGCGGGTTCCTGATCGTGCCCGGGCTGATCGCCTCAACCTCGATGACGATCTATCGCGCGATCGGCACCTCGCTGGTCGCGGTCAGCGCTTTCGGCCTGACGACCGCGCTCAACTATGCCGCTTCAGGCCTGCTCGACTGGGGCATCGCCGGGAGCTTCATCGTCGGCGGCGTGCTGGGCAGCGCCTTGGGGACCAGGGCCGCCAAACGCCTTTCGGGCAGCAAGGGCACGCTCAACACCCTGTTCGCTTCGATGATCGTACTGGTTGCGCTCTACACGCTCTACAAGAGCTGGCTGGCGATCGCCGCCTGACATTGCCGCAATCGCGGTTTGCTAATCGGTTTTAAGGCGCTACCTGTCTGGCAAAGACAGGGAGAGACGTGTGACCAAGGCGATGGCGATTCCCGCAGGCTGGCCGGCCTGCACCGTGGCTGAAGTTGAGCAGAAACTCTGCGCGCCCGGAATGCCGTTCGAAATGGAGACGGTGGAAATTCGCGGGGTGCCGACCCGGGTGTGGAAGAACGCCATGCCCAGCCTTGCCGCACTGGCCCGCCACGGGCGCAGCCACGGCGATGCAACCTTCGTGATCTATGAGGATGAGCGGGTATCCTATGCCGCCTGGTTCCGCGCCGTCGCCGCGCTGGCCGCGCGGCTGCAGGCGCTGGGCCTGGGCAAGGGCGACCGGGTGGCCTTGGCGATGCGCAACCTGCCGGAATGGCCGGTGGCCTTTTTCGCGATCACCGGGATCGGCGCGATCTGCGTGCCGCTGAACGCCTGGTGGACCGGAGAGGAGCTGGAATACGGTCTGGCCAATTCGGGCGCGCGGCTGCTGATCTGCGATGCCGAACGGCTGGACCGGATCACCCCGCACCTTCCCGAGCTGCCCGAACTGGACCATATCCTTGTCACCCGCGCCGACGCGCCTGTTGGCGGCGTAGCGCGGCTGGAAGATGTGATCGGACCGCCATCGGCCTGGGCCGACCTGCCCGATGCCGACCTGCCGCAGGTGGAAATCGCATCCGACGATCCGGCCACGATCCTCTATACCTCCGGCACCACCGGGCACCCCAAGGGCGCGCTGGGGACGCACCGCAATTTCACCAGCAACGTGCTGTCCAGCGGCTATTCCGCCGCGCGCACGGTCCTGCGCCGGGGCGAGGCCCTGCCCGCCCCGGCCCGCAAGGTGATGCTGACGGTGATCCCGCTGTTCCACGCCACGGCGTGCAGCGCCACCATGATGGGAGCGATCGCGGGCGGCCACACGCTGATCTTCATGTACCGCTGGGAACCGGAAAAGGCCTTTGCGATCATCGAGCGCGAAAAGGTCAACGCCACCGGCGGGGTGCCGACCATCGCCTGGCAGCTGATCGAACATCCCGCCCGCGCGAAGTATGATCTCTCCAGCATCGAAACCATCGGCTATGGCGGTGCCCCGTCCGCGCCCGAGCTGGTCCGCAAGATCTTCGAGGAATTCGGCGCCCTGCCCGGCAACGGCTGGGGCATGACCGAAACCACCGCCACGGTCACCACCCATTCGGGTGAGGATTACCTCAACCGCCCGACCAGCTGCGGCCCGGCTGTGGCCACCGCCGACCTTGAAATCCGGGCCGAGGACGGAGTTACCGTTCTGCCCTCCGGCGAAATCGGTGAGCTGTGGGCGCGCGGGCCGATGATCGTTGCCGGATACTGGCAAAACCCAGAGGCCAGCGCGGCAACCTTTGTCGATGGCTGGGTTCGCACCGGGGACCTCGCCTGGCTGGACGAGGAAGGCTTCTGCTTCATCGCCGACCGGGCCAAGGACATCGTGATCCGCGGGGGTGAGAACATCTATTCCTCCGAAGTCGAAAACGCGCTTTACGATCACCCGGCGGTGATCGACGCGGCCGTGATCGGCATTCCGCACCGCACCCTGGGTGAGGAACCGGCCGCGGTGGTCCAGCTGGCGGCGGGCAGCACGGCGAGCGAGGCCGATCTGCAAGGCCACGTCCGCGCCCACCTTGCCGCTTTCAAGGTGCCGGTGCGGATCCTGTTCCAGGCCGAGCCGCTGCCGCGCAACGCCAACGGGAAGATCCTGAAGCGTGAACTGAAGGCCCTGTTCGAGCCGACCTGACGTTTACCCTTCACTAAGGAGTCAGAGCGCAGAACCGCGCCATGGACCAGCTGCCCAGGATTGCTGATGTTGACCGGCTTCGGCTCGGCCTTGAGCTGCTGCGGCGAGCGATCGTGGTCGGCTGCGCGCTGTGCCTGGTCGCAGCCGGTCCGGCTCTGCCTGCCCTAGGGGCAGGGCCTATTAACCGCGCCATCGAGGCGGCGGAATGACGAACATATCGGGCGGAAATTCACGCCGGGAAGGCTGGTTGCCTTTCCAAGGGAATTTTCGCGCGAGATGAAAGTCATTCCGCCGCCCCGCAGGGATTTGGCCAGAATGGCCCATTGCTGCGTCAGGAAGTCTTGAAATATCGACATATTCCATCGCCTTCCGTTCCTGGCACTGAGCCATTCTGACTCAAACCTCGATGGCGCGGTTAACAGGTCCTGCCCCTAGGCCTGTAACAGCTTCCACAGCGCCGCCGCTGCCGAAAGCCCCAGCACCAGCCCGGTAAAGCTGCGCCACATGGCATCGCTAACCTTGCCAAAGGCCAGGTGCCCCAGCCAGTTACCCAGCAGCACCGCCGGAAACAGAACGCCCGCGAACAGCGGTTCGCGCCAGGTCGCCACGCCCAGCGCGAGGGCCGAAACGACCCCGGCCAGCGAGGTGACCATGAATATCGTCATCATCGAGGCGCGGGCCAGCTGCGGGCTGATTTCACGCCGCAGGTAATAGGGCACCACCGGCGGGCCGGGCATCCCGGCAAAGCCGGTCAGGATCCCCGATGCGATTCCCGTGCCGCCGGTTTCGGCCCGGCCGGGAGCGTAGTGTGCAGGCTTCTTGGGCAGCAGCACCAGCACGAACGAGGCCAGAGCGATCAGGGCGATCAGCAGCCGCGCCAGGGCGGGATCGGTGATTGCCAGCAGCCAGACCCCCAGCGGCGTCGCCAGCATCGCCAGCACCGAAATGGTGAAAGCGCTGCGCTCACTCGCGCCGATGATCTTTTTCAGCCCGACCAGCCCGATCAGCAGCCCCAGCCAGTTCGCCACCACCACCGCCTCAGCCGGGGGAACGGCGAGACCCAGCACCGGAACCAACAGGATCGCCATCCCGAACCCCGCCAGCCCCCGCACGAAAGCGGCGCCCAACGCCGCGGCCAGGGCAATGGCGATCTGGGCTTCGGTCAGGCCCAGAATCAACGCAAATCCGGCGGCGTTGCTTCGGCCCGCAGCAGCGCGATGGCTTCGGACAGCGGCATGACTTTCTGATGCTCGGCGCCAAGCGTGCGCAGCGCAACCGTGCCTTCATCCGCCTCGCGCTTGCCGACGACCAGCAGGTGCGGAACCTTTGCCAGTGAGTGTTCGCGGACCTTGTAGTTGATCTTTTCGTTGCGCAGATCGGTCTCGACCCGGATCCCGGCGGCCTTGAGCTGCGCGGCGACTTCCGCGGCGTAGGGATCAGCATCGCTGACGATCGTCGCTACCACAGCCTGGGTCGGGGCGAGCCAGACCGGCAGCTTGCCGGCATAGTGCTCGATCAGGATGCCGATGAACCGCTCATAAGACCCAAAGATCGCGCGGTGCAGCATGACCGGGCGGTGCTTTTCCCCGTCCTCGCCGATATAGCTGGCATCAAGCCGTTCGGGCAGCACACGGTCAGACTGGATCGTCCCGACCTGCCAGGTCCGGCCGATCGCGTCGGTCAGGTGCCATTCCAGCTTGGGGGCATAGAACGCGCCTTCGCCGGGCAGTTCCTCCCAGCCGTATTCCTCGGTAGCGAGCCCGGCGTCGATCACCGCCTGGCGCAATTCCGCTTCGGCCTTGTCCCAATCGGCATCGCTACCAAAGCGCTGCTCCGGCCGCAGCGCCAGCTTTACCGCATAGCTGAAACCGAAATCGCGATAGACCCGATCAGCCAGCTGGCAGAACGAGCGGACCTCTTCGACGATCTGGTCTTCACGGCAGAAGATGTGGCCATCGTCCTGGGTAAACTGGCGCACCCGCATCAGCCCGTGCAGCGCGCCGTGCGGTTCATTGCGGTGGCAGCAGCCGTTCTCGACAATCCGCAGCGGCAGGTCGCGGTAGGACTTGATCCCCTGCCGGAAGATCAGGACGTGGGCCGGGCAGTTCATCGGCTTCAGCGCCATCCAGTCGGCATCGCCGCTGATCACCGGGCCGTCATCGTCGGTGTTGGGCACCTCATCGGGGATGACGAACATATTGGCGCGGTATTTGCCCCAGTGACCGGACTGTTCCCACTGGCGGGCGTCCATCACCTGCGGCGTCTTCACTTCCTTGCAGCCCGCATCCTGCACCGCGCGGCGGATGTAATCCTCAAGCTCGCGGTAGATGACATAGCCCTGCGGATGCCAGAAGACCGAACCGTGCGCCTCTGCCTGGAGGTGGAACAGGTCCATCTCCTGACCCAGCCTGCGGTGATCGCGCTTGGCGGCTTCTTCCAGTCGGTGGAGATGCGCATCGAGCTGTTTCTTGTTGAGCCAGCCGGTGCCGTAGATCCGCGTCAGCTGTGCGTTGTTCTGATCGCCGCGCCAATAGGCGCCGGCCACCCGCATCAGCTTGAAGGCCGCAGGATCGAGTTTTCCGGTGGAGGGCAGGTGCGGACCGCGGCACATATCGAGCCAGTCATCGCCCGACCAGTAAACCGTCAGCTCTTCGCCTTCCGGCAGTTCGGCGGCCCATTCGGCCTTGAAGCTCTCGCCTTCGCTGCTCCACTTGTCGATCAGGGCCTGGCGGCTCCACACCTCGCGCCGCAGCGGCTTGTCGGCGCGGATGATCTCGCGCATCTTTTCCTCGATCGCGGGCAGGTCTTCCATACCGAAGGGCGCGCGCGTGGCCGGGGCCATCACATCGTAATAGAACCCGTCATCGGTTGCCGGACCAAAGGTGATCTGCGTGCCCGGCCACAACGCCTGGACCGCTTCGGCAAGGACGTGGGCGTAATCGTGCCGGGCCAGTTCCAGGGCATCAGCCTCGTCGCGGGCGGTTACCAGCGCAAGCTGCGCATCGCCAGTGAAGGGCCGGGTCAGATCGACCAGCTCACCATCGACGCGCGCCGCCAGCGCGGCCTTGGCCAGACCTGGGCCGATCGCCAGGGCGACATCGGCGGGACTGGACCCGGCGGGCATTTCACGCACCGAACCATCGGGAAGGCTGATCTTGAGAACTTCTGACATGGACACTCTCATTTGCTTGGCCGCGCCATGGCACAAGCAGGCGCGCACCGGAAGGGGCGGCGTTAGATCGGCAGCAGGTTCGGGAAGGTACGCCAACCGCCCGAACCCGGACGGCGGCAGCTTCGCCTCAGGCGAAAGCGGCCCGCCCCGGGTGGCCCGGGGTGGTGGTAGTAGTCAGAACAAGGGCATTGGCCGTCTGCATGGCCGCGCCCTTAACACGGCATTGGTTGATGCTCAACCTCTGCGCCCGTCCGGCGCCCAAGCCAATCGGCCAGTAGCCAGGCCGCGCTGATCGCGATGAACGGCATGGCCGGATAGTGGAACCGGGTCTGCCCGGAAAAGACCAGACAGATCGCGGTCGGATAGGCGGCAATGCCATAGGGCAGCAGCCACCAGTCGAACAGCGCAGCGCCTCCACGCCAGCGCCGCCGCGCCTGGACCATCCCGCCGATCGCGAACAGGCCCAGCAGCATCCAATACCACGCCTGATTGGCCCAGCGCACCGCCGTGTAGAGCGCGGCGTTGGCCGGGTAGCTGGCCGCGCCCATTTCATAGCTCCAAATGGCCTCGCCATCGGGGCCCCACAGCTTGATGAACTTGGCGGGCATCAGGCCCACGAACTTGCCCGGATTGGCCTTGATCCAATCCGTCCCCAGCCGCTTTGCCTCGGCATCGAAGGCAATTTCACCCAGCTCGTGCTTGCGTTCCAGCAGCGCCAGATAGGCGGGGTCGTTATCGACATAACCACCCGTCGCGCTGGGGTTGTTGCCGGTTGCCAGCGTGACCCCGCCGTTGGTCGATACGAATACGAATTGCCCCAGCACCTGCTGGTTGCGCAGGCTCCACGGCAGGACCACCACGGCCGCCAGCGCGCCCAGCGTCAGCCCCCTGGCGATGGTGGCGGGTATGGCGGCCCAGAACCGGGGTGCGCGCAGCACGGCGATGCCCAGCACCAGCGGCACCACCACCAGGGTCTGCGCCTTGACCAGCGTCGCCAGCCCGAGCAGCAGCCCGGCCCCGGCCAGCCAGCGCCAGTCGCGCTGCTCAACCAGCAGCCAGCAGATCGCAAGCAGCAGGGTGGTGTAGAACACCTCGGTCAGCGCCAAAGGGACATAGGCGGCATTGTTGGGGTAGAGCGCGATCAGCAACAGCGTCAGCCGGGCGGCCAGTTCCGATCCGGTGATCCGCCGCGCCAGTTGCAGCAGGATCAGCCCGCCCAGCACCGCGAACAGCAGGTTGAACAGCCCGACCACCACCACCGATGGCCCGAACACCCGAAAGACCAGGCTGAGCGCCATCGGCCAGCCCGGCGGCCAGAAGGCGGTCGGCCCGCCGCCGGGGGCGTGATAGCCCTCGCCCGCCGCCAGCTCGGCCGCGCGTTCAAAGTAATATGCGGCATCGGACCACGGCTGGACATTCAGCAGGATCAGCAGCGCGCGGGGCACCACGAACAGCGCCCAGATCAGCCACAAGGCCTGCCGCGATCCGGCGAACCAGTCGCTCAGTCGAATTCCTTTTCCGGCCATGGCCAAGGCCTTAGCCGACCAGCCCTCAAGAAGCGGTAAACCGCTTTTGCCCGGCCAGCACGGTCATCCGCCGGGTCCCGCCAAGCGCGGTGCCTTTCTGGCGAATCCCGGCCATAAAGCGCCATTCGCCGGTCGCGGATTTTGGCGTCAGTTCAACCGCGAGATAGCCGCGCCGCGCGGTATCGCACCACTTGAGCTGCGGATTGGCCGCCACGATATCGGCGGCCAGGGCATCGGGTTTGCGCCAGCGGATCGAACCTTCGGCCCCCGGCGAGGTTACCGAATGGCAAGCCATTTCCACCCCCACGCGCTGACCCTTGCGGTCCAGATCGAAGGCCCAGGCATTGTGGCTGTCTCCGGCGAAGACCAGCAGGTTGGCCCCGGCCTCAAGCGAGGCCTTGTAAAGCCGATCGCGCGCAGCGGGATAGCCATCCCAGGCATCCATGTTGAACGGCAACCCTTCGTGCGAGCCAGCAGTCGAAACCGCGATCCGCTTTTTCAGCCAGTCGGGCGAATCCGCGGCCATCCCTTCGGCCAGGTTCTGCGGCATGGCCAGTTGCCCCATGATCACCTGCTGGACCAGAACCTGCCAGGGCTTGTGCGCCCGCGCCGAGGTCTTGAGACCCTTGGCCAGCCACTCTTCCTGCTGCGCTCCCATCAGCGTCCGCGCCGGATCGCGCCAGGCCCCGTCGCGGAACGAGGCCAGCGCGGCTTCGGCCTGGCCGGGAGCAGCGGCATCGAAGATCTTGCCCAGCTCGAACTGCTTGTCACGCGCGATGTGGCGGGTTTCGAGCCGGAACAGCGTGGCAAGTTCACCGACCTCGTAACTGGCGTAGTAATCGTCCGAAACCGGCAGCCATTCACGATAGGCCTTTTCCGAAGCGGCCTTGCGCACCGCCCAGTTACCCTCGTCCGGCTGGTGATTCTCGGCGCCGTCCTTCCAGGTGTCGTTGGCGGTCTCATGGTCGTCCCACACAGTGACCGTGGGGTATAGCTGGTGTAACCGTTGCAGGTCTGGGTCGGCCCGGTATGTGGCAAAGCGTTCGCGGTACTGGGCCAGGGTCACCGCCTCGTCCACCGGCAGGACCCGTTCGGCCAGAGCCTGCTTTTCACTGGGATAGTTGCCGCGTTTGTATTCGTAGAAATAGTCACCCAGATGCAGCGCCAGATCGAAATCGTTCGCCTCACAGGCGTGGCCATAGGCGTTGAACCAGCCAAAGCCATAGTTGGAGCAGGAGAACACCGCGATCTTGTACGAAGACACCTTTCCGACCGGCAGCGTCTTGGTCCGCCCGGTGACCGACTTTTCGCCCGATGCGGCGATGAAGCGATAGTAATACCACTTCCCCGGCTGCAATCCGCGCGCCCAGGCCTTGGCGCAGCAATCGTTGGCGGGAGAGGCCAGGGCATCACCCTGCGCAACGATCTGGCTGAAGGCGTCGTCAGTGGCAACTTCCCACTTGAGCCGGGCTTCATCGGCTGAGGCATAGCGGGTCCACAGCAGCACCCGGTCCGGCCCCGGTTCCCCGCTGGCAACGCCGTGGCTGAACCCCCTGGCCCCCTGCGCCAATGCCGGAGCCGAACCCAGCCCGACCAGTCCCAGAAGGCCCAGCTTCAGCGCCTTGCGCCGATCGGCGGCCAGCGCGGGGGTTTCGGCAGCGGCGGCGGGCGGCATGGTGAACGACATCGGCGGCTTCTCCCTGATCCTGTTGCGGGCAGCGTAGCCTGCATTCGTTACGGGGCAATGGCAGGATTGATCTGCCTGAACGACCACGGCAGGAAGGGAGGATGAACGAAACCCGTTTTCACACCCTGCCCGACGGCCGCCGGATCGCCTTCCGCCACACCCCCGGCAGCGGCCCGGCGCTGGTGTTCCTGCCTGGCTACATGAGCGACATGGCCGGCGGCAAGGCCGGTGCAGTGTTCGAATGGGCCACGGCACAGGGACGCGAGTGCCTGCTGCTCGACTATTCCGGCTGCGGTGAAAGCGATGGCCACTTCGCCGAAGGCACGCTGAGCGGCTGGCGGGACGAAGTGCTGACGATGATCGCGGCGCAGTGCCGCGGCCCGGTGGTGCTGATCGGATCTTCGATGGGCGGCTGGCTGATGCTGCTCGCGGCGCTGGCCAAGCCAGAGCGGATCGCCGCGCTGGTCGGGATCGCAACCGCGCCAGACTTTACCGAATGGAGCCGCAACGCGGATGACAAGGCCCGGCTGGCCGCGGGCGAAACGGTGTTTGACGCGAATCCCTATGGGCCTGAGCCAACCCCGATGCATCCCGCCTTCTGGGGCGACGGGCAAGCCAACCTGCTGCTTGACGGCAAAATCGCACTGGATTGCCCGGTGCGGCTGATCCACGGCCAGCAGGACCCGGACGTGCCATGGCAGCTTTCGCTCCAGCTGGCAGAGGCGCTGCGTTCAGCGGATGTGCAGGTGACGCTGGTCAAGGACGGCGATCATCGCCTCAGCCGCGATGCCGACATTGCCCTGCTGCTGCGGACCATCGCGGCACTGGGATAAGGACTTAAATCAATGCCCCTTGCCCTGCTGCTTCCCCTGATCGCCCAGGTCGGCCCCGGTGGTGCCCTGCCGCAAGCTCCGCTGCAAATTCCCAAACCCAGAACCGAGGCCGCGGCCATGCCCCATTCCGAAGCGCAGCCTGATCCGCTCAAACAATGCCTCGATCTTGCAATGGCGCGTCCCGCCGATGGGATCGAGCTGGCGCAGGGCTGGCTGGCCCAGGCCAAGACGATGAAGGACCGCGCAGGTGCGAAGCAGTGCCATGCCCTCGCTCTGACCCGGATCGACGGCTGGGGCGAAGCCGCCGCGCTGTTCCTTTCCGCACGCGAGGACACCCCCGTGACCGATGCAGACGAACGCGCCCGGTTGGCGGCGCTGGCAGGCAACGCCGATCTGGCCGCGGGCGATGCGGAGGCCGGTCTTGCCGCTCTCGATCTGGCTCGGGCCGATGCGCGGGGCGGCGCCAAGGGTGATCTCAAGGGCGCGATCGAGATCGACCGTGCCCGGGCACTGGTTGCGCTGGGCCGCCTGCCCGAGGCAGAGGCCGCCCTGTCCGACGCGCGGGAGTTCGCCCCCGACAACCATCAGGCCTGGTTGCTTTCGGCTACACTCTCACGCCGCCAGGGCAAGCTGGCCGAAGCTCAGTCCCAAATCGAGCGCGCTGCACAGCTGTTTCCGGTCGATCCTGAAATCGGCCTTGAAGCCGGGGTGATCGCGGTGCTTTCCGGCCATGATGACGCCGCCCGGAAGAGCTGGCAGTCGGTGATTGTGGCCGCCCCGGGCAGCGACGCGGCGAAAACCGCGCAGGGATACCTTGACCAACTGGGGCCCGCCGCCGCACCATCGGCAAAGTGATCGACCTTTCCGTCCTAGATCTGGTGACCGTGCGCGAAGGCGGTACGGTGCGCAATGCGCTGCACGATGCCGCCGCACTGGCGGTCTGCGCCGAAGCGGCGGGCTACAAGCGCTTCTGGGTGGCCGAACACCATGCGATGGAAGGCGTCGCGGGCGGGGCTGCGGCGGTGGTGATCGGCCATATCGGCCAGGCCACCCGCACGATCCGAATTGGCGCGGGCGGGATCATGCTGCCCAACCACAACCCGTTTGTGATTGCCGAGCAATTTGGCACGCTCGACGCGCTGTTTCCGGGCCGGATCGACCTGGGGCTGGGGCGGGCGCCCGGCGCCGATGCCCGCTTTGGCCAGGCGCTGCGCAAGGATCTGGGCCGGGCGGCGGAGCAGTTCCCGCATGATGTGGTAGAGCTGCGCGCACTGCTGACCGGAGAGCCGGAGCTGCCGATCCGCGCCACCCCCGGGCATGGTGCGCCGGTGCAACTGTGGATGCTCGGTTCCAGCCTGTTCGGGGCGCAGCTCGCGGCGATGCTGGGCCTGCCCTATGCCTTCGCCTCCCACTTCGCGCCGGACTATCTAGATCAGGCGCTGGAAGTCTATCGCCGCCAGTTCCGCCCTTCGCCATGGCTTGAGCATCCGCACGTGATGGCCGCGATGACCGTGATCGCGGCCGAGGATGACGAGGAGGCCGCACTGCTCGCCACCTCGATGGATCAGAGCTTTGTCGCGCTGCGCAGCGGTAATCCAGGCAAGCTCAAACCGCCATTGCCCGGCTATCGCCAAAGCCTGCCGCCGGGTCAGCTCGCCATGCTGGAACATATGCGCCAGGCCAGCGCGGTCGGCGGGTCCGAAACGGTACGCGACGCAATTGCCCGGTTCGCCGAGCGGACCGGTGCGGATGAGATCATCGTTTCGGGCGCGACATACGATCCGGCGCTGCGCCGCAGATCGCTCGAAATAACCGCGAAGGCCGTGTCATAGGGCTATTTCCCTAGGGTCATTTTGGTTGCGGCTGAGACTACATTGCCTTAGAGTGCGTAAAAATGCTACGTAAGTCGGCAATAATATAACAGGCAGGAGGAGCGGCCTCGGCCGCTCAAGGAGTGTGCCCCGATGAGTTCGAAGTCCGCCCTCGCAAAGGTTCTGGCCAAGCGTCTCGATGTGTCCCTGCTGCCCGGTGACGCTCCCTTCGCCAAAGGTGCGCTGGAACGGGCCGCCGAATTCATGGTCACCGCCGCTGCCGAACGTGAGGCAGGTAAGGTAACGATCGCGATCGAATCGGTGGCCGGCGCCGCGGGTGAGCGCTTCATGCGGCTGGCGCTGATCAACGACGATATGCCGTTCCTGGTCGATTCGATCGCGGCCACGGTCGCCGCCCACGGCCTGGCGATCGACCGGCTGCTGCATCCGGTGGTGGCTGTCCGCCGCGATGCCAAGGGCCAGCTCAGCGAAATCGTCGAGGGCGACGCCGCCGGCGAAAAGCGCGAATCGATGGTCTATCTGGAAACCCAGCGCGGCGATGCCCGCCAGCGCCGGGCTCTGGAACAGGCACTGGCCGCCACCCTCGCCGATGTTCGTGTGGCGGTGGCGGACTGGCCCAAGATGCAGGCGGCAATGGCAGACGATGCCGATCGCTGCAGCGATGGTGAGGGCGCCGCGCTGCTGCGCTGGTTCAAGGATGGGATGCTGACCCAGCTCGGCCATGTCCTGCACCACCGCGACGGCAGTCAGGAAGCCGCTCTGGGAATCTGCCGCAAGAGCGCCAAGGTGCTGCTTGGCCCGATATCCTATGAACGCGCCTTCGCCTGGTT
>JAKPHK010000002.1 GCA_029550345.1 Pseudomonadota bacterium
TTGCCAAGGCCGGACGCCTGGACGGAATCCGAGACGCTAAGGGCAATCGGTTCTTTCATGGTAGTTTGCTCCGCGAGCCACCGGCGGAATTGCGCGGCGGGTGACGGAGAAATTGCTTGCGAGGCGGCGCCAAAATAGCCGCCACGATTTATTGGCGAATCGAATCGCTGCTATGATTTCGGCTTGGCGCCCGCCCCATCCCTGCCGTGCCGTTGCGCCAAGGCGGGCCAAACGCGATCGTTGAAGCCGCGCGCGGAAAGCCTGCCTGCAAACTCGGCAAGTGCAGCTTCGCGGAAACTGCCCTTGTTGCGCCGCCGGTCGGGATCATCGGCGAATGCTCTCTCCAGCCATTCCCGGCACTGGCTTTCCGCACCAGCCGTGGAGGTGTCCGCTTGGACAGGCTGGTTCCGCATATCGAAGCGGAGCATGAAGCGCTCCCAATCGGCCCGCTTCACGAACAACGGATAGCCATAGACCGGGTTTGTCACGTCATTGAATGGACGATAGCAGCCTGCAATCAGCGACTCCCGGCGAAATTCAAACAGGGCATTCGCTGCTACCAGTCGCTCCTCGTGCGCCCCCTCTATCGGCGCGATCCAAAGCGGAAGCTGTGCGGTGCGGATGGCCTCCAGCATCGCGCGCTCAACCGCCTCTGTGCGCAGTTGCGATTGCACAACTCGCTCCAATTGGTCGGACGGCACGAACACTCGTAATGCTTCCAGCATTCCGGGCGGGGCTTCCGCAACGGGGAATTCGTGTGTTCCGGCAGACTGCCTTGCCTCGGCTTGCTGCCAGGCTTCACTCAACCCCAAAGCATCGGCAACGCCGAAGCCGCGCTTGCCATCATCGTATCGAGCCATGCCGCCTCCCAAGCGGTTCCCAAGGTGGGCAGGGGAAGCGCGTGGGAAGCGCGCTTGTCGGCTGGCCAGCCTATCCCCTGCCGTCACTCATCTACCGGCTTTGGCGCAATCATTCGACACGGAAAGCAACCCCGAATGGCCCCATGAGGTCGCGTTGGTCATCGCCGTAGCTGGGGATAGGGGAATCAACGCCCCCGCCTTCCCAATGACTGCCCCAATGTGCGCCGCGCAGTTCACCGCCCATGAATAGCCCGCAGCCGTCATCGCCTGCCGTGCAACAATCCTCATCTGGATCGGACATTTCGTCCAGCATGGAGATTGCCGCCTCGGCAATGGCCTCAAGCGCGTATCTGTCCAGCCTGGCCAAAGAACGTCGCGCCTTGGCTACTCTACTCATGTGCGGGCGAGCGGCTTCACGTGCGCGCAGTCCCCATGCGTCATAGTGGATCATGCCGTTACTCCTCTGATCGGCGTGACGTTCGAGGCAGCGCCGGACAGGGCGGGGGCAACAAACAGGCCCCAGCCGTCAAACAGCGCGCGGCGCATGGCGAGGTAATCCGCCCGGTTGTATGCCTTCTCGACCGTGGTCCCGACTCTATGGCTGATCGCCAGTTCCGCCACGTTCCAAGGGATATGCGGCATTTGCTCGCCCGCCCATGATCGGAAGGAAGTGCGCCAGCCGTGCACGGTTTCCTCCCGGCCAGCGAGGCGCAGAATTTTCGTGAGGCTCATATCCGACAACGGGCGGCCCCGCTTCGCTCCGGGGAAAATCAGGCCCGTGCGCAAGGCCGCGTCCGGCTGGAATCGCCGCAACAGGGCAACGGCGGCGTCGGACAACGCAACATCATGCGCGCGCTTGGACTTCATGTTTTCGGGCGGGCAATGCCATTCGCGGGCCTCAAGGTCGATTTGATCCCAAGTGGCGTTGCGGACAGAACCGGACCTGTTGCCGGTCAACAGCGCAAACAGCATGGCCGCGCGACTCGAAGTCAGTTCCTTGCCCCATTCGGATGCAAAGAAGCCGGGGCAGTCCTGATAGGGCATCGCCTCGAAGTTCCCGGCGAGCGGCTGATTTGACAGGCCACCGCCGCGCAGTTCGCGGGCATCGGGCGGAGCATCGGTGCGCCAGCCGCGCGATTTGGCGAGGGCGAGCACCTGGCCGATTCGGCTGCGCACCTTGCGGGCCATGACTGGCTTGGCGGTCCAGATCGGGGCCAGCGCGGCGACGACTTCGGCGCTCCCGATCGCGTCCACCTTCAATTGGCCCAGCTTAGGGTTCGCGTGTTCCTCCAGCGAAGCCTTGAAGGCCTTGGCCGTGCGGTCGCTCCAGCCGGACTTGAACGCTTGGTATGTCTCGGTCACGGCTTCGGCGAAGGTGGGCACCTTCACTCGCAGGCGGTCCCGCTCAACCTTGGGGTCGCCGCCAGCCTTGGCCAGCTTGCGCAGCGCGGCGGCTTTCTCCCGCGCCTCCGCAAGCGACAGGTTCTTGCGCAGCATGAGCGGCACTTCGGCCAGCCGATCATCGCCCGCCGCAAATGCGGCCATGCCCGCGCTCTCGGTATCGACCGCGCCTAAACCAATGTCCCGGCGCTTGCCGCTCACCTGAACGCGAAGCATCCACGATTTCGCCCCGCCTGGGGTGACAATCAGGAACAGGCCATCGCCATCTTGCAAGGCGGCCTTGATCGGCTGGCCAGAGGCATTCCGCCCCGGCTTTGCGCTCCGCACCTTTGCAACCGTCAGCTTGCCCATTGGCTTCCCCACATCAATCCCCACACTTTAGGGTGGGTTATGGCGAACGTCAACGGCGAAGCGCGGAAGGTGTCATAGGCAAGTCATAGGAGTTACAGGGGTTTTCTCTACGTTGGCGGAAGGTGGCGGAGGTGGGTTATAATCCTCGCGGGGCATCCAGACATTTCCCACATGAACGCCTGTTCCGGCCCGCCACCACCGTGGCGACCGCCGGCCTTTGACACGCGGCGCGAGACAGGCGATGAGGCGTCAATGACTGAAGAAGAACGCGAAAAGCGGCTGCACCGGCGCCGCTTCTACAAGGCCGAACAGGAAGCCGGTTTCGTCGAGGCGCACGACACCTCTACCCCCCAGACCCGCAGTCCCGCCTACAAGCTGGCTTTCCGCGACACGGATTTCCTGCTGCGCGAGGAACTGCGCCCGGTGCGCTTCCAGCTGGAACTGCTGAAGTGCGAGATGCTGCTGGACGAGGCCAAGATCGGCTCCACGCTGGTCTGCTATGGCTCGGCCCGGATTCCCTCGCCCGAGCAGGCGGCGGAGCTGGTGGCCAGCGCGCCGCCCGAACGCAAGGCCGTGGCCGAGCGGCTGGCCGCCAAGTCCCGCTATTACGAGGAAGCGCGCCAGCTGGGCCACATCGCCTCGACCCGCGCGATCGTGGAACAGGGAATGCGCCAGTTCGTGGTCTGCTCGGGCGGCGGCCCCTCGATCATGGAGGCGGCGAATCGCGGCGCGGTGGAGGCCGGGGCCGAAACCATCGGGCTCAACATCGTCCTGCCGCACGAGCAGGCCCCCAACGCCTATGTCACCCCGCGCCTGGCGTTCCAGTTCCACTACTTCGCGCTGCGCAAGATGCACTTCCTGCTGCGCGCCAAGGCGGTGGCGGTGTTCCCCGGCGGCTTCGGCACCTTCGATGAATTCTTCGAGCTGCTGACCCTGATCCAGACCGGCAAGATGAAGCCGATCCCGATCCTGCTGTTCGGCAAGGAGTTCTGGAACCGCGTCGTCGATTTCGAGGCCCTGGCCGACGAGGGCGTGATCAACCATGCCGACATCGGCCTGTTCCACTGGGTGGAAACCGCCGAGGAAGCCTGGGACAAGGTGGTGGATTTCTACGATCTGGGGTGAGTCCTGATCCGCCTGACGGCGG